>DATBER010000058.1:0-16684 GCA_036558905.1 Jatrophihabitantaceae bacterium | reverse complement strand
GCCGCCGTCGCCGCGTAGAGGTACCCGGCCGATCGCCCGGCCAGCGGCACGAACAGCGACTCGCAGCCGACGATGAGGCCGTTGGGCACCCAGCAGGCCAGGTACACCGGCCGCAGCAGCGGCGACGCCAGCAGCGCCCGGTTGACCGCCCGGGCCCGCCGGACCAGCGACTCGGCCACCGCCCGGGGCGGGTGATCGCCCACCCCGCGCAGCACGATCGGCAGGGCCAGCGCCGACGCGCCCGCGGCGCCCAGGAACAGTGCCGTCGAGCTGAGCCGGGCCAGCAGGATGCCGCCGAGCGCGTAGCCGACGATCTGCATGCCACCGACCGCAATGTTCAGGGTGGCCCGGCCGAACACGAACCGGTCCGGCGGCAGGATGTCGGCGACCAGGGCCATCGTGCTGCCGCCGGCCGCCGACATCGCCACCCAGGGCAGGGCCAGGATCAGGAAGCGCACGCCCCACGGCAGCCCGGGCAGCGCCTGCAGCAGGTCGGCCAGGCCGCCGACCGCCGCGACCCCGGCCAGGGCCTGGCGGGGGCGGATCAGGTCGGACGCGGACAGCAGGAACCACGACGCCACCAGCCGGATCAGCGGACCGCCGAACATCGCCAGACCGCTGAGGATCGGGTTGTTCGTCTCCGCGTAGGTGATCGTGCCGAGCGCCAGGCTGCCGACCGACGCGGAGGCGACGGCCAGGCACTGCGTGGCGAAGATGGCCCGGAACTCCCGGACGGCGAACAGCTCGCGATACGTCTGCACGATCCGGATCCTGGGTCGGCGTCCGAGCGTTGGCTAATCTTTCGCGTGACCGCGAAATATTGTGAGGTGGCGCATGGGCACGTGGCGCATCCCGTCCGACCTGATGGCCCGAGCCCGCTTCGCCCTGTCGCCGAAGGCCGAGGTGACCGCGGCACTCACCGCGCTCACCCGACCGCGCGAGCCGGCCGAGCGGATGTTCCGGGCCGCGCACCGCGCGGCGTTCGAGGCGATGCTGGACGAGTTCCCGCTACGCCGCGCGGTGCTCGAGCACAGCTACCGCCCGCGCCGAGGCCGCCAACCCGGCTGGCTGGCCAACTACCTCGGCACCCCATCTCCGGAGCCGAACGTCTCCTTCGACGACGAGCTGGAGCAGGTGGCCGCGCTGCCCGACTCGGCGCTGCGGCACGACCTGGAGGAGACGACGCTGCGCCCACTGCCGCGCCCGCTCCGTGCCAGGGGCGTCACCGAGGCGGCCGTCGGCCTGCTGCGCTGGACGTGGACGCACACTCTGGAGACCGACTGGCAGCGTCGCGAGCGGATCCTGCGCGCTGACGTCATCGCGCGGACGAGCCGGTTGGCCAGTCACGGCTGGGCGGCCGTGCTGCGCGATCTCGGCAACTCACGCGAGTGGGTCGGCGACGGCCAGCTGCGCATCAACCGCTACGACCTGCCGACCCGAGTTCTGCCATCCACAGCCGAGCTGTATTTCGTGCCTGTCACGTCATTCAGCGCTTGGGTCGGCTGGCGCGAACCATGGGTGTACGCCATCTACTACCCGGTCGCCGGCCGGTTGGCCCAGGCGGACGCCACCCGCAAGGGCGGACTCGACCGCCTGGTCGGCGCCAATCGCGCAGCCTTGCTGCGGATGCTCGACCAGCCCGCCGGCACCACCCACCTGGCTGACCGCTCGCAGCTGCCCATCGGCTCGGTGGGCAACCACCTGCGCGTACTGCTCGAGGCCGGCGCCGTCACCCGCCGCCGGTCCGGGCGCAACGTGCTCTACTGGCGCACCCCGCTGGGCGACGCGCTCGTCGCCGCCGACGGCACCTGACCGCCGTTCACCCGACGGAGTCCCGGGCCGACTCGGCGACGGCGAGCGCCAGCACGATGACCGCGACGGTGCCGACCGCAGCCAGCGGAGGCACCACGGTCAGCAACGGCGATATGGCCACCAGCAGTAGGCCGGCGCCGATGCGCGGCACCGACCATTCGCCGTAGGCGCGCAGCACGGTGGCTGCCGTACCGCCGAGGAAGAGGGCGACGCCGCCACCCAGCGACCAGCCGCCGAGTGCGCCGAGGTGATCGTCGGGCAGATGACCCCTCGCCCGCTCGATGCCCAGGGAGGAGAGGATGACGCCGGCCACGATGCGCCACGACAGGTGCGCGTTGCCGAGACCGGCGGCGATCGCAACGATGGACTCGCCCAGGGCCAGGATCACGACCAGACCGTGCCGTTCGGCAAAGTGGGCGGCCGACTGGATCACCCAACCGCGGCTGGTGTTCGCCGTGACGAACACGGCCGCGAAGTCGTACAGCACAGCGACGAGCCAGATCACCCGCTGCTCGGGCTGACCGGCCACCGCGCCGGCGACGAGCAACGCCACGGTCGGCAGCAGCGACGCGAGCACGGTGACGACGACCTGCCGCCGCAGCCGGGCGTCCGGCCCGGCAGCGACGAGGTAGGCACCGGCATGGGTCAGCCGGACCACCGTGTAGCAGGCGACGACGACGCCGGCACCGTTCAGAGCTCCGGGGACGTCGTGGAACGCGTCGGGCAAGGCGAGGCAGGCGATGAACACGGCGATCAACGCGACAACGAACGTGGTGCGCAGCACGCCTTCGTCGGCCCGCGCCTGGTTGGCCAGCCAGGCGAACGAGCACCACGACCACCACAGCAGCGACAAGACGATGAAGCCGTCGACCAGCGAGCCGGGCGCCCGCCCGTGCGAGATCAGGGTCGTGACCTGGGTGAACGCGAACACGTAGACGAGGTCGAAGAAGAGCTCGAGGGTGGTGACGCCGTCGCCCTCGTTCGTGCCGGTGATACGTAGCCGACTCGACCCGCTGGCGGTGGATGCGTCTCACCGGCGGCTACGTGCGGGAGGCGTGGTACTGCTCGTCGGTCACGTGCTCGTGCCAGGCCGACCCGTCGCTGCTCTCGGTGCCCTCGTACATGGTGATGCGCACCATGAGGTTCTCCGGAGTCGCGCCGGGCCAGTGCTCCTCCCCCGGCTCGGTGTCGAGGACTTGTCCGGGATGGACCTCGACGACCGCGCCGTCGCGGCCGCCGAGGAGGGCGATTCCCCGATCCCGACGTACCGTCGAGGCATGCGCACGGACGGTGCGACGACGATCGTGACGCGGATGCTGCTGGTGTTCGCCGCCGCGGAGTTCGCCGTCGGCTCGGTTCTGCTGAGCATCGGGCTGCTCCATCGCGACGGGCTGTTCGTCGTCGGCGGCTGCATGCTCTACATCATCACGGCCGGCACCTGGATGCGTCGCTGGTCCGCGAAGCGGTTGGCCCAGGAAACCACGGAAACGACCCCCGGCCGGAAATAACCGATCAGCGAAGTCATTCGAGGCCGCGGTTGACCACGCCGAGCACGACTCCGATCGCCGGCTCGATCTGCGCCTCGGGCAGATCGCGCAGGGGTCCGTCCAGCAGCAGACTCGACAATCCGTGCACCGCGGACCAGGCGGCGAACTCGGCACCGCGGCGGCGCTCCGGGGTCAGCGCGCCCACCTCGACGAGTTCGTCCAGCCGGGCGCCGAGGATCAGGTACGGATTCGTCTCGGCGCTGCCAGCGGATGAGTCGGCGGCCGGGCCCTCGGCATCGTGGCGGGCCGAGCTGAACGCGGTCCGGAACCAGCCCGGCTCGGTGCGGGCGAAGTCGATGTAGGCCCGGCCGATCGCCTCGAGGCGGGCGCGAGCCCGGCGCACCGGACCACGTGCCGCGACCTGCGCGGAGCGCTCGACCATCAACTCGCCCAGCCGGGTCATGCACCGCTCGCCGACGGCGGCGAGCAGATCCTCCTGGTTGGCGAAGTGCCGGTAGGCCGCGTTGTGCGAGACGCCGGCCTGCCGGGAGACAGCGCGCAGCAGGACGGCCCCGGGTCCCCCGGACCGGGCCAGCTCGACCCCGGCCTCGACCAGCGCCTCGCGCAAGTTGCCGTGGTGGTAGCTGCGCTCCTCGAGTTCTCCCCTAACCATGTTGACAGTGTCCACACTACGTGGCACTCTCGTCAACAGCCACCAATGTTGTCACCGTCAACATCACCTGCTCATGGAGGTCGTCATGACCGATCTGACTCCTCGCCGGCGGTTACTGATCCTGGTAACCGTGTGCGTGGCGGCGTTCGCCATCAACCTCGACACCACGATCGTGAACGTCGCGCTGCCCGACCTGGGACGCCAGCTCGGCGCGACGACCCGCGACCTTCAGTGGATTGTCGACGGCTACAACCTGGCGTTCGCTGCCCTGGTCCTGACCGCCGGTTCGCTGGGCGATCGGTTCGGCCGCCGCCCCGCGCTGCTCATCGGGCTGGCCGGCTTTGCGATCTCCAGCGGCATCGGCGCCGTGATGACCTCGGCGTCCGCCCTGGTCGCGGTGCGATTCGTCATGGGCGCGAGCGCGGCCGTCATCTTCCCGACCACGCTGTCGGTCATCACGAACGCGTTCCCCGACCGGCGCGAGCGCGCCAAGGCGATCGGCCTGTGGGGCGCCGTGACCGGACTGGGCGTGGCCGTCGGCCCGATCACCGGCGGGCTGCTGCTCGCCCACTTCGGCTGGCCGTCGGTGTTCGTCGCGCTGGTGCCGGTGGCGCTGCTCGCGCTGGCCGCCACCTGGGCCTGGGTGCCCGAGTCGAGCGACCCGACCGAGGCCCGCCTGGACCTACCCGGTCTGATCCTGTCGTCCGCGGCGATCGGGGTGCTGGTCTACACGATCATCGAGGCACCGTCACGCGGCTGGACCAATCCGACCACATTGGCCGGATTCGCCGGGTCGGCCGCGATGGCCGCGACCTTCGCCGCCGTCGAGCGTCGCCGCGAGAAGCCGATGATCGACGTGACCCTGTTCCGTACGCCGGCGTTCTCGGCGGCCAGCGCGTCGGTGACCGTCGCCTTCTTCGCCCTGTTCGGGTTCATCTTCCTGGTCACGCAGTACTTCCAGTTCATGCGCGGCTTCGGCACTCTCTCGACCGGCGTGCGCATCCTGCCCGTGGCGATGACGATCGCGCTCGGCTCGGTCACCGGCGTGGCGCTGGCCGGCCGCATCGGCACCCGCGCCGTGGTGAGCACCGGGCTGATCCTGCTGGGCTCGTCCTTCGGGTGGATTGCGATGTCGTCGACGTTCATGTCGTACAACTACGTCGTCGGGCAGATGGTGCTGATGGGCCTGGGCCTCGGGTTCACGACCGCGCCGGCCACCGAGTCGATCCTGAGCGTGCTGCCGGCGGCCAAGGCCGGCGTCGGCTCCGCGGTGAACGACGCAACCCGCGAGGCCGGCGGCACGCTCGGGGTGGCCGTACTGGGCAGCATCTTCACCAGCCTGTACGCCCGCCACCTGACCGGCACGGCGTTCGGGGACCTGCCCGGCCACGCCGTGTCGGCCGCGCAGAACTCCGTCGCCGCCGCTCTGGGCACCGCCGGGCCCTCAGCCCAACTCCTGGACGGCGTGCAGACCTCGTTCATGTCCGGCTTCCACACCGCAAGCGTTGTCGCGGCCGGCATCTGCCTGGCCGGGGCCCTGGGCGCGCTGGCACTGCCCGGCCGCGCCCGCCGCCCGGCCGTCGAGGCCACGCCCGAGGCCGAGCTCGTCGCCGCCTGACCGTCCCGCGAACCCGAATGGAGAACACCATGTCCACTTCCGTCATCGACGAGCTGATCCGCCGAAACGGCCGGTTCGCCGAGCAGAACGAGGTAACCGGACTAAGCCTGCTGCCGAGCGGGCAGACCCTCGTGCTCGGCTGCGTCGATCCCCGGGTCGACCCGGCCGTGGTGCTGGGCGTTCGGCTCGGCGAGGCGGCGGTCATCCGCAACCTCGGCGGCCGGGTCACCCCGGCCGCCCTGCGGACCATTGCGCTCCTCGGCGCGATCGCCCGAAACGTCGGCCAGCAGCCCGGCACCGACTGGAACCTCGTCGTCGTCCACCACACCGACTGCGGCATCGCCCGGCTGGTCGGCCAGCCCGACGCGCTCGCCGCCGAACTCGGCATCGGCCCCGACGCCCTCGACCCCGCGACGCTGTCCGACCCGCGCGCGTCGCTGACCACCGACCTGGCCGCCCTGCACGCCAACCCCGTGCTGCCCCGCGGGCTGATCGTGTCGGGCCTGCTCTACGACGTCGACACCGGCCGGGTGGAGACCGTCGTGGCGCCTGCCCCGCTCGGCCAGCCGTAACCGGTCAGCCGGCCGCGAGTGCCGGGTCGCTGGGATGCGGCGACAGAGGCACCACCTCGGTCGCCAGCCACGCCGACACGGGCAGCGATTCGAGGACCGCCTGCAGCTGCTGGGCGTCGGCGGCCCGCCACAGGCCCAGGGCCCGGCGTTCGCCGGCCGCATCCGGCAACATCCAGAGCCGGGCCAGCGTTCCGGCGTCGGCCAGCTCGCGGGTCCGGGCCGCCTCCTGAGCAGTGCGGGCAGCCACCGTCTCGGTCGGTGCGTCCGCGGGGATCCGGAACGTGAACGTGGTGAAGAACTCCGGCAATGCGCCGCGCGGTCCGCGCCGGGCCGGCGCGGGATCGTTGGGATGGGGCGCCAACGGCGTGACCTCGTCGGTGCGCCAGACGCGCAGCGGCATGCCGGCGAGCGTCTGCTCCAGCGCCGCGTCGCTCTCGTCGGCGAACAGCCCGAACGTCCGCCACTCGCCCGGCTGCAGCGGCGGTCGCCACAGGCGCAGCAGGCGCCCGTCGGCAACGAGGCCCGCGGAGTGCTCGCTCTCCCGGGCGCGGACGTCGGCGACGGCCTCGTCGCTCGTTCCGGGCGGCACGTGGGTCGTCATCGTGACGAGGTACTCCATCTGCGCTCCTTCAATGGGGCCAGGGACGTCCACGGGCGCGAGGATTGGGTGCGGTACGGCACGCTCACTACATCACGACGACCAGGGAGTCACACCATGCGTTCCGACATCGTGCCCGGGGCCACCTTCCCCGACTACGCGCTGCCCGATCACACCAGTACCGTGCGCCGGCTGAGCGAGATACAGGGCGACGACCCGCTGATCCTCACGCTCGCGCGCGGGCACTATTGCCCGAAGGAGCACCAGCAGCATCTGCAGCTGGCCGCCGCCTATCCGCAGATCGCGGTCGCCTACACCCAGATCGCCACGATCTCGACCGACGACCACCACACCAGCCAGGAGTTCCGCGCCTCCGTCGGCGCGCAGTGGCCGTTCCTGTCGGACCCTGAGCGGACGGTCCAGCGCGACCTCGACATCCAGGAGTACACCGACCCCGACCACGATCCGATGATCCCGCACACGCTCGTGCTCAAGCCGGGACTCGTCGTCCACACCATCTACAACGGCTACTGGTTCTGGGGCCGCCCGTCGATCGAGGACCTGCGCCACGACCTGCGCGCGGTGACGGCCCAGATCCGCCCCGACTGGGACCTGAGCAAACCCGGGCTGCGCGCGGCCTGGGACGCCGGCGACCTGTCGCACTTCCACGGCTGGGACAAGCGGGCGGCCGCGACCGGTTAGCCCTGGGCGAGCCCGGATGCGGGGTCGCCGGCCAGTCGCGGACCGGACAGGGCCGGGCGCTCTATCAGCGCGCGATCGGTAGCGCAGATGCACCGCCACCTCGCCGGCCACGACCTCGGGATCACGCAGCGCGATCGGCTCCGCGCCGAACTCGGCCCACGCTACCCCGACGCCACGCTAGTTGTGACGGACCAATCATTGATGTACATCAACCATGACGTACGTTGGAGGCATGACCGACTACGGCCACGACCTCCTGTTCGGGTCCTTCATCGGACCGAAGGCCGCCGGCGCCGACGAGGTCGTCGCGCTGGCCGAGCTGTCCGAACAGGCCGGGCTCGATCTGGCCACCTTCCAGGACCATCCCTACCAGCCGGCGTTCCTGGACACCTGGACGTTGCTCTCCTACGTGGCGGCCCGCACCGAGCGGATCCGGATCACCGCCAACGTGCTCAACCTGCCGCTGCGCCCGACCGCGGTACTCGGCCGGGCGGCAGCCAGCCTCGACATCCTCAGCCACGGCCGCTTCGAACTGGGCATCGGCGCCGGCGCCTACTGGGACGCGATCGCCGCCATGGGCGGAACGCGCCTCCGCCCGCGCGAGGCGGTCGACGCACTCGAAGAGGCGATCGCCGTCCTCCGGCAGATGTGGACGCCCGGCCAGCGAGGTGGCGTCTACGGCACCGGCCATCAGGCCGGAGTGCACGGGGCCAAACGCGGTCCGACTCCCGCGCACGACATCGCCATCTGGATCGGGGCGCTCAAGCCGCGCATGCTCGACCTCATCGGCCGGGTCGGCGACGGCTGGCTGCCGAGCCTGCCCTACCTCGATTCGCCCGACGCGCTGGGCCAGGGCAACGAGCGCATCGACGCCGCCGCTCGCCGCGTGGGCCGCGATCCGGCCGAGATCCGGCGGCTGACCAACATCTCGCCGGCCGACGCCGAGCCCGAGGCGCTCGCCCGGTTGACCCGCGACTACGGCATCAGCGCGTTCATCCTGATGACCGACGACCGCGACGAGATCGTCCACTTCGGCACCGTGGTGGCACCGGCCGTCCGCAAGCTCGTCGCGGCCGATCGAGCCGGGACGCACCCGCCGGCCCCAGCCGCCGAGGTTCGCCCGCCGCAGCCGACCGCCGCCCCGGCCCGTCGCTTCAGCGACACCCAGCTCTGGGACGAGTCCGAGCGGCCGTCCGCCCCGGCTGCCGGCGACGACGGTTACACGCCGCTCGGCCGGCGGATCGGCGAGCACCTCGTCGCCGTCCACGACTACCTGCGCGCCGAGCTCGACAACCTGCGCAGCATCGCCGCGCAGGTGCTCGGCGGGACGATGGAGGCCGGCGCCGCCCGCTCGGCCCTCAACGAGATGACGCTGCGGCAGAACGACTGGACGCTCAACGCCTACTGCGCCAGGTACTGCACCACCGTCACCCAGCACCACACCCTCGAGGACCACTCGGTGCTGCCGTACCTGAAGCGTCGCGAGCCCGGTATGGCCCCAGTCATCGACCGGCTCGTCAAGGAGCACGTCGACATTCATCACGTGATCTCCGACATCGACCGGGCCATGGTCGAGTTCATCGAGAAGCCGGCCACCGGCGCGCCCCGTCTGCAACAGACGGTCGACGTGCTGACCGACGCCCTGCTATCGCACCTGTCCTACGAAGAGCGCGAGCTGCTGCCGGCGATCACCCGGCACGGGCTGGCGCCCGGCCAGATCTGACGCTGGTGTCCCGCGCCGGGAATTGGGCGAATTAAGTCCGGTGATCCAGGTGTGCGCTCGCACGGCAAAGGAGAAGCCGATACCGCTGTTGTATCGGCGACGACGACAACGCCGCGAGCGTGCAGCTGGGCCCGGAATTATCGTCTGAATTCCCGGCGCGGGACACTAGTCGAGCGCACGGACGCCGAGCAGAGCAGGCTCAAGCCCTCGCACGTCGCGGCCGACCTGCTCGCCCCCGAGCCGGACATCCGAGTAGCAGCACGATTCGCACTCCGTCGTGCGGGCCGACGTGGAGATACGGGTCGGCGACGCGCTCGTCGCCGTCCCGTAGTTCACCGCGTCCGCGCCTCGGCGGCGTCGCCCACCAGAACGGGACGATCAGATTCGGCTCCGACCCGCCGACATCCGTGCTGGATCCGGGCTGCAAGCTGCCCGACGTGGACAACGTCTACGTCGCGGATCCGACCTTCTTCGTATCCAGCAAGGCTGTGAATCCGACGTTGACGATCACTGAGCCCGCACTGCGCGTCGCCGAGGCGATTGCGCAGCGGCTGAGCCATGCGCCGCTCGGTGCCCGTCCCGTCGCGGCCGGCGCCGCCGGTCTCCCCGCAGCGAGCGAGCGACTCCGCCAGGTGTCGTGTCATCCTGGTCCCGAACCGGGAGGTCCGATGGGGTACTACGCCGAGCACGTGTTACCGCGGATCCTTAACGTGGCCTGCGGTGTGAAGGCCGCCCAGCCACTGCGGCGCCGCGTGTGCGAGGGGCTGGCCGGCGATGTCGTCGAAATCGGTTACGGCACCGGACACAACGTCGCGTTCTACCCGGCTACCGTGACCCGGGTAGCCGCCGTCGAGCCGAGTGATCTCAGTTGGCGGCTCGCGGCGGCGCGCACCGAGGCGGCGCCCGTGCCGGTGGAGCGCGCGGCCCTCGACGGCCAGGACCTGCCCTTCGCCGATGCCAGCTTCGACGCGGCGCTGTCGACGTGGACGCTGTGCACCATCCCCGATCCGGTCGCCGCGCTGCGCGAGCTGCGCCGCGTGCTGAAACCCGGCGCTCGCCTGCACTTCCTGGAGCACGGCCTCGCTCCTGATGAATCGGTGCGCCGCTGGCAGCACCGTCTCGAGCCGATCAACAAACGCCTGGTCGGCGGGTGCCACCTGACGCGCCCGGTCGTCAAGACACTGACCGAGGCCGGTTTCGTGATCGACGAGGTCGACGTGTTCTACGAGAAGGGAGCGCCCAAGCCGATGGGCGCCGATTCTCTCGGGGTCGCGGTATCGCCGTAGCTGCGCCGACGTCACGTCCTCGTGGAGACGACGGCATCCCGCTCGGCCGAGACCGGTGGTGCCCGGTTGCCCTTGCACTGCACCAGTGAGTGGCCAGCGCTGGACTGGTCTACGTCCCCGGCCCGGACGAGTCGCCTTCGCTCGTCAGGCGCGGCCCGACCCGCATCGCTTGGCGCCGAGGGGACTCGAACCTGGCCACACTGTCCACAGTGGACGGCCATGATGATCATTCTGGCGGCAGGCAGAGTGGCCACCCGGCGAATCGGCTCGTCGCGCCGCGACCACCACGATGTCGGCCAGTTCGTCCGGGACCCGAGCGGACCGAGTTCCGCGAGGCTCTGCCTGAAGCGTGAGCCGCCCTGCGGAGTCGGCTGTCGTCCTGGACACGATGGTTATCAGCTCGCTGCTTGATGCGCGCTCGTCCGCGTTCAGGCCGAGTGGCGGGCTACGGTCGGTTGCCGAACGTCCACCGACGACCGGGTGCTTACCCCCGCGGTCCGTGGCCCCGTCCACACGATCGACACCACGACCTGCTTGACCGGCTCGTTGACGGGCCGCCGGTGCCGGTTCTGAAGAAGATCTTGGTGCGGGCGTTGGCGTCCACCGCGTCGCGCACGTCGGGGCCAGTTGCGCGAGGTCGGGGTGGGCCAGCACCAGCGACAGCCGGGAGCCGGGGGCTTCGGCCAGCGGGTCGTTCACGTGCCTGGCCGCCGGCTCGTCGACGGTAAGTCCGTCGTCGCGATCGGGCAGGCTAGGAGAGTTTCGACATGCTTGCCGCTTCAGCAACCATGCCCATATAGTCTCATCTGCTGAGACGCCTGCCGTGGCGAGTGTCATAGGTGCCCCAAGGAGGGCGAGCGACACGTGGACGCGTTTGGCTACCGGTGATCGGTCGAGGTATGCACCGATCGGTCGTTGTCGAACTCCTCTCTGTATGCGCGCAGCCGGGAGCCAGCAAGCAGTGCCTTCTCCTCGAGTGCCAATTCATGTGGTCACGCCACGGGCATTCCCGCGGCTTCTTGTCACCTCTGTGAAGGGAAGGGTCTGATGCGAAGAAATCTGTGGCGGCGTCTGTGGCTCGTGCCGCTGTGCGCGTCGGCGGTGGCGCTCACCGCTGCCGTGGGGCCGATCACGTCCAGCAGCGCGGACACGATCACCACCACGGCGTGCAACCGCCGCACCAACAACACGGTCGCCAAACTCCTCGAGTGCATCCGCACCGACGACCTGTGGAACCAGATGAAGGCGCAGCAGGCGATCGCCGACGCGAACCCGGACGCGGGCGGGCACGCCTCGCGCAACTCCGGCGAGCCGGGCTACAAGGCGGCGGTCGACCTCGCCGTCAAGCTGTTCAAGACTGCCGGCTACCACGTCACGGTGCAAACGTACAAGTTCCCCTACTTCGCCTTCTTCGGCTTGCCGGGCGGCAGCGAGGTATCGCCGACGCCGACCGCATTCACCCTCGGTACCGACCTCAACGCCTTCAACAGCGTCGGCACGGTCACCGCGGAGGTGCAGCCGGTCGGTGGGATCATCCTGCCCCCGACGCCGACGCCGTCCTCGTCGAGCGGGTGCAGCCCGGCCGACTTCACCGGCTTCACCGCCGGCAACATCGCGCTGATCCAGCGCGGCACGTGCAACTTCGGCGAGAAGGCCAAGAACGCCGTTGCGGCCGGCGCGGCCGGCGTGCTCATGTTCAACGAGGGCCAGCCGGGCCGTACCGGGCTCGCCGGTGGCGGCGGCATGATCGACGACGCCGGCAACTCTGTCGTGCCGAACATCCCGGTCGGCTTCGTGCCGTTCGCAGAGGGCCAGCACCTCTACGACGCGGCCAATGCTGGCCAGCACCCCCAGGTGACGCTGGACTTCAAGGGTGCGTCCGACCCGAACCGCGACGACTACAACGTGATCGCCGACTCGCCGTTCGGCGACCCGAACCACACCGTGGTCGTCGACGCGCACTACGACGCGATCTTCGGCGCTGGCATGCTCGACAACGCGTCCGGCTCGGTAACCCTCATGGACATCGCGCAGAAGATGGCCAAGGTGCGCACCAAGAACCGGCTGCGCTACATCCTGTTCGGCGGTGAGGAGCTCGGCCTGCTGGGCTCGGACTTCTACACCCACAACCTCTCGCCCACCGAGCTCGCCCAGATCGGTTACGACCTCGACGCGGACGTGACCGCGACGCCGAACTACACCATCGGCGTGCTCGATCCGGCCGCGAAGAACCTCTTCGGCGGACCCATCCCGGTGTTCCCGCCCAGCGTGTACGAGCCGTCCAAGTTCGCTCGCGACGAGGCGGTCAAGTACTACGACTCGATCGGGCTCAACCACGAGTTCTTCTCGCCACAAGGCACGGACGCGTTCTGGTTCAACATGGTCGGCGTCCCGGCCAGCGGCATCCTCACCGGGCAGGACTGCTGCAAGACCCAGGAGCAGGTCGACCTGTTCGGCGGGCAGACCGGCAACTTCGAGGGCAACCTCGGCACCACCGACGGCGGCTGCGTCGACCAACCGTTCCGCTGGTGTGACAACCTCAGCAACAACGACCCGAACGTCCTCACCTTCGAGACGAAGGCGTTCGCCACGATGGTGTTCAAGATGGCGTTCGATACGACCATCCTGACCCGCACCCCGCAGCAGGCCGTCGCGGCGCGGACCGCCGCCGAGCAACAGAAGGCCGCCCGGATGGCTGGTGCCAGCCACGCCCGGATGAGCTAGCCGAAACTCCGACCGGAGCCGCCGGGCCGAGCCATGCTCGGCCCGGCGGTTTCGTTGGCCAGTGACACCCGCCAGACCGCTACACCCCCGGAAATACCGGTTGAGTTGAGGGGACTCGAACCCCACTGCCAGTGAGGGGGCTGGCCAGGTAACCGGAGGAATCGGACGTCGCGAGTGGACACCGCTGGCCCGGATTTTGGAGTGAGAGGCTCCAGTGCGCATTAGTTCGGGGCCCACTTCGGGGCCCACGGCCGCGCGTCGCCGCGCTGAGCGAACCCCAGGCGCCGTAGCCCAATGCGGATCTTGACGACCGAGTTCGTCCGCGTACCCGTCAGAGGCTGCGAGATCTACTCCTGACCTACGCATTACGAGAACGTCGCGCATCGGTGACCCGAGGAACTGCGGGCTCTTCGGGGCACACGTTCAGGCGCTCGGTGCTCTGCGAGCACTCGACGCTCCAGAAGTTCGCACCATGTTGCCGCGCGGTGGGCCAGACTCCTGACACCACTGGGACTACCGGCATGACCGCGCTCAGCCGGACCGAAAGGCTCACGCTAGCGGGCGAGGTTCGCGACGAAGGCGGCGATGCGGGCGCGAGTTTCGTCGGAGCGCCAGCCCTCGATCGCCTGCGCGTCCTCGCCGGCGCCGTTCGCGATCGCGGTGCGCGCCGGCCGGTGTAGTTGCCGCTTGGTGAATGCGTACGCGTGCGGAGACAGCGCACCGAGTGTGCGCGCTCGGGCCGCAGCGACGTCGAGCAGTTCGTTGGGTTCGACGGTTGCGTCGACCCAACCCAGTCGCAACGCTTCGTTCGGTGTCACCGGCTCGCCGCCGAGCGCGGCGGCCGTCGCAGAGGTCGCCATGACATGTCGGCAGATCTCGATCGCGGACACCGGGAAGGGCACGCCAACGGCGATCTCGGTGACGCCGATGGTCCCGCCCGCCATGTAGCGGACATCAGCGGCCATGGCGATCACGCATCCACCGGCGAGGGCATGGCCGTTCACCGCCGCCACGACCGGGGCGGGGTGGTCGAAGACCGCGAGGAATCCGGCGACCAGTGACTCGAGGAAGCGCCCGGTGTAGTCAGGCCCACCCTCGAGGATCGCGTGCAGGTCGACGCCGGCCGAGAAACAGCGGTCCGTCCCCGTCAGCACGACCGGACCGTGCAGCCCCCTGAAGGTGGACGCAATCGCCTCGTTGAGCTCGATGTCGAGCGCGTTGACCGGCGGACGGTTCAGTCGAACCAGGGTGGCTCCGTCAAGCGCCGTGGTCTCGATCACTGCTCGTCCTCCGCTTCGCGTGGCGCGGTTCGGTCCACGAATCGTCGCGGACATCCCGGACCGCCGTCGAGCGGGAACCGTCCACTCGGCTTACGAACGCTTGACGCCGAAGGACGCACGTTACATCGGCAGACCAAACAATCGCGCCCAGGACTTGCCCGGCGCACGCGGGCGGCTGTCGGTCGGGTCGGCTGGCCAATACTCTGATCGGACCGGAATCGACAGCGTGGCATGAGTCGGTTCCTACCGCGTCGACGCGTGTCCGGTGACGGCCAGCACAGCCGTGCGGGCCGAGAGCTCGTCGAGGAACGCCTCGCGCTCCGCCGTGCTCCCTCAGCTGCCATCTGCTCGCCACGCCTCTGACCGGTGTCACACCTCCGGCATCGTCGGGAACGAGGGGACCGCGTGCCACGGGGTCGACGGAGCTGCTTCAGCGAGCCCTGACCGAGTGTCGCGTAGGTCTTGACGGTGCTCATCGCGAGTTGGCCGCGTCTCGCAGCGCCGCGAGCACGTCCTCCGGCTCGGCCCGGACGCGCCAGTCGGTGTTCGCGAAGGCGAATCGGATCCGGCACTGCTGGCCGACGACGAAGGTTGCCGGCACGGTCAGCGTCCAGCTGCCGTCGGCGTTCTGCATGGACAGGTCGACCCCGAGTGCGTTCGCGTAGACGTCCTTCAGGGTCGCAGGCAACTCGTAGCGCAGCCGGTAAACGCGGATCGCGGTCTGATCGACGTCGGACAGGAACGGGAAGGCGAGCTCGTGCTTTCGGTCAGTGACAGCGCATTCGTTGATCGCAGCGGGCTGACCGCGACCAGCTGTGCGCCCGCGGCGCTGACCTGATCGAGCAGACCGTGCCAGGTATGCAGCTCCAGATTGCAGTACGGGCACCACTCGCCCCGCTGGAAGGACAGCACGACCGGGCCGTGGTCGAGCATGTCACGCGCTCGTCGTCATGCCGAGCCCCAGACTTGACTGCCACCGCGAAAGCTAGACGTAGCCCCCGGAAACCGGGCCTGTATCGGAGCCGACGAGGGGACTCGAACCCCTACCTACGCATTACAAGAGCCGTGAATCGTCACGCCTGGCGTGTCGAGACCCGGAAACCTTGGCCTCGCCGGTGGCATGCTTGGCATCCGCGCCGCTGCCAGCCGTACCTTCATTGACAGACACATTGACACGACCGTCCACAGTAGACAGTTGCTCGGCGTATGCCGTCGTGGCGGACGAGCGTGCGGAGAAGTAGGTGCTGCGACTGCCGAGCGGGCCATACGCGTGCGTCCGGCGTGGGCGCCTACGCGATCACGCGGGCCTACGTCGCGTACTTGAGGTTGTGCGCCCGGACCGACCGGAATGCTTCCTTCGGCACCCAGTGGTAACGAGAGGCCGGGTCTTCGGGATCACGCCGGACGACCCGCACGACGCCGAAGCTCCCGAGGTCGAGGTCGAATCGCGGATCCTTCGAGTATGGGTACAGCGGCTGGATGAACTGGAAGGGGAACGCCGCGTACACGTTCTCGGCCTCGAAGATCTCCAGCAGTTCCGAGAGGTACGTCGCTTGGGTTTCTTCGCTCCGCTCGGGGTACGGAGCCCTGACCTCCGGCCGGGGCTTCGAGAAGTCGATGACGGCGAAGCCACTCGCGCTGACGTCATCGGCGCCCTTGTACGGGCAGCAGCCGAACTCCGTGATCGCCAGCGGCTTGTTCCATTCTGTCTGGTACCGGCGCAGCGTTTCGACGTACGTGGTCTTGTTCGCGGCGGAGCGGTAGTGGTCGACGCCGACGATGTCGAACTCGGTCCAGTCGACCTTCTCGATCGTCATCGACGCGTAGGTTAGATCGCCCTGGAACGAACCGCGCACGGCCGTCCGGGCGCGGGCGAGGAGACCGTTCAGCCGGTCTTGAACCTCTTGCGGAATGGGCAGGTGGCTCTGCAGCCAGGTCAGGCGATCCCAGTACGTGTCACCCGGGATGATCCCGGCGGCGAAGATCGTGAACTCGGACCCGAGGTTGAACGTCACTTTCCCGTGCCGCCGCCGCAGCCGTTCCGCCTCCTGCGCCAGTTCGGCCGTGTCGCTCAGCAGGCGGTCCTGCGGGAAGTCGACCAGCCGAGGCTGGATCCACACGTGGAGGTCGTTCCTCAACGCCGCCTCCGCGGTGTCGACCAGGCGGCCGACATCGGTTCCGTAGAGGTTGACCGAATTGCAGTGAAGCG
>DATBER010000057.1:0-8154 GCA_036558905.1 Jatrophihabitantaceae bacterium | reverse complement strand
GGCGGAGGAGGAGCCGATACCGCTGTTGTATCGGCGACGACGACAACGCCGCGAGCGTGCGGCTGGGCGCCGGAATTATCGTCTGAATTCCCGGCGCGGGGCACTAGCCACTCGCGCTCGGAGGTCCCGGACGCGCGGCTGGGCGCCGCGACCAGTCTCGACGAGTTCTACCGCCGCGCGCAGTTCGTCAACTACGAGGCATGTGGCTGTTGCCCGGCGAGTCGCGCGAGATCGTCGTGTAGTGGCCGGAGGCACTGCGCGTACCCGGCACGCCGCGTTTAGTTGCCGACACCAACAACGCCGACGCGGTGACGCGCTAATAGGCACCGAAATTCCTGCCCGATCGATCATTTATGGGCCCCGATCTGTGCTGGTAAATCCAGGCCCGCCGCATTAGGACGACTGGACTCTTAACGAATTCCGATGCGATGCTGCCCGCAATCCAATGCCGGGGGGTATTGGCAATCATCGGGGGAAGGTCGATGCCAACATGCGTATCAACAGGTTCAGGCTCGGCACCGGTTTGGTACTCGCGAGCGCTGCAGTTGTTTCATTCGCCGCGGTACCCGCCGACGCACACACGTCACCACATTCCTTACACGTCGTCAAAACGCTCTCGTCGGATTTCGTCGGGCCGCTCCAATTCGCCGTTTCCGGCCGGAACGTGTTTGTCGCGGATTCGTTCACATCGACGCTGAACCTGATCGGGCGCAGCACCCCGCTGGCGACAGGACCCGATCCCAGCACGGGCGGCGATCTCGCCGGCGTAGCGGTCGATCCGCGTCGGCACGCCCTGGCCTACACGACCAACAACGGCGATCACTCCGTCACGAATCTGACGATCTGGCAGGCCGGCCGTAGACCCGTCGTGGCCGACCTGTCCGGCTTCGAGCGCCGGCACAACCCCGACCACGTGAACCAGTACGGCGTCAAGAACCCGAGCAAGTGCGTGACGGATGCCCTTACCGCACTGGACATTCCGGTCAGCTACCGCGGCCTGATCGACTCGCACGCGTATTCGGTTGCCTCGCTCGGAGACGGCAACTGGGCCGTGGCCGACGCCGGAGGCAACGACATCGTCAAGGTCGACCGACACGGGCACGTGTCGCTCATCGCGGTACTGCCCACCCAACCGCTGAAGATCACCGCCGCGTTCGCCGCGGCCAACGGATTGCCGAGCTGCGTCGTCGGCGTCACGTACCGGTTCGAGCCGGTGCCGACCGACGTCGAGGTCGGCCCGCACGGCACGCTTTACGTCACCACCTTGCCCGGTGGCCCGGAGGGTGAAGGCGCCGTGCCCGGCAGCGTCTACCGGCTCGACCGTCGGGGCCACCCCGACCGGATCGCGACCGGGTTCGCCGGCGCGACCAACCTGGCGATCACCCCGCGCGGTGACATCTACGTGGCCGAGATCGGCACCGGCACCCTGTCGCTGGTGCACCACGGCCGGCCGCAGCCGGTGCTGTCGCTGCCCGGACTGGTAGCGGTCGAGTACTCCGACGGGCGCCTGTACGCCTCGACGGCTCCGGCCGCCACCGGCGGCAACGGGCCGGGCACCGTCGTCAAGCTCGGCTACTGAGACCGGTGAGCGGGCCGGCTCGACCGGGCCGGCCCGCTCACCCTTGGCGCTGCGGCGCGCGAGTACCCGGGCGGCAGACGATGCCGGAGACGTCGCCGGACAGCGCCCAGGCGCCGGCCGCGAACGGGACGACGACCGTGGCCCCGCGGGCGATCGCCAGCGCGCCCCATTCGCCGGACAGCTCGCCCGCCCCGGACGTCACGACGAGCACGGCGAACCCGGCGTCCAGGCGGCCCGGGCCGACCCGCTCGGCGACGAAGAAGTCGGCGGCTTCGGCCGGCAGCAGCGACGAGCCGGCCCCGCCCCGCAACGACGCCAGCCGGGCCGGTGAGCAGGCGCGCCGGTCGACGCAGGTGAGCGCCTCGTCGAGCGACAGGCCGACCGAGGCGTTGCGCGGGCCGAGCGGGAAGCCCTCCCACTCGAGCAACACGGAGAAGTCGGTGGGTTCCTGCAGCTCGACGAGCAGCACGTTCTCGCCGATCGCGTGCGGCAAACCGGCCGGGCACAGGATCGCGTCACCGGCCTGGATCGGGACGCGGTTCGTGGTGCCGAGCAAGGCCGCGACGTCCTGCGTGGACACCCAGCGGGCCAGCTCGTCAGCCGCCACGTCACGGGTGAAACCGAGGTGGACGGCGGCATCCGGCGCGGCCTCGAGCACGATCCACGCCTCGGTCTTGCCGAAACCGCTGGCCAGGTGCGACAACGCGAACGCCCGATCGGGATGCACGTGCACGGGCAGCCGTTGCCCGGCGTCGAGCAGCTTGACCAGCAGCGCCGGGTTGGCGCCGAAGCGGTCGACGTGCTCGGCACCCAGCCAGCCGAGAGGATCGGCCACGACGGCGTCAGCCAGCACGGCGCCGTCGGGCAGGGTGGTCAGCCCGGCTGGGGCCAGCCCGAACCGCGGCGTCGTCGACGCCACCCAGTCCTCGGGACGGGGCTCGAGATCCAGGCCGCGGAACGCGCCGAGCCGGCCGGATCCGCGGTAGAACGTGGCCGGCTGGTTCGGCCCGAGCTGGATGGGACGCACGGATCAGTCCTACCAGCCGGTCAGCGGGCGAGCAGCTGGGCCAGCACTGCTGCGTGGCTGATGTCGACCTGCTTGGTCGCGGTCAGCGGCGTGAGCGGCCCCTGCCGGCTGCGCGCCACCAATCCCGCGAAAGCGGCCGCCCGCTCCGGATCATCCAGCTCGGCTGTATACGTGGTGGTGAACTCGGCGAACCCTTCGGGATCGTGCTGGTACCACTTGCGCAGGTCGTTCGACGGCGCGACGTCGCGGGCACCGCTCGTCCAGCGCCGCCGCGTCCTTGGACAGGCCATGGGGCAGAGCCGGTCGACCAGCACCCGCGCCCTGCCGCCGGGTCCGGGTGGGTCGTACACGCGGCCGGTTCGCACCTCGCCGGAACCTCCCATGCGGCCATTGGACACCGGCCGCTCCGACCGGCCCAGAGGGGGGATACGACGCCCTTCGCTGGATATGATCGATGTGCACCAAGCGCCGAAGAGCGGGCCGATCGGCAACCGGATTCAGGCTGGACGGCCTGGCGGGACGAGCACCTGGTGGCCGGGGTGCGGATCCGCCCGTCTCGCGGGTGTTTCGGGCTGACCCGCGAGGAGAGCGGCGAGCCGGTCGGCAGTGCGCTCAACGACAACCTGCTGCGCGAGCTGCTGTTGAGCACCACCCTGGTGCCGCCCGATCTGGCCCTGCTCGGCCACACGGGGTGAAGACACGAACTCCCGGCCCGCACGATCGGGGGAACATGCGAGCCGGGAGCGTCGGTGAGCGCCCACAACGCCCTACGACCCAGGCTAAGCCCTGGGCAGTCGCCCCCGCGTAAAGGCGCTGCATCCCGTCCCGCTCTTCCGACTTCTCCCGGATCGGGCCTTCGCTGCGATCGCGCAACCTTCGGCGGTCTGGGGCGGCCAAGGTTGCGCGATCGGAGCGCAGATCAGCTCACGGACTGATTGCGGACCCGCTCGGCGTGCACGACCCGCTGCATCTCGGCCTCGCTCAGCTTCCGGGTGTCGCGCACCTCGACGAACGGCTCGGCGTCCTCGGGCAAGCCGGCCTCGATCAGCCGCTGCCGTTCGGTCTCGGCGTTGAACTCGGCGCCGAGCAGGATGGCGATGTTGCTCAGCCACAGCCACACCAGGAACACGATCACCGTGGCCAGCGAGCCGTAAGCCTTGTTGTACGAGCCGGAGAACGACACGTACAGGCCGAAGAGCCCGGACGCCACCAGCCAGATCACCACGGCCAGGACGCCGCCCGGCGTGATCCACCGGAACGCCGGTCGCTTGACGTTGGGGGTGGCCCAATACAGCAGCGAGAACAGCAGGCTGACGATCAGTAGCAAAACCGGCCACTTGGCGATGCCCCAGGCGGTGACCGCGGCGTCGCCCACCCCGAGGCCGCTGCCGACCTTGCTCGCCAGTGGCCCGGTGACCGTGACGATCACCGCGCTGATCACGAGCAGGATCACGACCGCCACCGTGACGGCCACCCGCAGCCCGGCGGTGCGCCACGCGGGGCGGCCCTCGTCGATGCCGTAGATGTTGTTCATGGCGCGCATGAACGCGGCGACGTAGCCCGACGCCGACCACAACGCGATGATCACACCGATCACGACGGCGAGCACTGCCGCTCCGTGCCTGCCCTGCACCTGGTCGATCACCGAGCGCAGGAACGTGAGGACGCCGGCCGGCGCGACGCCGTCCAGGTTGTTCAGCATCGACTGAGTCGTCTTGGGGCCGAGCAGCCCGAGGATCGACACCATCACCAGCACGCCGGGAAAGATCGCCAGCACACCGAAATAGGTCAGCGCAGCTGCCCGGTCGGTCAGGTCGTGGTGCTTGACCTGCTGCGGCAGTCGCTTCAGCACGGCCCGCCAGCCGGATTTGCTCCTCGGCAACGCCGGGACGTCCGCCGAGTGCGGGGTCGCGTATCCGGAAACCACGGTTGGCTCCCTCCAAAGAGGACTATCTACACAGGTCGGCTGTATACGCCATACCCCCGTTATGCCGCGGTTCGGAGGGCCGATCCGCGTCATCCCTGGACCTACCCGTCCAGGTATCGAGCCAAACCAGCAGAGTGCTTGTGGCCGGCGTGTCGGCGCGCATACTGTCGCCGAGCACCATCGAGTCAGGAGCCCCCAGCACGTGGATACGAACGAGGTCGTGCAGCTGTCCCGCGAGTTCGCGCTACTCGGTAAGGACCTTCGCGGCGAAGGCGACAACGTCGCGGCCCTGCAGCGCATGGTGCAGCTGGCCGTCAAGTACATCGAGCCGTGCACAGGCTCGAGCATCACGATGGTGCGCGGCGGCGTGGCCAGCAGCCTGGTCACGTCCGACGTCGTGGCCGCCCGGGCCGATGCGCTGCAGTACGAGCTGAACCAGGGACCGTGCCTGCGTTCCGCCGAGCGAGACGAGAACTACCTGCTGTTCGACGTCGAGGCCGAGACCCGGTGGCCGCGCTTCTGCCGGGCGCTGGCCGAGCACACCGCCTACCGCAGCGTGCTGTCGTTTCAGCTCGAGGCCCAGGACTCGGCGGCCCTGAACCTGTTCGCCGACCAGCCCGCCGCCTTCTCCGACGACGACGTCGACCTGGCGACGGTGTTCGCCGCCCATGCCTCGACGCTCGTCGCAATCCACGAGACCGCCGATCACGCCGCGCATCTGGAAGCCGCGCTGCAGACCAACCGCGAGATCGGCGCTGCCATCGGCGTCCTGATGGCCCACCACAAGGTGACCCAGGACGGCGCGTTCGCGCTGCTGCGCACGGCCAGCCAGACCCTGCACCGCAAGCTGCGCGACGTCGCGTCGGAGGTCGTGGTCACCGGCACGTTGCCCGAAGACGCCTGACACAGCGACCCCCGGACCGCGCTGTCCGGGGGCCGCTGCGTCGAAAGGGACGTTGAAGTGACTCAGTGCTTGGCGGCGTCCTTGACCTTCTCGCCGGCGTTCTTCAGGTCGGACTTGGCCTGCTTGGCCCGGCCTTTCGTCTCGACATCACGGTCGCCCATGGCCTTGCCCAGACCCTGCTTGGCCTTGCCCTTAACGTCCTCGACCTTGTTCTTCGCCTTGTCGGTGGCGCTCATGCGAACTCCCCTCGTGGTAGCCAGGTTCCCCTCCCACGTCGGGTTTACCCGGGCGGCGGCGATCCGAACCGTCCCGGCACGCGGGCGGGTCACCGGTCGACATCCGGAATTGGGATGATGCACGCATGCTGGGACTGCCCGACCACGTAACGGCGTGCCTTTTCGACCTGGACGGCGTGCTGACCGACACGGCCAGCGTCCACCGCACCGCCTGGAAGCAGACGTTCGACGCATATCTGTCCGCGCGCGGCGGCGAACCGTTCACCGCGGACGACTACGACGACTACGTCGACGGCAAGCCGCGCGCCGACGGGGTGCGCGACTTCCTCGCCTCGCGCGGCATCCACCCGCCCGAGGGCGAACCCGACGACCCGCCCGACCGCGACACCGTCAACGGCATCGGCAACCGCAAGAACGAGCTGCTCAACGAGCGGATCCACCGCGACGGGGTGGACGTGTACGCGGGCTCGCGCCGCTACCTCGAAACGGCCCGCGACGCCGGGCTGGCCCGGGCGGTGGTGTCGTCGAGCGCCAATGCGAAGACCGTCCTGCGGATCACCGGCCTGGACCGATACGTCCAGGCGGTGGTCGACGGGCACACCATCGCCGAGCAGCACCTGGCCGGCAAGCCTGCCCCCGACTCGTTCCGCGCCGGCGCCGAGCTGCTGCACGTCGAGCCGGCCGCGGCGGTCGTCTTCGAGGACGCGCTGGCCGGCGTCGAGGCCGGCCGGGCCGGGCAGTTCGGCTACGTGGTCGGCGTCAACCGGATCAGCGACGAGCACGCGAAGGCGCTGCGCGAGCACGGCGCCGACGTCGTCGTGAACGACCTGGCGGAGCTGACGTGATACCGCAGCAGCGGTTCCCGGTCGAGCCGTGGGCGGTTCGCGAGCTGGGGCTCAACCTCGAGCAACAGGCCCAGTCCGAGTCGGTGTTCGCCCTGTCCAACGGGCACATCGGCGTACGCGGCAACCTCGACGAGGTCGACCCGAACGGGTTGCCCGGCACCTATCTCAACTCGTTCTACGAGACGCGCCCGCTGCCGTACGCCGAGGCGGGCTACGGCTTCCCCGAGACGGGGCAGACGATCATCAACGTCACCGACGGCAAGGTGATCCGGCTGCTGGTCGACGACGAGCCGTTCGACGTGCGCTACGGCACGCTGCACCACCACGAGCGCATCCTCGACCTGCGGGCCGGAGTCCTGCGTCGCATCGTCGAGTGGGAGTCACCGGCCGGGCAGGTGATCCGGGTGCGGTCGACCCGGCTGGTCTCGCTCACCCAGCGCTCGATCATGGCGGTGCACTACGAGGTCGAGGCGGTCCGCGACGCGACCCGGGTGGTGGTTCAGTCGGCGCTGGTCGCCAACGAGGACCTGCCGAGGCAGTCGAACGACCCGCGGGTGGCGGCCGTGCTCAAACACCCGCTCGAGCCGGTGTACCAGCTGGGTGGCGACACCCGGGCCCTGCTCATGCATCGCACGCACTCGAGCGGGCTGAACATGGCGGCCGCGATGGATCACATCTTCGACGCCGACGGCCGGGTCGGCACCCGCCTGGAAGTACAGCCGGACTGGGCTCGTCTGACCGGTGGGATCCCGTTGAACGCGGGGGAACGGCTGGGCCTGACCAAGTTCGTCGCGTACGGCTGGTCGAGCCTGCGGTCGGTGCCGGCGCTGCGCGATCAGGTCGACGGCGCACTGAGCATGGTCGTGCGCACCGGCTGGGACCAGCTCGTCGCCGACCAGCGCACGGTCATGGACGAGTTCTGGGAAGGCGCCGACGTCTCCGTCGACGGCGACGACACCGTTCAACAGGCCGTGCGGTTCGGGCTGTTCCACACGATGCAGGCGGCGATGCGGTCCGAGCAGCGGGCCATCCCGGCCAAGGGGCTGACCGGACCCGGCTACGACGGGCACGCGTTCTGGGACACCGAGTCGTTCGTGCTGCCGGTGCTCACCGCCACTGCGCCGCACGCCGCCGCCGACGCTCTGCGCTGGCGGCACGGCACGCTCGACCACGCCCGCAACCGGGCCCAGGCGCTGAAGCTGCGCGGCGCGACGTTTCCCTGGCGGACGATCCGCGGCCACGAGTCGTCGGGCTACTGGCCGGCCAGCACCGCGGCGATGCACGTCAACGCGGACATCGCCGATGCCACCATCCGCTACGTCAACTGGACCGGCGACGAGGACTTCGACCGCGAGTTCGCGGTGCCGCTGCTGGTCGAGACGGCCCGGCTGTGGGTGTCGGTCGGCTACCACGGCGACGACGGGGCCTTCCACATCGACGGGGTGACCGGGCCGGACGAGTACAGCGCATTGGCCGACGACAACATCTACACGAACCTGATGGCCCAGCAGAACCTGCTCGCCGCCGCCGAGGCGGTGCACCGGCACCCGGACAAGGCCCGGGGACTCGGCGTCGACGACGAGGAGGTGGCGAGCTGGCGGGACGCGGCGAACGCCGTGCACCTGCCCTACGACAG
>DATBER010000056.1:0-1688 GCA_036558905.1 Jatrophihabitantaceae bacterium | reverse complement strand
GCTGCAGGCGACGGCCAATTGCGCCACGGGCCCGAAGTTCTGCAACCCGGCGAACACGGTGCAGGTGACCGAGTCCGCGGACGTGCCGACGTACTTCCTGCACCTGGTCGGCGTCGACTCCATCAACGTCACGGTGCACTCACAGGCCTGCTCGCCGTGCGGCGCGCTGCCGCTCGACATCGTGATGGTGCTCGACCGCACCGGGTCGATGACGGGGCAGAAGCTCGTGAACGCCAAGCAGGGCGTGACGTCGTTCCTCGACGACCTCGACCCGGCGATCGACAACGTCGGCCTGGTGGTGCTGCCGCCGGCCGCGAGCGTCGGCGCCAGGTGCGGCAGCGCCCCGACCTCGAACTACAACCTGACGAACGCGGCGTACCTGGTCGTGCCGATGTCGAACGACTACGCCAGCTCGCCCGGCAATCTGAACGCGAGCTCCGACCTGATCTCGACGCTGAATTGCGTCCAGGCCGGCGGCCAGACGGCGTACGCCAACGCGCTCGACGCCGCCCAGGCCGAGCTCGACGCCAACGGCCGCCCGGGCGTGCAGAAGGTCATCATCTTCCTGTCGGACGGCGCTGCGAACACCGGCCCCGGCTACCTGCCGGCGACCTCGCCGTACCGCACGCAGCCGTGCCACACGGCGATCTCGATCGCAAACGCGTCGAAGGCGAGCAAGGTGCTCATCTACTCGATCGCATACGACCTCGACGTCTCGGGTGCCGAGGCCTGCAAGGCCGACACCGGCGCAGCCGAGTCGCCCGGGATCCTGGCCAACCAGGCGATGCAGCAGATCGCCACCCCGGGCAATTACTTCTACCAGCCGCAGCCGACCCAGCTCGTTGGCGTCTTCGACGCCATCACCGCAGACCTGGCGAAGGGCACCAGCCGCATCAACGGCTGAGCCAGGTCCGTCCCAAGGCTCCGTCCGACCCACCCGCCGGGTCGGGCGGGGCCGCGCCTCCTTCGGGGGCGGGATTCTGGGGAGAGTGGAGTGGGGCGGGCGGCTGGGAGCGGGTCGTGGCCACTTGGCCGCCGTGGAGTGTCATTCACGTTTCGTGACACTGTCGGTGCCGGTCGATGCGGTGCAGCCGAGGGTGTGACCGGCGAGGTCGAGTCGATCGCCGCGGCGGTGGCCACTTGGCCGCCGCGGAGTGTCATTCACCTTTCGTGACACGTTCCCCCGGCTATCCAGCCCGCCGCGACTCCCGGCCCGATAGCCTCCGAACCGGTTCGCGCGCTGCGCCGAATAGGCCGCAACCCACGTCCCGTTTCAGGAGGTACGAAATGCTTGCCAGATGGACGCGCGGAGTGACGCGCGACGAGTGGATGCGACTGTCCGGATTCGGCGCCGCGGTGCTGGCGCTCCATGTGGTTGGCTGGGGCCTCTTCCTCTACTACTCCGGGCACTACCGGCCGCTCGTCGGCCTCGGGCTGACTGCCTACCTTTTCGGGCTGCGGCACGCGTTCGACGCCGACCACATCGCGGCGATCGACAACACCACGCGGAAACTCCTCCAGCAGGGCAAGCGCCCCGTCGGCGTCGGGTTCTTCTTCTCGCTCGGGCATTCGACGATCGTCTTCTCGCTGGCCGCCGGCCTCGCGCTCGCGGCGAGGACCGTGAACTCGAAGATCCCGAGCTTCCAGGACTACGGCGGGTACATCGGCGCGAGCGTCTCGGGGACGTT
>DATBER010000055.1:0-13130 GCA_036558905.1 Jatrophihabitantaceae bacterium | reverse complement strand
GTTCGGTCCGACACTGGCCGACGGCACCGTCGTGCAGCTCTACGCCAAGAAGCACAACCCATTCGTGCTCTTCGATGACGTGGCCAGCAATCCGGCGCGGATGAGCCATGTGCGTGACTACGGCCAGCTCGCCAGCGACCTGAACACTGGCCGCGCCCCGCAGTTCGTGTGGATCACCCCGAACCAGTGCAACGACATGCACGGCGGGGTGAACGTGGCCGTACCCGGTCACCCGGAGACGCCGTGCCCGTTCGGGAGCACCAAGGACGACCCCAACGATGCCGCGCTCAAGCAGAAGGCCGACGCATTCGTGCATTCCGCGGTGGACACGATCACCCAGTCGAAGGCGTGGACGCGGCATTCGGCGATCGTGATCGTGACCGACGAGAACGACTTCACCGGCAACGCGGAAACCGGCGGCTGGGAGAGTGCTGACGGCTGCTGCGACTCGCCCTACGTCCCCAAGGGCGACGCGCGCGTGAGCACCCTGTGGCCGGGCGGCACCTACGGCGGCGGGCTGATCCCAGCGATCGTGGTCAGTGCCTCCGGCCCCCGCGGGTTCACCGACCACACCCCGTACAACCACTACTCGCTGCTCACCACCATCGAAGACAACTGGCACCTCGGGCACATCGGCCACGCGGGCGACACGGCCGGCGGCGTCGTGCCCATGTGGCCTGTCTTCAGCCGGCACAACTAAGCGCGCTGGCGTACCGGGCCGACCGGTCGACGGCTTGCCCGGTACGCCTCACTCACCGACAGAGAGCACGCGGTGGCCAGGCCTCTGTCCGGGCCACGTCGTGACGTCCCAGCGTCGTTGAAGGCGCGCCGGGTGATCAGAACGGCTCGGGATGCCGCGTTACCGCCGTGGTTGATGCGAACCACGACGCCGGGGTCTGGCCGGAGGGGTCGGCGAACCCGGCCACCACCGGCATCACCGCGACCGCGATCAGCCCGACGCTCAGCAGCGGTGCGCGCAGGTTGCGGTTCGACCTCACGGGTGCTTCGTGCGGCCGGGCGGCGTCACGGGCGCCTGGCCATGCGAGCTGGAGGTTGGTGTCGTCGTTGGGCGGTTGGCGTGGGTCGAGGCTGGAGCCGATGAGCTCGGCGCGGTCGGCGTGCGGATGGGTGAAGTGCTATTGATCGCGGACGGGTTCGGCGTCGACACCGCAGCCGTCGGCGGTCTTAGGCCGGACGCGAGGGGCAGCGCTGGCGTTTCTGCCGGCACATCGACGTTCGATACGCGGGTCGGTTCGGCGTTGCGGGTGGGGCGCTCGTCGGCGGGCAGGTGCGCTGGAGGCGTCAGGCCGGGTAGCGATACGCCGGAGATGAGGCTGAGTCCTACGGCCGCGATCCCGGCGACCACGAGAAGGGTCGCGCCGCGCAGCAGGAGCGCGACGAGCCGGCCGCGGTGTCCGTGTTGGTCGGCGAAGACCTGAGCGTGGCTGCGGTGCCTGCCCAATGCATCGTCCTTCAGCCCCGGCTCCCCCCGCGGCTGCCGCGCAGAGACTATCGCGATACCGCCGCAGACATCTGTCCGGATTTCGCTGGGAATAGGCGTGTGGGGAGGGTGTCGCAGCCCGGCTGTGCGGGTCTAGCCTGGCCCGGCTGTCACCCCCAGGAGGCTCGTCATGCGTCGACTGTTCTGGACCGGAATCGCAGCTGCGGCCATCCTCGCTGCCGCGGTCCCGGCGGCCGCGATCACCTACGGCGCGCCCGACGGGACGGCGCATCCCGAGGTCGGCGCGCTGCTGGCACCGCAGCCCTATTCCGACGGCACCTGGGCCACCTGCTCGGGCACGCTCATCTCGCCCTCCGTGTTCCTCACCGCCGCGCACTGCGACCAGGGCGTGACCCGCGTGGCGGTCACGTTCGACAGCGCCTACAAGGCGCCGACCGGCACCACCTACTGGGGCACGTGGCACGCCGACCCGGCCTTTGACCAGGCGCAGAGCGATCCGCATGACGTCGCGGTCGTCGTGCTGGACAAAGCCGTACGCGGCATCACACCGGCGCGGCTGCCGGCCGCGAACTCACTCGACACACTCGCGTCTGGTGCCCGGTTCACCAGCGTCGGCTACGGCGCCCAGTCGGTGACGATCGATAAGGGCCCGACATTCCACTACGCCGATACCCGCTTCGTCGCCACCGGCGGGCTGAACGCGCTGAACCCGAGCTGGCTGCGGATCTCCATGAACCCGGCCCGCGGCGACGGCGGTACCTGCTACGGCGACTCCGGTGGCCCGAACTTCCTCGGCGCCGGCTCGGATGAGACGAATATCGTTGCCGGGACGACGATCACCGGCGACTACATGTGCCGCGCTACCAACGTCGACTACCGCATGGACACCGCGTCGGCACGGGCATTTCTCGGCAACTTCGTCACGTTGCCGTAGCGCTCGTCCGGTTGGTGCAACTGACACCGTGCGGGTAGACACGGGTCAAAAGTAACGGCAGCCTGACGACACCCCGTTTTGACGCGGCTCTCACCCCGGATGGCCGCGCGGGCCACCTTTCCCAGGAGGTCCCATGAAACTCAAGCTTGCCCTGGGCGCCGCCGCAGCCATCGCCCCGATCGCGGCGGTGGCGCTCGCGATCGGCCCGGCCGGTGCCGCACCCGCCCAGCCCAGAGGGCACTCACACCACGTCTGCGACGTGGCCAGTTCCGGCGCCGCGGCCTGCCAGGCGCAGGTCGTCACCGACGCCAACGGCAAACCTGCTGCCGGCGGCAGCCCGTCCGGGCTGAACCCGCCGGACATCCGCAACGCGTACAAGCTCACCGCCAGCGGCAGCGCGACCGTGGCCATCGTCGACGCCTACGACGACCCCACCGCCGAGGCCGACCTCGGCGTCTACCGGTCGCAGTTCGGCCTGCCCGCCTGCACCACCGCCAACGGCTGCTTCCGAAAGGTCAACCAGACCGGCGGCACGAATTACCCGCGCAAGAACGCCGGCTGGGCCACCGAGATCAGCCTCGACCTGGACATGGTCTCGGCCACCTGCCCGGGCTGCCACATCCTGCTCGTCGAAGCCACGACGAACTCCTTCGCCAACCTCGGCGTCGCGGTCAACTACGCCGCTACCCAGAACGTGGCCGCGATCAGCAACAGCTACAGCGGCTCGGACTCGGCCCAGAGCTCGGCCTACAACCACCCGGGCATCGCCATCACCGCCTCCACCGGTGACGCCGGCTTCGGTGTCGGCTCGCCGGCCTCCTACGACTCGGTCATCGCCGTCGGCGGCACCTCGCTGTCGAAGGCATCCAACTCGCGTGGCTGGACCGAAAGCGCCTGGAGCGGCGCGGGCAGCGGATGCTCGACCCTGAACGCCAAGCCCTCCTGGCAGACCTCGGCCACCCAGTGCTCGGGCAAGGCCCTGGCCGACGTGTCCGCGGTGGCCGACCCCGCTACCGGCGTCTCGGTGTACGACTCCACCCCCTACCAAGGATCCAGCGGCTGGCTGGTCTTCGGCGGCACCAGTGCCTCCTCGCCGATCATCGCCTCGGTCTACGCCCTGGGCGGCAACCTGACCGGATACCCCGCGTCCTATACCTGGGGCCACGCCTCCGGCCTGTTCGACGTCACGACGGGCTCCAACGGCTCCTGCTCGCCGTCGCTGTGGTGCCACGCCGGCACCGGCTGGGACGGCCCGACCGGCCTCGGCACCCCTAACGGCACCTCCGCCTTCTAACCCACTACGCACCGAGGGCCCGGCCAGCACGGCCGGGCCCTCTCGCGTATCCCGCAGCTGGACACCTGCCCTCAAGAAAGGCGGCGAATGGCGTGTAACGAAACCGCGACCGCCGACGCTGAGAAAAACGAGGCGAGCGAAGAGCGGCAGCGCATCGAGCGTGACACGCCGCTCGAACCTCGCGGCGCTACCGGTCCATCGGGGGCCCTGATCGACAGTGATGTCGGAATGGAGTGGACTCAATGTCACCAGCCACAGCGACGCGCCACGGCGGCGAGCAGAGACGTCGCCTCGGGTGGCTTCTCGTCGCGGCCCTGGCCGGCGCGGCGTTCCTGCTGGTGCAGATCGCACTCGGGCAACACAGCACGGTCGCCCAAGCGGCCGGCACAAAAGAGATCAGCGCCAAGGCCTTGAACGACCACGAGTGCGACGACACGGAGTGGCACTTCGTGATCAACCAGCTCGATTCAGATGTCGATGCGCCGGCGACGATCCATGTGACCTGGGCGAACGGCAATTCGGCCGACGTGCCGCTCGACAAGGTGACGGGAGGAGTCGCCCACTACCGCACGACCGCCAACCTGGACAGCACGGTCACCTCGGCCACCGCCGTGATCTACGACGGCTGGTCGGGGCAGTTCAACCTCAGCCACGGTCCGTGCGGCCCGACCACGCCGCCGTCGTCGCCGACACCGCCACCGTCGACCTCGACCGCTCCGTCGACGCCTCCCTCGACTCCGCCGTCGAGCGCGTCATCGACCCCGTCGACCTCGACTGCGCCACCTACCCACTCGACGTCAACTCCGCCGCCGTCCGCCTCGACAACCGCGAGGACGACGACCCCGGCGTCGAGCTCGAGCGCGCCGGCCGCGGCGACGTCCGGCACGACGTCGCTCGCGGCAGCGAGCACCACCACCTCGCCGTTCGTGCCCGGCCCCGGAGAGACGGGGGACATGCTGCCGCGCGACGGATTCCCACTCGGGCAGATCCTGTCCGGGCTCGCGGCGGCCATGCTCGCTGCCGTCGGCGCGATGGCGGTGCAGGTCCTGCGACGTCGTGGTAACCACTCGTAGCGTCGTCGCCGTCCTGGTGGTGGGCGCGGCCGGAGTCGTCGCGGCCGCGTTCACCACCGGTGGTAGCGAACACGGGGCCCGTGGCGGCGGTGCGTCGACGACTCTGACGTCGTCCATGACCGGACCCATCCCGCCGAGGTCCACCCGTACCACTCCGGCTGGGCCACGCTCCGGCTCATCCGCGTCGACGCCGTTCTCACTCGTCGTGACGACCCGGTCCGGGCTGATCTCGACCAAGGTGAGCGCGATCAGCGTGGCCAGCAACGAGCCGGTCGACCCCCCACACCAAACCGCCGCGGAGTGGAACACCGCGGTCTGGGTCGAGCAGTCGACCTATCCCTCCACGCCGGCCAACGGAACCGCGTACGTGTACGGGCACGCCTGCCACTATCACGTCTGCCCGTTCACACACCTCGCCGACGCTCGCCCAGGGGATCTCGCCCGCGTCACCACCGAATCGCGCACCACGACGTACAAGATCGAAAGAATCGGCTTGTCGCCGAAGTCGGCCAGCTCGCTGCCACCCTGGGCCTCAGACAGCACCGTGCCAAATCGGCTGGTGCTGATCACCTGCGCGTTCGAGCAGGGCGACACCAGCACCAACAACATCGTCGTCGTGGCCCGGCTCATCCCGTCCTAGACACACAGCACCTGCATCTGTTCTCGGCCGTCTCGCTCGGCATCGGCAAACCGACCCGGGCAGTGCAGCGCGATCCCGGCCGGTGACGACGACCCCGAGCCCCGTCACCGAGATTCGGGACGCCGGCCGATCAGGTGACGGGGACCGGGTATTCGGTCTCGGCCCGTTGCCGCTGCGGGATGTCCCAGCCGTCGGCCAGGGACGAGTGCTGCAGTATCGAGCCTCCGCCGAAGTACTGGGTGAACTTCATGATCAGAGGGTCCCAGCGCTGCGCGTCGATGTGCGTAGGGTGCTCGGGCATCATCAGGTCGTCGTCGACGTAGACATCGGTGATCGCCACCTCCATGGCGCGTGCTCCGGCGTCGTCGCCTATGGCGTGCATCGTGCGGACCCGCCCTTCGAGGTGGACGAGGCTTTCGGTCACGGCGGCCGGCTTGGCCGGGTCGTCCGACGGGGCGGGCGTCAGCCCGGCGGCGGCGAACTTGTCCGGCTGGTAGGTGTAACCGCGGGCCTGCTTGTACTCCGGCACGTCGGCGCGACCGGTAAGCAGCGCAATCCGGTCGACCGCGCCCACCATCGCGGAGTCGACGAGGTTCAGCACCACGTCGGGCCGTTCGCTCAGGTTGCGCACGGTCTGCGAGTTGATGCTCATGCCCAGCACTGCGGTGTTGCCGAGCCACCAGGCCGACGACATCGGCGCCAGGTTCGTGCTGCCGTCCGGGTTAAGTGAGCTGATCAGCACCACCGGGGTGCCGAAGTAGAGCATCTTCGGGCGGATGAGCGATTTCACCGTCGTCCCTCTCGTGGCCGCTGGGCGAGCTGTCGCCTGAACAACGCGGCCCAGCGCAGATGCGTGAGGTCGCGTCCTCCGCAGCAGATCGAGACCATCTGGCACCACAATGGCACTCGGTCATACGGGGCAACTGTGTGCTATCGAGTTGTCATAGTGCCAATGTTGTGCCACAGTGGTGTCATGGACTTGACGCCCTACGTGGAGACCGTTCGCCGAGAGATGGCTGTCGCTGCCGAGGCGGGTGGCGAGGAGGCGCGCATGGTCGCCGAGCGGCTGGCCGCGCCGCTGGCGTCGGCCATCCGCCTCACCCTGCTCGACGCTCTGACGGCCGCGGCCGAGGAGATCACGCGGGACCTTGCGCCCGGGTCGGTCGAAGTCCGGCTGCGGACCGGCGAGGCGACCTTCGCCGTCGCGACGCCCGTGGTCGAGCCGCCCTCCGCCGAGCCGTCGGTAACGGTCGAGACCGACCACGCACCACGGGAGCCGGACGAGACGCCGACAGCGGGCGACGACACCACCATGGTCCGCATCAACCTCCGGCTTTCGGAGCATCTCAAGTCACGCATCGAGGAGGCCGCCGCCGAGCAGGGGCGTTCGGTCAACGCCTGGCTCGTGCGGGCGTCGACCGCGGCGCTGCGCCCGGCGGCCCGGCCCGAGCAGGGCGCTGCGCAGGGGACCAGCCGGCGCCGTTCTTCAGAGCACTTCCGCGGCTGGGTCAGTTGATCCGGCCCCTGACCACGACAGACCCGAAGCACACCAGAATTTGAGGAGACACCCATGCTGTCCTACGACACGCCTGAGCCCATCGTGGCGAACATCGAGCCCGGGGTCGGCAACGTCCGCGTCATCGCGAGCGACCGAACCGACACGGTCGTCGACGTGCGGCCGACCGACGAGTCGGACGCCTCCGACGTCAAGGCCGCGCAGCAGACCGTCGTCGACTTCTCCGCCGGCACCCTGTCGGTCAAGGGGCCGCGCACCCGCCTAGTGGACTTGTCCAACAAGACGAGGTCGATCGAGGTCACCGTCGAGCTGCCGGCCGGCTCGCGCGTGTCGGGTAGCACCGGCATCGGCGATCTCCGCGGCGAAGGCCGGCTCGGCGAATGCCGCTACAAGTCCGGCGTCGGCGACTTCCAGGTCGATCACGCCGGTCCGCTGCACCTGCACACGGGCACCGGCAACGTCACCGTCGACCGGGTCGAGGGCAACGCCGAGATCAGCACCGGCTCAGGCCGCGTCCAGGTCGGTGCGGTCACCGGTACGGCCAACGTCAAGAACTCCAACGGCGTCACCACGATCGGGGCGGTCGGCGGGCACGCGCACGTCCGGTCGGCCAACGGCGACATCACCGTCGAGCAAGCCATGGACGGGGTCGACGCCAAGACGGCGAACGGCGCCGTCCGCGTGCTCGACGCCGTCCGCGGCGCGCTCACGCTCGAGACCGCCATGGGCGCCATCGAACTCGGCGTCCGCGACGGCACCGCAGCCTGGCTGGACGTGAATACCCGCTTCGGCCGCGTGCGCAACGAGATGAGCGAGTCCGCGTCGCCCGGCGCGGCGACGGACAAGGTCGAGGTGCGCGCTCACACGTCCTTCGGCGACATCGCCATCCACCGCTCCTGACACGACAAGGGGAAACGACATGATCGATGCGGCCATCTCGGTGCGGACACTGCGCAAGTCCTACGCCGACAAGGTCGTGCTCGACGGCATTGACCTGGACGTCGCGCCCGGCACCGTGTTCTCGTTGCTCGGCCCCAACGGCGCCGGCAAAACCACCACGGTCAACATCCTGTCCACCTTGGTCACGCCGGACAGTGGCACCGCGGCCGTCGCCGGGCACGACCTGGCCACCGACGCGGACGGGATCCGCGCCGCGATCGGCCTCACCGGCCAGTTCTCCGCGATCGACAATCGGCTCACCGCCGAGGAGAACCTGATCCTCATGGCCAAGCTGCACCACCTGCCGCGCGAGGTAGGGCGCCGGCGGATCGCGGCGCTGCTCGACACGTTCGACCTCGCCCACGTCGCGAAGAAGACGCCGGCGACCTACTCCGGTGGCATGCAGCGCAAGCTCGACTTGGCGATGACCCTGGTCGGGGACCCGCAGGTCATCTTCCTCGACGAGCCGACCACCGGGCTCGACCCGCGCAGCCGACGCGTCATGTGGGACATCATCCGCGGCCTGGTCGCGAACCGCGTCACAATCTTCCTAACCACCCAGCAGCTCGAGGAAGCCGACCGCCTGGCCGATCGGATCGCCGTGCTGGACAACGGAAAACTCGTCGCGCAGGGCACCCCGGACGAGCTGAAGCGCCTGGTTCCCGGTGGGCACCTGCGACTGCGGTTCACCGACCCCGTCGCACTGCGCCGCGCCGCCGACGTCCTCTCACTGCCGTCCGCACGGGATGACGAGGAGGCGCTGACGCTGCGCGTGCCGACCGACGGCACTGTCACGTCGCTGCAGGCGGTCCTCGACCGGCTGACCGCCGAGGCGGTCGCGGTCGACAGCCTGACCGCGCACACCCCTGACCTCGACGACGTGTTCCTCAGCCTCACCGGCCACCGGACCGAACGGGAGAAGGAGCTGGTCCAGTGAGCACCCTGTCCTATGGCACGCGCGACTCGCTCACCATGCTGAGCCGCAACCTGCGGCACATGCAGCGCTATCCCTCGCTGACCCTCATGCTCCTCGGCCAGCCGATCGTGTTCCTGTTGCTGTTCGTCTACGTCTTCGGCCGCACCCTCGGCAACGGGCTCGGCCCGGCCGGCGTCAGCGGGCTCGGCGGCCGCACGGAGTACGTCGGCTACGTCACGCCGACCATCCTGCTGATCACCGTCGCGAGCGTCGCGCTCGGCACCGCCATCTCGGTCGCCACGGACATGACCGAAGGCATCATCGCTCGGTTCCGCACCATGGCGATCAGCAAGGCGTCGGTGCTGACCGGCCACGTCGTCGGCGCGGTCCTCCAGACGGTGTTCGGCCTGGTGGTCGTCGTCGGCGTCGCACTGCTCGTCGGCTTCCGGTCGTCGGCGACCTTCGCCGAATGGGTCGCGGCCGGTGGCGTGCTGTTGCTGCTGACCATCGCCGTCACCTGGCTGACTGTGGCGATGGGCCTGGCCGCGAAGAGCGTCGAGACGGCAAGCAATACACCGATGTTCCTGACCCTGCTTCCCTTCCTGGGCAGCGGATTCGTGCCGACCGAGTCCATGCCGGACGGGCTGCGCTGGTTCGCCGAGTACCAGCCGTTCACCCCCGTCATCGAGACGATCAGAGGTCTGCTGATCGGCACCTCGATCGGCAAGAGCGGCTGGCTCGCGGTCGGCTGGTGCGTGTTGATCGCCGTGCTCGGCTACACGTGGTCGAGGTCGCTGTACCGGAAGGAGCGCAACCGATGAACAGGAAGACTCTTAGCGCGCCCACGCCCTTGTCGGGCGGGCCGTGATCACTCAGATCTGTTCCGGGCGTCCGCCTCGGCCGGATCGGCCGGGGCCAGGACGAAGTCGTTGGTCAACCGGTAGTGCTGGGCGGCGCCGGCGGCGAGCTCGGCGGGTGGTGCGCCGTCGACGCGATCGACAGTGCGGATAAGCGACTCCTTGACGCCGAACACCGTGTCGCCGTCGAGGTAGTCGCTGGTGCTGTCGAACAGGTGGGTCGTCAGCGACTGGTAACCGTCGGCCCAGATGCGGAAGTGGATGTGGGCCGCGCGCCACGGATGCCGCCCCAGCGCGGCCAGCATCCGGCCGACCGGGCCGTCGTCCGGGACGGGATACGGCGCCGGGCGCACGGTCCAGAACGCGATCCGGCCATCGGCGTCGGTCCGGAACCGCCCGCGCAGATTTCCCCTGGGCTGCGAGGGATCCTGCACGTCATAGAGTCCTTCGGCGGACGCCTGCCAGACGTCGACCACGGCCCCCTCGACGGCGGTCCCGTCCGGACCGAGCACGCGGACCGACACGTGCAGCGGCTCGCCGTCCTGAGGCCGTGCGATCACCGCGCCGCCGTCGCGCCGAGGAGCATCCGCGACCCAGAACGGTCCGAGCACCGTCGACTCGGTCTCGCCCTGGTCGGTGCGGTGGTCGATGAGGTCGACGAGCATCGACAGCCCGAGCGTGTCCGACAGCAGGATGAATTCCTGCCGGTTCTCGTCGGTGATGTGCCCGGTCGCGGTCAGGAACTCGATGCCGGCGTTCCACTCGTCCTGTGTCAGGCCCACTTCGGTCGCGAACGCGTGCAGGTGGGTGATGAGCGAACGGATGATCTCCCGCAACCGAGCGTCGGGGACGTTCTCGTGCCGGGCCAGCACGGTCCGGGTCAGGTCGTCGGTGGTGGTGCTCATAGGCCGATTCTGGCGGAGTTACCTCAGCGCGCGTGTGCCCATCCGGCGAGAACGTCACGCGGTGCCGGGTTCCAGCCGATCTCCGACCGGGCCCGAGCCGAAGTCAGCCGCTGGTCGAGGACGAACGTATCCGCCAACCCGCTGTGCCTGGTCTTGGCCGATCGACCCGATCCGGCCGGGACAGCTGACGGCGCGCAAGACGTCGAGAGGGCAGCTCGCCCGGGTCGACCGTTGCGCCGGCATGGCCTACTTTCGCCGTCCGGTCGACGAGCACGGCTTGCCGATGTGTCCGCAAGGACTTCGTACAGATCGCCGGCCTGATCGACGACGACCTCATCCGGGTGGCGGACGTCGCGCCCGCCGAGGTCTGCATCGCCTGGTTGTCGAGGCGGCGCAGCCATCATCAACGAGTTCGTCACCGTCGCCAGCAGCCTCGCCTGACGCACCCGGACCCGGGCGGCTCAGGCGCTCGCCGGGCATTTCCGTGCGACAGTTGTTAGCTCACGTAGCTATACGCCTCGACGGCGACGTCGTGTTTCGCCCCCAGGCTCGTTGCGAGGCGACGACCGAGAGGGTCGAACAGATGGGGGTAACGCTTCCGACCTTGACACCGCTCGAGGACAGCCTCTGGCTGACGCTGTGCTGCCGGGCGCTCGACAATCGCACGCCACACCCGATTCTCGGCGACGCCATGGCCGACGAGATCGTCCGCACGGTCGACTACGACTACGAGCGGCTGCACATCGGCACGAACCTCATGCTCAACGCCGCCGTCCGGGCCAAGAAGCTGGACGAGGTGGCCGCCCGGTTCGTGGCCCGGCATCCGGACGCGATCGGGCTCGACCTCGGCGCCGGGCTGGACACACGGCTGCGCCGCATCGCCGCGCCGACCACGGTCGACTGGTACGACGTCGATTTCCCGGTCGTCATCACGGCCCGAGAGGCGCTGATCCCGACCCAGCCGAACGCCCACGCCATCGGCGCGGACCTGACCGGCGAGGACTGGCTGGACGCCGTCCCCACCGGCCGGCCGGCAGTGGTCGTCGCCGACGGCTTGATGGGGTTCCTGACCCATGACGAGATGGCCTCGCTGCTGAACCGGCTCATAAGCCACGTGCCCGGCGGCGAGATGGTCTTCAACAGCTACACCCCGTTCGCCATCTGGGCGGCCAAGCACTCGCGCGGCACAAAGTCCGTCGCCGACCTGATCAAGTTCCCCGGCTTCAACGACCCCAGGGAACCCGAGAGCTGGAACCCCAAGTTGCAGCTGGTCAGAGAGATCCTGTTCAGCCGGGAACCCGAGGTCGCCCAGTTCCCGCCGAGCCTGCGCCTCTATTGCCAGCTGCAGTCGCACAGCACGGCCTGGTCGCGGAAGGGCACGATCGTTCTGCATTACCGCTTCTAGGTCTCGGGACCTTGATCACGACTTCACCTTGACAGGCAATAGCTTCCTGGGAAATATGTTGCCCACACGTCAGCGGCTTCGGTCGAGATCGGGGGACCCGACCGGCGCCATGGCGCCCGGGGTGTGACGCAGACGCCGTGTCACGGGGGTGCGCGGCGCCGGTCAGCCCTAGCGTGACGGCCGACCCCGTCCTCGCCGTTCGGGCAGGGCGGGGTCGCGCTCTGTCAGAACATGATCGCTTTCTTGCGGCGCTTCGGTATCGGCGTGCGCGTCCCGCAATGTCTGCGCCGCATCGGCCAGCTGGGCCAGCCGCTTCCCCGACAGAACCTGGCCGACGTACTCGACCAGCGCCGCCCGGTAGGCCGCCGCGCCGTCCTTCGCCAGCTTGGTGCCCTTGGACGTCAAGGCCGCGTAGACGACCCGCCGATCCGCCGACGAGTTGCGCCGATCGATCAGCCCCTCGCGGGCCATCCGGTCGGCCAGCTTGGTGAACCCGCCGGCCGTCATCTGCAGATTGCGGGCCAGGGTGCTCATCGGCAGGCGGTGATCGTCGGCCGCGAGCAGCAAACGCAGCACGTCGAACCACTGCCCGGGCAGGCCGCCCTCTTCGATCTTGTCGACCAGCCGCCGCTGCGTCGCCGACACGCCCGCCAGTACCAGATCCCACGTCTGTGCCAGGTCCGTGTCGGTCACGCCGCCGAGGCTACTGGGGCCACCCGCCGCCGTCCTCCAGGCACGTCGCGCGGGCCCTGTACACTCGTCCGTCGGCACTGGCGCCCGTAGCTCAACGGATAGAGCACTTGACTACGGATCAAGAGGTTGCAGGTTCGAATCCTGCCGGGCGCGCCCCGTACAGTCCAGTAAATACGGGCACAAGAACGTTTTAGTGACGCCACTATGTTGATCAACGTCGGCGTTCGCAGTGATTGACAGATGATCTCTGCAGATAAAGCCATGTGCTGCGTGCCTGTCGTGCCCTGCCGCAGACCCTCTGGCTCTCGCTGTGGCTTCGCTGCCTAGGTGTGCGCCATCACCGGATGCGCCACCGTGGGGTGGCGGCCATCGGAACCTCTGCCGCGGTGGCCATCAAACCAGGATGCCAACTGTCACGGAAATGAGCAGAGCGCCCGTCCTAACGCCACCCCGATTGCCGATTCGCGCGCCAGGCCAGCGGCGCGGAGACGGCGAG
>DATBER010000054.1:0-45309 GCA_036558905.1 Jatrophihabitantaceae bacterium | reverse complement strand
GCAGTGACCGGCGTACCGGTGTCGGCAGTCGCAGGGCTACCGGCGTCCGCAGTGGCCGGCGCACCACCCTGGCCGATCGAACTCGTTTGGTCCGACGTCGCGGTCGCGTTCCCGAAAATGCCCTGATGCATCGCGCCGGTCTGCAGCGCGGCGGCCTGCGATTCGGAACCGACCGACAGCACATTCGCGTCGACCGCGGCATTAATCGGCGCGGCGATGTTCGCGTTCGCCCCGATCGCGAGATCGACCGGCGCCGCCAAATCAAGCAGCAGATCGATATTCGCGTTCAGGTCCAGCAGTGACAGGACCTCCTTCGCCGGCAACGCCGTTCCGCACTCCGCTGCGATTTCTTCCGGGGTCAGGCGTCCCATGGGTGCGTCGGACACGGCCTTCCTCCTCAGCATCTTTTCAAGCAAACGATGGAGGTGGCCTACCCCGGCCTGGCCGACTCAAAACTGCAGCGGGCCAATTCGAGCGCGGCCGATGCACCCTGCCGCTGTTCGACAACGAGACCATCGCGTTTGTCAACCGGGTCCACCCGCTCGCCGACGCGCTCCTGCTCGGCCTGCACGTCCGCAAGGTCTTTCCCGCTAGTCGAGCGTCGATCAGCTTTGTTGGCGGCTGCGCCGGGCTGGTCGCCGCGGGCCGCTGGCGCTCTGGCCTCCGGTCTTCTCATCGGCGGTCTTGTCGTTGGCGGTCCTCTTATTGGCGCCGCCATCGCGCAGTTCCTCTACGAGGCCGGGCAGGCCGGCTGCCTGCTCGTGCGGCTGTAGCTCGAGTCGGTTTACTGCCTCAGCGAAGCGTAGGTAGGTATCGACACTCGCGATCACGACTCGGGCGTCGAGGGTCAAGATCTCAATCCCGACCAGTGCCAGCCGCACGTAGGCGTCGATGACGATGCCCTTGTCGAGCACTAGATCCAGTACATCGGCCAGGCCGCTCGGGCGGGGTGCGCGATTCACCGATGGCGCTGCGACGGTCATGACGTGTCCTTTCGCTGCTCGTTGCGCCCAGCTTGACGAACTGCTGCACCGCGTCCGAACGTATTCCCAGGGCCCTCCACACCGTTCGCCGTGTACGTCGTCCGCGTGAGGAGCGCCAGGCGCGCCGGCCATTACGCTCGCCACCGTCCGCGGGTGTCCTCGGTGGACACCGCGTCGGGCCGCTTCGTCTCGGTCCAGACTCGATCACTCGTGGGCTTCCCCAGGTTCAAGATCGATTAACGCGTGGTGCGTGACACGGCCGGTTGCTAGGCAGCAACGAGCAGGCAGTGGGTGTCGACAAGAAACAGCGCTGACTGAGTCGGAGGAACGCCCGGCTCGGCGAGCCACCCGCCGCCCGTCCTCGCCTTCGCGGCCAACGAGCGAGGTTCCAACCAACCGTGGTGGCCTCCAGCCCTCGACCGCGCCGCAGCAGCCGCAAGTCACGGGCAACCTCGGGCTGGCGGGTCACCGCGCGATTCTCCCAGCCGATTCGCTCCGACTCCGGCGACGCAATGTCGTAAGCGGCCAGGGCGTACTGTCGCGTTGCCCCCGCCCGGTCCATCCCTCCCGGTCCAGGCGGGGCGCCCGGCTATCGGCCCTGACAGTCCGAGCGCGCCGACGCCAACTGAGCGAGGTTGACGCGCGCATTGAAACTCCCGTCCGCCGCGGAATGTCCACACGCCACGAGCAGCGATCCGTCAGATCGCCAGGCTGAGCAACGCGGTGGCTGCGCGCTCACAACCCGGCCCGGTGAGGCCGTCGATGTCGGCCCCGTCGGCGGACCCGCCGCACGGACCACTAAGAGGGCAGAACTCGGCCAGTTGGCCATGTGAGAGCACCGCGCCCAGCGGGAACGACGACGATGTGGTGTACCTGCTCACGCTTATCGGCACCACCGTGCTCGGGGTCGGCTGGGTGTTGCAACACCGGGTCGTAGTCGCGTGTGGCGACACCTCGGGCGGCCCGAGGCTGGCGCAAATGCTCCGTTCCCGACTGTGGTGCGCAGGAATCGCAGCACTCACCCTCGGTCAGACGCTGACCGGGACCGCCCTGCAACTAGGCCCACTCACCTTGGTGGCGCCGCTAATGTCGCTCACCCTGATGTGCGCGTTCATTACTCGGGCGATACTGGTCAAACACCGGCCACTCCGGCGCGAGATCCTCGGCTCCATCGGCGTCGCCGCCGCGCTGAGTGCCTTCATGGTTACCAGCTCCCCCACCAACACGCGACATCTCGACCCGCGCATTGTCTTGCCCGGCGTACTCGCGGTCGTCGCAATCGCCGTCGTCACCGCGGCACTACTCGCCCAAGGCGTACGGAGACACGTCCTCACCACGTCGCTGACTGCCGCCTTCGCCGCCGGTCTGCTCTATGCGTTGCAGGACGTCGCCACACGCGGCGTGTCGGTCACCTTCACCCATCACGGAATCCGCCCGACGCTTGCCAGCCTCTGGCCCTACGTCATGCTGGCCGCCGCCGCGGCAGCCGTCCTACTCTCGCAGCGAGCCTTTCGCGCCGCCCGCCTCGACTACGCCCTCGCCCCGATCGCCGGCACGCAACCGGTGATAGGCGTCGTCCTGGGCGTAGTGCTGCTCGGCGACAACATCCGGCTCGCTCCGGCCTCACTGGTCATCGACGCCGTATGCCTGCTGGGGCTGATCGCCAGCGTGACCGTGATCGCCCGCTCACCCGCGCTGCTCGACGACCACCAACGAGCCGAGGCCTCACCTACCGACCAAGCACGCCAACGGTCTGGCCGAGAACCTGCGTCGCGACATCAACCCCGACGCGTCCCTACGCGCTGGCTACGCTGGATCTCTCGGGCAAGATCCATAGCTCGGTCCACCAGGACGTCCGCGCCGTGAGGCCGTTCGCACTAGACGCTTCGCACACCTCCTTGCGACGACGTTCAATGCGCGTCGTTGCGAACACCGCAGCTGCTGCTGGGCCACGCGATTGAGCGATGCGCGTCGCGCGCTGCTCGCCGGCACGGCGCTGACCGCTCAGCATCTGACCGCAACCCCCAGGCGAGACCGCGACCGGATCGCCCGACGCGACGCTAGGACGTCGCGGATCGATCGCAGTTGCGGGTGGGCCGCGTCGAGGATGGTCATGCCAGGGTGCAGGTAGACGGGTACTGCTCCGTCGGGCGGTGGAACGCCTCGCGGGGTGAGCAGGGCTGGTAGTAGTCCGAGAGTGCCTCGACCGCCAACCCCCTCGTCCGATCTCCGCGGACGGCGCTGCTACCTAGCCTGCTGCTGCTCCCTGTTCATCGCGTGAGCGCAGCATCTGGGCCATTGATTCCAGATTCTGCGCCGCGGCCGCGCCGCTGCCGCACGTTAACGAGGCGACCAAGCCACCGAGAAGCCCGGCCCGGTCAGCGACGATCCGAATCTGCCCGATTTCGACAATTACGCCTAACAAGTCCAATCGCAGTCCCTGCGGAATATCAAGTACGACGCATTCTGGAGCCGGAGTAGTCATTTCTTGATTCTCCTTTCTGCCCTAACGGCGCCCAAAACACCAAGAGCAAGCTATGGATGTTGTGGCAGTATGTTTGCTAATTCAGTTCGCCGTGGCGACGTTATTTCGCACAGGCTTACCCCGAGCAACGCATGACTAATCAACAAAGACCTTGCGGCCAGCTCGCAGCTCGCCGGGACACCGTCAGCACCTTCTACCCACCAGCCCCGGTGGCGCTCTCCGGCTCGCCCCGAGCCGGGCATGCGGCACGACCCTGCCAAGAGGTCGGACGCGGAGATGCCTCTCTGCCGTCAAGGAGTTGACGCAGTTGATCTTGGGTTTCGCAGCAGCGCGAGCGCGCCGAACGGCGCGTCTGCCGCGTCGGTGCAATGATGCGGCGGCTGGGGGTTAGTGGCTGTCCGGTCGAGCTGCCTGGTGTGGTTCTTCTCCGGATTCAGTGACTCTGCGCGCGACCTCGCGCAGTTTCAGATGGGATTCTTGCGAGGCTTTCACGAGCGTGTCGAAGGCCTGCTGCTCGGAGAGCCGGTGGCGTTCCATCAAAATCCCTACGGCCTGCCCGATCACCTGCCGACTTTGCAGGGCACGTTCGAGCTGGCTGACCTTCTCCGCGTGAGCGAGCGCGATCGCGGCCCTCGCCGCGAACACGGGAACCACCAGCTCGGCCGCCGCATCGAAGGCCGCCGGGCGACTGGAGAACAGGCTGAGCACCCCTGATTGCCGACGCGGGAGCGGCAGCGCGCAGGCCAACACCGACCGGGCACCTTCCTCGGCCGCACCTTCTCCGAACTCGATCCATCGCGGATCCGTGGCCAAATCGGCTACCCGCAGCGTCTGCCCGCACCGCGCGACATCCAGAGCCGGCCCCTGCCCGACCGCACGCCGCAAAGCGTCCAGGGCCATCGTCAAATCACCGGCCGCGGCCACCGTCCGCAGCTCGCCGTCGGAATACACCGCCACGCCCGCGTCCTCGGCGCCGGGGACCAGCCGGGTGGCCACCACCACGATCTGCTCCAGCAGCTTCTCCGGTGTCGCCTCTTCGTCCTGGAACACCGCCGCCAAGTCGGCGCGGACCAGCGTCAACAACTGCACCAGGGAGGCGACGCTGGCCGCCGACAGCTCCCGCGGCTCCTCGTCGGCGCTCAGGTCAGATCGCAACACATCAAAGTCAGCGTCACCGGCACCGCCCGCGTCACCGACCTCGGCCCGGCCAGCAACAATCCCAAGCCCATCCGAGACGTTCATACCCCCACCTAATGCGCGAACATCGGACACGCTGCTGTCCCGCACCCAGTGTGCGCGCTGATCGCCGGTGCGGCTACCAGCCGTCACCGCGAAGACCCGCGCCTGGCCGAACTCCGATATTGGCCACGCCCCGCTCAGGGGCAAACCAGCGCTGGCCGTCCCGCCATTTTCCCGTGCCTCCCGGGAACCTGCAGGGCGCATAGGAGATCACTTATTTCCATCAGAGCGTCTGGTTATCGAGCTGATAGCAGCGGCCAGCGGTCGCAATAGCTCGCGGTCGCAATAGCGCGGGCTCGCCGGCCACCGACGGCGCCTCGCGTCTACTGTCGGCCGACGTCCTCGGCGCCCACTCGGACGAGGACGCCCGCTGCTCAATGGAGTGACGAGCGCCCAGGACGCCAACCGGCGACAGGCTATTCCGGCGGTTGATGCTGAGTTCGAATTGACTCAGCGACGCCGTCTGGCATCGGCCTACCCCGCCACAACCCCCCACTAACCGACCACCCGCCCTTAACGACCACAGGCGCGCGTACCCGAAGTCGGATCTTCTGCGCCTCCACGACCTGGCAATGCCGTTGTTGTGGTGCTTTCCATTGGTCCTGCTACTGACCCGAAGGCTCCGGTGATGCTCTGCGGCTCACTCGGCGATCTGTCCTCGCGCTATCCGCGGAGGAGCCCGTCAGACTGGCCCCACGCCGACTGGGACACCGAGCGACAGCACAGTCACGGCTGTAAAGCACCCGGCCGCAGGGTTCTGCGTCTAGCGAGACCGCAAGGCGCGTCGTAGGCTGACTGCGGCTGAGACGACGCCAGAGCCGCCGCCCTCGGACGCCCGGCGCCGCCGCCGGTTCGGGGCCTTGCTGTAAGGCAGCAACCTATGCACCCTGTTCGGCCATCAAGTGATCACAGGTCCGGCCAGACGCTGACGCTGACCGTCACGACCCACAACCACCACGTCGTCGCGCACGCGACCGGACACCTCGACCGCTCCACCGCCACGTTGCTCGAGGCTTTCGTCGAACACGAGATCCGGCGCGGCTACCGCCACATCAGCGTCGACCTCGACCAGGTCTCCAGCGTCGACGAGGACGGCCTCGCGGCGCTGCGGCAGACCCACGAGTCGCTGCATGCCCTCGGCGGCCATCTTGACGTGCGCGGAATTGACCCCAGCCGGCTCGCCGCCGTCGCCTGGACTGAGCCACCCCGCCGATATCTCCGGCTGCTGCCACCCATCGACCCCTAACCGCACGACCACCCAGGCCGGCCGGCCTTTGCGGGCAGCCATCCGGGTCGGAATTCGCAGTTGGGCGGAGCGAAGCGCTGCCCACTCCCCCACTGCGTTGATCGGGAGGGGGCCTGTCCCGATGGGCACACAGCGTAGGGCGCGGGCATGCTCTACGCACATCACGGCAGTAGTACGGTCCGCTCATCCCTCGACTGGACGGGCCCTCAGGTGCCGACAGAGCACCGCTACCGAATTGTCTTTGGCGGCGAGTTCAACGATGCCGCACGCGAGGCACTCGACGGCTGGAAGATCGAACCCGTCGGCGCTGACACGGCCCTGATCGCAGACGTGGACCAGGCTGCGCTACACGGCGTCTTGAACCGTGTCCACTGCTTGGGCCTCTACCTCGTCGAGGCCCGCCGGCGGCCCTCGAGCCACGCCAACACCGGTGGTCCGTCCCGGCTAGTCCGGGACAGTAGAGCGGCGCCCGGCCACACGCTCAACGGGGGCCGCAAACCCGGCCCGGGAGGACGACCGGTCGACAGCGCTTCCGCTGGCGCACCCGCAATCACGGACACGAGGCAAGCAGCGGAACGGGCCGTGCAGTGGGCACGCTCAGTATGCGCTTTCCCGCGGTTCGGCGCCGTGCGCAGCCGAGCCATCGCGTCGGGGCGGGAACGCTCGGCGAGGTTGACCAATACGGCGGCCGGGTACTACGAGAGCATGGCCACAGAACGACAGAAACGAGCCGCCCGGCAGAACATCAAGAAGGCGCGCGCAGCCCAGAGCGCGCGAGCCCACGGCGAGAAGGTGCCTCGGCGGTCTGAGGGTATGAGCACTGCCGAGCAGAACCGACTCGACGATGAACGGTTCGCCTTTCCGGACGAACGCAAGATGCCGATCCACGATGCGAAGCACGTGCGCAACGCCGTGGCTCGGTTCGACCAGGTCGAAGGTGTCAGTGACGCCGAACGCGACCACGCCTGGAAGCGGATCAAGTCAGCGGCAAAGAAGTACGATGTGGACCTTTCCGAGGACGACTGGCGCGAGCTGTTCACCCGCGGCAAGGTGCGCCGCTGACCCGGCGGCGGAGAGCCTGGCTGGCCGACTGTCAGCCAGATCAATGTTGTGGGTCAAGCCATTGCGGGTTCGGAGAACCATCACGGGCGCCCGACCACGAGGGCGCGGAGCTTTCGCCTGCCCTGTGTCTGTTGACGTTCTGACCGCCGGCTGATTCTGTCGCTGTCGTCCGCACCCGGTGTTGCGTGCCGGGGGTACGAGGGCTGCTTCGATCACCAACCAGGCCATACGCCGGCGGCCTGGCGTCCACCGATGCCGTGACGGGCGATCAGATCTGGTTGCCCAGCGCCGGATCGGGGTATGAGCGTGGTGGAAGTCGATGTTGAAGGGAGCGGGTGATGGCTACCCGGGCGAGTGTGAAGAACGAGAAGCAGTACGAGGCGCTCAAGGACAAGGGCATGTCCAAGTCCCGCGCAGCCCGTATCGCCAACGCGCCGAAGTCCTCCAGCCACGGCGGTAAGCAGAGCGGGTCGGGCAACAGCCGGACGCAGGGCGGCACCCACGCGCAGAAGCAGGCCGCGGGCCGTAAGGGCGGCAAGGCGGCCGCGAAGAAGTAGTCGACGTCGATGTCGTCGCGGTCTGAGGGCGACTCGCTCCTTGCCGAGCACGTCCCGTCTCGGCCGGACCGCGCAATCTCGGCTGGCGGTGGGCCGGCATCACGGTCCTGTTCGCGGTCGTGGTGTTCGGTGCGGTGGGCGTGTCAGGGGTGCGCAGCCGCACCACCCCGGCGACCAGCAACGGCTACACCCTCACCGTCGCCTACCCGCAATCGGCCCGGGCCGGGCTCGACGTTTGGACAACGCCGACCGCGCCCCGTGCGCCGGGCCGCATCAGCGACGCGGCATCAGCGACGGCCACTTCGTGTACCTGACCTTCAGCAAACCACCCGGCGGCGTGGACTTCCTCGTCGAGTTCGACGTCTCCATCCAGCCCGGCGGCCAGCTCGGCGAATCCGCCACGGTCAAGCTGATCATCAGCGGGCACGGGGTCGCCCACACCGCTGTGGTCGCTGTCGCCACCCCGGCGCTTCCGCGCCGACGAGACGGCCGTGCCGCACCGCGCGTGATTGCCGCGGAGGTGGGGTATACCCAGAACGCGGATAGACGGTTCCGCCGGCCCTTTTGCGCGCCGATCGCCAACGGGAGGCAAGTCATGGTCGCGACGGCACGTCTCTCCTACGCCGGCGCGCTCGGAATCACCACGGCGCTCGTTGTACGAATCCGTGGCCGAGGAGCCATATCGGTGCGCTTGTTCGACCACACCTCGGCGGTTCAGCAGTCTTCGATCATGGCGGCCGGAACCTTGGCCAAGACGTGAACGAACTCTCCGAAGCTGCACCGGACAACGCCGACCGCGCCCCCCGTGCCGGGCCGCACGTGAGGTCGCTGATCGAATCGGGCGCGGGCGGCCAGACAGGAGGAGACGTGCATCTGGGTCGGTGGCTGCTGTCGGCCGATGAACGGGGTAATCGGTTCACCGAGCTGGATCACCGGCGCGGTGGCGAGGCTTGGACGTCGGGCAACGAGGTTCGGGTTCTGGTGCACGGCGCCTGCTACTTCGCCGAGCTGCTGCACGAGATTCGGCAGCTGTGCGCGGGCGACGTGGTGCTGTTCACCGACTGGCGCGGTGATCCGGACGAACGGCTGGCCGGACCGGGTACGGAGGTATCGCAGGTGCTGTGCGACGCGGCCGCGCGTGGCGTGGTGGTCAAGGGACTGGTGTGGCGCTCGCACCTGGATCGGTTCGCGATGAGCGAGCAGGAGAACCGGCATCTGGGTGAGCAGCTCGAGGCGGCCGGCGGCGAGTGCCTCCGCGACATGCGGGTTCGGCCGGGCGGCTCGCACCATCAGAAGTTCGTCGTCCTGCGCCACCGCGGTCGGCTCGAGCTGGATATCGCATTTGCCGGCGGCATCGACCTGTGCCACAGCCGCCACGACGATGCCTCCCATCACGGCGACGTGCAGCGCCAGCCGATGGCCGCGGTCTACGGCGACCGGCCGCCGTGGCACGACGCCCAGGTGGCGATTCGAGGGCCGGCCGTCGGTGATCTCGACCTGACCTTCCGGGAGCGGTGGACCGACCCGCGCCCGCTCACGCGCAATCCGTACTACCGGATCGTCGACGCGGTACGTCGTGAGGATCAGCGACCCGACCCGCTGCCTGACCAGCCCCCTGACCCGCCGCCGTGCGGCCCGCACACCGTGCAGGTGCTGCGGACCTACCCGGCCCGCCGGCACGGGTTCACGTTCGCGCCGAGCGGGGAGCGCAGCGTGGCCCGCGCGTACCGCAAAGCGATCGCCAACGCGCGCAGCCTGATCTACGTCGAGGACCAGTACTTCTGGTCCAGCCAGGTCACCGAGTGCTTCGCCGACGCGCTCGCCGACAACTCGCAGCTCCGCCTTATCGCTGTCATCCCGCACTACCCCGACCAGGACGGCCGGATCTCCTTGCCGCCCAACCTCATCGGCCGCTACCAGGCGCTGCGGCGGCTGCGGTCGGCGGCGGCCGATCGGGTCGCGGTGTTCGGCATCGAGAACCACGCCGGCGTACCGGTGTACGTACACGCCAAGGTCTGCGTGATCGACGACGTGTGGGCATCGGTCGGCTCGGACAACGTCAACCGCCGCTCGTGGACGCATGACTCCGAACTGTCGTGTGCCGTGCTCGACGAGGAGCTGGACGACCGCGAGCCGCGAAGTGTCGACGCGTTCGGCGACGGCGCGCGCCGCTTCGCCCGCAATCTCCGCCTCGAACTGGCCCGCGAGCATCTCGACCGCGCAGAAGGAGACGACGCCGACCTGGTGGATCCGGTGGCGGCGTTCGAGGCGTTCTCCGCGGCCGGGCAGCGCGTGCAGGCGTGGCACGACGCAGGTCGGCAAGGCGCGCGGCCTCCAGGCCGGCTGCGCCCCTACCAGCAACCTGACCTCTCGGCGTTCACGAGGATGTGGGCCACCCCCCTGTATCGCGTGATCTATGACCCGGACGGGCGGCCGCGCCGGATGCGACGACGCAACGAGTTCTGACCCCGCGTCAGGTACGCCGCCACCGCGCTTCGGCCAGTCCGTACACCCCGAACAGAACCAGGCCGGCCGCCACCAGCGCGAGAAGCCACGGCCCAGCCGGCGTGTCCTCGAGCTCGCGCAATGCGCGGTCGAGACCGCCCGCCTTGCGCGGGTCGTAGTCCACTGCGGCCCGGATGACGAACACGCCCGCCAGGGCGAAAACCACGCCGCGCGCGACATTGCCGACGACGCCGGTGAACTCCACCGCCCTACGCGTCCCGGGGCTCATACTCTGCCGGTCCAGGTACTTCAGAAACGAGCGCCGCAGGCCCTGCCAGGCCAGCACCAAACCGCACAGCACAACCACCGCGCCGACGACGCCGACCGCCCAACGCCCGCCCGGATGCTGCATCGCCCTGGCCGTCCACAACTCCTGTTGTCCAGCCTGGCTGCCTGTCCCGGAGTTGCTGACAATCTTGAACGCGCTCACTGCGAGGAAGGTGTAGATCACAGCCCGCGCCAGTGACTGCACTCGCGGGCCGGCCTTTTTGCCCTCACCGACCACGCCGAACGCCACCTCGCTCAGCCGCCACAGCGCGTACCCCGCCAGTCCGATGCCGATGACGAGCACCAGCAGCGTGCCGCCACTGTGTCTCGTCAGCTCTTGCATCGCACCACGCTGGTCGGTCTCCCCCTGACGGGAACCGGCGGCCAGGGCGATGGCGAGCACGCCGATGAGCAGGTAGATCGTCGCTCTCGCGAGCAGACCCCAACGCGCCAACACCGCCATCGCATCGCTGTGCGCGGCCCGTCGTACCGAGGATGTAGCAGCCAAACCCGCTCACCGTCCCCGATCGACTCGTCTACCACCCGACGCGATACCCGTTGCGGCCCCGCGGTTAAACCCTTCGGCGGAACCGCAGCCGTAGTCCGGCGCCCATCGATCGCCGACCACCGCCGGGCCGGTAACGGGAGTAACCGGGCGCGGTCTATTGGGCACCGTCGGCCGCCAATAAGGCGTCGTAAGCGTCGGTGCGCACGAGTTTGGGGCCCACGAAAGTGACGATCCGCTGACGATCGCCGCGTGCCGAGTAGCCGGACACTCGATCGGCATACGGTGTTGTGCTTGGGTACGAGAGTGCCGCGACGGCGGGTCGATCTGGTGGGCCGCGAGCGAGAGCGCGCCGAGTTGGCGGCCGCACTCGCGGACGCCGCGGCCGGCCGTGGAAGCGTCGTGTTGCTGCTCGGCGAGGCTGGAATCGGGAAATCCACTCTGGCGGCTTGGACCGTCGGCCAGGCCGCCGAGTCCGGCGTGACCACCGCGCAGGGCGCCTGTTCGGCCGCGGGTATGCCCGCGCTTTGGCCGGTGCGCCGCGCGCTCGCGGACGTCGCCCCGGAGCTGCGGTGGCGTGACGATGGTGCGACCACAGCCGGCTCGGACCGCGAGCTGCTTGCTGCCTCACTGGTCGAGGCTGTAGCGAGCGCAGCTCGGGAGCATCCGCTGGTGATCCTGGTCGAGGACCTGCACTGGGCCGATTTGGCGTCGCTGCTGGTCATCCGTGCGCTGGCGGATGCTGTCCCGGCCTTGCCCGTTGTTCTCCTCCTGACCGCGCGAGACCATCCCAGCGACGTTCCGCGGGAAGTCCAAGAGCAGCTCGGGCAACTGCCGACGCACGCGCGGCGGATGGCTCTACCTCCGCTCGAGGAGCCGGACGTCGCAGCCTTGGCCGGCCAGGTATTCGACGGGGGCCTGACGCAGGGCGAGGTTCGCGACCTGTGCCGTCGGACCGGCGGCAATCCGTTCTTCGTGCATGAGGTACTTCGCCTTCGGGCCGCGCACGGCGAGCCGGCCGCGTTGGTCGTGCCACCCGGCGTGAGCGAGGTCATCCAGCGACGCGTGGCGCGACTGTCGCAGGGGTGTGCCGCATTGCTGGCGATTGCAGCGATCGCGGCCGAGACCCGCGGCGACATCATCGAGCACGACCTCGTCGCCGGCGACGCCGCCGGCGTCCTGGGCGAAGCGGTTTCTGCCCGGCTGATCGAGGACGGCCCGGACGGCCGCCGGTTCCGCCATGCGCTTGTCCGCGAGGTTGTCGCGGCCGAGTTGTCCGCCCCCGAACGGGCCCGCCTGCACGCACTGGTCGCCCAACGGCTGCAGGACCGCCGCGATCCGCACGACTCGCCGGCGCGGCTGGCCCACCACTGGGCCCGCGCCGGTACGGAGCACGCCGCGGAGCGTGCCGCGTATTGGTCGTTGCTGGCCGCCCGCGCCGCGGTCGCCGAATTCGGCTTCGAGGCCGCAGTCGACCACTTCCGCCGCGCCTTGGACGCGGCGAGCACGGACCGCGTCAGCGTTTCGATCGAGTTGGGCGAGGCGCTGCAACTCAGCGGCGATCGCGTGGCCGCGAGGAAGGTGCTGACCGCAGCCGCGCGCGAGGCCGAGCACGCCGGCCGGCCGATCGATCTCGCTCATGCCGCGCTCGCGCTCGGTGGCGGGCTCGCCGGATTCGAGGTGCCGATCACCGATGACCTGCAGTGTGCGATGCTCACGCGCGCGGACGAATTGCTGCCCGCGTCCGAACAAGCGTGGTGCGCTGCGGTGCGCGGCCGGCTTTCGCTGGCCCGGGCCGGCGCCGTGCCGTCCGCCGTGCGGATCGCCATGGCCGAAGACGCAGTGCGGCTGGCGCGCGAAGCCGGCGATCCGGCGGTCGAGTCAGCCGTCCTCGCCGCCTATTGCGACGCGATCGCCGGTCCGGACTTCGTTCAGGAGCGAATCGCGGCGGCCAGCCGGATCGGCACGCTGACCGAGTCCCGCACGTCGGTGCACGATCAGGCGACGGTGCTGCTCGCGCGCCGGTTGCTTCTCGTCGCGCACCTCGAGAACGGTGACCTCGCCGCTGCCGAGGCGCAAGCCCTCGCCTACGAACACACCGCTAGCAAACTGGGAATCCCCTTATACAGTTGGCTTCCTGAGATCTGGCGCGGCATGCGCTCGCTCCTCGACGGTGACATCGAGGCGGCTCTGAGCCACGCCGCCAGCGCAGAGGTGATCGGAAGCCGGGCGGACAGCCTCAATGCCGAGCTGATGGTGTTCACGCTGCGCATGCAAGCTCACCTTGATCGCGGCACGCCCGAGCATTACGAAGCGAGCGTCCGCGCGATTCTGGCTCGCATGGGCCCGGCGGGCGTACCGGTGATGTACATGGCCGCGCCCGCCCGGCTGCTTCTGGCCGCAGGCGACCCCGCCGCCGCTCGATCCGTACTGCGCGCCTTCGGCACGGGCGACCCGGACGGGATGCCCAAGGACGCGGAGTGGCTCGAATCGCACTGGGCCATGGCCGACATCTCGATAGAACTCGACGATCGCATCGCCGCCGGGCGCCTGTACGACGCGCTGCTCCCGTATGCCCACCTCTGGGCCGTCGACGGGCTCGGTGGTGCAGTGTTCGGCACCGTCGGCGAGCAGCTCGGCCGGCTGGCCGAATACCTCGGCCGGACCGACGACGCAGCCCGGCATCTCGCGGCTGCGCGGGACCAGTACGAACGGCAAGGCACGCCGGCGCTGCTGCGGCGGGCACGCGACGCACGACCGGAGCCGACCGACAACCCCCGTATCCACCACGACGGTGCCACCTGGCTGCTGATCTGGCACGGGCGAGGCACGACCGTCCCGGACGCGAAGGGACTGCACGATCTCGCCGAATTGCTGACCCGCCCGGGCCATCCGGTGCCGGCGCTCGATCTCGTCGCGGCCGCCGGCGGTCCACCCGCGGAGACGGTTGGGGGCGGCCTTGGCCCCGTCCTGGACGACACGGCCCGGCGGGCCTACCGGCAACGGCTCGGCGAACTCGAGTTCGAGCTCGACCGGGCCGATGCGCTGGGTGACGCCGAGCAGGCCGAACGGCTCCAGGCCGAGCGGGCGATGCTCGCCCACGAGCTCGCGGCGGCCGTCGGCCTCGGGGGGCGCGCCCGCATCGCGGGCGATCCCGCCGACCGCGCGCGCAAGGCCGTCACGATGCGGGTCCGCGCAGCTATCCGCATGATCGACCGACACGACCCGGCCCTCGCGCGCCATCTGACGAATGCCGTGCGCACCGGGCGGCTGTGCAGCTACGAACCGGAACAGCCGGTGCAGTGGCAGACCTGACAATGTCAGCTCACACCTGACGCCTCGTGGTTGTCCGCAACCAAGAGAGAGGTACTGGCGATGACGACGATCGAGGCGCCCGAGGCCGAACACCAGACAGTCGAGCAACTCATGGGCCGGCTGTTCGGCTCCGGTGTCGGGGCCATTGAGCTGTGCAACGCGTACTTGGGCATTCACCTGGGGCTTTACCGCGAGCTCGAGCGCCGGCCGGCGACCCCGGTCGAGCTGGCGCACCGCACCGGCTGCGATCAGCGGTATCTACGCGAATGGCTGCAGGCGCAGGCGATCAGCGGCTTCGCCCTCGTCGACGGTGACGACCCGGCCACGGCTCGGTATTCGCTCGGCAGCGGCATCGCGGACGTTTTCGTGCACGAGACCGCGCCGACCTACCTCGGCGGGCTGACCGACGCGCTCGCCGCCGCCGCGACGGTGCTGCCGAAGCTTCTCGACGCGTACTGCACAGGCGCAGGCGTTCCGTATGCGGCGTACGGGCGCGACGCGGTTACGGCGCAGGCAGCGTTGAACCGGCCATCGTTCGTGAACGAGCTTGTATCCGCCTGGCTTCCGCACTTGCCCGATGTCCTGACCCGGCTGCAGGACAGCGACCATCCCGCGCACGTCGCCGACCTCGGCTGCGGGATGGGCTGGGCCGGCATCGAGCTCGCGAAGGCGTTCCCGCACATTCGGGTCGAGGGACGTGACAACGACGAGGCGTCCATCGCACTGGGTCGCCAGCACGCCGTCGACGCCGGCGTCGCGGACCGCGTCACGCTGGAGGTCGTCGACATCAGCGATACCGAGGCGGACTGGTCACAGCGCTACGACCTCGCCTTCTTCGTCGAGTGCGTGCACGACTTTCCCCGGCCGGTCGAGGCCCTGCGCAACGCGCGCGCCGCCGTTGCTCCGGGCGGGACGGTGCTGGTCGTGGACGAGCGCGCCGACGAGACATTCACCACGCCGGGCGACGAAGTGCAACGGTTCTTCGCCGGGGCCAGCGCGATCTGGTGCCTACCGCAGGGCCGCGTCGGCCTCCACCCTGAGCCGATCGGCGCGGTGATCCGTCCGGACGACATGCGTGATCTCGCGCGCCGCGCCGGCTACTCCCGGGTCGACATCGTGCCGATCGAGCACCCCTTCTGGCGGTTCTACCGTCTGGTGCCATGACCGCACTACACGGCCGGGTCGCCCTGGTTACCGGCACGTCGTCCGGACTGGGTCGCCGCTTCGCACAGGTGCTGGACGGCGCGGGTGCCCGCGTCGTCCTCGCCTCGCGGCGACACGAAGAGAACCTCGCGCTGGCCGCGACCCTGCAAGACGCACTACCGGTCCGATGCGACGTCCGCGATGCGGATGACCGGGCAGCGCTCGTCGACACAGCGCTCGAGCGCCACGGCCGGATCGACATCCTCGTCAACAACGCCGGCGCGGCGTCGTCCGGGCCGGCCGAGGACGAGACGGCGGAGCAGATCGAGGAAGTCGTTGCGACCAACCTGACCGGGCTGTTCGCGCTCACCCAGCTGGTCGGGCGGCACATGCTCGAACGCGGAACCGGCGTGGTCGTCAACGTCGCGTCGCTGTCAGCAGTGATCAGCCTCGACCGCTACGGCTTGGCCGGATACGCCGCCTCCAAAGCCGGAGTCGTCGGACTGACCCGCGAACTCGCGTGGCAGTGGGGACGCCGCGGTGTGCGCGTCAACGCCATCGCACCGTCGTTCTTTCCCAGCGAAATGTCCGGTTGGCTGCGTGACCCGGGCCAGGTCGCGTGGATCGAGCAGAACACCGCGCTGGGCCGGATCCCGCGGCCGGAGGAGCTCGACGGCCCGCTCCTGTTCCTCGTCGGCGATGCGGCCAGCTACATCACCGGGCAGACAATCTACGTCGACGGCGGCTGGAGCTGCCGGTAGATTCGCCGTCCCGTCTTGATCATGCGGCCCCGGCGGCGTCCAGCAAGACCTTGACGGCGGCCCGCGCCGTACGCGTGGCGGCGGGGTTGCCGTCGATGTGCGACGCGACCATCGCCGCGTCGTAGAGCATCATCAACTGGGCGGTCAGCGCGTCCGGGCGGCGGGCGCCGCTTTCCTTCACCAGCCGCCGCATGATCGCCGACATGCGGGCTCGATGCGCACGAGCGACTTTGGCCGCGGGATGGTCGGCGGCGAGCTCAGCGCAGGCGTTGATGAACGGGCAGCCGCGATACCCGGGCTCGGCGATCCATTCGGCGAGCAGGTCGAACACGCGCATGATGCGATCGCGGGCCGACCCACCGCGCTCGTCCAGCGCGGTTTCGACATAGGTCACCCACTGATCTGATCGGCGTTGCAGGTACGTCGCGACCAGCTCGTCCTTGGATCGGAAGTGGCTGTACAGCGTCGTCTTCGCCGTTCCGGCCTTGGTGACTATCGCATCGACCCCGATCGTATGGATGCCGTCCCGATAGAAGAGCTCGTCGGCGATGTCGAGGATCCGCTGTCGCGCCCCTGGTGGCGAAGCTGTCATGGACCCCAGCTTAATACCTACCGGTCTGTAGGGTGGCGGTGTACCGTCGCAGACTACTGACCGGTCTGTAGGGTTGAGAGGAGACGGTCGATGAGCAGCCTGCTCGCCCTGGCCGCAGCCTCATCGGTGCTCGGTGCCGCTCTGCAGTCGGCTACCGGTTCTGGGTTCGCCTTGCTTGCGGCGCCGGCGTTCTTCGCTGCCTTCGGCCCCCAGGCAGCGATCGGCTTTCTACTGGTTCTCAGCGTCGAGACCAGCGTGTTGACGATCGCCGGAGAACGACGACGACCGCAGCCGGTGGTCCGCGACACCGCGATCATCATCGTCCTGGCTCTGCCCGGAGCCGTACTCGGCGCAGTCGTCCTCAGCGTGCTCGACGCGGCATCACTGCGCTACGCCGTGGCGGTCGGTGTCCTGATCGCGCTGTTGGTCAGGTGGGCGACTGCGCGCCGCATGCCGCTCGCGTCCCGGTCGCAGCCGTGGTGGTCGGCGCCGGCCGCCGGCTTCGCCGCGGGTCTGTTGACGACCACGACCAACACGAGTGGCCCGCCGCTGCTGCTCCATCTGACCGGCAACGGGGCGGAGCCGCAAGCGGTACGCGACACGATCAGCGCCTGCTACATCGGCCTGAGCCTGGTCAGCGCAGCGGCACTGTGTTTGACGCGCACCACCGGCGCCGTTCCCCACCCGGCCACGCTGGCCGTACTCGCGCCACTCGCAGCCGCCGGCCAGTTCGCCGGTCGGCCGGTGTTCCGGCGACTGGCCGCCGGCCGCCACTACGAATCGGCAGTGACAGCAGTACTGGCACTTGCCGCCGGGGTCGGCGCACTGGGCGCGGCCCTATGAAACGCAACCCAAGCCCCCACGAAACCTCGCGGGAAACACCCCATTACACGAGGAGTCAGCCATGACCCTGCCCATCCGTACCGGTGACTGGACGCTAGATCAAGCCCACACGACCGTCGGATTCACTGTCCGGCACCTGGGGATCTCCAGGGTGCGCGGCCGATTCACCGGCGTCGAGGCCACCGTTCACGTCGGTCCTGACCTACCGTCCACCACGGTCCGGGTCGAGGTCGAACTCGCCACCGTCAACACCGACAACCCCGATCGCGACGCCCACCTGCGCAGCTCGGACTTCTTCAGTATCGAGAGCCATCCGATGATGGTGTTCGAGTCCGGCAGCATCGAGGAGCACGGCCAGGATCGCTACCGAATCGACGGACACCTGCACCTCAACGGACGGGTGAAACCTCTGGCACTCGACGTCGACTTCCTCGGCACGGCGACGTTCCCGGGCGACGGATCCGTCCATGCCGGCTTCACGGCAACCGGGTCGCTGTCCCGCAAGGCGTTCGGCGTCGACTTCAATGTCCCGCTCGCTGCCGGCGGATTCGTCATCGCCGACCAGGTCAACATCGAGATCGACGTGCAACTGCTGCCCGCCGTGGCCCAGGCCGCTTGAGACGGGGCGACGTACAGCCAAGGAGACTTCCGTGCCATTACTTCGCCCGGCAGATCGGTTCCCGTCCCTGAACGTTGCCCGCGCTGGTGGCGGATCGCTCACCCTTCCGGACGAGTTCGACGGCTCCTGCGGTGTCCTGCTGTTCTACCGCGGTAGCTGGTGCCCGTACTGCAACGCCCAGCTGCGCCTGTTCCAGCGCGCCGCCGACGGCCTGGCCGCCGTCGATGCCAAGGTCGCGGCCCTCTCGGTCGACGACGAGGCGACTACCCGGGAGCTCATCGCCAAGCACCAGCTGACGTTCTCGATCGGCCACAGCGCCGACGCAGCAGCGATCTCCGCCGCGACCGGTGCGTTCGTCGACCCCGCCGGGCGCTATCTGCAATCCACCGGATTCGTCCTCGATCCGGGTGGACGGGTCATCGTCAGTGTCTACTCGTCCGGCCCGATCGGACGCCTCCTGCCCGACGACGTCATCGGGCTGATCCGTTACATACGCGAACACGCCGCCGCATAGGTCCACTCGGCGCGCACGCGAACACATCGACTCCAGGACGATGGCCCCACCCAGACGAGGATCAGAGCGGTGAAACACGACGTCACACCGTCACGGTTCTTACCGAGTGGTGTCAGGTCGGGTCCGAGGGCTGGGGCCGGGGCCACCGGATATCTAGGCTCGGACGGTGTCCGGCGGGACTCGGGGGGCTGACGGGGTGACGATGGCGGGTGTCGATCCCGAGTCGGTGGTGTGGATCGAGTCGTTGGCGGCGGGCGCGCCGGGACGCGACGCTGCCCTGGCGCGGCTGCACGCCCTGTTGTTGCGCGCGGCGCGGGCTGAGCTGTCCCGTCGCGCTGCGCGGTCGCGGATCGCCGGTGCCGAGCTGGACGACCTGGCCCATCAGGTGGCCGCCGATGCGCTGATGTCGATCACCCGTCGGTTGACGTCGTTTCGGGGTGAGAGCCGGTTCACGACCTGGGCGTACCGGTTTGTGATCCTGGAGGTGTCCAGCAAGCTGGGCCGGCACTTCTGGAGCCGGGGCGACGTCGTGCTCGAGCCGGAGCAGTGGGATCAGGTGCCGGCCCGGCTGGGGGTGACGCCGGAGGCGGCGGCCGAGGCCGGCGAGCTGTTCGCGGCGGTGCGCTCGATCGTGGAGACGCAGTTGACGTCCCGGCAGCGGGAGATCTTCGTGGCGCTGCTCGTGCAGGGCATCCCGGCCGACGCGCTGGCGGTGAAGTTGCAGACGAACCGCAACGCGATCTACAAGGCCATGTTCGACGTGCGCCGTAAGATCCGCGCCACGCTGGTCACTGACGGATACTTGGGAGATTCGACGAGCATCCGATCGTGAGGTGGCGGTGATCGGCGACGAGGCACGCGCGGCGCTGGAGCGGTTCGTGACGACCGATCCGGCCGATGCCGGCTGCGCGGAGACGCTGGAGCTGCTGCACGCCTACGTCGAGCTGGTCGCGGCCGGCGAGAACCCCGAAGTGCGCTATCCCGGCGTCGCGGTGCATCTGCGCTCGTGTGGTCCGTGCCTGGACGACTACCAAGGGCTGCTCGCGGTCGTGCGTGACGCCGACGCCGCCGATCCGCCGAACTGAGCAGGTAAGACCGCGGCGCGCGCCGATACCAAGCATGTGTCCAAGCCTCATCGACACATGATCGGAGCGCCATGAGAACCCGTACCCGACTCGCCGCGGCCGGCGGCGTCGGAGTCGCCGCCGCTGCCCTGCTGGCCGGACCGGCCCAGGCCTCGCCCAGCGGGGACCACGACAGCACCCGGCCGGTGTTCGTCGCGGCCAACGACCCGGCCGGCAACAGCATCGCCGTCTACGACCGCCACGCGAACGGCACGCTCACCGCGGCCGGGCGCTACGCCACCGGCGGGCGCGGCGGCATCCTCGACGGCTCGGTTGTCGACCACCTCGCCTCGCAGGGCGCGCTGACCTACGACCGCGACCACGGCCTGCTGTACGCGGTGAACGCCGGCAGCAACACCCTCACCCTGTTCGCCGTGCACGGAGACCGCCTGCAGCGCCTGCAGGTGATCGGCTCGGGCGGCACATTCCCGGTCAGCGTCGCCGTGCACGGCAACCTGATCTACGTGCTGAACGCCCGCAACGGCGGTTCGATCCAGGGCTTCCTGCGCCTGGGCGACGTGCTGGTGCGCGTGCCGTCGTGGAACCGCGCGCTCGGGCTCGACCCGAACGCGACGCCCGAGTTCACGAGCACCCCGGGCGAGGTCGCGTTCACCCCGAGCGGTGACCGGCTGATCGTGACGACCAAGGCCAACGGCAACCAGATCGACGTGTTCAACCTCGATCGGCTCGGCCGGCCCAGCAGCGCCCCGGTAGTCACCCCGGACCCGGCCAACGTGCCGTTCGCGGTGGCCTTCGACCGGACCGGCCGGATCGACGTGGCCGAGGCCGGCCCGAACGCCGTGGCTAGCTTCGTCCTGCACCGCGACGGTCACCTGACCCTGGTCGGGCGCACCGCCACCGGCCAGGCCGCCACCTGCTGGATCGTCAGCACCGGCGCGCAGGTCTACGCCGACAACGCCGGCAGCGGCACGGTGAGCTCCTTCGACGTCACCCCCTCCGGCCTGGCCAGCCGGGCCACCACCCCGACGAACGGCGGCACGATCGACGCCACGCTCACCGGCGACGGGCACAACCTCTACGTGCAGACCGGCGCGACCGGCACCGTAGACGAGTTCACCGTCAGCCCCGACGGATCGCTGACCGCCATCGGGTCGGTGACCGTTCCGGGCACAGTCGGCGGCGAGGGAATCGCCTCCGCCTGACCCATCACGACCCGGGTCCGTCGCGCCGCGGTGCGACGGACCCGGTAGGAGCGCAAGTGGACATCGACTGGCACGACGGCGACCGCACACTGTTGCGGCCGCTGTTCGAGTACGCCGAGGACTCCGCAACGCAACTCGACACCTACCTGACGCTCGGCCGCGTGCTCGTCGCCCGCCGCGCGGGCACCGTGATCGGACACCTGCACCTGGTCCCGACCGGGTCACCGGACGAGATCGAGCTGAAGAACATGGCTGTGTACCCAGACCAACGCGGCACCGGCGTCGGACGCGCCCTCGTCGAGGAGGCGCGGCGCCGGTGCGCCGCCGAAGGGTGGCGGCAGATGGTCGTCGCGACCGCGACCGCCGACATCGGCAACCTGCGCTTCTACCAGCGCGTCGGCTTCCGCATGTGCTCGATCGAGCGCGACGCGTTCACTCCCGCGACCGGCTATCCCGACCCCATCGACATCGACGGCATCCCGCTGCGCGACCGGATCTGGCTCGACGCCGACCTATGACCACAACCCAAACACTGCCCGGCCAGGACACGCTGCTGGCGTGCTGGTCGGCCCTCGCCCGCATTTCGCCCGGCCGGCTGAGGACGGTGTCCGGAGCGACGGCCGCCGTGTTCCCCGAGTCGGCCTATCTGAACAACGCCATCCTGACCGACAGCGACGATGCCGACACTACCGCCGTCCGGCTGGCTGCTCTCTACGCCGACGGCGGCGTCACCTCGTGGGCCGCGTGGATACCCAGCCCGGCTGCCGACTTCGCCGCTGCCGATCGGCGGACCGCGATCACCGGCCTGACCCGTGACATCACAACCCTCGTCATGCATGCCGACCTGCCCGACCGATTGCCACGCCACCCCGACGTCGTCCGCGCCTCGATCGCTGACGTCGAGCGGCTCGAGGCGGGCGAGCCGATCCCCGCGTCCCGGCTGGGACCTCCCGACCGAGTGCCGGGACTGAACTCGTGGGTTCTGCTTCATGACGGGACGGCCGCGGCCGCCGCGTACACGTACCGGCACGGACCCGATTGCGGTGTTTACGCGGTCGGCACCCGCCCCGAGCGACGCCGCCGTGGCCTGGCCCGCGCGCTCCTGCAGCACGCGCTGGCCGACGCCCACGAGCACGGCGCGCGAACGGCCAGCCTGCAGTCGACGCCGATGGGCCAAGCCCTCTATGAGTCGCTCGGCTTCCGGGCCGGCGGACGCTACGAGGAGTGGGTGAATCGCAGCCTGACTTCACAAGCTGACCTGAGGCTGGAGGACCTCAGACGATGACGACAGGCACCCCGGCCGCCACGGACCCTGATTTGCCGATCGGTGTCGCGCGCCGCCTGCTGCCGTTGCAGATCGGCGTGGCGCTACAGAACTTCCTGCTGTGGGTGCCGGTCGAGAAGATGTTCATGACCGAAATCGGCTTCGATGCGGCCGCGATCGGCCTCGTCGCGGCGGTCTACGCGGCAGTCGTACCGCTACTCGAAGTTCCGTTCGGTGTCCTGGCCGATCGGTGGAGCCGAACCGGAATGATGATCGTTGCGACGCTCGCGCTTGCGGCCAGCTCACTGGTCGGCGGGCTGAGCACGAGTCCAGCTACCTACGCGGCCGCGGCCGTGTTACTCGGGGTGTTCTTCGCTCTCGACTCCGGTACAGCCGACAGCATCGTCTACGACACCCTGGTCGAGCAGACCGGCTCCGCCGAGGGATACGAACGTTGGATCGGTCGCGTGCACGCCGTCGAGTCGGTCGCCTTGGTGTCCAGCGCGGTGCTCGGCGGCGTGCTGGCCGCGCTGACCTCGGCGCGGGTGACCTACTTCGTCACGGTGCCGGTCGTGACGGCTGCCGTCCTAGCGTTCCGGTTCTGCCGCGAGCCACGACTGCACCGCGCGGGCGAGCAGGTCAGTTACCGGCGGCAGGCCACGGCAACGTTCCGAGCGCTCACCGGCGGGCGGACCGTGCGACGGGTGGTGCTATTGACCGCCTCGGCGGCCGTCACCACACAAGTGATCTTCGAGTTCGGACCACTTTGGTTGATCTCCTTGCGTGCGCCGGCGGCCTTCTACGGCCCGTACTGGGCCGGGCTGGTCGCGACTGTCGGATTGGGCGCGTGGCTGGCATCGCGCGTCCCGCTCGGCCGACCGGCCGGAGCGGCCGGCGTTGGGGCCGCACTGCTCTTCGCAGCCGTGCTGCCCGCGACCAGTCACGCCCTACCAATCGTGGTCATCGGCCAGACGTTGGCCGCCCTGGCCACCGCCATGATCGGTGTACGCGCCGGGTACCTGCTGCACCAGACCACGGCGGCAACGGTGCGGGCCGGCGTGTCGTCCGGAGCGAGCACACTGTCCTGGCTCACCTTTCTGCCGATCGCCCTGCTGTTCGGCTGGCTCAGCCGCACGCACGGCGTCCAGGTCGCCGGCTGGCTTCTCGTCGCCATCACCGCGGTAACAGCGTTGCTGCTATTCCGCACGAGTCGCAACCAGAGCTCGGACGACGACGGGGCCGACAGTCACGCTCCGGCGATGGCGGTCGCCTGACCCATCCGGAGACGCGCCGCTCAGGCGCAACTTGCCACGGCCGAGTGGCGCCGAATCAACTCTTTGCAATCCGACACCTGTCAGCTCCGCGGCACATGCGGCGAAGCCGCTGGTCGTCAATCTCGAGACTTCCGCCGTAGGAGGAGCGCTCCGCCGCTGGACCGGGCAGGCCTTCCGCGGGTCCACCTGCTATCCATGCGGCCGTGTCGAACCTAGCTCGAACGGCCGGACGCGTTCACCTGATCTAGCCATGACAGGAGGATCTCCGAGGTTTGCGACGCCGCTTCCTGCTGGATCCAGTGTCCGACGCCCGGCAGCACGTGCTGGGACACCAGACCCGGCAGTGTCGTGGCGTGCTGTTCGATCGCGTTCGCCAGCCACACACGAGATGCGTCCTGCTCGCCGATGATGAATACCGAGGGTTGTGCGATGACGGCCCCGTCGAAGGCGGCAAGGTCGATCCAGTCCTGATCCATGCATCGGTAGCGGTTGAGGGCGCCGGTGAACCCGGAGCGCTCGAACTCGGCGGCGTAGTGCGCGAGATCCTCACCGGTCAGCCACTCGAGCGACTGGTCACTAGTAAACCGGTCACGCAATCTGCCACCATGCGGCACCGTAAACCACGGCTTTGTCGACTCGGCGGCCCCATGCGCCGACAGAGTCGCGTAGAAGCCGACCAGCCAGCCACGGACGTCCGGCTCGATCTCCGCCTCGGCCCGGCCCGGTTGCTGGAAGTAGGACACGTAGAACTCCTCGTCGCCTTCCATGCCGGCGAACGCAGCAGTCGGCGGAACCGGACCACGCGGCGTGTACGGCACGCTGAGCAGCCCGATCGCGGTGAAGACGTCGGGGCGTAGCAACGCCGAGGTGACCGCGATCGGCGATCCCCAGTCGTGGCCGACGATTGCCGCCGTGCGCTCACCGAGTGCTCGGACGACAGCGACGTTGTCGGAGGCGTGGTCGAGCAGCCGATAGCGGCGCGGGTCGGCGGGCTTTGACGACCGGCCGTAGCCGCGCACGTCTATGGCCACGGCACGGTATCCGCCTGCGGCGAGCGCGTGAAGTTGGTGGCGCCACGAGTACCAGGTCTCCGGGAAGCCGTGCACTAGAAGCACGAGTGGCCCGTCACCGGCCTCGACCAAGTTCACCCGACCCGCCGGCGCGTCCACCATGCGTTGTTTCATCGCAGGAATTCCTGTCACACGTACTCCTCGATCCGGTCGCGTCGCATGTGCCCCGTGGGATGGCGAACTCGGTTCTAGTTACCTGCACAGGCAACTATACGGAGGCCGTTCCCGGTACAGTGCGGCCATGGCGACGGAGAGGTTGCAACCGCTGGAGGATGATGCGTGGCGGGGGTTCCTGCTCACCCATGACCGGATCTGGCGTTCTATCGAGGAGGGGCTCGCACCCCTGAACGTGAGTATGGCCGAGTACAGCGTGCTCGCTCTTCTTGGTGAGGCCGGCCCGAAGGGCATGCGGATGTCCGATCTGGCCGAGCGTCGCGTGATGTCCACCGGCGGGTTCACTCGCCTCGCCGACCGCCTGGAGCGCCGTGGGCTGATGCAACGACGGCGATCAGCCGTTGACGGCCGCAGCATCGAGGCCGCGCTGACAAGCGAGGGGCGCGCGCTGCTGCGCAAGGCCTGGCGCCAGCAGTATCGCGATCTCCGCAGGCTGTTCTTCGATCGGCTCGACGATGACGATCTCCGTCATCTCGCCGACATCTGGGACCGGCTTGCGACTGAACCGGAGTAATTCGCTTACCGCGAGCCGTTGACGCTGGGGTCGGGCACTGATGTGTGAAATTCTTCTCGGAATGAACGGTTCGACTGCACTGGTTACAGGAGCCACCAGCGGCATAGGCAAGGAGATCTGCCGGCAGTTGGCAGCGCTAGGTTGGGACGTTCTCGTCGGCGCCCGCGACGTCGAGCGGGGCGAGAGGACGGCAGCCGAGGTGGCCGGGCGACTGCTCGTGCTCGACGTCACCGACCCGGTCGGAGTCGCCGCGGCCGCTGCTTCTGTGTCGAAGCTCGACGTCCTGGTCAACAATGCGGGCATCTCGCTGGACACGGGGTCGGTCATCACTGAGACCGACCTCGACATTTTCCGGCAGACCTACGAGACCAACGTATTCGGTGTCGTTACCGTCACAAACGCGTTCCTGCCTTCGCTGCGCCGCTCCGCCCATCCGCGGATCGTGAACATCTCCAGCGGCACCGGCTCGCTGACCTGGAGCAGCGGCCCAAACCCGCAGTTCGATTTCCGGGCCGCCAGCACAGGGTCCGGTGCCGCCTATCGGTCGTCGAAGACCGCACTGAACGCGTTGACAGTCTTCTACGCCCAGGCTCTCGCCGCTGAGGGGATCAAGGTCAACGCGCTCGCGCCGGGACTACGAGCTACCAACCTCAATCCCCAAGCCCGGGCCGCGGGTGGAGACCCCGGCGAGGCGGCCGCGGCCGCGCTTCGGCTCGCAACGTTGGATGACGACGGTCCAACCGGACAGCTCTTCTCCTGGGACGGACCCATCGCTCCTTGGTGATCCAAGCAGTGGTGACCGCCGTGGGCGGGGCTGGCGGCGGTCGGCGTCACCGTCAGCACCATCGCTGCGGCGAGTGCGACCCGCGGCCGTTCCGAGACGGCCTCGAATCGACGGGAGCACACCGGAATAGTTGCCTGCGCAGATAAGTTACCGTCCAGGTCCTGCTTCACCGGCCCACTGCTCAAAGGGGTTAGCCGTGTCTACTACCGCCACCTGGACCGCCTCCGTACCTGTATCGCGAGCACCCGAGCGCGCCGACCGTCGCTGGTTGACGTTGGCGCTGTTGGCGACTGCGCAGTTCATGGTGGTGCTCGACGCGTCGATCGTGAACATTGCCATCCCGCACATCGCCGCTGGGCTGCACACCGCGCTGTCGACCCTGGCCTGGGTGATCACGGCCTACGTTGTCGCCTTCGGCGGGTTGCTGCCCTTGGGTGGTCGGCTGGCTGACCTGCTCGGCCGGCGCCGCACCTTCTTGGCCGGCCTGGGCACGTTCACCCTCGCCTCCCTCGCCGCCGGCCTCGCCCCGAACATCGGGGCGCTGATCGCCACGCGCGCGGTGCAGGGCGCGGGCGCCGCGCTGCTGGCCCCCGCCGCGCTGTCGCTGGTCACCGCGACCTTCACCGCCGGCGCCGAGCGGACCAAGGCCCTCGGCGTGTGGGGTGCCGTCGCCGCGGGCGGGGCAACGGCCGGCGTGCTGTTCGGGGGGCTGCTCACCGGCGGGCTCGGCTGGCGTTCGGTGTTCCTGATCAACGTGCCCATCGGCGTCGCCGTCGCGGCCCTCACCCCGCGACTGGTCAACGCGAACCGTCCCGCCAGCGGGCCCGGTTCCTGGTGGCGCCGCTACGACGCACCCGGCGCCATCACCGTGACCACCGGGCTCGCCGCCCTGGTGGGCGGGCTGTCCGAGGGCCCCTCGTGGGGATGGCGCGCACCCGCAACCCTGGCCCTACTCGCCATCGGCATCCTCGCGCTCATCGGCTTCATCGGCATCGAGCGCACCAGCGCCGCGCCCCTGCTGCCGCTGCGGCTACTGCGCATCGCCACCATCGCCACCGGCAACACCATCATGCTGCTCACCGGCGCGGCCATGCTCGGCCTGTTCTACTTCCTGTCCCTCTACGAGCAGATCGTGCTCGGCTACGGCGCCATCACCGCCGGACTGTCCCAACTGCCCATGGCCCTCACCCTGATCGCCGCGGCCGGCATCGCCCCCCTGATCGTCAAACACATCGGCGCACCAGCCACCCTGGCCAGCGGCCTGACCCTGCTCGCCGCCGGCCTGGCCTGGTTCGGCGCCGCCTCCGCCCACGGCTCATTCCCCACCGACGTACTCGGCGCCTCCCTCACCGTCGGCACCGGCCTCGGCATCGCGTTCGTCCCACTCACCGACCTGGCCGTCACCGGAGTCGACAACACCGACGCCGGCATCGCCAGCGGGCTCGTCAACACCAGCCAACAAATCGGCGGCGCCCTCGGACTCGCCGCCCTCGCCACCCTGGCCACCAGCAGCACCCAAACCGCACTACACACACACCCACAACTGGCAGCACTCACCACCGGCTACACCGACGCATTCCGCGCCGCCGCAGCCATCGCCCTCCTCGCCGCAACCATCACCGGCGTCGCAGCGATCCGGCGCCCCAGCACCAGAACGAACAACGCCTGACCGGCCGTCGTTGGTGGTCGCACCGACCGCAGCGGAGCAGAAGATGCCGGTACTCGTAAGCGCAGGGTCGCCGAGGCGAGCTGCGAGCCGGACCATCCGTCAGGCGGCCGACAAGGGAGCGGTCGACGTCCGCGGACAGCTACAGCGGCAGGCGCACGCTGATGACCGAGTGCGCGGGGAAGGTGATGGCGAAGTCGCTGCCGGCGCCTGGCAGGTCTCCGGTGCTCAGCCGCACCGTTTCGGGCGCCGCCGGGGTGTTGTAGCTCAGCGACGACGGGCCGTTCAGCGTCGAGACGAGTGCGGGCTGTCCGGCCTGCGCGCCCTGGAGCTGGACGCGGGCATCGACCGGATCGACGGTGCTCCGGTTGATGCCGACCAGGTAGAGGTAGTTCGGGGTTCGGACCGCGAGCAGGCTCAGCACCTGGGTCTTACCGGTGAGCACCGGGTTATCGGTCGCCTGCACAGGCAGCGCGGTGCCGCCGCCGAGCGGTGCGAACAGCTTGTAGGCCAACCCGGTGGCCTCGAGTACCGTGTCCGGGCCGGGCGTGCCGATCGCTTCGGTGGTCGCGTAGGGGGCGTTGCCGGGCAGCGAGGTGCAGCACTTGTCGGGGGGCGGGATCTCGGCTGTGAGCAACTGCCGGTCGGCGACCGGGATACCGAGCCGGATGAAGCTGGCCAACTCACTGGCGTTGAGCAGCGCCTCGTCGAGCGAGTCGTGGAAGTAGGGATAGCCGTCCGGATTGGAGCTGAGCAGCTGGCCGTACTCGGTGGCCGCCAGTGGCAGGTCGTGCCCGGCATGCGCGCGGATGCTGGCCTGCTGGCTTGCGGCTTCCTGCGCCTCGGTGTCCGCCACTGACATGATGTCGTTCTGGTACTCGGTGATCGGCGTGCTGTTGGCAACCCTCCACTTCGCCACGTACTGGTGGTACTCGAGACAGTCATAAGGCAGCGAGCTGCCCATCGAGGCGATGAAGTCGCTCGAGCTGTCGTTGTTGGTTGCAGAACACACTTTGATGTTCGGGTTGACCGCCTTCATCGCCTGGTAGTACCCGAGGAACCCGTCGTGTGGCCCGGAGACGTAGCTCGCGGTCACCGGGGCGCCGGCGGCCGGGATCGCGCCGTGCGTCCCGTCGCCGAACGTGATCTTCCCGGTTGCCGGGTCGAGGGCATAGACGCGGTCGGCCGGGGCGGCGTCGGCCAGGTCGGCCGTCTGCGTCCATGCGGTGCCGTCGACGTAGACCGTGGCGCTGCCCGGCGTCACCGGCGGGTAGGCGACGTAGCGGGCCTGGTTCGCCGCGCCGGTGGAGTCGGCTGCGGCGGGGGTGCGGTCGGCGTATCCGACCACGGGCTGGCCGGTGAACTGCGTGGAGCCGCCGTAGATGTACAGGCAGGTGGCCACCTTGTGGCACGCGTCGGGCGGACCGCCCACCGTCATCGGAGTGCCGGAGCGCCAGTCCCGGGCGCTCGTCTCCTCGTTGCCGACCTCCCAGTACGGCACGTTGTAGGGCTGCGCGTGCCCGTTGCGCACGCGCATGTCGGCCCACTGGCTGCTGCCCGGGGCGCCGGTCATGTACGCGACCAAGTCCGCCGCCTCGGCCGCCGACCCGGTGCCGAAGTTGGTCGGCACGACACCGGCGGCGTGGGTCGTGTCGAGCAGCTGGCCGAACTCGTCCGGCCCGACACTCGAGGGGGTGGGCCCGAGGGTCGGACCGTAGGCGTTCGGGGTGCGCTGGGCCGGCGGCCCGATCGCGCGCTGCCAGTGGAAGAAGTCGGCTTCGGTGCCGCCGGGCCAGCGCAGCGAGCCGGGCTGAATCACCTCTTTGACCTGGTGCAGGAACTTGCCGTAGAACCCGTTCGCCTGGGTATTGAAGCTGCCCAGGCCGGCGAATTCCCACGCGTAGACATGCCCGAGAGCGGCCCGGCTCACCGTGCCCTGGTTGCCGGTGGCGTCCACCGTGATGAGAGTCGGGGGCTGTGCCTCCGCGGTGCTGCTCGCGCGGGCCGGGGCGCTCACCGCAACAGCGGCGAGCAGGCTGAGCACGGTGACAGCAGCAGCCCCGCGAAGGTGACTGCGGTGACGCATGGCGCCTCCAACCATCCGAGCGCTCCCAGTCATGATCTGAGGTCTGACCAGTCGACTGTTACCTAAGCTGGGAAGTCCCCGAGTGTCAACGGATCTGACCACCAATGCCGACTGTTCGGATTCTTTTCGCTCCGGCCTAAACCTCCCGGCGCCGAATCAGCGCCAAACTGCAGGGGCTTCCAATCTTCCGACGTCCGTTGACCACACCCGCCGCCTCCCTAGCAAAGTCAGCGTCCGAGTCAACGGCGCCGCTCACTTCGAGGCGCCGTGGCTTGACACAGCCAGACCGCCTCCTAGAGGATTTGGCCGGAGGTCTTACCACTCGTCGTGCAAGCCGTCAGGCCGACCGGAGGGCCAGGCGGCATCGGGGCGCGACGCTTCGCGCGGGAGACGCCCATGACGCACCGATTCCACAACCGGGAGCTCTCTCGTCGGCGGTTCCTGCAGGCCGGCGCGGCCGGGCTCGGCACCGTGGTGGCGTGGCAGCTGATCGACGCGCGCCCTGCTCGCGCGGCAGTTCCGGCTTCCGGCCCGGCCGCAGTGCCGATCGCCTTCGGTACCGACTGGCTGTTCGGTCCCTCGGTGACCGGAGGCACTGCTGCTGACTTCGACGACAGCGGACTGGCTACCGTGACGCTTCCGCACACGGTCACACCGCTGTCGTGGCGTGAGTGGGATCCGGCGTCCTGGGAGCGGACCTGGTTGTACCGCAGGCACTTCGACGCCCCACCCGGCTCCGACGGCATGCGCGTGTTCGTCGAGTTCCACGCGGCGCTGACCGGCACCGCCCTCACGCTGAACGGCCACGATCTACCCCGGCACGTCGGCGGCTACCTGCCGTTCACGGCCGAGCTCACCGGTCTGCTCCGGCCCACGGGCAACGTGCTCGCCGTCGTGCTGGACTCCGGGTTCAACTTCGACGTGCCACCGGACCGGCCGGCCCCCCAACTCGCCCGCAGCGTCGACTTCTGGCAACCCGGCGGCATCTACCGCGACGTCGAGCTACGTGTCGTGCCACAGGTGTTCATCGCTGACGTCTTCGCCAAGCCGATCAACGTCTTGGACGCCATGCGCCGTCAGGTCGAGGTCGAGTTCACCCTGGACGCCGCAGTCGTCCCGCAGGGCGAACTGACCGTGACGATCGACCTGCGCGACGGCGCGAGGACGCTTGCGTCGGTCACTGTCCCGGTCAGCATCACCGCGACCGGCCAATTGACCGGCACCGCCACCTTGACGGACCTGAGCGATATCACGCTGTGGGATGTCGATGATCCGCATCTCTACGACGTGATCGCGACGCTCTCGGTCGCCCACACGGCGATCCACGACTACCGCACCCGCATCGGTTTCCGCGAGGCCAGCTTCCAACTGAACGGGTTCTACCTCAACGGGCGGCGGGTGCAGCTGTTCGGTGTCAACCGGCACCAGCACTTTCCCTTCGTCGGCTGCGCCATGCCGGCCCGGGTGCAGCGCAAGGATGCCGAGATCCTGCGCTCCGATCTGAACTGCAACATGGTGCGCTGCTCCCACTACCCGCAGTCAGAAGCGTTCTTGGACGCCTGCGACGAACTGGGCCTACTCGTCTGGGAAGAGATGCCGGGCTGGGGGTACTTCGGCGACGCCGCGTGGGCGGCGGCGGGCTACCAGGACATCCACGACATGATCGTCCGCGACCGCAACCATCCGTCGATCATCGTGTGGGGCGCCATGCCGAACGAGGCCGGGTCACACCTCGCGGACTACACCGCCTACCACGAACTCGCGCACTCCCTCGACGACTCCAGGCCAACCGGGGGCGACAACACGGCCGGCGACACCGCCGGCTACGTGTTCGACGTCTTCAGCAGCCACGACTACAGCCACCAGATCGGTCCCCTCGGCCGCCAGGAGCCCAGCCTGAAGGCGCCGGCCGATGCAGCCGGCAAGCCGTACCTCGTGTGCGAAGCGGTGGGGACGCTCTCCGGCCCGGCCACGTACTACCGTCGCATCGACGCGCAGTGGGTGCAGCAGGGCCAGGGCACCGCACACGCGCGCGTGCACAGCATCGCGGCCTCGGACGACCGCTACTGCGGCCTGCTCGCCTGGTCCGGCTACGACTACCCGTCCCACAGCGGCCCGAATGTCTTCCAGGAGATCAAGTTCACCGGCATCGTCGACGTGTTCCGGATCATCAAGCCGGGCGCGGCGATCTACCAGGCGCAGGTCGACCCAGGGGTACGGCCGGTGATCGCGCCGGCGTTCTACTGGGACTTCGGGCCGACGTCGCCGATCAACCAGCTCGGCCCGGCGATGATCTGCGCCAACCTGGACCGGCTCGAGGTGTACGTCGCAGGCGCACACTTCGCGACCGCCACCCCGGACACCACGAACTACGGCCACCTGACCTACCCGCCCTCGTTCATCGACTTCAGCGGGGTGGACGGCAGGTCGCTGCCGGAGCTGCGCATCGACGGCTACCTCGGCGCCACCAAGGTCGCCTCCCACTCTTTCTCCGCCGACGCCGCCGGCGACCGGCTGCTCGTCACCATCGACGACACCGAACTGATCGGCGACGGCTCGGACGCCACCCGCATCGCGTTCCGCGCCGTCGACCGCTACGGCCGGCCGCGCCCGTATGTGCCAGGCGAGGTGACGCTGTCCATCAACGGTCCAGCCGTGTTGATCGGCGACAACCCGTTCGCGTTCGCCGATGCCGGCAGTGCCGGTGCGGTGTGGGTGCGCACCATCCGCGACACGCCAGGCACCGTCACGCTCACGGCGCGCCATCCGACGCTCGGCAGCGCCGCCGTGACGGCCCGGATCAGCCCGCCGACGCCCGGCGGCACACCCGCTCCGTACGGCACTCTGCGGGCCTCCGCGTCGCGCCTGCTCGCGACGCCGGGCGCCCCCACCACGCTCGACGTCACGTTCACCAACAACGGCCTGCCCGAGCTCAACTCGCTCACCCTGAGTCTGCAGTTGCCGGCTGGCTGGAGCACACGAGCCACCACCGGCACCTCGTTCAGCGGTGTCAAGAGCGGCCACCAGGTCGTCGCGGCATGGCAGGTCACCCCACCCGCCGACGCCGAGCCAGCCGACTACGAGGTCACGATCACGGCCACCTACCCGGCGCACGGCGAACGCGGCGTCTCCGCCACCACCGCGACGTTCGCCGTGCCCTATCCGTCACTTGCTGCGGCGTTCAACAACGCCGGCATCAGCGACGACTCCGATGTCTTCGCGGCCGACTTCGACGGCCTCGGCGACAGCTACTCCCTCCAAGCGCTCGCCGATGCCGGTCTCGCGCCGGCCACGGTGTTCGGCTACGACGGCATTTCGCTCACCTGGCCGGACATGCCACCAGGGATGCTGGACAACGTCGTCGCCCAGGCGCAGACGCTGCTCGTCCCGGGGTCGGGCCGGCGGCTGGCCATCGTCGGCACGGGCAGCACAGGGGGCGCAGGTGGTCTGGGCACGGTGTACTACGCCGACGGCACGACCAGCGCCTACACGGTGACCCTCGACAACTTCCTCAACCCGCCGATCACCGCCAACGACATCCTCGCCGAGATGCCCTACATCAACGACTCCAACGCCGCCAGCAACGGAGGAGTCGCCGGCCGACGCGACCAAACCGCGTACGTCTTCGCCACCTCGGTGGACATCACCGCCGGCAAACAGGTAGTCGCCATCACGCTGCCCGCGGGCGGCGTGAACCCGTCGAGCGGGCGCGTCGTCGGCATGCACGTCTTCGCGTTGGGCGTGGGCTGAGCACGGATCGACATGCGGCCGCAGTGACCGGGCCGGGTCTGCTGTGTCCCACGCGGCCCCGTCGGCGTGGGTCTCCTCGACCCCGGGCAACTGGTCGCGTGGGCGAGGCCGGTCAAGCGCCCTGGCAAAATCAGCCAGGTGCAGATCGGGTTACTCGGACCGTTCGAGGTTCGCACGGACGACGGCGTCCTGGCCGACGTGCCGGGCGCCCGGCTGCGCGGGCTGTTGGCCGCCCTGGCCCTCGAACCAGGTCACGCCGTCCCGAAGGCGACGCTCATCGACTGGATCTGGGGTGAGAACCCGCCCTCCGACGCCGTGAATGCCCTACAGCGCCTGGTGTCCCGGCTGCGAAAGGCGCTGCCGGCCGGGTTGATCGAGGCGCGGCCGGACGGCTACCGGCTGACGGTGGAACCCGACACCGTCGACGCGGTGCGGTTCGAACACCTCATCGGCCCGGTCAACAATGCCGCGGATCTACGGCGGCTGCGCGAGGCCCTCGGATTGTGGCGCGGTGCGGCCCTGCAGGGCATCGGGTTGCCGGAGAGTGCGGCGTTCGACGCGGCAGTCACGCGGCTCGAAGGGCTACGCCTGACCGCCATGGAGGACCGGTTCGACGCGGAGGTCAGACTCGGCCACGGCGCCGAGCTGGTAACGGAACTGACCGACTTGGTAGCCGCGCACCCGGTGCGAGAACGGCTCGTCGCCGCGCTGATGCGTGCCCTCGTCGCGACCGGTCGCGATGCCGAGGCGCTGCTCGTCTACGAGCGCACGAGGGAAACCTTGGCCGACGCGTTGGGCGTCGACCCCTCACCGGAGCTGTCGACCTTGCATGTCGCGCTGCTGCGGGGCGAGCTGGGCCGTCGGGAGGAGAACCGGAAGACCAACTTGCGGGCCGAGCTGACGAGCTTCGTCGGCAAAGACGCTGATGTCACCGCAGTCCGCGAAATCATCACCGAACATCGGCTCACCACCCTGATCGGCCCGGGCGGCTCGGGGAAAACCAGGCTGGCCACGGAAACTGCGCGCACGTTGCTCGGCGTCCTGCCGGACGGGGCCTGGCTGGTCGAACTCGCGGCCATCGGCGCCGACGGTGAGGTGGCGCATGCGACGCTCGCCGCGCTCGGCCTGCGCGATGCGCTGCTCGGCGAGGCGCCGGACGCGCAGCCGACCGACCGGGTCATCGCCGCGGTCCGCGAGCGGGAGGCGCTGCTGATCCTGGACAACTGCGAGCACGTGATCGAGTCGGCGGCGGCATTCGCGCATCGAGTACTCGGAGAGTGCCGGCTGCTGCGGATCCTCGCGACAAGCAGGGAACCGCTCCGCATCACCGGTGAGGCGCTATGGCGGGTCGCGCCGTTGGTCCTGCCCGCGGACGACGCCGACCCCGGCCAGATCGAGTCCGCTCCGGCCGTCCGGCTGCTGCGGGACCGGGCCGGCGCGGTGCGCAAGGACCTCGCGACCGACGCGCACACAATGTCGACCATGGCGCGCGTCTGTCGAGCACTGGACGGGATGCCACTGGCGATCGAACTCGCCGCGGCCAGGCTGCGCACCATGTCCCTCGATCAGTTGGCCGATCGGCTCGACGACCGGTTCCGGCTACTGACCGGCGGCAGCCGGACCGCGCTGCCGCGCCACCGGACGCTGCGCGCGGTGGTCGACTGGAGCTGGGAACTGCTCACCGACGCCGAACGGGCGGTCCTGCGCCGGCTCTCCGTGTTCTCCGGTGGGGCCAGCCTGGAAGCGGCCGAGCAGGTCTGCGCGGGCGATGCGGTCGAGACGGGTCAGGTGCTCGAGGTGGTCACCGCGCTGGCCGAGAAGTCGCTGCTGCTCACCGAGGGCGACGGGGCGCCGCGCTACCGGATGCTCGGCACGATCAAGGAGTACGCCGCCTACCGGCTCGCCGAGGCGGGCGAATCGGACCGCACGCGCCGGGCGCATCTCGCGTACTTCACCGGGCTCGCCGACACCGCGGACCCACATCTTCGCCGGGCCGAGCAACTGGAGTGGCTTGCGGTGCTCGAGGTCGAGCACGACAACATCGGTGCTGCGATGCGTGGTGCGCTCGCCGCCGGCGAGGCCGACGGGGCGATGCGGCTCGCCGCGGCCGCCGGCTGGTACTGGTGGCTCGGCGGGCACAAGGCGGAGGGCAACGAGCTGCTCATGGCCGCCGTTGCCCTGCCGGGCGAGGTGGCCGACGAGATCCGCGCCATGGTCTACGCGTTCGTCACGGGGTTCATGACCTCCGGACGGGAGAGTGACCAGCGCCAGGCGGCGGAGTGGATCCACAAGGTGTACGAGATCAGGCAGCGCGTGGGGAGTCGTCACCCGGCGGTGGCGCTCGTCGCCGCACTGGAACGCATGTTGCACGAGCCGGACGCGATCGTGCCGGCGTGGGAACCGCTGCTCACCGACGAGGACCCGTGGGTACGCGGCCTGGCCCGGCTGCAGCTCGGCAAGATGCGGGTTCAGCTCGGCTGGGAAGGGCGGGATGCGGACGCGTATCTCGAGACGGCGCTCACCGAATTTCGCACGCTCGGCGAACGGTGGGGAATCTCGTTGGCCCTGAGCGAGCTGGCCGATCGAATAGCCGTGCGCGGCGAGTTCGCGGGTGCGTGCGACTACTACGAACAAGCGGTCGCGGTCGTCACCGAGGTCGGTGCCGTCGAGGATGTCGTGCGGATGCGGTCGCGGCAGGCCCAGTTGTACTGGCTGGCCGGAGACGAGGAGTCGAGCGCGGCTGCGATGGCCGAGGCGCAGCGGTACGCGGAGAGGGTCGCCTGGCCGGAGGCGCTTACCGAGCTGGCCCTGTCGAAGGCAGCGCTCGCGCATTGGGGCGGCGACCGCGAGCAGGCCCGCCGGCAACTCGGCGTCGCGACGGCCATGCTGGGCAACGCCGCCGAGCGAGCAAGCGTCCGGGCGACGACGCAAGATCTGCTCGGGTACCTGGCCGAGAATCTCGACGAGGCCCGTGAACACCGCGTCGCGGCCGTCCAGGCGGCGTCCGAGGCGGGGCATCCGCTCGCGATCGCCCAGGTGCTCGTCGGGATCGCGGAGCTGGCGCTGCGTCAAGAACAGTACGAGCAGGCCGCGCGGCTGCTCGCCGCGAGCGCCAGCGTCCGCGGCCTGTCGGATCGTTCCCACCCGGAAGTGGCCCGGATCGAGCAGACCGCGCGGCGTCGCCTCGGTGACACGCGGTTCACCGAGGCGACGCAGGAGGGGGCGCAGGCGAGCTGGCGCGAGCTGGTCGCGGTCACGCTCGCCGGCTGAACCTGGCCCGGGCCCACAGGTAACCGACGAGCGCGATCCCGACGCACCAGGCGATGGCAGCGAGCGTGTAGCCGGTGGACGGTGCGCCGTTCAGGAACCCGCGCAGGCTTTCCCTGATCGGGGTGAAGGGCTGGTACTCCGCGAACTGCCGGACGCCCGCGCCCATCTTGTCCGCCGGTACGATCGCGCTGCTGAAGAACGGCAGCATGACCAGCGGCAGGGTGGCCAGACCCGCCGTCTCCGGTGACTTCGCCACTAGTCCCAGGGCGACTGTGAGCCAGGCGGCCGCGAACCCGAGCAGCAGGACGATGCCGACCACGCCGAGCCAGTCGAGCAAGCTCGCCGACGGGCTGAATCCGAGCCCGAAGGCCACGCCGATGAGGGCCGCGATGGCCACCAGGTTGGTCAGCACGGTGGCGACGACATGACCGGTCAACACCGCGCCGCGGGAGACGTCCATGGCCTTGAACCGGTTGATGATGCCCTTCGTCATATCGGAGTTCACCGACGTCGCAGTGGCCCCCAGCCCGTAGCAGATTGCCAACAGCATCAGGCCCGGCGTCGCGTAGTCGATGTAGTCGACACCGACGTCGAAAGCGTCTCCGAGCATGTACACGAACATGAACATCAGCACGACCGGCATCTGGACCGCGTTGAACACCGAGGTCGGATTCCGAGCGATGTGTTTGAAGTTGCGACGCAACATGACCGTCGACTGGGACTTGCCGCTCATTTCGCGATCACCTCCGTGGCGTGGCCCGTCAGGGCGAGGAAGACATCATCGAGGTCCGGTGTGTGGACGGAGAACTCTTCGGCATTGATCGAGTACTCGTCGAGCCGGGCCAGAACGTCCCGCAGCGATTTCGTGCCGCCGTCGCTGGGAACCCGCAGAGCCAGTGCCTCGTCGTCGCGCGTGGAGTCGGTGAGGATCCGCGCGGCCGCGTCGAGTTCGGCGACGGTGCTGAACCGGAGCCTCACGTGTGTCCCGGGCGCCTCGCGCTTGAGGTCGTCGGGAGTGCCCTGGGCGACCAGGCGGCCCTGGTCGAGCACCGCGACGCGGTCGGCGAGATGGTCGGCTTCGTCGAGGTACTGGGTGGTGAGGAAGATTGTCACCCCGTCGGCCACCAGGTCGCGGATGATCGACCACATCGTGCGGCGGCTGCGCGGGTCCAGTCCCGTCGTCGGCTCGTCCAGGAAGATGATCCGCGGGTTGCCGACGAGCGTCATCGCCAGGTCCAGCTTCCTGCGCATACCCCCGGAGTAGGTCGACGCGAGCTTGTGCGCCGACTCCACCAGCTCGAACCGTTCCAGCAGATCGGTGACGATCCGCCGGCCGTTGCCGGAGAAGCCCCGGCCCAGGTCCACCATCAGCTGCAGGTTCTCCTGCCCCGTGAGCAGCTCGTCCACCGCTGCGAACTGACCGGTGACCCCGATCGCCGCACGCACCGCCTTGGCCTCGGTCGCGACGTCGTGCCCGGCAACGCGGACCGTCCCGCTATCGGCCGCCAACAACGTGGTCATTATGTTCACCGTCGTCGTCTTGCCGGCCCCGTTCGGGCCGAGCAGGGCGAAGACCGTTCCGGTACGAACATTCAGATCGATGCCGTCGAGCACGATCTTGTCTTGGTAGGCCTTCCGTAGCCCGGAGGCCATGATCGCCAGATCTGTCATGCGACCACGGTCATCGGCGGGCCTGACACACGCCTGACACGCCCCGGACACGGCCCCTGACACGGTTGTTCTCCGTCGTCACGCCCGGCGACCCGTTATTCGGTCACCCGACCCCGCTACCGCCGACTTCTCGCGTACCGCCGGGCGAAGTGCGTTCAGGGACACGGTGACGTCCAGTCCGCCGGCTGGTCCGGGTCGGACGGTGAGATCGGCGTCGTGCGCGGTGGCGATGGCGGCGACGATGGACAGGCCGAGACCGTGCCCCTCGGGTTGGCTCGTGCGTTCGCCGGCCAGCCGCTCGAACGGGCTCAGGAGCCGCTGGATCTCGTTGGGGGGTACGACCGGGCCGGTGTTGGCGACGGCGAGAACGGCATCGCCGTGGCTGGTGGCGGTGGAGATGTCGATGCGGCCGCCGGGGTGGTTGTATCGGGCAGCGTTGTCGACGAGGTTGGCGATCAGTCGCTTGAGCAGCGCGGGGTCGCCGGCCGTCCGCGCCTCGGCCAGGTCGGCGTGGACGTCGAGGTCGTCGGGCAGCTGGCGTTGCTGGAGGATGTCGCCGGTCAGCGCGGCCAGGTCGATCGGGTCGCGCCGGTCGAGGCCGCGTTCGCTGGTGGCGAGGGTGAGCAGCGCTTCGATGAGCCGTTCCTGGTCTCGGCCGGAGGCGAGCAGCTCTTCGACTGTGCTGCGCAGTGTCTCGGCGCTCGCCTGCGGGTCGGCCAGCGAGACCTCGGCCAACGCCCGTTCCCAGGTCAGCGGGGTGCGCAGCTCGTGGGAGACGTTGGCGATGAAGCGCCGCTGCGCGTCGAATGCGCTCTCGAGGCGACCGAGGAGGCCGTCGATCGTGTCGGCGAGGTCTTTGATCTCGTCGTTCGGGCCGGTGAGCGCGAGCCGCTCGTGGAGGTTGTGCTGGGAGATGTCCTGGGTGGTGGTCGTCATTGCCCGCAGCGGGCGAAGCACCCGGCCGGCGACCAACCACCCCACCGCGAACGCCAGCAGGGTGGCGGCGCCGAGCGCGATGCCGGACTGGGTGAGCAGTTGGTGCAGGTCGGCGGCCCGTTGGTGAGCGGCCTGCTGCTGGAGTTGGTGGACCTGGCCGCTGACCCCGCTGGGAATGCTGCCCGCCGGCGCGCGACCGGTGGTGATCTGCAGCGTTCCGTTGACCTCCCGGACGAGGGTCTGGTCGTCGGTGGTGTGGGCCACCAGTACGTAGGTGAGGGCCAGTACCGCGGCGCCGGCCCCGGCGAACAACCCGCCGTAGAGGAGCGTGAGCCGGAACCGCACGGTGCGCCGCGGCAAGCGGGCCAGCAGTGTCGTGGCGATCCGGGGTTCGTCGGCGAGGACGATGGCGGGCCGGCCGATCAGGGCGCGGGCGATCGCGACGCGCTGGCGTTGCCCTCCGGACAGTTGGGTGGGGCGAGCGCGGAGTCGATCGCCGAGCTGCACGGCGGTGAGCGCCTCCGCGGCGAGCGCGCGCCGTTCGCGGTGCGGGATGCCGGAGCGCCCGGATCTCCAGCCTCGGCATCCGCACCCGCAAGTTGCGCGCCGGCCTGTCGGCGCTGGGCATCGCCATCGGCGTCGCCGCGATCGTCGCCGTGCTCGGCCTGTCCTCGTCGTCGCAGGCCGGCCTGCTCGCCGAGATCGACCGGCTCGGCACCAACCTGCTCACCGTCACCAACGGCCAGACGATCTTCGGCCAGCCCGCCGAACTCCCCACTACCGCGCCCGCCATGATCGGGCGGATCGACTCCGTCAGCAGTATCGAAACGACCGGCATCGTGCCCAGCGTGGCCGCGTACCGCAGCCCGCTCGTCCCGACCATCAACACCAATTCCCTGCTCGTCCAGGCTGCCAGCCTCGGGCTGCTGGCCGACCTGAAGACCACCGTCGCGCACGGCAGCTATCTCAACGCGGCCACCGCAGCCGAACCGGTGGCCGTGCTCGGCGCGGTCGCCGCCCAGCGCCTCGGCATCGACCGGATCTGGCCCGGCGAGCGCATCTGGCTCGGCGACCAGTGGTTCTACCCGGCCGGCATCCTCGACCCCGCGGTGCTCGCCCCGACCATCGACACGTCGGTGCTCGTCGGCTACCCGGCCGCCGAGACGTATCTCGGGTTCGACGGCCACCCCTCGAGCGTCTACGTGCGAGCCGACACCGACCAGGTCAGCGCCGTCCAGCCCCTGCTCGCCGCCACGGCGGACCCGGAATCGCCCGGCGACGTCAACGTCAGTCAGCCCTCGGACGCGCTCGTCGCCCGCGCCCAGGCCAAGAGCGCGCTCAACGGGCTGTTCCTGGGGCTCGGCGCCGTCTCCCTGCTCGTCGGAGCGGTCGGCGTCGCCAACATCATGATCATCTCGGTCCTGGAACGCCGATCCGAGATCGGACTGCGCCGCGCCCTCGGCGCCACCCGCGGGCACATCCGCATCCAGTTCCTCGCCGAAGCGATCCTGCTCGCGGTTCTCGGCGGCGTGGTCGGGGTGGGCGCCGGTGCGCTCGCCACAGCCGTCTACGCCCACACCAAACACTGGGCCACCGTCATCCCGGCCCTCGCCTGGAGCGGCGGGCTCACGGCCGCCCTGCTCATCGGCGCCGTCGCCGGCCTGCTGCCCGCCGTCCGCGCTGCCCGCATGTCCCCCACCCAGGCCCTCTGGGCCGTCTGACCGATCGCGGAACGAGAACGCGTCCAAGTCGGAGGGGGGCCGTAACCTCGTCGCCATGGTCTATGCGGTGCGTCCGCTGGCCGCGGACACCTGGCCTGCCTTCGCCCGGCTGGTCGAGGCGAACAACGGTATCTGGGGTGGCTGCTGGTGTATGGGCTTCCACGTCAAGCTCGGCAACGGGCGCACGCCGACGCAGAATCGGGCGGAGAAGGAAACGCGTGTTCGGGAGGGCCGCACGCACGCCGCGCTGGTGATCGACGGCGACGACTGTTTGGGCTGGTGCCAGTTCGGCTCGCCCGCGGAACTGCCGGAGATCAAGAGCAAGCGCCGTTACGAGAAGGAGTTGACGGGCCTGCCGGACTGGCGCATCACCTGCTTTTTCACCGGTAGGGGCCTGCGCGGCCGCGGGGTGGCTGACGCCGCGCTCGGCGGCGCGTTGAGCGAGATCGCCCGCCACGGCGGGGGCACCGTCGAGGGCTACCCCGAGGAGACGGACAACCGCAAGGTCGCCGGGTCGTTCCTGCACACGGGGCCGATGGCCGCGTTCGAGAATCACGGATTCACCCGAACGCGGCCGATCGCGCCACACCGCTGGGTTGTCACGCGCCACGTCGAACCGGCACCGAGTGCGTGATCGGCACGAGACGCCACTCGGCCCGACAGGATGTTGAAGGACCGCCCGCATACGTCCCGGTCGCGATTTCTGGACCCGGACGTCGTCGCCGACGGCTGCACCTGGACGAGCCACTGCCGACGCCCGGCCGACGGGCCGCCCGGGTCGGCACGGACTACCGGCGCGATCGCCGGGTCAGGGCGCGGTCGTCGAAGGAGAGCAGCTACGGCGTCGGGGGTCAGGCCCGAACCGCTGTCAGCGGCCGCGGCGCCACTCCGGCTTGCGCTTGTCGAGGAACGCGTGCATGCCCTCGGCGGCGTCGGGCAGCTGGCTGGCCGCGGCCATGACCTCGATCGCGTAGGCGTATGCCTTCGGCTGGTCGAGGTCGATCTGCGCGTAGAACGCGCGCTTGCCGAGACCCTTGCTCTCGGCGCTGCCCCGCGTCACCCGCTCGAGCAGGTCCTGCACGGCCGAGTCCAGCTGCTCGTCGGGCACCACCCGGTTGACCAGGCCCCAGTCCGCGGCGGTGTGCGCGTCGACGACGTCGCCGGACATCACCATCTCCATCGCCCGTTTGCGGCCGACGTTGCGGGCGACCGCGACCACCGGCGTGTGGCAGAACCAGCCGCCCTTGCCGCCCGGCAGGCAGAAGCCGGCCGACTCGGACGCGACCGCGAGGTCGGCGCTCGCGACGAGCTGGCAGCCGGCTGCCGTGGCCAGCGCGTGCACGCGCGCGACGACGGGCTGCGGGATCTCCTGCATCAGCTGCATCAGCCGGGTGCACGTCCCCAGCAGCCCGCGCACATCGGCGTGCTCGTGGTCGACGACGTCGGCGAAGTCGTGTCCGGCGGAGAACACCGGGCCGTTCGCCGCGAGCACGACGCCCAGCGCGTCGCTGTCGCCGACCTCGGTAAACGCCGCGATCAGCTCGCGCATGTGCTCGCGGGACAGGGCGTTCCGCTTTGCCGGGTTGTTCATGGTGACGCTGGCGAAGTCGCCGCTGCGCTCGACGAGGACATGGGTGTACTCCATGCCCCAGTCTCACCCGGCCGGCGGCGCGGCGGAAGCCGCTCGCCGCAAAACCTGACCGACCAGATGCGCGGCCCTGCGCCGCGATGGAGCAGCGATACGGGCGGGACGTAGGTCGGGTCGTCGGCCTTCGTTCCCTTCACGACCGGCGGCGGGGCGTGCTGCACCGGCGGCTCCGAGACCGCGGCCGCGCTCGTGCTCGAGGCGGTGGGCTCCCTCCACATTGGGTGCAGCGTCCCTCCGGATCTGCGACGGGTGGCCACGTCGCGCATGTCGCGCTCGGGTCGAAATCGGATCGACACAGTCGCACTGCGCCTATCGCACTCACAGCCCGAACCAGCGATGCGAGACCTACCGGTCAACAGCCGGACGGATCGGTTGGTTTCATCGACAAGTCGAGCGGACCGGGCTGGTGTCATTGACACACCTGGTAGCCGAAGCTACCTCTTGTCCCGCGAGCTTGGTGGACGTAGCGTGCATGCGCCATTACAGGTCTCGCCGGGTTCCGGGAGACGAATCCGGTCAGCATCTCACCCGATCGGGGGTAGCAGTATGCGCAACCGACGTAGTGTGCTCGTCGCTTTACTGTCTGCGGGGGTGCTCGCGGCCGGTCTCGTACCGACCCTGGGCACTTCGACCGCTGGGGCGGCACCGTTCAACGTCAAGCACCTCAACCAGATCCAGCGTCGCTTGATCTCCGGCGAGTTGCTCGCCGCGATGGGCGGCACCGGGGTCACCCCGAACGTCATCCCCGGTGGCGGCGACGAGGACGAAGGCCCGGGCGCCGACGGTGCGCCGAACACCCCGCCCGAGAGCATCGGGCCGGCGGCCGGCTCGAACGGCTTGCCGGCCAACTACGCGCCCACGGGCGCCGGAGCGTGCAGCCAGCGCCTGGGCAGCAACGTGAAGGTCAACCAGAACTGCCTCAACATCTCCGACCCGGACCTGCAAGGACGGGGCCAGGCCAACAACGAGACCTTCATCTCGCAGGACCCGTTCAACAGCAACCACATCGTGGCCTCGGACAACGACTACGTGCGCGGGGACGGGACCTGCGGCGCGGCGTACTCCCTCGACCGCGGGAAGACGTGGAACAACTCGACGGTCCCGAACATCTTCACTCGCGGACCCGGAGCCAACCCACGCCAGTACTGGCAGGCCGGCGGTGACACGTCCATCGCCTGGGACACCCGCGGCAACGCCTACTTCTCCTGCCAGCTGTTCAACCGCGGCACCGTGGCCTCCGACGACCCGGACGAGTCCAGCTCGTTCGTCGTGTTCCGGTCGACCGCGAACAACGGCGCCTCGTGGAACTTCCCGGGCCGGTACACGACGTCGTTCTTCGACCCGGCCGGTACCTCCGGCGTCCTGGAGGACAAGGCGCTCATGGCCGTCGACAGCTCCGTGAGCAGCCCGTTCCGCGACCGCGTCTACGTGACCTGGACGGAGTTCGCCGCCGACGGCACCGCCTATATCTACGAGGTGCACTCCAGTGACTACGGGCAGACCTTCAGCCCGCGGGTGCTGGTCAGCAAGGACAACGGACTCTGCCCGGTGACGTTCGGCGTGCCGACCCCGCAGGGCAACTGCAACGAGAACCAGTTCTCCGACCCGTTCACCGGACCGGACGGCGCCCTTTACGTCGCCTACTCGAACTTCAACAACGCGGTGAGCGGCAACGACAACCACAACCAGATCCTGCTGGCCAAGTCGACCGACGGCGGGGCCACGTTCAGCACGCCGGTCAAGGCCAGCGACTACTACGACCTGCCCGACTGCGACACCTACCAGGGTGCCGGGGCCGACCCGTTCCGGGCGTGCGTGCCGGAGAAGGGCAGTTCGACCAAGTCGGTGTTCCGGGCAACGAACTACGCCTCCGGCGCGGTCAACCCGACCAATCCCCACCAGGTCGTGGTGACCGTCGGCTCGTACATCAACCGGCACTCCAACGAGTCCAACGGCTGTGTCCCGGCCGGGTTCGCCGCCGACGGCCTGAACCTGTACACCGGCGTCAAGACGCCGGGGGCCTGCAACAACGACATCCTGGCCAGCGTCTCGAACGACGGCGGCACATCCTTCACCGGAACGACGACGGACCCGCGCGCCGAAACCACGGTGAACCAGGACCGCGGGCAGGCCACCACCGATCAGTGGTTCCAGTGGGCCGCCTTCAGCTCGAAGGGAACCCTCGCGGTCGACTACTACGACCGGCAGTACGGCTCGGACGAGACGACCGGCAACTCGGACTTCAGCCTGTCCGGCAGCCGCGACGTCGCCCGGTTCGGCACCGACCGCGTCACTTCCGGCTCCATGCCGCCGCCGACCCAGTTCGGCGGGGTGCAGGGCGGCCAGTTCTGGGGCGACTACACCGGCCTGACCGTGACCAACGAGAAGGCGCACCCGGTGTGGAGCGACACCCGAGCGGTGGACCTGTTCGTCTGCCCGAACACCGCCACCGGCCCGGGCAACCCGCCGCAGCTGTGCACGGCAACCGAACCGAACGGGCTACGCGCCAACGACCAGGAAATGTTCACCGACTCGATGAACATCCCGACCCGCTGACG
>DATBER010000053.1:0-9117 GCA_036558905.1 Jatrophihabitantaceae bacterium | reverse complement strand
GATCGACAGCGAGTCGGCCGTCTCGGCCGCCGCGGCCGGCCCGGCCGCCGGATCGGTCAGCAGCGGCTCGGGCAGCCATGGCCCGTAGTAGCTCTCCCGGCGGACGCGGGCCGATCGCAGCGCGTCGATCGCCAGCCGGGTGGTCACGGTCGCGAGGTAGGCCTTGGGCGACTCGATCTCGCCCGGTTCGGCCCGGCTGAGCCGCACGAACGCGTCCTGCACGACGTCCTCGGCCTCGCTCACGCTGCCGAGCATCCGGTAAGCGATGGCGAACGCGTACGGCCGCAGCTCCCGATACAGCTCCGCCAGGCCGTCCACGCGAACAACCTAGCGCCGGACGAGGTCATCCGAGCGAGTTGGCGAAGCCCTCGCGGTACGTGGCGTAGCGGGGTTTCCAGTCGAGGGCTGCCTTGGCCTTGGCGTTCGAGGCCCCGCGGATCTGCGTCATCATCGACACGACGACCTCGCCCGCCAACGCTCGGCCGAGCCAGGTCGGAACGTGCCGGGGGGCCGGCGCATCGATCGCGCGCGCGAACTCGGGCAGCCAGGTGCCGACCTCGACCGGCTCGTCGTCGCTGACGTTGTAGACGCCCGGAGCGCCCCGCTCGACGGCGGCCGTAGTAGCGGCGGCGGCGTCCTCGAGGTGGCTGAACGACCAGACGCCGCTGCCGTCGCCCACGATCGGGAACCGCCGCTTGCGCACCAGCTGGGCGATGTCGCCGTCGGGCGTCATGTTGCTGCCCGGGCCGTAGAAGCCCCCGTAGCGCAGCACGACGCCTTCCAGGTTCGCCTCGGCGACCTGCTTCTCCAGGTAGGCGATGGCGGTCAGCGACCGACGCTGGTTGGCCGGCGGATTCGGGTCGAGACGGTCCTCCTCCGTCTTGATCCGGCTGCCGGTGCGTTCGTAGTTCCAGTTGCCGAAGCTCTGTGCGATGAAGCGACGGGACCCGGCCTGCTCGGCGCCGGCCAGCAGGTTGTCGAGTCCCTCGGTGCGCAGCCGGTTGGTGACTGCGAACTCCTTGTCGAACTGCCGGACGTTCTTCATCCTGGCCAGGCTCGTGAGCTGGTGGATGACGACCTCGGGCTCGGCCCCGCGTACGGCGGCAACGACCGCCTCACGGTCGAAGGCGTCCGCGACGACCGGCTCGGCGCCGGCCGCCTGTAGCGCGTTCAGCTTGTCGGCCGACCGTGTCATGGCGGTGACCTGGTGTCCGGCGGCAACGAGTTGCGGCAGCAGGTACTGCCCCAGCGCTCCGGTGCCGCCCGCGACGAAGACTCGCATTGTCTTGCTCCTTCCACGGTTGTCGATCCCGTAGACGGAGCGGCTACTTCTTCCGTGACGCCTTTCGCGGAGTCTTTCCGCGTGAGCTGGGTGACATCTTCTGCAGGTCGCGCAAGGTCAGCGCCGGGCCGCCGAGCTTCTCCGGACCGGTGCCGTCGGCGCGCAGCCCGGCGATGGCCAGGTCGAGGTGGCGGTGGCCCAGCGCGTCGTTGACGTCGCGGGTGAACGTCCCGGGCAGCGGCCGTGACATCCGCACGATCAGCAGCCCGATATCGGCGAACGTGATGTCGCGGCGCAGCGTCCGGGCCTTGTGGGCGCGGTCGATGATTCCTTGCAGGGCGTCACTGCCGGAGGTGCGCGCCTGGAGCATCTCGTCGTCCTCGATCGAGATCTCCTCGAGCAGTACCGGGATCACCGCCCCGATGCGGATCTCCAGGGTTCGGTGCATGTACCGCACCAGGGCCTCGAACGGATCGTCCTCCTCCTCGGCCGCCCGGCGGGCCTCGTCACCGGTGCGCCGCAGCGCGTCGAGCACGACCGCTCGCATCAAGGCCTCGCGGTCGGGGAACCGGCGGTACAGGGTCGCGATTCCGGTGCCGGCCCGGCGGGCGATCTCGTCCAGCGGCACGCCGGCGCCCCGCTCGACGAACACGTCGCGGGCTGCGGCCAGGATCCGGTCCCGGTTGAGCTGAGCGTCGGCGCGCAACGGCCGGGTCGCGCTCTCGACTTGGGTCACGCCGATCACCGTAACACCCATCCGGAGAGATTTTCTCCAGATGATGTGGAGACTTTTCCTCCGGATGATGTTAGCGTGGGCTCGAGCAACCGGAGGAAACGTCTCCAGATCAACCCGAGGAGGACGCCATGACCGCTACGACGGCCCACCCCGAGACCGACCGTCGCGACACCGTCGCCGTCTTCGGCGGCCTCCTGCTGGCGATGTTCATCTCGGCGCTCGACCAGACGATCACCGCCACCGCGCTGCCCACCATCGCCGGCGATCTCGGCCAGCTGACCGAGCTCTCCTGGGTCGTCACGGTCTACGTCCTGGCCGCAGCGGCCACCACGCCGGTGTGGGGCAAGCTGAGCGACCAGTTCGGCCGACGCGGCCTGCTGCGCGCGGCCATCGGCACGTTCCTGGTCGGCTCGGCGCTGTCCGGTCTGGCGGCCAACATCGGCGAGCTGATCGCTTTCCGGGCCGTGCAGGGCATCGGCGCCGGCGGCGTGATGACGCTGGCCATGGCCACGGTCGGCGACATCGTCAGCCCCCGCGAGCGCGGTCGCTACCAGGGCTACATCCAGTCGGTGTTCGTGCTGGCCAGTGTGGCCGGTCCGCTGCTCGGCGGGGTGTTCGTCGATCACGTGTCCTGGCGCTGGGTCTTCTACGTCAACGTGCCGATCGGCCTGGCCGCGCTGGTCCTGCTGCGGCGCCAGCCCGTCGTGGCCGCCCGCGGCGCCACCCGCATCGACTTCGTCGGCGCCGGGTTGCTGGCCGCCGCGGTGACCAGCACGATGCTCGTCACCGTCTGGGGCGGCGACCGCTACGCCTGGAACTCGCCCCAACTGCTCGGCCTGATCGCCCTGGCCGGCGTGCTGCTCGCTGCGTTCGTTCGGCAGGAGCGGCGGGCCGCCGACCCGATGCTGCCGCTGCACCTATTGCGCGACCGCTCGTTCGCCGTGGTCGGGGTCGGCGCGTTCCTGGCCACGCTGTCGCTGTTCGCGGCGATCGTGTTCCTGCCGCTCTTCTTCCAGCTCGTCACCGGCGCGACGGCGACCACGTCCGGTCTGCTGATCATCCCGATGCTGCTGACCAGCACGCTCAGCACCGTCGCGTCCGGACGGATCATGGCCCGCACCGGCCGGTACAAGATCTTCCCCGTCATCGGCTTCGCGATCATGTGTCTAGGCCTGGCCCTGCTGTCCACAGTGGACGGCTCGCGGGCGCACGCCATCGCCTACCTGGCCGTGTTCGGGTTGGGCTTCGGGCTGGTCACCCAGGTGCTGATCGTGGCGATCCAGAACGCTGTCGACCGTCGCGAGCTCGGCACCGCCACCGCGTCGGTGAACCTGTTCCGGGCCGTCGGCGGATCGCTCGGCGTGGCCGTCTACGGCGCGGTGTTCGCCGCCGGGCTGCGGCACTGGCTGCCCCGGCACCTCGGCGGGCAGGCGCCGGCCGGCGTCGACGCGCACGGCATCCAGACCAGCCCCGAACACATCCAGGCGTTGCCCGTCGCCGTGCAGCACGGCATCGCCGCGTCGGTGGCCGACGCCTTGCACACCGTGTTCCTGGTCGCCGCGCCCATCGCGGCCGTGGGCTTCCTGGTCGTGCTGTTCCTGCCCGAGCGCCCGCTGCGCGGGCCCGGCAAGTAACCATCCGAGAGACAAGGAGAATCACCATGTCCGACACGGCAACCGAGATCCGCGAGCTGGGCGCCCGTTGGGCCGACGCCGAACAGCGCGGCGACAGCGACGCTCTGGCCACGATGATCGTCGACGACTTCACCATGGTCGGCCCGCTCGGCTTCGTCCTCGACCGCGCGCAGTGGCTGGCCCGGTACCGCACCGGCGACCTCGTCACGACGTCGCTGCACTGGGACGACGTCACGGTGCGCAGCTACGGCGACGCAGCCGTCGCGATCGGACGGCAGACCCAGCAGGCGAGCTATCGCGGGCAGCCGTCAGACGGGCAGTTCCGGATCACGCACATCGCCGTCCGGACGGCCGACGGCTGGCGCTTCGCCGGCATCCAGCTCAGCCCGATCGGGGCATTCCGTCCGCCCGCCAACGCAGGAGACTGATCTCATGAGCGTCCAGCTGAATCACACCATCGTCCACACGCGCGACAAGCAGGCCTCCGCGACCTTCCTGGCCGAGATCCTCGGACTCGGCGCGCCCGTACCGTACGGTCCGTTTCTGGTCGTCGAGGTCGACAACGAGGTATCGCTCGACTTCCTGCAGATCCCCGACCCGAAGCCGCAGCACTACGCGTTCCTGGTCGGCGAGTCCGACTTCGACGCGATCTTCGGGCGCATCCAGGAACGCGGGCTGCCGTACTGGGCCGACCCGCACCATCACCAGCCCGGACAAATCAATACGAACGATGGCGGACGCGGTGTGTACTGGGACGATCCCGACGGTCATGTCCTCGAAATAATCACCCGTCCCTACGGCAGTGGAGCCTGAACGTGTCCTACCCGGATCCGAAGTACCTGGCCGACAGCGGCGAGATCAGCGGCACGTTCCGGCCAGCCGGTGACGAGCCCGAGCTGACCTACACCCGCTCGGGCACCACCGTTCACTACCTGGCCACCGGCGCCTCCACCCAGGGCGAGTTCGGGCTGTATCGGTGGACGATGGGGCCGGGTCCGGGTGGGCCCGACCCGCACTTCCACAAGGCGATCTCGGAGTCGTTCTATGTGCTGTCCGGGGTCGTCAGCCTCTACGACGGCAATCGCTGGATCGACGGCACGCCGGGCGACTTCCTGTTCGTCCCCGAAGGCGGTATTCACGCGTTCAAGAACCACTCCGGCGAGGTCGCGTCGATGCTGCTGCTGTTCGCGCCGGGCGCCCCGCGCGAGGACTACTTCGAGACACTGGAGAAGTTCGGCCAGGGCCTGACGATGACCGACGAGGAGCGCCAGGAGTTCTACCTGCGCCATGACACCTACTGGCTGTAATAACTCGTGAGTAGTGCCCGGTAGGGTGCGACGCGGGCGTATAGTCCGGCGCCAAGCGTGCGATGCCGTCGTCGGGGGGGCGCCTTCATGCGCAGGACATCGAACCTTCTCGTCACAGGACCGCGAAATCGCCTGGTCCGGCACAGTGCCGTCGCCGATGCGCTCGGGCACCGGCGGCCGGCCTCAGCCCGCCCACCCCGCCGGGTGGCCGGCACCCGGCGGGCGACCTGGCCGGCCCGACCCGTCGAGGTCGCACTCGTCGGGCCGGCACCGCAGCAGCCCGAACCGATCCGGTCGGGATCGTCGAAGCACCGGCGCGGCATCGCGGTCGGGGTCGCTGTGGCCACCGGATCGGCCGCGGCGGTCGCAGCCATCGCCCTGACCAGCACCGCGTCAGGGGCGGACCACAGCGGCGGCGTCGCCCCGCCTGCAGCGGCCCACGGCGTCAACGGCCCGCTGGCCAGCACGCCGGCCGCGCTCGGCGGCCAGCTGACCGGCGCGCCGGCGGCGCCGGGTCAGCCGGTCGGGCCGAGCACTCCGGGCGGGTCGCCCGGGCCGGCCGCGCCCGGGCCGAGTGGCTCGCCCACCGGTCGGAACGGCTCGCCGACCGGTCGGAGCGGCTCGCCGACGGGGTCGGTCTCTTCGATACCGACGGTGCCCGGCGTGCCGGCGCCGGCCAGCGTGGCAGTGGCCGGCCCGCCGTCGAGCCTGCGGCTACCGCCGCCGAACTCGCCCAGCGCCCAGCCCGCGACGCAGCCGCCGGCTCAGCCGGACTCATCGGCGCCCACGACGTCGCCGACCCCGACTCAGCCGACCACGCCGGCGCCCGCCCCGACGCCGACACCCACTCCGCCGACGTCGACCGAGAGCTCCCCGACGCCGCTCCTCTCGGTCGACGTAAACCTGCCGCTGCTCGGTTCGATCGGCATCGTCTTGCCGTAACCGGCTAATACGAAAGGGGCCGGATCCCTGCGGATCCGGCCCCTTTGCTACGAACGTCTAGCGGTAGTCGTTGTAGCCGTAGTCGTCCAGCGGGACGGCCGGGCCCAGCGTCTGACCGCCGCCGAAACCGTAGTAGTCGTTCTCGTCGTACCCGGCCATCGAGAACGCGGCGGCGCGCGCCTCCTCGGTCGGGTTCACCTCGACGTTGCGGTACCGGGCGATGCCGGTACCCGCCGGGATGAGCTTGCCGATGATCACGTTCTCCTTGAGGCCGACCAGCGAGTCGCTCTTCGCCGAGATCGCGGCGTCGGTGAGTACGCGGGTCGTCTCCTGGAACGAGGCGGCCGACAGCCACGACTCGGTGGCCAGCGACGCCTTGGTGATGCCCATCAACACCGGACGTCCGGCCGCGGGCTCGCCGCCCTCGGCCACCACCCGGCGGTTCTCCGACTCGAACGAGGAGCGCTCGACCAACGAACCGGGCAGGAACTCGGTAGCACCCGAATCGATCACCGTGATGCGCTTGAGCATCTGCCGGACGATCACCTCGATGTGCTTGTCGTGGATCGCCACACCCTGGCTGCGGTACACCTCCTGGACCTCACGCACCAGGTGCTGCTGCACCTCGCGCGGGCCCATGATCCGCAGCACGTCGTGCGGGTTGACCGCACCGCTGACCAGCTGCTGGCCGACCTCGACCCGCTCGCCCTCCCCGACGAGCAGCCGCGCCCGCCGCGAGATCGGGTACTCGCGCTCGTCCGTGCCGTCGTCGGGCGTGACGACCACGCGCCGCGTCGAGCCCTTCGAACCGTCGGACTCCTCGATGCGCACCCGGCCGGCCGTCTCGGTGATCGGCGCGACGCCCTTGGGCACTCGCGCCTCGAACAGCTCACCGACACGGGGCAGACCGTGGGTGATGTCCTCACCCGCGATACCACCAGTGTGGAAGGTACGCATCGTCAGCTGCGTGCCGGGCTCACCGATCGACTGGGCGGCGATGATGCCGACCGCCTCGCCGACATCAACCAGCTTGCCCGTCGCCAGCGACCGGCCGTAGCAGGCCGCGCAGGTGCCGAGCGCCGAGTCGCAGGTGAGCACCGAGCGCACCCGGACCTCGGTCACGCCGCGGGCGATGAGCTCGTCGATGAGCACGTCGCCCAGGTCGGTGCCGGTCGGGGCCACGACAGTGCCGTCGATCTCGACGTCCTCGGCCAGCTGGCGGGCGTACACCGAGGTCTCGACGTACGGGTCCTTGATCAGCTTGCCGTCGGGGCCCACGGTCGCCACCCGCAGCATCAGGCCGCGATCGGTGCCACAGTCCTCCTCGCGGACTATGACGTCCTGCGACACGTCGACCAGTCGCCGGGTCAGGTAACCGGAGTCGGCGGTCCGCAACGCGGTGTCGGCCAGACCCTTGCGGGCACCGTGGGTGGAGATGAAGTACTCCAGCACGGTCAGGCCCTCACGGAAGTTGGCCTTGATCGGACGCGGGATGATCTCGCCCTTCGGGTTGGCCACCAGACCGCGCATACCGGCGATCTGCCGCACCTGCATCATGTTGCCGCGAGCACCCGAGTTGACCATCACCCAGATGGCGTTGGTCTTCGGGAAGTTGGCCTCCATCTCCTTGGCGACCTCGCTGGACGCCTTGGTCCAGACCTCGACCAACTCCTGGCGCCGCTCCTCGGCGGTGATCACACCACGCAGGTACTGCTTCTCGATCTTGTCGGCGTCCTTCTCGTACCGCTCGAGGATCTCGACCTTCTTCGGCGGCGTGACGGCATCCTCGATCGCGATCGTGATGCCCGACCGGGTGGCCCAGTAGAAGCCGGCCGACTTGAGGGCGTCCAGCGTCGCGGCCACCGCGACCTTGGTGTAGCGCTCGGCGAGGTCGTTGACGATCTGGCCGATCTCCTTCTTCGTGACCTCGTAGTTCACGAACCGGTAGTCGGCCGGCAGCGTCTCGTTGAACAGGCACCGCCCGAGCGTGGTCTCGACGATCAGCGGCTCGCCCGGCGTCCAGCCCTCGGGCGCCGTCCACGGCTCGGCCTTCGGGCCGTTGTCGACGGACTGCACTCCGTTGAGCCGGATCTTGACCGGCGCCTGCAGGCCCAGCGACTTCTGGTCGAACGCCATGATCGCCTCGGACTGCGACGCGAACACCCGCCCGGCCCCGACCTGCTCATCTCGCGGCGTGGTCAGGTGGTAGAGCCCGATGATCATCTCGTGGCTCGGCATGGTCACCGGACGGCCGTCGGCCGGCTTGAGGATGTTGTTCGTCGACAGCATCAGGATCCGGGCCTCGGCCTGCGCCTCGGCGCTCAGCGGCAGGTGCACCGCCATCTGGTCACCGTCGAAGTCGGCGTTGAACGCGGCACAGACCAGCGGGTGGATCTGGATCGCCTTGCCCTCGACCAGCTGCGGCTCGAAGGCCTGGATGCCGAGGCGGTGCAGCGTCGGTGCGCGGTTGAGCAGCACCGGGTGCTCGCTGATGACCTCTTCCAGGACGTCCCACACGACCGGGCGCGCGCGCTCGACCATCCGCTTGGCGGACTTGATGTTCTGCGCGTGGCTCAGATCGACCAGCCGCTTCATGACGAACGGCTTGAACAGCTCGAGAGCCATGTTCTTCGGCAGGCCGCACTGGTGCAGCTTGAGCTGCGGGCCGACCACGATGACCGAACGGCCGGAGTAGTCGACACGCTTGCCGAGCAGGTTCTGGCGGAACCGGCCCTGCTTGCCCTTGAGCAGGTCGGACAGCGACTTCAGCGGCCGGTTGCCCGGTCCGGTGACCGGACGCCCGCGACGGCCGTTGTCGAACAGCGCGTCGACGGACTCTTGCAGCATCCGCTTCTCGTTGTTGACGATGATCTCCGGCGCGCCGAGGTCGATCAGTCGCTTGAGGCGGTTGTTGCGGTCGATCACGCGGCGGTACAGGTCGTTCATGTCCGACGTCGCGAACCGGCCACCGTCGAGCTGCACCATCGGCCGCAGGTCCGGCGGGATCACCGGTACGCAGTCCAGCACCATGCCCAGCGGCGAGTTGGTGGTGTTGAGGAACGCCGCGACCACCTTGAGCCGCTTGAGCGCGCGGATCTTCCGCTGGCCCTTGCCGGTGCGGATGGTCTCGCGCAGCTCCTCGGCCTCGGCCTCGAGGTCGTAGTTCTTGAGCAGCGTCTGCAGCGCCTCGGCGCCCATGCCGCCCTCGAAGTACTC
>DATBER010000052.1:0-53561 GCA_036558905.1 Jatrophihabitantaceae bacterium | reverse complement strand
GAACGACAACGTCAGGCTGTCATCGAAGGCCAGGCCCGGACCCGCGCTGACGCCCTTGAGCGGCATGTTCATCTCGACCTTGGAGTGCGCCGGCCAGTACTTCTGCAGCCGGTACTGGGCCTCCATGGCGTACCCGTTGTTCGAGTTGACCCAGAACCAGGCACCGTTGGCCGGGTGGCCATTCACCCTCACCGTCACGGCCTTGTTGAACGGCCGCGCGTCGGTGATCTTCTTCGAGAACTGGGCCTGGATCGCCATCCCGATGCCCCACGTCTGCCCGTCGCCCTGGAACAGGCTCACGTGCACCGGACTGGTCGGCTTCGGCTTGGCCGAGGTCTTCGACGCGCTGCTCGACGGGGTGGTGGCACCGCCGCTGGTCGCGGCCCCCGCCTGGCTCGAACTCGACGGCGCCGGCGTGCTGGCGTCGTCCTTGCTGCTGCCGGACGAACACGCCGACAAGACAATGGCGGCGGTCAGGGCCGCCGCGGCGACGGCCAACATGCGATGCGGTCGGATAGTTGAGCGTGCAAGGGACGTCAATGTCACCCCGACAAGGTACGCGATGTACCTGAGTCGACTACGCGCGGGCGGCTTACCGTCGGCTAACACATTCGCCACTGTGCGTCACGCGGTGGCTCCGGCCGGTTCACGCTCCGGCTCAGCCGCGTCACGCAGTCGCTGGCTGATCACCTGGGTGATGCCGTCGCCGCGCATCGTCACGCCGTACAGGGCGTCGGCGATCTCCATCGTCCGCTTCTGGTGCGTGATGACGATCAGCTGGCTGCTGGCCCGCAGCTCGCCGACGAGTCCGATCAGCCGGCCCAGGTTGACGTCGTCCAGCGCGGCCTCGACCTCGTCCATCACGTAGAACGGGCTGGGCCGGGCGCGGAAGATCGCGACGAGCAGCGCGACCGCGGTCAGCGACCGCTCACCGCCGGACAGCAGCGACAGCCGCTTGACCTTCTTGCCGGGCGGGCGGGCCTCGACATCGATGCCGGTCATCAGCATGTCGTCGGGCTCGGTCAGCACCAGGCGTCCCTCACCGCCCGGGAACAGCGTGGCGAACACGATCTCGAACTCGCGGGCCACGTCGTTGTAGGCGCTGGTGAACACCTCGAGGATGCGGTCGTCGACCTCCTTGACGACGGTCAGCAGGTCGCGGCGGGTGGCCTTCAGGTCCTCCAGCTGCGTCGACAGGAACTGGTGGCGCTCCTCGAGTGCGGCGAACTCCTCCAGCGCGAGCGGGTTGACCTTGCCCAGCAGGGCCAGGTCGCGCTCGGCGCGGGCGGCCCGCTTCTCCTGGGTCGGCCGGTGGAACGGCCCGGGCTGCGGCGCGACGACCATCTCGCCGCGCTCCTTGGCCTGCTCGTACTCGGCCAGCTCCAGCGCGCTCGGCGGGGTCGGCTGGTCCGGGCCGTACTCGGCGATCAGCGCCTCGACCTCGACCCCGAACTCCTCGACGGCCCGCGTCTCGAGCTGCTCGATGCGCAGCCGTTGCTCGGCCCGGGCGATCTCGTCGCGGTGCACGGCGTCGGTCAGCCGGGACAGCTCCTCGTCCAGCCGCCGGGTTTCGCCGCGCACGGCCAGCAGCTCGCCCTCGCGGACCACCCGAGCCTGCTGGGCCTCGTCCCGTTCGACGGCGGCGCGCTGCACCGACCCGGCGATCTTGGCCAGTACGGCCTGGGCGCCGTCGCGTACCGCGCCGGCCACAACCGCCCCCCGGGCGCGGGCCTGGCGGGCCGCCTGCTGGCGGCGGCGGGCCTCGCGCTCGATCCCGGCGGCCCGCATCAGCTGGTCGGCCCGTCCGGACAGCGCGCGCACCCGCTCCTCGCCGGTGCGCACCGCCAGGCGGGCCTCCATCTCGGCCTGCCGGGACGTGGCGACGTCGGCCTGCAGCGTGTCCCGCTCGTTGCTGGACGGCTCGTCCTCGCCCGGCTCGGTCTCGGCGAGGTGCAGCCGCTCCTCCAGCTCGGTCAGCCCGGCGAGGTCGCGGTCGCGGGCCTGCTCGGCGTCGCTGCGAGCCTGCTCGAGCCGGGCCGCCTCGGCGGTGGCCGACCGGGCCGCCTGGCCCAGCTCGGCCAGCTGCTCGGCGACGGCCGACAGCCGCGCGTCGGATTCGTTGAGCGCCTCCAGCGCGATCTCGACCTCGTGCCGCAGCGCGTCGGCCCGCTGCGTCGCCTCGGCCAGGGCGGCGTGCAGCCGCTCGTGGCGAGCGCTGGCCTCGTCGGCCTTCTGCTGGGCCTCGTCGACGGCGGCCTGCACCTCGATGGCGCTCGGCGTGGACGCCGACCCGCCGGCCGCCCAGCCCGCGCCCAGCAGGTCCCCGCCCGGCGTGACCGCCCGCGCCTCGGGGTAGGCGCCGACCACGCGGCGGGCCGTATCGAGGTCGGGTACGACGGCCACCTGGTCCAGAGCGCTCTCGACGGCTCCGCGCAGCGCGTCGGGTGCGCGCACCAGGTCGATCACCCAGCGGGCCTCCGGCGGCAGCGCGGGCCAGCTGCCCCGGTCCAGCCGCGACGGGGCGCCGCCGATGATCAGGCCGGCCCGTCCGGCGTCGTCGGCCTTGAGCAGTTCCAGGGCGGCCGTCGCGTCGTCCGGCGAAGCCACCGCCACCGCCTCGGCGACCGCGCCCAGGGCCGCCGCGAGCGCCGCCTCGTGCCCGCTCTCGACGGTCAGCAGCGCCGCGACCGAGCCGAGCACACCGGGCAGCCGGGACCCGGCCGCCAGCAGCGCCCCGGCGCCGTCCTTGCGGGTCAGGCCCATGGCCAGGGCATCGCGGCGGGCGGTCCAGGTGGACCGTTCGCGCTCGGCCTCCCGCTCGGCCTGGGCGAGCTCGCGCTTGCGGGCCTCGGCCTGCTCGTGCGCCGCGACGGCGGCCTCGTGCCGTTCGTCCAGCCCGACCTCGCCCTCGTCCAGCACGCCGACCTGGGCCTGCAGTTGGTCGAGTGCCGCCTCGGCGGCCGAAGCGCGCTGGCGGGCCTCGTCGGCCGCGTTGGCCAGCCGGGCCATCTCGTCGGCCGCGGCCGTGGCCCGAGTGCGCATGGCGTTCACCTGGCCGGCCAGCTTGGCCAGTCCCTCGCGGCGGTCGGCCACCGCCCGGGCGGCCGCGACCAGCGCCCGCTCGGCGTCGGTGAGCCGCCGTTCAAGCTCCTGCCGGTGCGACACGGCCTCGGTCAGCGTGGTGCGCGCGGCGTCCAGCTCGGCCTGCAGGGTTTCCTCGCGCTCGCGGATCTCGGCCGCCTCGGCCTCCATCGCCTCCGGCTCGCGTCCGGTGCGCACGTCGGTCGGCTGCTCGGCCAGCAGCCGGGCCCGCTCGGCCGCCAGCGACGCCGTACCGCGAAAGCGCTCCTCCAGCGCGGACAGCCGGTACCAGGTCTCCTGGGCCTTGGCCAGCATCGGGGCGTCGGCGGCCATCGCCTGCTCGAGGGCGGACTCGCGGGCCCGGACCTCGGCCAGCGCCGCCTCGACCTGGGTGCGCCGCGCCCGGATGGCTTCCTCGTCGGCCACCTCGCGGTCGAGTTCGCCGCGCAGCCCGACCAGGTCGTCGGCCAGCAGCCGCAGCCGCGAGTCGCGCAGCTCGGCCTGGATGCCGGCCGCCCGGCGGGCGATCTCGGCCTGCTTGCCCAGCGGCTTGAGCTGGCGGCGCAGCTCACCCGTCAGATCGGTCAGCCGGGTCAGGTTGGCCTGCATCGCGTCGAGCTTGCGCAGCGCCTTTTCCTTGCGCTTGCGGTGCTTGAGGACGCCGGCCGCCTCCTCGATGAAACCGCGCCGGTCCTCGGGGCGGGCCTGCAGCACCGAGTCGAGCTGGCCCTGCCCGACGATCACGTGCATCTCGCGACCGATACCCGAGTCGGACAGTAGTTCCTGGATGTCGAGCAGCCGACAGGAACTGCCGTTGATCTCGTACTCGCTGGCCCCGTCGCGGAACATCCGCCGGGTGATCGACACCTCGGTGTAGTCGATGGGCAGCGCGTTGTCGCCGTTATCGATCGTGAGCGTGACCTCGGCCCGGCCCAGCGGCGCGCGGCCGGCCGTGCCGGCGAAGATCACGTCCTCCATCTTGCCGCCACGCAGCGCCTTGGCGCCCTGCTCGCCGAGCACCCAGGCGATGGCGTCGACGACGTTGCTCTTGCCCGACCCGTTGGGCCCGACGACGGCCGTGATCCCCGGCTCGAAGCGCAGGGTCGTGGCCGAGGCGAAGGATTTGAATCCCTTGAGCGTCAGCGACTTGAGGTGCACGAATCTCCGCAGTTTGCCTAGGTGCCTGTGTGTCCGCGGCCCGCTGTCGACGAGCCACCCCGATCGTTGCGGAGAATCTAGCTCGCCGGCAAATCAGCGCGCGGCAGGCAAGGCCGTGTCGCCCCGAGCGTCCGGACCCACGTTCGGCGCAAACAGCGCCTCAGGGCCCACTGCCCCAACGGTGCATTTAGACCCACGCAACGGACACACGGGTACGCCGGACCGCCGTTTCGGCGGGCCGGTCAGGCCAGAGCGGGTTCGGCGCCCTCGGCGAGCCGGTGCAGCTCGAGGTCGAGCGCGGGATCCATCTCCTGCTGGGGAGTCGACCGCAGCTCAGCCAGCTCGTGCTCGAGCTCTTGGACCCGACGTCGCAGGCGTACTACTTCGAGGGAGAGAGTCTGTTCGGATGCGCTGCCCACGTAACCCAGCAAGGCGCGTGCCATGTAGCGACCTTTCACACCACAGCGTCGATGCCCGATGTGTACACGGTCGGTTCATCGACTCACTTTGTCTATGAACGACGCGGCGAGAGGGGCGCAAGCCGTCGTGTAAATCCCCAGAACAGGGCGCGTCGGATCGCGGAGCTCCCGTCAAGTCCATTCATGGTCGCACTTCGGTAACGGCTGGTCAACAACGGGCTGTGAACGCCGCGCAACCTTACAGGCAGCGAACAGCTCGCCCTTCCCGCCTTCGATCATTCGGCGGACGGATCGGTCCGATCCGGCACCCCGCCCCGCCCGGATGATCAAGAAGCCGGTGCGCGGCGAGGCGGGCGCTGGCAGTGCGGGCAGAAGTAGCTCGACCGGTTCATGAATGCGACGCGCCGGATCGGGGTACCGCAGCGGGCGCACGGCTCCCCGGCCCGGCCGTACACGTTGAGGGTGCGATCGAAGTAGCCGCTCTCGCCGTTGACGTTCACGTACAGCGAGTCGAACGAGGTTCCGCCGGCGACGAGGGACTCGCCGAGCACCGCTCGCACCTCGGCCAGCAACGCGCGCACGGCCGGCCGGCCGAGCGCCGTGCCCAGACGCTCGCCGTGCAGCTTGGCCCGCCACAGGGCCTCGTCGGCGTAGATGTTGCCCACGCCGGAGATCAGCGACTGGTCGAGCAGCGCCCGCTTTACGCCGCTGTGCCGCCGGCGCAGGCGGGCCACGAACGCCGTCTCGTCGAAGGCCGGGTCCATGGGGTCGCGGGCGATGTGCGCGATGCGCCGGGGCACGGTGTCGCCGGGCTGGTCGTCGGTGGGCACCAGGTCGTCGATCAGCAGCCCGCCGAACGTGCGCTGGTCGACGAAGCGCAGCTGCGGACCGCCGTCGGCGAACTCGACGCGGACGTGCAGGTGCCGCTCGTCGGGTGCGGTGACCGGCTGGACGAGCAGCTGGCCGCTCATGCCCAGGTGACCGAGCAGGGCGCTGCTCGCGTCACCGTCCTCCAACGGCAGCCAGAGGTACTTGCCGCGCCGGCGGGCCGGGCCGAACCGGCGGCCGGTCAGCCGGGTGACGAAGTCGCCCGGCCCGGCCAGGTGCCGGCGGACGGCCCGCGGATGGTTGACCTCGACGCGGGTGATCGCTCGTCCGGACACCCACTTGTCGAGGCCGGCCCGGACCGTCTCGACCTCGGGGAGTTCGGGCAACTCAGGCCTCGGGCGGGCCGGGCGGCGCCTCGGGCGTCGGCGATCCGGCCGCGTCCTCCCCCGAGTCGGACGTCTCAGCCGCCTCGGGATCGCGCCCGTCGGCGCGGGCCCGCAGCAGGCGGTAGGCGGTCTGCGCGGCGGCCTGCTCGGCCTCCTTCTTGTTCCGCCCGGAACTCGCGTCGAACACCTCGCCGCCGACCGACGCACGGGCGGTGAACGTCTTGGCGTGATCGGGCCCGTACGACGTGATCACGTACTCGGGGACGCCGATGCCCAGCTCGGCGGTGAGCTCCTGCAGGCTGGTCTTCCAGTCCAGGCCGGCGCCGTGGTTGGCCACGTCGGCGAGCAGGCCGTCGAACAGGTCGTGGATGACCCGGGCCGCGACGGGCAGGCCGCCCTCGACGTAGATGGCGCCGAGCAGCGCCTCGACGGTGTCGGCCAGGATGCTCGCTTTTTCCCGGCCGCCGGTGACCTCTTCGCCGCGGCCGAGCCGCAGGTAGGGGCCGAGGCCGCCTTCGTCGCCCATTTTGCGGGCCACCTCGGCCAGCGCGCGCATGTTCACCACGGACGCGCGCAGCTTGGCCAGCTTGCCCTCGGGCAGGTCCGGATGGCCCCGGTACAGGGTCTCGGTGATGACGACGCCGAGCACGGAGTCGCCCAGGAATTCCAGCCGCTCGTTGTGCGGCGCACCGCCGTGCTCGTAGGCGTAGGAGCGGTGCGTCAGGGCACGCTGCAGCAGCTCGGCGTCGAGGCTGACACCGAGCGCGTCAGCGAGCCGGCTTTGGTCGGCCGGTTCGACGGCGGCAGCCACGCGGGCTAGACCGCGAGAACCTGCTTGCCGTCGTATTGCCCACACGTCGGGCATGCGGTGTGCGGCAGCTTGGGCTGGCCACAGGCCCGGTTGGAGCAAGCCACCAGGGTCGGGGCGCTCGTCTTCCACTGCGCGCGACGCGAGCGAGTGTTGCTTCGCGACATCTTCCGCTTCGGGACGGCCACGGTTACTCCTCCTACTTGGTCGATCCGATCCCGCCGCCGAACCGCTCGGTGAGCGCAGCCCAGCGTGGGTCGAGTTGCTCGTGCACGTGATCGGCCGGAAGGTCGTCGAGCCGTTGCCCGCAGGTGGGGCACAGCCCGGCGCAGTCCGGTCGGCAGAGCGGGGTCGTTGGCAGGCCCAGCACTACCGCGTCACGCACGACCGGCTCGACGTCGATCAGGTCGTCGACGATCCGGTCGACCTCGTCCTCTTCCGTGGTCTCGTCGGTCACGCTGCCCGGATAGGCGAACAGCTCGACCACGTCGACCCCGAACTCACCGGTGACCGGCTCGAGACACCGCCCGCACTCGCCCGCGATGGTCGCGGTGACCGTGCCCGTGACGAGCACGCCCTCCGTGGCCGACTCCAGCCGCAGGTCGAGGTCGAGCGGAGCGCCTTCCGGCACCCCGACGAGATCTTGGCGCAATCCCGCAGGCGCGGGAACACGACGCCGATCGGTGAGCATCGACCCCGGTTGGCGACCCAAACGCCTCACATCGAGGACGAACGGGGCGCGCGGATTGAGGTGGCGCTTCGGTGTTGTGTTCTCGGGCATGCGAAACCGGCCTTGATCGGGATGAGGCCGTCGGCAAGCTTAGCCGAGAACGAGCGCTACCCAGTAATCGACCGATCTGCGTCGTCGGCCCGAGCGCCCTCCGGGACGTCGGCGCGGCCCTCGGCCCGCCGGTCGGCCAGCGCCTGCCGGCCCGTCTCGGCCGTGGCCATGGCCTGGCGGAGCACGCCCACCAGGTCGGCCAGGGTCTGGTCGGCGAACGACTCGGCGTCGGTGCGCAGGGCGGCGGCGTACTGGTCGGCCTGGGCCCGCCGGGCGGCCTCGTACTCCTCGGCGGCGGCGCGTACCCGATCCGCGTGCTCGGAGGCGGTTTGGTGCACCCGACTGGCCGAGACCAGTTCGGCGTGCTCGGCCTGCCCGGCCTCGACGGTCTGATGGGCCTGCACCTCGGCGTCGGCGACCAGCTCGGAGGCCTCCTGGCGGGCGGCGGCGAGCAGCGCCTCGGCGTCGGCGCCGGCCTGCTCGGCGGCCTGTCGGTGGATCTCGTTCGCCTCGGCCAGCAGCGCCTCACGCCGGGCGAGCACCTGGCGGGCCTCGACCAGCTCGGCCGGGATCGATTCGCGCAGATCGTCGAGCAGGTCCAGGGTGCGCTCGCGCGGCACGACGCACGAGCCGGACATCGGGACCGTCCGAGCCGTCTCGACCAGTTCGACGAGCTCGGCGATCAGCTCGTCGACCCGGCGCCGGGCGCGTTCGGTCACGGCGTCACGATCCGCCGCGGCTTCGCTCGCCCAGCCGCTTCAGGACGCTCGGCGGGACCAGCGCACTGACGTCGCCGCCCCACTTCGCGATCTCCTTCACCAGGCTGGAGGCGAGGAAGCTGTACTCGGGGTTGGTCGGCATGAACAGCGTGTCGACGCCGGCCAGTCCGCGGTTCATCTGCGCCTGCTGCAACTCGTAGTCGAAGTCGCTGACCGCGCGCAGTCCCTTGACGATCACCGGGATCTGGTGGGCGCGGCAGTAGTCGACGGTCAGCCCCTGGAACGTGTCGATACGGACGTTGCCGTACGGGGCGGTCGCCTCGGCCAGCATCTCGAGCCGCTCCTCGACGGTGAACATGCTCGACTTGGACTGGTTGACGAACACCGCGACCACGACTTCGTCGTACAGGTCGGCGGCTCGACCGATGATGTCCAGGTGGCCGTTCGTGACCGGGTCGAACGATCCGGGGCAGAGGGCCCGCCGGACCCTGGGCGCAGCGCTCATCGGCGCTGACCGTACCAAAGCAGACCCTCGCCGTAGCGCTTCTGCTTGACCGACTGGATCACATTCGGCCAGCGCGGTTCGGGGCCGCGGGCCGAGCGTTCGACCACCACGATGCCGGCGGGGGTCAGCCAGCCGGGTTCGGCCAAGGCGGTCAGCACGCCGGCCAGTGCGTACTCGTCCAGGGCGTACGGCGGATCGGCGTAGACGAAGTCGGCCGGCGCCTCGGGCCCTCGACCGAGGTAGGCCTCGACGGTGGTCCGCACCACGACCGCTCCGGGCAGCCCGACCGCGTCGACGTTGCGCTGCACGGTGGCCGCCGCCGTCCGGTCCGACTCGACGAACGTCACGTGCGCCGCCCCGCGGGACAGGGCCTCCAGCCCGACCGCGCCGGTGCCGGCGTAGAGGTCAAGCACCCGGGCGCCGTCCAGGTCGAGCAGCCCGGCCAGGGTGTTGAACAGGGCCTCGCGGGCCCGGTCGGACGTGGGCCGGGTGCCCCGCGCGGGCACGGCCAGGGCCCGGCCCTTGGCCGCGCCGGCCACGATGCGGGTCACGCCTTTTCCAGGTACTCGGCCTGATCCTCGCCGATGAGGGCGGCCACCTGCTCGGCCAGCAGCGGGTGGGCGGCCAGGTCCGGGTCGTCGGCCACGATGTGGCCGGCCTCGTCGCGCGCGTGGGCGATCAGGTCCTCGTCACGCAGCAGCGACAGCATCCGCAACGTCGAGCGCCGACCCGACTGGGCCGCGCCGAGCACGTCCCCTTCGCGGCGTTGCTCGACGTCCAGGCGGGCCAGCTCGAAACCGTCGGTGGTGGCGGCGACGGCGTCCAGGCGCTCGCGGGCCGGCGTGCCGGGCAGGGCCTCGCTGACCAGCAGGCACAACCCGGCGTGTTGCCCCCGGCCGACCCGGCCGCGCAGTTGGTGCAGCTGCGACACGCCGAAGCGGTCGGCGTCGAGCACGACCATCATCGTGGCGTTCGGGACGTCGACGCCGACCTCGACCACCGTCGTGGCGACCAGCACGTCGATGTCGCGGGCCACGAACCCGGCCATGACCCGGTCCTTCTCGTCGGGAACCAGCCCGCCGTGCAGCATGGCCAGGCGCAGCCCGTGCAGTGGCCCGTCCTGCAGCATCGCGATGGTGTCGGTGACCGCGACGGGCGGCCGCCGGGCGGGTTCGTCGAACTCGGCCTCTGGTTCGTCGGTCTCGGGTCCCGCACCGATGCGCGGGCAGACGACGTAGGCCTGCCGTCCGGCCTCGATCTCCTCGCGGATGCGCTGCCACGCCCGTTCGAGCCAGGCCGGCCGTTCGCCGACCGGCACCACCGTGGTGGAGATCGGCGATCGGCCGACCGGCAGCTCGCGCAGCACGGACGTGTCCAGATCGCCGAACACGGTCATGGCGACCGTTCGCGGGATCGGCGTGGCGGTCATGACGAGCAGGTGCGGTGGCTGTTTCGCCTTGCTGCGTAGGGCATCCCGCTGCTCGACGCCGAAGCGGTGCTGCTCGTCGACGACGACCAGCCCCAGGTCGGCGAAGCTGACGTGCTGCTGGATCAAGGCGTGGGTGCCGACCACGATGCCGGCCGCGCCACTGGCGGCATCGAGCAGTGCCGCCTTGCGGGCGGCTGTCGGCAACGAGCCGGTGAGCAGGGCCACCCGGGTGCCGTTCTCGGCCCCGCCGAGCTGGCCGGCTTGGGCCAGATCGCCCAGCTGCGTCTCGATCGATCGGGCGTGCTGGGCGGCCAGCACCTCGGTGGGCGCGAGCAGGGCGGCCTGTCCCCCGGCGTCGACCACCTGCAGCATCGCCCGCAGGGCCACCACCGTCTTGCCCGAACCGACCTCGCCCTGCAACAGACGGTGCATCGGGTGCGGGCGGGCCAGCTCGTCGGTGAGCTGGGCACCGACGTTGCGCTGGCCGGCGGTCAGCTCGAACGGCAGTCGCTTGTCGAACTCGGCCAGCACGCCGTCGTTGCTCGCCGGCCGGGGCGTGGCCGGGTTGGCCGCGGCGGCGGCCCGGCGCTGGGCCAGCGCCAGCTGCACGCCGAGCGCCTCGTCCCACTTGAGCCGGTACCGGGCGGCGCGCCACTCGTCGTCGGTCTCGGGCTGGTGGACGTTGCGCAGAGCGGTGTCGAGATCGGCCAGCCGGTGCCGCTTGCGGATATCGGCCGGCATGGGGTCGGGCACCGGGTCGAGGCTGTCCAGCACATGCCGCACGCTGTTGGAGATCTGCCAGGTGCGCACGTCCTTGGTGGCCGGGTAGACCGGGATGAGCGCGCCGGCGAAGGCGTCGGCCTGCTCCAGCCCGTCGCCGTGCAGAACCACGTACTCGGGGTGGGTCAGCTGCCGGGTGTTGTTGAACACGCTGACCTTGCCGGCGAACAGGCCCAGCGTGCCGGGCGGCAGCTCGCGCTCACGCCAGGTCTGGCGGTTACCGAAGAACGTCAGCTTCAGGGTGCCCTTGCCGTCGCCGACCACCACCTCCAGCCGCGAGCCGGACCGATTGCGGTTGCGGATGACCCGGCTGGAGCGCACCTCGGCCATTACCGTGACGTCGTCGTCGACCCGCAGCGAGGCCAGGTCGGTCAGCTCGCCCCGCTCGGACATCCGGCGCGGGTAGTGCCGCAGCAGATCGCCGACCGTCTCCAGGCCCAGCCCGGTGGACAGCGCCTTGGCGGTGCGCCCGCCGACGACGTCGACCAGCCGGGAGTCGAGCGTGGCCACTACTCGACCCCCAGCAGCAGTGGGTAGTTCGGCTGGCCGCCGTTGAACACGGCCACCTCGATCAGCGGGGCGGCCTCGGCGATGTGCGCCCGCAGGTCGGCGGCGAGAGACGGCTCGGCGTCGCGGCCGGCCAGGATGGTGATCAGCTCGCCGCCGACGCCCAGCAGCCGGTCGAGCGTGGCCAGGGCAACGTCGTGCACCGACGTCCCGACCTCGACCACCTCACCGTCGATCAGCCCGAGGACGTCGCCGGCCCTAACCCGTCCGATGCTGGTGAGCGCCTCGCGCTGGGCGACGGTGACCTCGGCCCAGCGGGTGGCGGCGGCCGCCTCGGCCATGGCCACCACGTCGTCGCCGACGCGGCGGTTCGGGTCGTGTACGGCGACGGCGGCCAGTCCCTGGACGGGCGAGCGGGTCGGCACCACGGACACGTCGATGCCGTCGTCGCGGGCCTGGTCGGCGGCCGACTCGACCACGGCGCTGACCTGCGAGGCGTTCGGTAGCAGCACGACATGCGCGGCGCCCGAGTTCTGGACGGCGGCCAGCACCTCGGCGGTGGACGGGCTGGTGCCCGGAACCACGTGCACGCCCTCACCCTCGAACAGGTGGGTCAGCCCCTCGCCCGGCGCCACCGCGACGACCGCCACGCCCGAACGCGCCGTGACCGCCCGCTCGGCGGTGTCGGCGAACCGGACGACGGTGATCCGGTGCGGGCGCCCGGCCTCGACGCCGGCCTCGACGGCCGCGCCCACGTCGTTGACGTGCACGTGCACGTTCCACACGCCGTCGCCGGTGCCCACGACGACCAGCGAGTCGCCCATCCGGCCCAGCTCGGCCCGTAGCGTCGCGACCGCCGCGTCGTCGGTGTCGAGCAGGTACTGCACCTCGTAGGCGAACTGCTCACTGCCGGCCTCGCGCGCCGACTCGAGCGCCGACCGCGGCCGGGCCGAACGGCGGGGCGGGGCCAGCCCGGCCGGCGCTCCGGTGACCACACCGGCCAACGCGTCGAGCAGCACGACCAGGCCGCGCCCGCCCGCGTCGACGACCCCGGCCCGGGCCAGCGCCGGCAACTGCTCGGTGGTGTGGTCCAAGGCCTCGGCCGCCCCGGCGACGGCGGCCTTGACGACGGCGGCCAGCGCCGTGCCCGGCTCGGCCGTACCGGCGTCGGCGGCGGCCCGGGCCACGGTGAGGATCGTGCCCTCGAGCGGGTTCGCGACCGCCGCGTAGGCGTGGTCGGCGGCCTGCTGCAGGCCCGCGCGTACGCCGTCGGCGTCGCACACCGAGCCCTCGACCGCGTCGGCGAACCCGCGCAGGATCTGCGACACGATCACCCCGGAGTTGCCGCGCGCCCCGAGCACCGCGCCCTTGGCCAGCGTGCGCAGGGCCGCCGGCGCGGTGCTCGCGGGGTCGGCGGCCAGCGCGTCGCAGGCCGCGCGCAGGGTCAGGGCCAGGTTGGTGCCGGTGTCGCCGTCGGGCACCGGGAAGACGTTGAGCTGGTCGATCTCGGCCTGATGCTCGGCCAACGCGTCGGCCGCAGCGAGGCTCCACCGGCGGACGGCGGGGGCGTCGAGCTCGTCGAGCACGTACACCTCCGATTCACCAGGCACGCCGCGCGCCCGTCCGGCCGCGGTACGCGGCACGCCGACCGTTGGTCGTCTTGATCCGAGCGCCGGGGCCAGCACGGCCGCGGTACGCGGCGCGCCGACCGTCGGTCCAGGCGCCTGGGCCAGCACAGCACGATACTGGAGCGGCCGCCCGGTTTGGTTCGTCCGACCCGGCGCGGTTAGACTTGGTCGCTGCCCGGCTGACGGCCGGGCGTTCTCACGTACGGATCCAACAGCATGGGAGGCCACAGTGGCCAGCGTCTGCGACGTCTGCGGCAAGGGCCCGGGCTTCGGCATGTCCGTCTCGCACTCGCACCGACGCACGCACCGGCGGTGGAACCCGAACGTGCAGACCGTCCGCGCGCTGGTCGCGCCCGGCACCCGTAAGCGCATCACGGTCTGCACGTCCTGCCTGAAGGCGGGCAAGGTTACCCGCGGCTGACCCCGACCGTCAGCGGCTTGCCGTAGAAGCGGGCGTTCGGCTCGCCCGCGTACATGCCATAGGCGTCGATCGGCGCGTAACCACTCGACTCGTACAGGGCGATCGCCTCGGGCTGTGCCACCCCGGTCATCAACACGACCCGGTCGTAGCCCGCGTCGGCCAGCGTCGCCTCGAGCTCGGCCATCATCAACCGGGCCAGGCCGCGCCGCCGGGCCCGCTCGGCGACGTACATCCGCTTGATCTCGCCCACGCCCGGGGTCAGCCGGCGCCAGCCGCCCGCAGCCACCGGGTCGCCGTCGAGCAGCCCGATCAGGAACCGGCCGGCCGGAGGGTCGAACTCGCCCGTCTCGATCGGCGTCTCGTCGGGGGTGCCGTAGCGGGTCAGGTACTCGTCCTGCAACTCGTCGATGAGACGGGCGGCGTAGGGATGGGCGAACGGGTGGGCCTCGATCACGAACACGCGTCCACCGTATAGACCACCACCGACCACATTTCGGTTTTGGTCACGGGGTCTCATATATCCGGCCCGGTGACCAAAACCGTGGGCGGAACCGTGGCGGGCTCAGCGGAAGTGCTCGTGTCCGCCGGTGGGCCAGCGTCGGCCGTCCACGCGGACGCCCTCACCCTCGACGACGCCGCCGATCACCGTCCAGGCCGGTGGCAACGCCGTACCGGAAGGGAACGTGGCCGCCAGCGCGTAGTCGTCGCCCCCGGTGAACACCCACACGAGCGGGTCGGTGTTCAGGGCGGCGCCCACCTCCTTGAGCTTCATCGGCACCGGCACCTGGGCCGCTCGCAGCTCGATCCGTACCCCGCTGGCGTCGGCGATGTGGCCCAGGTCGGCGATCAGTCCGTCGCTGACGTCGGTCATGGCGGTGGCGCCGAGCTCGACAGCCCCCGGCCCCTCGCCGTAGGGCACCTCCGGGCGACGGTGCGCGGCCACGATCTGCACCGGCGAGCGGAACCCGCGGGCCAGCACGGCGTACCCCGCGTCGGCCCAGCCGATCCGCCCGGCGAAGGCCACGACATCGCCCACCTGCGCCCCGCCGAGCGTCACCGGCTCGCGCCCCTGCAGGTCGCCCAGCGCCGTGACGCCCAGCATCACCGCGTCGGCCGCCGTCACGTCGCCGCCCACCACGGCCGCGCCAACCTCACCGCACTCCTCGCGCAGGCCGGCCATCAGCCCGTCGGCCCAGGACAGCTCCAAGTCGGGCGGCGCGGCCAGTCCGACCAGCAACGCCGTGGGTACCGCGCCCATGGCGGCTATGTCGGCGAAGTTGCGCGCGGCCGCCTTGTGCCCGATGTCGTTCGCCGTCGACCAGTCGCGCCGGAAATGCCGGCCCTCGACGAGCAGGTCCGTGGTGGCCACGACCCGGCCGTCGGCGGCCCGGACCACGGCGGCATCGTCGCCCGGCCCGAGCAGCGTGGTGTCGGCGGGAGTCAGCTGCGCGGTGACCCGGGCGATCAGGCCGAACTCCCCGACGTCAGAAACGGTGATCGCAGCGTCCTTACGTGTGTGGCCTCACTGTGCGTGCAGGGCTAAGAGATACCTGCGCTACGTTCTACCTTCCCGACGATGCGAGCTGAGAAGGGCGCGCCGATGGCAACCGTGAACGCATACATCCTGATCCAGACCGAGGTCGGCAAAGCGGCCGCCGTCGCGGGCCGGATCGCGTCACTGCCAGGCGTCACCAGCGCCGAGGACGTCACGGGACCCTACGACGTCATCGTCCGAGCCGAGGCGAATACCGTGGACGAGCTGGGCAAGCTCGTGGTCGCCCGGGTGCAGGCCGTCGAAGGCATCACCCGCACCCTGACCTGTCCGGTCGTCCACCTCTAATACCGACAAGGAGCACTACCGATCGACGCCACAAGCCGCCGCAACGCCCTTATCGCGTCGGCCATCGCGGTACCGGTGGCGGTGATCATCGCGTTCGCGCTGGCCGGCAACTCCGATTCGGGCAAACCGGCCGCCACGTCGTCGGGCCCGCCGCCCCCGCTCACCGTCTCGGCCCCACCGGCCAACGCCGCGGCCGAAGGCGCGTGCGCGCAGGTGCTGAGCGCCCTGCCGGTGCAGCTCGGCCAGCTGGCTCCGCGGGTGGTGCACACCAACCCCGACTCACCGAACGTCGTCGCGTGGGGCGACCCGGCCGTGGTGCTGCGCTGCGGCGTTCCCCGACCGGCCGGCTTCGTCGCCACGTCGGACGTCTACAACGTCGGCGGTGTGTACTGGCTCGCCCAGAAGCAGAAGACGGCCACCGTCTGGACGGTCATCGACCGGTCCGTCTACGTCGAGGTCACCGTCCCGGAGAAGCAGGACTACCAGCCACTCCCGCTGCTCGGCGAGGCGATCGGCGGCAAGCTCAAGCCGATCTGCGCGGTGCCGGAGGACAACAACATTCCCCGCGACGATCAGCTCTGCGTCAACCGCAAGTAGCCTGGCCGGCCTGCCGGCTCCGAGCGACCCCGGGGCGCTGCGCGACTGGCTCGCCGAGCTGGGGTCGGCGCGGATGCTCCCCCGCGCTGCCTACCTCGACCCGGCCGTTCTCGAGCGGGAGCGGGCCAACTTCTTCGACAGGTCGAGAATTACCAGGAGTGCTACCACTGCTCGGTGATCCACCCCGAGCTGTGCCGGGCCAGCCCGCCGACCAGTGGCGACAACTTCGAGCCGGACAGCGCGTGGCTCGGCGGATCCATGACGCTGCGCGACGGCGCCGAGACGATGTCGCTGGACGGGCGCAGTGGCGGCACCGTGCTGGCCGGCCTGTCCGAGCGGGAACGCCGCACGGTGATGTACCCGGTCGGATTCCCGAACCTGCTGATCAGCCTGCACCCCGACTACGTCATGACCCATCGGCTGACGCCACTCGCGGTCGACGCACGCGGATCGAATGCGCCTGGGCGTTCGCCGGCGCGGTCGATCCGGCCTACGCCGTCGACTTCTGGGATCTCACGAACCGGCAGGACTGGGCCGCCTGCGAGTCGGTGCAGCGCGGGCTTCGCTCGCCGTACGCCGTACCCGGACCACTCGCCCCCGCCGAGGACGGGGTGCACCAGTTCGTGCAGCGAGTGGCCCGGGCCTACCTGCGCTAGCTGTTCAGCGCGACGGTTATGCCGTCCAGATCGGGCGAATAGGTGCGCGGACCGGGGAAGTCGCCCGGCCCGGCGTGGGTGAGATACGTGATCGTGTTCGTGCCGGCGTGCAGGTGGACGAGGATGCGGTAGCTGCCCGCCACGTCCCAGCTGCCGGTGCGCGGGAAGAAGCCGATCAGCTGCTCGGCGCCGCCGTTCACGCTCACGTACCCGGTGCGCTCGTCGTCGGCCGCGTAGCGGATCGTGAGCGTGTACGTGCCGCCGCGTGGCACCGTCACCGCGTTGAACCGCACGGCGCCGCCGTTGAAGAGATTGCCCACCTTCTGCCCGCCCGCGCAGCGGCCGCAGCTCGCGACGGATGCGGGCGGAGTGAGCGTGTTCGCCGGGTCCTCCGCCTCGTACGACCGGGCCACCGGGGTCGGCGGCGCCGGCGGGCAGGGCCCGGTGCCGGTCGGCCGCACGCGCAGCAGGCTCGACCCGTGCGCCGGCAGTGTCTGGGTGATGCCGTCGCGATGGTGGCCGAGGCCCTCGCCGCTCCACAGGTCCTGGACGTCGCCACTGCCGCAGAAACCGAGGTCGGCCCAGTGAGCGGTGACCGGCTCCGGGACGCCGGCCAGATTGAACAGCGCGACCGCATAGGAGCCGTCCGGCTCGTGGGCCGCCCAGACCGGCTGGTCGGACCAGTCGTGGTAAGGCGGCTGCGCGCCGACCAGATGCCCCGCGACGCCCGCCTGATCGACGGCGATCACCCGGTCGTTGGTGAGCAACGCCCGGCCGGTGCTGTCGAGCTTCGTGAGGTCGTCGCCGCTGTAGAGCGGCGCGCCGGCGATCGCCCACAGCGTCGTCGCCGAACGGCGTTCGACGTCACTCAACCCGTCGGCCGCGCCGTTTCCGACGAGCAGCGAGTCGAGATTGCTCCAGCCGCCAGGACCGGCGAACGGCGCCCACGGCACGGCGTCGAAGAACCGCGAGACGATCGTGTCGCGGGTGTACCCGAACGGGTTGGACCACGTGGTGAGCGTCGAGCAGGTGTTGTAACACTCGATGTCGTCGTCGGTGCGCCAGCCGTTCGCGTTGGCCTGCCAGAACGGCGCGCTGTTGACGTCGAGGTGCCAGGACAGGATGAGCTGGATCGGGCGTCCGCTGCCCGCCAGCGCCCTCGACCACGCCTGGACGTCGGGCCGGGTGTCGTAGTCCGACGTGCTCGAGCCGGGTGCGACCGCGTCGAGCTTGAGCAGGTCGGCACCCCACGACGCGAGCAGGTCGGCCCAGGAGTCGATGAACGCCTGCGCCCCGGGCTTGGAGTAGTCGATCCGGCAGGTGTTCTGGAACGTATCGCCGTACTGGCACAGGTCGTTGCCCGGGTGTTGGCCGTCGGGGGCGAATACGATATCCCTTGCGTGGTAAGGGGTTCCGGCGATCGGAGTGTTGGCCTCAACGGCCGGGATCGGGATGCCCGGATACGCGTACACGCCGAGCTTGAGGCCCAGCGCGTGCACGTACGAGGCGATCGGCGCGATGCCGTTCGGGAACTTCGCCGGGTCGTAGATCTTGCGGCCGTCGCCGTCGACGAAGTTCGCGCAGTCCGAGTCGATGTTGACGTACCGGTACCCGTGCGGCTGCAGCTGTTCGTGGAGGGCCACCGCCTGCGTGCGGATCAGCTCGTCGCTGATGTCGCAGCGGAACGTGCTCCACGACGACCAGCCGAGATAAGGCGTCGCCGCCCCGCCCGAGCCGGCGGCCTGTGCGGTGGCGGGTGCCGCGGCGGCCAGGACAACCGCCGCGGCACCCAGCAACAGCCGGAACTTGGACATCAGCTCGCCGTCGGCGCGACGAGGATGCGGTCGAAGTCCGGAGCGAACGCCGCCGGGTTGGCGAATTCGACCGTGTTGGCGCCGGCGTGCAGCGGCACCGCGACGGTCATCGCGCCCACCGTGTTGAAGTCGCCGGTCGGCGTGAACGACAACGTCTGCGCGGTGACGCCGTTGACGATCAGCTGGGCCTGCCGGCCGTCGCCGTCGGCGTAGTAGATCGTCAGCCAGTACGTGCCGTCGGCCGGCGCCGCAACGCCGTTGAACGTCACCGTGCCACCGCTGCCGACGAAGCCCACCTTGCGGCCGCCCGAGCAGCCCGTGCAGCTGGACAGGCGCGCGCCGCCGGCGATCGTGTTCGCCGACGACTCGGCCTCGTAGGACGTCGCGAGTGCCGGCACGTTGGCACCGGACACGGCCTGGAGCCCGTCGAAGACCACCTGGGCCGGCGATCCCGCGGCGTGCGACGTGACGAACAGGCCGGCGTCCTGCGTGTCCGCCTGACCCGGCACGGTGGCCGTGCCGACCCGCAGCCAGTTGTGGTTGTCGGGCGAGAAGTAGCCGGTGTACGTCGAGCCGTCGCGCACCAGGCGCAGCCAGATCGGCAACGTCTTGGGGATCGTGCCGTTCGCCGGCGTGACCGAGTTGATGAACGTGCCGCCGTCGTTGGTCCACTCCAGCTGGACGCCACCTGACGGCGACTCGAACAGGGTCACGCCCTCCGGTGTCGTGCCGGATCCGGGCATCGAGTTGCGCACCATGATGCCGGCCTTGCCGAATCCGGTGAGGCTCTGCTGCGAGACGACCTCGGTGTCGACGGTCGAGGTGCTGCCGACGACACCGGGCAGGTAGACGCTGCTGTACGAGTCACTGCCCGAGAACAGGTCGGCGCCCGCTCCCGAGATGCCGAACTGCGTGCCTTGCTGACCGAACGACGCCGGGGCGTCGGTGGCCGACGAGAACGTCCGGTACGGGGATTGGACGGGTGGACTGTTGCTGACCGTCGTCGTCACGGCGGCCGTCTGCGCCGTCCCGCCGGGCCAGGTGTACGCGGCCGTCGCGGTGAGCGGGTCGGACTCGAAGAGGCCGTTCGGCACCGGCGCCACGACCCGGAACGTCGACTGCACGGTCTGTCCGCTCTCGACGGCGCCGAACGAGGTGGGCGAGGTCGGGGTGACCGTCCAGCCGGCCGGCGCGGACAGGCTCAGCCGGACGTGCTGGGCCGGCAGAACGCCGTTGTCGGTGAACGTCGCGGTGGCGGTGCCCGGCTGCCCGGCGGTAACGGCGGTCAGCCCGCCGAGGCTGAGCGTGACGTTCGGCGGCGCCTGCGTCGGGTTGTTGATCGGGGAGATCCGGTAGAGCGCGACCCCGTGCGCCGGCACGCTCGCGCCGACGACGCCGGCCGTCTCGGTGCTCTGGTGCGTCCAGAGGTCCTTGAGGTTGTAGCCGGTGTAGCCGCCCGGCAGGCCCAGGTTCGAAGCGTTCGTGGTGATCGTCTGGGCTGCGGCGTTGGTGTTGAACAGGCCGACGATCACGTCGCCGTTCGGCTCGGTTTTGGTGAAGATCTGCTGCCCGTTCGCGTTGTAGACGCGGGACGCGTCGATGGCGTCCTGGTCGACGGCGAGCACGTCGGTGTTCTTCAGTAGCGGGAGGTCGGCCGGGTCGAGATGGGTCAGGTCCGTGCCCAGGATGAACGGCGACGCGGCCAGCGCCCACAGGCTCATCTGGGTCCGGCGCTCGTCGGGCGTCAAGCCGTCCCGGGCGCCGTTGCCCACCTCGATCGAGTCGTAGTCGTTGAAGCCGCCGGGTCCGCCGTACGGCGCCCAGGCGGCGACCTGGTTGAACCGCCCCGAGACGTGGTTCCAGTCGGTGAGCGGGTACGGGTCGCCGTTCGCGTCCGATCCGCAGTAGCACTCGACGTCGCCGCCGGTGCGCCAGCCGTTGGACAGCTGTGACCATGTGCTGGCGAAGTTGATGTCGAGACTGTTCGACAGCTCCAGGTGGATGGGCCGGCCGGTCTGGCGCAGCCCGGTCGACCAGGCCTGCACGTCCGGGATGTCGAACGAGCCGACACCGTCGAGCTTGACGTAGTCGACACCCCAGGAGGCGAACTGGTTCGCCCACGAGTTGATGAACTCCTGTGCGCCGGGCTTGCTGTAGTCGATGCCGACCATGCCGCCGCAGTTGTAGTTGTTCTCGCCCGAGGTCGTGGCGATGTCGTCGGCGTGGTACGGCGTTCCCTCGATGGCGGTGTTCTGCGCGACCGCCTGCTTGGAGATGCCGGGCGTGACGTAAAGGCCGAACTTCAGGCCCAGGCCGTGCACGTGATCGGCGACGGCCTGGATGCCGTTCTCCGAACCGCTCGACGGGAACTTCGCCGTGTCGATGACCCACCGGCCGAACTGGTCGACGTTCGGGCCCTGGCTGCCCGGGCAGATGTACCAGAAGTCGTCGAGATTGATGTTGCTGTACCCGACATCGGACAGGCCGTTGCTCTTCAGGGCGTCGGCCTCCGCCTCGATCTTGGCGGCCGTCGGGTGCGACCGGACGAAGCTCCAACTGCTCCAGCCCAGCAGCGGCGTGCGGCCGACGCCGTTGTCCGACGCGCCGGCCGGGGCTCCGGCCACCACGACGGCGATCAGCGGGATCGCCAATACCAGGGCGACGAGAGCACGCGTCAGTCTTCTCACCGAATCTCCTTCAGCTGGACGGGTGAGCTGGTGTGTGAATCTGTTGATTTCGTGACGCCGACGCCGCGGTTCGCACACTCGCCACAGTCATGGTCGACTCCTACCAGGTAGGCAGCGCGAAAGGCAGACATCAGTCCAATCGGAGGGACAAGTCAGGCGCCGCACTGTGCCCGCGATCACACATCGTTCTCGACAGCTTCGAACTGAATCACACACAACCCGACAGGTCAATACTTCCCCGTCCCGGTTGCGAGACTTTGACCCCGGAAGTGCTGATTAGCTTGCCGCCCAGCGACGGTTGGGGGGCGAAGTCGCGCTAGGCGACCGGGGTCAGGGGCGGTCGGAGACGGTGCGCCGGACGGCCCGGTCGGCGGCGTGCCCGAAGGCGTTCACCAGGCCGCGCACGACCAGCGGGCGCAGCCGCGAGACGACGGCGGCCAGCTGGTCGCGCTGGTCGGTGTCGCCGTTGCGGAACGGTTCCCAGATGCCGCGCCGGAACACGTCGGACAGCCCCTCGGCCACCGCGGCGGCGTGCTCGTGGATCACGTCGGCCGCTTCGCGCAGGACGGCCGCCGGCACGGGCAGCTCGATCAGCTCCAGGCCCATGCCGAGCACCGACGGGGTGGTGCGGAACGTGTCGCGCCCGGATCGTTCGACCACGCCGAGCGACACCAGCAGCTCGACGTCGTCGCGAGAGAGCCGTCGTCCGGCCCGCCGTTCGAGCGCGGCCCGGTCGAGTTCCTCGGCCGGTTCGGGCACCCACGGCGTGAACATCGCGGCCTGCATGGCGAAGTCGGCCGGGGAGGCGTCGTGCGGTATGTGCGCGAGCACCCGCTCGATCGCGGCCAGCGTGTAGCCGTGTTCCTGCAGCTCGCGGATCAGCTCCAGCCGCATGCGGTGCTGGGCGCCGTAATAGGCGATGCGACCGCGCCGCACCGGGGCCGGCAGCAGCCCCTCTCCCGCGTAGAAGCGGACGGTGCGCACCGTCATGCCGGTGCGCGCGGCCAACTCGTCGACGGTCAACTCCTCGACGGTCGGCTCGGCGCTCGTGGTCACGGTCACAATGCTATCCGCACAACTGTGCCAGTGATACTGTCACGAACGAGAGATACGTCCCACGACGCTTTTCCCCACTGGCTTTCAGAGGACGGTCATGAGCACAGAAGCCTTCGTCTACGACGCCATCCGAACCCCCCGCGGCAGGGGCAAGCAGAACGGTTCGCTGCACGAGTCCAAGCCGGTCTCGCTCGTCGTCGGACTGATCGACGAGCTGGGCAAGCGCAATCCCGAGCTCGACCCCGACCGTATCGAGGACGTCATCCTCGGCGTCGTGTCGCCGATCGGAGATCAGGGCGCCGATATCGCCCGCACCGCGGCGCTGGCCGCCGGGCTGCAGAAGTCCGGGCCGGGCTTCCAGCTCAACCGGTTCTGCGCGTCCGGCCTGGAGGCGGTGAACACCGCCGCCCAGAAGATCCGCTCCGGCTGGGAGGATCTGCTGCTGGCCGGCGGCGTCGAGTCGATGTCGCGCGTGCCGATGGCATCCGACGGCGGCGCCTGGGCGATGGATCCCGAGACCGCCTACTCGACCAGCTTCGTGCCGCAGGGCATCAGCGCCGACCTGATCGCGACGCTCGAGGGCTTCGGCCGCGACGACGTCGACGTGTTCGCCGCCGAGTCGCAGACCCGGGCCGGAAAGGCCATCGCCGACGGCGCGTTCAGCCGTTCGGTGATCCCGGTGCTCGATCGCAACGGGTTCACCGTGCTCGACCACGACGAGTTCCCCCGCCCCGGCACCACGCCCGAGTCGCTGGCCGGCCTCAAGCCCTCGTTCGCCACGATCGGCGACATGGGCGGCTTCGACGCGGTTGCCCAGCAGAAGTACCACTGGGTCGAGAAGATCAACCACGTGCACACCGCGGGCAACTCGTCGGGCATCGTCGACGGCGCGGCGCTGACCGTCATCGGCAGCGAGCAGGCCGGCCGAGACAACGGGCTCACTCCTCGGGCGCGCATCGTGGCCACCGGCGTCGTCGCGCAGGAGCCGACGATCATGCTCACCGGCCCGGCGCCGTCGGCCCGCAAGGCGCTGGCCAAGGCCGGGCTGACCGCCGACCAGATCGACCTCTGGGAGGTGAACGAGGCGTTCGCGGCCGTGGTCATGAAGTTCCTGCGGGACATGGGCGTGCCACACGACAAGGTCAACGTGAACGGCGGCGCCATCGCCCTCGGCCATCCCCTCGGCGCGACCGGAGCGATGATCCTCGGCACCCTGATCGACGAACTGGAGCGGCGCGACCTGCGCCGGGGCCTCGCGACGCTGTGCGTCGGCGGCGGCATGGGCGTGGCGACGATTGTGGAGCGGGTCTGATGACGAACATGTTCAACTGGGACAAGGACGCCGAGGGCATCGTCACCCTGACGATGGACGACCCGGACCAGCGGGCCAACACGATGAACGACCTGTTCCGGTCGTCGATCGCGTCTACCGTGCAGCGCCTGGTGGCCGAGAAGGACGACATCACCGGCGTGATCATCACGTCGGCGAAGGACACCTTCTTCGCCGGCGGCGACCTGCGGCTGCTGAGCCGGATCGACGCCGACAACGCCGCGCAGTTCCGTGACGGCGTCGAGGAGATGAAGGCCAACTTCCGCCGGCTCGAGACGCTGGGCCGGCCGGTCGTGGCCGCGCTCAACGGGGCGGCGCTCGGCGGCGGCCTGGAGATCGCGCTGGCCTGCCACCACCGCATCGCGCTGGACAACCCGAAGGCGCAGTTCGGCTTCCCCGAGGTGACACTGGGACTGCTGCCCGGCGCCGGCGGCGTGGCCCGCACGGTCCGGCTGCTGGGCATCGCCGACGCGCTGATGAAGCTGCTGCTGCAGGGCCAGCGGCTCAAGGCGGCCGCGGCCGTCGAGACCGGCATCGTGCACGAGCTCGCGGCGACGCCGGAAGAGCTGCTGGCGAAGGCCCGCGAGTGGATCAAGGCCAACCCCGAGGCGATCCAGCCGTACGACCAGCCGGGCTACAAGATCCCGGGCGGCACCCCGTCCAACCCGAAGTTCGCCGCGATGTTGCCGGCGTTCCCGGCCAACCTGCGTAAGCAGCTCAAGGGCGCGCCGATGCCGGCCCCGCACCACATCATGTGCGCCGCCGTCGAGGGCAGCCAGGTCGACCTCGACACTGCGCTGCGCATCGAGGGCCGCTACTTCGTCGACCTGGCCCGCGGTCAGGTCGCCAAGAACATGATCAAGGCGTTCTGGTTCGACCTGAACTCGATCAACGGCGGCGGCTCGCGTCCGGCCGGCTACGAGAAGCGTCCGGCCACCAGGGTCGCGGTGCTCGGCGCCGGCATGATGGGTGCCGGAATCGCCTATGTATCAGCGCGAAACGGCATCGACGTGATACTCAAGGACGTCTCGATCGAGGCAGCCGAGAAGGGCAAGGACTACTCGCGCAAGCTGCTGGACAAGGCCGTTTCGCGGGGCAAGATCACCGCAGCGAAGCGCGACGAGGTGCTGGCCCGGATCACGCCCACCGCCAAGGCCGCCGATCTGGCCGGGTGCGACCTGGTCGTCGAGGCGGTGTTCGAGAACGTGGGGCTGAAGCACCAGGTGTTCGGCGAGATCGAGCCGATCGTGGCCGGCGACGCGCTGCTCGGGTCGAACACGTCCACCCTGCCGATCACGGGGCTGGCCGGGGGCGTCCAGCGCAAGGAGGACTTCATCGGCCTGCACTTCTTCTCCCCCGTCGACAAGATGCCGTTGCTGGAGATCATCCGGGGCGAGCAGACCTCCGACGAGGCGCTGGCCCGGGCGCTCGACTACGCGGCCCAGATCAAGAAGACGCCGATCGTCGTCAACGACAGCCGCGGCTTCTTCACCAGCCGGGTGATCGGCACGTTCGTGAACGAGGCGCTGGCGATGCTGGGCGAGGGTGTGCACCCGGCGACGATCGAGCAGGCCACTACCCAGGCCGGCTACCCGGTCGGGGCGTTGCAGCTCACCGACGAGCTGAACATGGAGCTGATGGCCAAGATCCGCAACGAGACCCGGGACGCGCTCGGCGACGCGTTCGCGGCGCATCCGGGTGAGGCCGTGGTCGACAAGATGCTCGAGCTGGGCCGGCCGGGACGCCTGCGGGGCAAGGGCTTCTTCGACTACGACTCCGATGGCAAGCGCATCGGGTTGTGGGCCGGACTGGGCGAGACGTTCCCGGTGCAGGGCGATCCGGCCGACGTCGACCTGCACGAACTGCAGGAGCGGATGCTGTTCGCCGAAGCGGTCGACTCGGTGCGCTGTCTCGAGGAGAACGTGCTGACTACGGTGCCCGACGCCAACATCGGCTCGATCATGGGCATCGGCTTCCCGCCGTGGACCGGTGGCGTGCTGCAGTACGTCAACGGCTACGGGGTCGCTGAGTTCGTGGCCCGGGCCGACGAGCTGGCCGACCGTTACGGCGAGCGGTTCCGGCCCAGCCCGCTGCTGCGCAAGAAGGCCGAGAACGGCGAGCTCTTCGAGTGAGTGAGGATCGCAGCGAGCGCCAGCGAGCCGGGAGCGAACAGCGAGAGCGAGCGACGCGATGAGCGCCTGCGCGAAGAGCAGAGGAGCGCAGTGAGCCTCGCGCGGACGATCTTCGACGCGGAGCACGACGCGTTCCGCGAGACGAGCCGCACGTTCTTCGCCAAGCACGCCGTCCCGAACAACGAACGGTGGGCCAAGCAAGGCATCGTCGACCGCGAGGTCTGGCGCGAGGCCGGGCGGCAGGGGCTGCTCGGCTTCGCGGTCGACGAGCGCTACGGCGGGGGCGGGGTACGCGACTACCGCTTCAACGCGGTGCTGGGCGAGGAACAGATCAAGGCCCAGGCCACCGGGTTGGGCTTCCCGGTGCACGTCGACATCGTGTTGCCGTACCTGGAACGGCTGGCCACCGACGAGCAGAAGCAGCGCTGGCTGCCCGGCTACTGCAGCGGCGACATCATCACGGCGATCGCGATGACCGAGCCGGGCACCGGCAGCGACCTGCAGGCGATTCGCACCACGGCCGTACGCGATCGCCGCCACTACGTGCTGAACGGCCAGAAGACCTTTATCACCAACGGCATCCACTCCGACCTGGTGATCGTCGCGGCCAAGACGGATCCGTCCGAGGGCGCGGGCGGCCTGTCGCTGATCGCGGTCGAGCGGGGCACGCCGGGCTTCGAGAGGGGACGCAACCTCGACAAGATCGGGCTCAAGGCCCAGGACACAGCCGAGCTGTACTTCTCCGACGCCCGGGTTCCCGTCGAGAACCTTCTCGGCGACGAGGGGCAGGGCTTCGTCTACCTGATGCAGAACCTGGTCCGCGAACGGGTGGCGATCGCCGTCGCGGCGGTGGCAGCCGCCGAGGCCGTTCTCGAGCTGACCATGGAGTACTGCCGGTCGCGCACGGCGTTCGGCCGGCCGATCGGCAGGTTCCAGCACAGCCGGTTCCTGCTGGCCGAGCTGGCCACCGAGGTCACCGTCGCCCGGACGTTCGTCGACCGCTGCATCGCCGAGCACAACGCCGACACCCTCGACATCCCGACCGCGGCAATGGCCAAGTGGTGGACCACCGAGCTGCAGAACAAGGTCGTCGACCGTTGCCTGCAATTGCACGGCGGCTACGGCTACATGTCCGAGTACCCGATCGCCCAGGCGTTCGTCGACAGCCGGGTCCAGACGATCTACGGCGGCACGACCGAGATCATGAAGGAGATCATCGGCCGTAGTCTGGGGTTCTGAGTGAGTGAGCATCGCAGCGAGCGCCAGCGAGTGAGGAGCGGAGCGAATGGGCGATGAGCGCTCGCGCGAAGAGCTGAGGTCGTAGTGCCGGGCCCACTCGACGGCGTACGGGTTATCGAGCTGCCGGCGATCGGCCCGGTGCCGTTCCTCGGCATGCTGCTGGCCGACCTGGGGGCCGAGATCGTCCGCATCGACAGGCTCGTGCCCGACGCGTTGGACGCGCTGTCGGATGGGGCGCCGGGTCGGGGCCGTCGCTCGATCGGGCTCGACCTGCGCCGCCCCGGAGCGGCCGAGGTCGTGTTGCGGCTGGCCGAGCGGTCCGACGCGCTGATCGAGGGCTTCCGCCCCGGGGTGGCCGAGCGGCTGGGCGTCGGCCCCGGCGACGTCCTGGCCCGCAACCCGAAGCTGGTGTACGGGCGGATGACCGGCTGGGGGCAGGACGGCCCGCTCGCGCCGACGGCCGGCCACGACATCACCTACCTGGCGATATCCGGCCTGCTGCACGGCATCGGCCCGGCCGACGGACCGCCCACTCCCCCGGTGAACTACCTGGCCGACTACGGCGGTGGCTCGATGTCGCTCGCCGTCGGGCTGCTGGCCGCGCTGCTGCACGCGCGGGTCACCGGCGAGGGCCAGGTGGTCGACGCCGCGATGGCCGAGGGCGCCGCGTATCTCGGCACGATCACCCGCAGCCTGTTCGCGGCCGGCGCCTGGCAGGACCGGCGAGGCGCCAACTTCATCGACGGCGGCGCGCCGAACTACCGCTGCTATGCCTGTGCCGACGGGCGATTCGTCGCCGTCGGGGCGCTCGAACCGAAGTTCTGGCAGGTCGTGCTGCAGACACTCGGCCTGGACGAAACGGCGATCGGCTCGCCCTACGACAGTCGCGACTGGCCGGCGTTGACCAGGACGCTGGCCGATACGTTCGCCACCCGGACCCGCGACGAGTGGGCCGAAGTCTTCGCGCCCCTGGACGGCTGCGTGGCCCCGGTGCTGACCCTGGCCGAGGCGCCCGACCATCCGCACAACGTCGCCCGTGGATCGTTCGTCGACGTCGCCGGGGCCACCGTCGCCGCGCCGGCCCCGCGCTTCTCCGTCACGGCGACCACCGCCGCGGCGCCGTCCGAGCGGGCGGCCGACACCGCCGACGTGCTGGCCGAACTGGGCTACGACGCGGCCGGCGTGGCCGAGCTACGCGAGTCAGGCGCGCTCGGGTAGGGCGGCCAACGTCGTCCGCAGCGCGGCCAGTGCGGGGGTGAACGCGTGGTCGGCGGGCGCGGCATAGCCCACGACGATGCCGGGCGGGCGTCTCGCCGGGTCGAACCAGTGCGGTCCGAGCAGCCCGATCGCCAGCCCGTGCCGGCGGGCCACCCGCGCGATCGTCGCCTCGTCCGGGCTGCCGGCGGGGAACTGCAGCAGCAGATGCAGCCCGGCCGCGATGCCGCCCGGCAGCACGAGCGACGGTTCGACCGCGGCCAGGACGCGATCGCGGCGGCGCCGGTAGACCGCGCGCATCCGGCGCACGTGCCGGTCGTATCCGCCGGTCTCGATCAGGTCGGCCAGCACGAGCTGCTCGATGCTCGACGGGTGGCGTTCACCGAGCGCCGGCGCCGTCGCGCGGAACTCGGGCACGAGGCGGTGCGGTACGACGAGCCAGGCCAGCCGCAACCCGGGGGCCAGCGTCTTGCTCGTCGTGCCGGCGTAGGAGATGTGCTCGGGGGCCATCGCCTGCAAGGCGCCGACCGGGCGGCGGTCGAAGCGGAACTCGCCGTCGTAGTCGTCCTCCAGCACGACCAGTCCGTCGCGGATCGCCCGGCGCACGAGCGCGGCGCGGCGGTTCGGTCCGAGGGTGACGCCGAGCGGGTACTGGTGCGACGGCGTGAGCGCCACGGCCGGTGCGTCCAGGTCGGCCACCCGCAGGCCTTCGTCGTCTACGTCGACGGGCACGACGCGCAGCCCGGCCCTGGTCGCGACGAGCCGCAGCGAGTCGAGCGACGGGTTCTCGAAGGCGACGGTGCGCACGCCCCGGGCCCGGGCGACGTGCGCCCACCAGGCCAGCAAGTGCGCGAACCCCGACCCCACGATCACCTGGTCCGGCTCGGCCAGCACGCCACGGGTCCGCCGCACGTAGTTGGCCAGCGTGCGGCGCAGTTGCGGGTGGCCCAGCGGGTCGATGTAGCCGAAGGCTTCGGTCGCCGAGCTGGTCATCACCCGCCGAGTGGCCGCCGTCCAGGCCGACCGGGGGAAGGCGCTGACGTCCGGGGTACCCGGCACGAGGTTCCAGCGTGGGATGGGCTCCCGCGTGACGGCGCTCGCCGCGACGTCCCGGCCCGGACGGGGGCTCAGCCCGGCAGCCACCCGGGTGGGCGCACCGTGCCGGATCGTCAGGTAGCCCTCCGCGGCCAGGTCGCCGTACACGTCGGACACGGTGCCCCGGGCCAGCCCCAGGTCGGCGGCCAGCGCCCGGGTCGACGGCATGACCGCGCCGGGGCCGACCTGCCCGGACCGGATCGCCGCCCGCAACGCGTCGGCCAGAGCCCGAGCCGGGCGGGCGGTCGGCTTCCAATCCAGATGCAGATCCGCTCGGCCGGCTGTACTGGTCCAACCTTTCGTCATGGAACTGGACCATACTGCTGAGCCACTTGGCCCTAACGTTGACGGCATGACAGACACCCGCTTGCAGCCCGGCGACATCCTCCCCGCCGTGGAGCGCCACGTGGTCGCCCTCGACTCGTCGATCGAACGCGCGGCGGCCGACGCCGGCCTCGCCCCGACCCTGCTCGACCTGGTCAAGCTGCGCGTCTCGCAGTTGAACGGCTGTTCCTACTGCGTCGACATGCACTCGCGCGATGCCCGCAAGGGCGGCGAGAGCGAGCGGCGCGTGTTCCTCGTGTCGGCCTGGCAGGAGAGCCGGCTGTTCTCCGACGCCGAGCGCGCCGCCCTGGCCCTGGCCGAGGCGATGACCCGCCTGCCGGTGACCCGCGACGTCCCCGACGACGTGTACGAGCAGGCGACGAAGGCCTTCACCGACGAGCAGTTCGCGGTGCTCGCCTGGGCCGTCACCGCCATCAACGCCTGGAACCGGATGGGCGTACTGGGGCGTATGGAACTGCCCTCCGACCCCAGCTGAACGTTCCGCTTCCCCTCCACTCCGACCGGAATCCGCGCCGGATTCTGGTTAGACGGGAGGGGAAGCGGTCTTATGAGGGCGGGTCGAGGACGGCGACCGGCAGGTCGGCCAGCCGGGCCGGGTCCGCGATCACGTCGTACGCGCGGATGACGCCATCATCGACAGTGAACGCCAGCGCGATCACCAGCCGCCCGCGTGGCGCGACGACGAGGCCGACCCGGTCGCCGATCCGCGCCAGGTCGGCCACCTGCGCCCGGCGCCGCCCCAGCCGAAGCGACTCGGCGACCGTCGCGTCGGCGCCCCGGATCTCGGCCGTCACGCCGGCCGGCCGGGCCGCGGCATCGGCCCGGCGGATCACGTCGGGCGCCAGCACGGCGAGCAGGCCGTCGATGTCGCCGGCCCGCAGCGCGACCAGGAACGCCCGCACGACCCGCACGTCCGCGGCGGGCGGCGCCGGCGAGGGGCCGCGCACCTTCTGCCGGGCCCGGCTGGCCAGCTTCTTGGCCGTGACCGGCGAGCGGTCGACGATCGGGGCGATCTCGTCGAACGGAACGGCGAACATGTCGTGCAGCACGAACGCGACCCGCTCGGGCGGGCTGAGCCGATCAAGCACGACGAGCAACGCCCGGCCGACCGATTCGCTCATGATCGCCTCGTCCTCGGCCGCCGGGGCCACCGCGAAGGCGTCCTCGGGCAGCGCGGTCTCGCGCCGGCGTCGCCGGGCCCGCAGCAGGGTCAGGCACTCCCGGGCGGTGACGGTGGTGAGCCACCCGGTCAGGTTCTCGACGCCGGTGCGGTCGGCCCGGCTGGCCTTCAGCCAGGCCTGCTGCAGCGCGTCGTCGGCGTCGTCGAGCGAACCGAGCAGACGGAACGCGACGGCGCGCAGGTGGGCTCGGTCGGCCTGGAACCGGGCCGCCAGATCCTCGTCAGCCGGCATTGGTCACCTTTCGCGCGCGGAGAGCGTCATGGAGGCGACCAAACCGATCCAGCTCGGCGACGAGCGAAGGAGACAGCACCCGTGAGCCTACAGATCGTCCGTTTCACCACTCGTCCCGAACAGGTGGCCGACGTCGAACGCGGCGTGGCCGACCTGTTCGACGCGCTCGGCGTGGCCGGTCCGGACGGGGTGCGTTACCTGGCCGGCCGGGTGGCCGACCGGCCCGAGTTCCTGCTGTTGCTGCACCTGGACGAGGGTGTAGCCAACCCACTGCCGGCCATCCCGCGGGCCGCGGCGTTCCGGCAGCAGCTGCAGGACTGGGCCGCCCCTGGGCCGCAGCCGGTGAGCGTGCTCGGCGACTACCGGATGACCGGCTGATCCGCGATGTTCGTCGCGTACCTCGTCGTCACGCTCGCCACCGTGGCGGCCAACGCCGGCATGGCGGCCGCCGATCTGGCCCGGGCCAAGTTCGTGCGGGCCAACGCGGCCGAGGTGGGCGTGCCCGAGTCGTGGGTGCCCGGGCTGGCCGCGCTCAAAGCGGCCGGCGCGGCCGGGCTGCTGCTCGGGCTGGCCGGCGTCCGGCCGCTCGGCATCGCCGCAGCTGTCGGCCTGGTGCTGTTCTTCGCGGTCGCGTTGACGTTTCACGTGCGGGCCCGCGTCTTCTACAACATCGCGTTCCCGGGCGCTTTCTGGGCTCTGGCGATCGGCTCGCTGGCCCTCTCCGTGGCCGCCTAGCGCCGGGCCCGGCGCAGCGCGCTGGCGATCAGCCGGTCGACCAGCTGCGGGTAGTCGACGCCGCTGGCCGCCCACACCTGGGGGAACATCGAGATTGGCGTGAACCCGGGCATCGTGTTGAGCTCGTTGATCACCACGGAGTTGTCCGGCCGGACGAAGAAGTCGACGCGGGCCAGCCCGGCGCAGTCCAGCGCGGTGAACGCGCGGCACGCATAGTCGCGGATCGTCGCGGTGACCTCGTCGGGCAGCCGGGCCGGGATGTCGAACTCACAGGCGTCGTCGAGGTATTTGGCCTCGAAGTCGTACCAGTCGTGATCACGCACCAGGCGGATCTCAGCCGGGACGCTGGCCATCGGCCGGCCGTTCTCGTCCTCGAGCACGCCGCACTCGACCTCACGGCCGAGGATCGCCGCCTCGACCAGCACCTTGTCGTCGTGCCGGAACGCCTCGTCGACCGCCGCCGCGAAATCGGCCCACCGCTTGACCTTGGTGATGCCGATGCTCGATCCGGCCCGGGCCGGCTTGACGAAGACGGGCAGTCCCAGATCCTGGCGGTGCTGAAGGTCCAGCGCCGACGCGTCCTCGCCGCGGCGCAGCACCGCGTAGTCGCCCACCGGCAGGCCCTCGGCCCGCAACAGCTTCTTGGTGTACTCCTTGTCCATGGCGGCCGCGCTGGCGAACACGCCGGGCCCGACGTAGGGCACGCCGGCCATCTCGAGCAGGCCCTGGATCGTGCCGTCCTCGCCGAAGCGGCCGTGCAGTACCGGAAAGACGACGTCGACCTCGCCGAGAGCCTTGGCCCCCTCGCCCGGCTCGACGACGACCAGCCCCTGCGAGGGGTCGCCGGGCAGCACGACGGCGGTGCCCGTGTCGACCTCGGGCAGCGTCCGCCCGGTGATCTGCAGCTTCTCCGGATCGGCCCCGGTCAGCACCCAGCCACCGCCGCGGGTGATGCCCACCGGCACGACTTCGTACCGTTCCGGGTCGAGGGCGGACAGCACGCTGCCGGCCGACACCACCGAGACGCCGTGCTCGCTGCTGCGCCCGCCGTAGACCACCGCGACGCGGATCTTCCGTTCGGTCATGGAGGCCGACCCTACCCGCCGGATCCCGACCGCTCTTGCAGGTGCGGTTAGCCCGTCTCGCTCTTCATCGCCCGGCCCATCAGCCGCCCGATCATGTCGGCCGGGCTCAGACCCCGGTAGCAGACGGCCTCGACCGCCTCGGTGATCGGCACGTCGACGCCGTGGGCGCCGGCCAGGTCGAGCACCGAGCGGCACGACTTGACGCCCTCGGCGACCTGCCCGTGGGTGGCCGCCTGGGCTTGCTCGAGCGTCTCGCCCTGGCCCAGGTGCTCGCCGAACGTCCGGTTGCGCGACAGCGGCGACGCACAGGTGGCGACCAGGTCGCCCAGCCCGGCCAGCCCGGCGAAGGTCGGCGGGTCGGCGCCCAGGGCGGCGCCGAGGCGGGCGGTCTCGGCCAGCCCGCGGGTGATCAGCGAGGCCAGCGTGTTGTCGCCGAAGCCCATGCCGTAGGCCATGCCACAGGCCAGCGCGATCACGTTCTTCACCGCTCCGCCGAGCTCGCAGCCGACGACGTCGACGTTCGTGTAAGGACGGAAGTACGGGGCACTGCAGGCCTGCTGCACGCGGGCGGCGCGCTCGGCGTCGGGGCAGGCGACGACGGTGGCCGTCGGCTGTTCCTGGGCGATCTCGGGAGCCAGGTTGGGGCCGGACACCACGGCGATCTGATCCGCCGGCCGGTGCGCGACCTCGCCGATGACCTCGCTCATCCGCTTGGTGGTGCCGAGCTCGACGCCCTTCATCAGGCTGACCAGGGTGGCGTCGGCGGGCAGGGCCGGCACCCACTCGGCCAGGTTGGCCCGCAGCGTCTGCGACGGGATGGCGATCGCCACGACGTCGGCTCCGTCGAGGGCGACCAGGTGGTCGTTGGTGGCGCGCAGCCCGGGCGGCAGGGCCACGCCCGGCAGGTAGTCGGCGTTCTCGTGGACGGCGTTGATGCGCTCGGCGACCGCGGCCCGGCGCGTCCACAGCATGGTGTCGGTGCCGGCGTCGACCAGCACCTTGGCGAATACCGTGCCCCACGACCCGCCGCCGAGGACGGCGGCGCGACTCGTCACGCTGCGTCCTGCGGCTGCTTCTTGCCGTCGCCGCCGACCGGGCGTACGTAGCGGTAGAACGGCCCGGTCGGCGCGGGCTCGCCGCGCAGCTCGGCCACCAAGGCCCGCACGTCGGTCATCATCGCGTCGGTGATGGCGCGCAGCGTCTCGGCGGTGGGCTGAGCCCCCGCGAAGCGGCTCAGGTCGATGGGGTCGCCGGCGACGATGTGGTGCTCCTTGCGCGGGAACAGCCGCACCTTCTTGTGGTACAGGTCGACGGCCTCCTGCACGCCCCACTGGCCGACCGGGATGACCGGCACGTCCGGGGCCAGCAGCACCAGCCGGGCCGCCCCGGTGCGCGCCGACATCGGCCACCACTCGGGGTCGCGGGTGACCGTGCCCTCGGGGTGCAGGAGGATGATGCGGCCCCGGCGCAGCGCGTCGACGGCCGCGGTGAGCGAGTCGCCCGCCTCGGCGGTGCCGCGGCTGACCGGGATGTGGCCCATGCCGCGCATGGCCCGGCCGACCACCGGGACCTCGAAGATGCTCTTCTTGGCCAGGAACCGGGGCGTACGCGCCGCGTCCAGGATGAAGCGGGCGACGAGCAGCGGGTCGATGTGCGAGATGTGGTTGACGATCACGATGGCCGGCCCGTTGCGCGGGATGCGATCCAAGTGGTGGTACCGCAACTTGGTAACCGCCCCGAACGGCGCGTACAGCACCAGCCAGGTCAGCCGCCACCAGAACCCGAGCTTCTCGCTCTGATGGCCAAGCCCCGGTCGGCGCAGCTTCTTCTGCCTCGGCAACCGCGTTCCCCTCTCATGTGGCGCGCTTGCAGTCTGCCGCATGCCGGGCACATGTAACGATGCCTGGGTGCAGTGGACAGTGCTCGTGCCGGTCAAGGCGCTGCCGGCAGCCAAGTCGCGGCTGGCCGACTTCAGCGCCGACGCCCAGGCGCACGCCCGGCTGGTGGAGGCGATGCGGGTCGACACGCTGGCGGCGGCCCGGGCCGCGGCCGGAGTGGCGCGCATCGTCCGGATCGGCGACTCGGCCGAGGTCGACCACGACCTGCTGCAACGTCGGCCCGGCCTGAACGCCGCCTTGCTGGAGGGCGCCCGCTACGCCCGTGAGCGGTGGCCGCACGACGGAGTGGCCGCGCTCGTCGGCGACCTGCCGGCGCTGACCGCGTCCGAACTGGCCGGCGCGCTCGCCACCGCCGCGCACCACGAGACGGCGTTCGTCGCCGACTCGGTCGGCACCGGCACCACGTTGCTGACCGCCCGCCCGACCGCCCGGTTCGAGCCCCGCTTCGGGCCCGACTCCGCGATCCGGCACGCCGTTGACGCCACCCCGCTGCCGGCCGGGCCGGGCCTGCGCCAGGACGTCGACACCGCCGACGACCTGCGCGCCGCGCTGCTGCTGGGCGTCGGCCCGCAGACCCTCGCCGTATTGTCCGTTGGGCCGAGAGAGTCATCTACCGTTCACCGCAACGGGGCATGATGAACCCATGACTGGCACACCGGCGCTGGAGAGCTCACCCCCGATGCAGCCGAACAACGTGTCCGTCCCGGATATCGACCCGTCCGACTCGGTGCCGGGCGGCGACCTCGGCCCGGACGAACACGTCGACATCGTGCTCGCGACCGACCTGCCCGCCGACCGCTACGGCAACCGCGAGCTGTCCTGGCTGGCGTTCAACGCCCGGGTGCTCGCGCTGGCCGAGGATCTCAACCAGCCGCTGCTCGAGCGGATGAAGTTCCTCGCGATCTTCGCCAGCAACCTGGACGAGTTCTACATGGTGCGCATCGCCGGGCTGAAGCGCCGGGTGGATCTGGGCCTGCTGATGCCCGACCCGGACGGGCTCTCGCCCACCGAGACGCTCAAGCGGCTGGCCGAGCGCACCCGAGAGCTGGCCGACCGGCACGCCCGGCTGTTCATCGACGACATCGAGCCGGCGCTGGCCGGCGAGGGCATCCGCGTGGTGAGGTGGGCCGCCCTCGACGCCGAGGCCCGCGAGCGGCTGGGCAACTACTTCCGGTCCAAGGTGTTCCCGGTACTGACGCCGCTGGCGGTCGACCCGGCCCATCCGTTCCCGTACATCTCCGGCCTGTCGCTGAACCTGGCCGTGCTGGTGCGCGGTCCGGACAGCAACACCGAGCGCTTCGCCCGGGTCAAGGTGCCCAACAACGTGCCCCGGTTCGTGGTCGTCAAGCGCACGCCGACCGAGGCCGAGTTCCTGCCGCTCGAAGACCTCATCGCGGCCCACCTGCCGATGCTGTTCCCGGGCATGGAGGTCGTCGAGCACCACCTGTTCCGGGTCACCCGCAACGCCGACCTCGAGGTCGAGGAAGACCGCGACGAGGACCTGCTGCAGGCGCTCGAGCGTGAGCTGGTGCGGCGGCGGTTCGGGCCGGCCGTCCGGCTCGAGGTGCAGGTGGGTATCGACCCGCAGGTGCTCGACCTGCTGGTCAGCGAGATCGACGTCGACCCCGACGACGTGCTGCACGTGCCGGGCTTGCTCGACCTGACCGCGCTGTGGCAGGTGTACGACGTAGACCGCCCGGCGCTGAAGGAGCGCCCGTTCGTGCCGGCCACGCATCCGCGCTTCGCCGAGGGCGAGACGCCCAAGTCGGTATTCGCGACCCTGCGCGACGGCGACGTCCTCGTGCACCACCCGTACGAGTCGTTCGCGACCAGCGTGCAGCGGTTCATCGAGCAGGCGGCCAACGACCCGAACGTGCTGGCCATCAAGCAGACCCTGTACCGCACGTCCGGCGACTCCCCGATCGTCGACGCCCTGATCGACGCCGCCGAGGCCGGCAAGCAGGTCGTGGTGATCGTCGAGATCAAGGCTCGCTTCGACGAGCAGGCCAACATCAAGTGGGCCCGGGCGTTGGAGCGTGCGGGCTGCCACGTCGTCTACGGGCTCGTCGGGCTCAAGACGCACTGCAAGACGGCGCTGGTCGTGCGCCAGGAGGGCGGCACGATCCGCCGGTACGCACACGTGGGAACCGGCAACTACAACCCCAAGACGGCCCGCCTGTACGAGGATATCGGGCTGTTCACCGCCGACGAGGCCGTCTGCGCCGACCTCACCGACCTGTTCAACGTGCTCACCGGCTACTCCCGCCAGACCGACTACCGGTCGCTGCTGGTGGCTCCGCAGGGCGTGCGCCTCGGCATCATCGAGCGCATCCAGCGCGAGATCCGCCACGCCGAGCAAGGCCGCGCGGCCCACATCCAGATCAAGGCGAACCACCTGGTCGACGAGCAGACCATCGACGCGCTGTACCGAGCCTCGCTGGCCGGCGTGCGCGTCGAGTTGCTGGTGCGGACGTTCTGCACGATCAAGGCGGGCGTGCCGGGCCTGTCGGAGAACATCGTCACCCGGTCCATCCTGGGCCGGTTCCTGGAGCACTCGCGGGTGTTCTACTTCGCCAACGCGGGCGAGCCCGACTACTGGATCGGCTCGTCCGACCTCATGCATCGCAACCTGGATCGCCGCGTCGAGGTGCTGTGTCGGGTGACCGACCCGACGGCGATCGATCACCTGCGGTTCTACCTGGACGCCGCGTTCGCGCCCGACACCCGAGCCTGGGAGTTGCAGCCGGACGGGCAGTGGCTTCGGTCGGAGGGCACCGTCGACTACCAGGAACTGATGATGAAGCGGCTCGGCGGTCGGGGCGAATAGGCGGCCCTAGGTGCCGAGCCCGATCCGCGCCGCCGGTGGTGTCGTGTGGCGCGACGACTGCGGCCCGATGCGCATCGCCCTCATCCACCGGGATCGCTACGACGACTGGACGCTGCCCAAGGGCAAACTGCACGACGGCGAGCGGGAGATGATTGCCGCGGTGCGCGAAGTGTGGGAGGAGACGGGCGCCACCGTCGCGGTGAGCCGCCGGCTCATCGAGGTCGGGTACCTGGTCGACGGCCTGCCGAAGACGGTGCGGTTCTGGGCGATGCGCTACCGCGACGGCGACTTCGCGGCGAACGCCGAGGTCGACGATCTCGCCTGGTTGCCGTTGGACGAGGCGCGCGCCCGGCTGAGCCACGACGCCGACCGGGCCGTGCTGGACTCGTTCACCGCGACGCCGGTGCCGCGCTCGGTAGTGGTGCTGGTGCGGCACGCCAAGGCCGGCAAGCGCTCACAGTGGGTGGGCGACGACCGGCTTCGCCCGCTGGACAAGGCCGGTCGTCGGCAGGCCCGCGGGCTGGCGACGTTCCTGCCGGCGTTCGCGCCGAGCCGGGTGGTGACTGCCGACCGGGTGCGCTGCATACAGACCCTCGAGCCGTTCGCGGCGGAGTCCGGGCTGAACCTGGAGATCACCGAGACGTTCGCCGACGAGGGGTACCTCGCCGATCCCGACCGGGCCCGCACCGAACTGCTCGCCATCGCCAAGTCGGCTCCGGCGGCGGTGATCTGCAGCCAGGGCACGGCGTTGCCCGCGCTGGTCGAGGAGTTGGCCGGCTTCGAGTCGGTCAGTGCCCGCAAGGGAGCCGGCTGGGCACTCGGATTCGCTGACGGCGCCGTGGTGTCGGCCGACTATTACGGCAACGCCGCCCGCTGAGCGCACTCCCCACTTTGCCCCTCGGAGGGCGCGTTCCCGACGCTTTCCAGCGAGCATTCCGAGGGCGAGCAGCGTCCAGCCCGCAGCGGCGAACCGCTACGGGCTGGGTGCTGACGAACCGGCGCGATCAGCGCGCGGACTTGCGGGCAGCGGTCTTCTTCGCCGCCGCCTTCTTGGCCGGAGCCTTCGCCGCGGCCTTCCGGGCCGGGGCCTTGGCCGCGACCTTCTTGGCCGGAGCCTTCGCGGCCGCCGCCTTCTTGGCCGGCGCGGCCTTCTTGGCCGGCGCCTTGGCGACCTTCTTGGCGCCGCTGGTGATCGCCTTGAACTCGGCGCCGGCCCGGAACGCCGGAACCGCCGTCTTCTTCACCCGCACCGTGGCGCCCGTGGCGGGGTTGCGCGCGATACGGGCGGCCCGGATGCGCTTCTCGAAGATGCCGAAGCCGGTCAGCGCGACCCGCTCGCCCTTCGCCACGTTGGCGTAGATCGTATCGATGACAGCATCGAGCGCCTGCGCCGCGCGCTTCTTGTCTCCGTCGAGCCGCTCGGCGAGCAACTCGGTGAACTGAGCCTTGTTTGGCAACGTGTCCTCCCCGGACATGTAGCTCGGCCACTCTGGCCGACTCGCCCGCAACGGTAAGGGGTTGCGCGCGTCAGTCAAACCTAATCCGCTTGTGTCGCAAGACATTTCTCAGGTTCTGCAACGCAGATCACGTTTCTGAACGCGTCCGGGGCACGTTTCGGCCGCCGGACGAGCCCGGGGAATCCCCTTGCTACGTAGGCGAATTCGCCGCCGACGTGGTCGCGACCGGCAGCCACGGCTTGCGCTTGGCCTCGTAGGCGGCGATCTCGTCGGTGTGCCGCAGGGTCAGGCCGATGTCGTCGAGGCCCTCGAGCAGCCGCCAGCGGGTGTAGTCGTCCAGTTCGAAGCTGTGCACCTCGCCGGCCCAGCGCACCTGACGCTCGACGAGGTCGACCGTCACCTCGGTGCTCGGGTCGTCCTCGATGTCGTCCCAAAGCCGCTGCACGACCTTCTCGTCGAGCACGACGGTGAGCAGGCCGGCCTTGAGCGAGTTGCCCCGGAAGATGTCGCCGAAGCGCGGCGAGATCACCGCCCTGAACCCGTAGTCCATGAGCGCCCACACCGCGTGTTCGCGCGAGGAGCCGGTGCCGAAGTCGGGGCCGGCCACCAGGATCGTGGCACCGTCGAAGCGCGACTGGTTCAGCACGAAGTCCGGCTCGTTGGCCCGCCAGGCGCTGAACAGCCCGTCCTCGAAGCCGGTTCGCGTGACGCGCTTGAGGTATACGGCCGGGATGATCTGGTCGGTGTCGACGTTGCTGCGCCGCAGCGGCACGGCCCGGCCGGTGTGCACGGTGAACTTGTCCATTGCGGATTCCTAAAGGTCGGCGGGGCTGGCCAGGTGGCCGGTGACGGCGGTGGCGGCCGCGACCAGCGGCGAGACGAGGTGCGTGCGCCCGCCCTTGCCCTGCCGACCCTCGAAGTTGCGGTTCGACGTGGACGCGCTGCGCTCGCCGGGTGCGAGCTGGTCGGGGTTCATGCCCAGGCACATCGAGCATCCGGCCTGCCGCCACTCGGCGCCGGCCGCGGTGAAGACCGCGTCCAGGCCTTCCTGCTCGGCCTGCTGCCGCACGCGCATCGACCCGGGCACGACGAGCATGCGCACCCCCTCGGCCACGTGCCGACCCTCGATGACCTTCGCCGCGGCGCGCAGGTCCTCGATACGGCCGTTCGTGCACGAGCCGACGAAAACCGTGTCGACGGCGATGTCGCGCAATGGGGTGCCGGCCGTCAATCCCATGTAGGCCAGGGCCTTCTCGGCGGCCACTCGGTCGGACGAGTCGTCGAACCCGGCCGGGTCGGGCACCGTCGCGGACAGCGGTGCACCCTGGCCCGGGTTGGTGCCCCACGTGACGAACGGCGTCAGCGTGGATGCGTCGAGGGTGACCTCGGCGTCGAACTCGGCGTCCTCGTCGGTACGCAGGCTGGTCCAGTACGCCACCGCCTCGTCCCACTGCGCCCCGCTCGGCGCGTGCGGACGGCCCTTCAGGTAGGCGAATGTCGTTTCGTCGGGCGCGATCATGCCGGCGCGGGCGCCCCATTCGATGCTCATGTTGCAGACCGTCATGCGGCCTTCCATGGACATCCGCTCGAACGTCGTGCCCCGGTACTCGACCATGTAGCCCTGCCCGCCGCCGGTTCCGGTCTTGGCGATCACCGCCAGGATGACGTCCTTGGGGGTGACGCCCTCGGGCAGGTCGCCGTTGACGGTGACCGCCATGGTCTTGGGCCGGTCCATCGGCAGGGTCTGGGTGGCCAGCACGTGCTCGACCTGCGAGGTGCCGATACCGAAGGCCAATGCGCCGAACGCGCCGTGCGTCGAGGTATGCGAGTCGCCGCAGACGATCGTCAGGCCCGGCTGGGTGATGCCCAACTGCGGGCCGATGACATGGACGATGCCCTGCTCGGCGTTGCCCATGGGGTAGAGCTGCACGCCGAAGTCGGCGCAGTTCTTGCGCAGCGTCTCGATCTGGGTGCGGCTGACGTCGTCCTTGATCGCGGTGACGCCCACGAGTGGCAGGGTGTAGTCCGTCGGGGTGTTGTGGTCCTCGGTGGCGAGCGTGAGGTCGGGTCGGCGCACCGGGCGCCCGGCCAGACGCAGGCCCTCGAACGCCTGCGGGCTCGTCACTTCGTGCACGAGGTGTACGTCGATGAACAGCAGGTCGGGTTCACCGGCCGCGCTGTGTACGACGTGGTTGTCCCAGAGCTTCTCCGCGAGCGTCTTGCCCATCGTTCTTGCCATCCCGAATTGTGAGACTCTAATATCGCGACGTGAGACAGCGCGATGTCAGACAGCATAGCGGGATCGGCGTTCTTGACAAGGCGGCCACCATTCTGGACGCCGTGGCCGAATCCCCGGCCAGCCTGTCCGAACTGGTCGACGCCACCGGAATGCCCCGGGCCACGGCGCATCGTCTGGCGGTCGCCCTCGAGGTGCATCGGCTGCTCAGCCGCGACATCGACGGACGTTTCGTGCTCGGCCCCCGCCTGGGCGAACTGGCGGCCGCGTTGCCCGATCCGCTGGTGTCGGCGGCCGGCCCGGTGCTGACCTGGGTACGCGACGAGTCGGGCGAGAGCGCCCAGTTGTATCGACGGGACGGCGACGTGCGGGTGTGCGTGGCGGCCGCCGAGCGGGTGTCCGGGCTGCGCACCACCGTGCCGCTGGGCGCTCGGCTGCCCCTTACCGCCGGCTCGGGCGCGCAAGTCCTGTGTGCCTGGATGGACGCCACGACGCTGGCCGACGTGCTGCCGGAGGCCGAGTTCAGCGAACGCGTGCTCGCCGAGGTCCGCCGCCGGGGCTGGGCCCACTCGGTGGCCCAGCGCGAGGCCGGCGTCGCGTCGGTGTCGGCGCCGGTGCGGGCGCCGCAGTCCGGCGACGTGATCGCCGCGATCTCCATATCCGGACCGATCGAGCGGCTGGGCCGCGCTCCCGGACCGCGCTACGCGCCGATACTGGTGACCGGCGCTCGGCGGCTGACCGCGGCGCTGGCCGGATGAGCGCAGCCCGGCTGTAGATCTGTTAGTTCTGGCGTAGCCAGCGCCGGGCCTGCTCGCGGGTCCGCTCGCCCCGTTGCTGCTCACGGCACAGCAACAATCCATAGGTGAAGCCGTTCTCCCCCGGTGCGTTGCCGGCCTGGACGGCGAGCCCGCGCAGCACTTCCGCGGTGATGACGCTGTCCTGGTGGGCGCCGAGGATGTCCTGTAGTTCACGGAATCGCCTCGCCCGCTTGCCTTTGCCGATCAGCTCGGCGGCGTAGCGGGCTCGCTTGGCCGCCTTGCGGGCCCGGTGCAACGCGGCGTCGTCGCCGCCCACCTGCAGGGCCTTGTCGAGGCGGCGCACCGCCTTGCGGGCGGCGCGGCGGGCCAGCTGGCGCAGCTGCTTGGGCTTCGGCTGGCGGCGAAGCGGCGGATCCAGCACGAACTGCTCGGTGCGGTTAAGCAAGGCGAAGTAGCGCGCGCCGCCCAGAACCGCCTCGACCTCGGTCATCGCACGGGCGGCCTCGCTCACCAGCCGCTCGTCGATGCGCGCTTTGACCGGGCCAAGCGCCAGCTCGGGGGGCAACGCGTCGACGGCGCCGTCCAGATACTCGCGCAGCACTTCGCGGTCGCGCACTTCACCCAACACGCCGGCGTACCAGCGCAGCTCGGCGTCGAGCTCCTGAGTCGAGTCCTGCCGGAACAGTGGGCCGAACGTGCGCAAGGCGCTGCGCATCCGGCGCACGGCCACCCGGGTCTTGTGCACGTCGCCCTGCCCGCGGCGCAGCGCGACGTCCTGGGCGATCAACCGGTCGTACTGGGTGCGCAGGTAGTCGGCCAGCGGCGTCGCGGTGCGGGGGCGGGTCGCGTCGGTCGACAAGGCACGGGCCAGCTTGGACGGGTACGGCGACTGCTCGGCGCCGGCCCTCCGGAACTGCCGCCCGATCCGGGCCAGCAGCTGCTCGTCGCCGCGCTCGCCGGCCTCGATCTCCACCTCGCGCCACTCCACGGTCCGGTCGCCGCTGGTCGCGTGCACCGTGTCGTCGGCCACCTCGACGAGCACCGCATCGCCCTGGTCGAGCAGTCGATGGGTCAGTCGATGCGTGTTCAGCTGGGCGATCGGGCGCAGCTCGCGGCCCCGCGTGACGCCGGCGACCAGCCGGGCCAGCCGATCGGGAACGTCGTCGCCACTCGGGTCGTCGATGCGAATCTCGGTGCGCGCCTTGCCGCTCGGCAGCTTGACGTGCCATCCGCTGTCCGAGCCGCCACGCCGACGGCGCAAGGTCACCCGATGTCGCAGCAGATCGCCGTCGGGCGTGTCGAAGTAAAGGTTCTCGAGTTCCTGCTCGCGCTGCACCACGCGCACCCCGTCCCCGACGAGCGGCATCAGTCCGTCCGTGACGCGGAGTTTCGCCGGGACGTCGTACTTGTCTTCGCGCTCGCGCTGGGTGCTCATACGGTCAGTTTCACCCGGACCCGGTGCGGCTAAACCGCCGCCGAGATGGCCGCGGCGAACTCGTCCGGCGCCTCCAGCGGGACGTAGTGCCCGGTGTCGGCCAGGTGGCGCACCGTGACGTCGGTGAAGAACGCGCCGACGCGATCCGACCACGCCGGCGGGAACAGCGGGTCGCTGTCCGGCCAGAGCACGCTGGTCGGCGTGCGGACGCGTCCGGACGGCGGCGGCGCCACCTCGCCGATCGACATGGCCACCGAGCCCGATCCGGCGCGGTACCAGGCGATCGACGCGGTGAACGCGCCCGGGGGCGAGTACGCCGCGACGAGCTGGTCGAGCTCGGCGTCGCTCAGCTCGAACCGGGCGCCCGACCAGTGTGCCCAGAAGTAGGCCAGGTAGGCGCGAACCGCGTCGGCGTCGCCGTCGATCAGTTGCTCGATCAGGTCGAGCTGGTGGAACGCCTGGTACCAGAACTCGCGCTGCGCCTCCGCGGTCAGGATGCGCTGGCCGATGCCGGGCACGGGCGGGGCGACCACGAGCGCGCGGACGCGCTCGGGTGCCGTGCGGGCGATCGTCTGCGCGATACGGCTGCCGATGTCGTACCCGGCGAACATCGCGGCGTCGATGCCGAGCTCGTCGAGCAGGCCCAGCACGCTGCGCGCCTGCGCGGCCGGCGAGTAGGTCTCGACCGGCGGCCGGGGGTGCTTGTCCGACTCGCCGAACCCGCGCAGGTCCGGCACGATCGCCCGCACGCCGGCCGGCAGTCGCGGCACGAGCTCGCGGTAGTCGCTGCGATCGCCCGGCCAGCCGTGCAGCAACACGACCGGCTGTTCGCCCGGCGTCTCGTCGTAGACCAGCTCGAATCCGTCGACCGCGCGCGATCTCGGCACAGCTCAGCCCGCCTCGAGCACGGGGCGCATGAACGTGCGCTCGTAGCGGACGACGCAGCCCGACTCGTCGCGGATCCGGTCGGCGGCGACGAACTCGGGGTCGACCCCGAACCGGGTGCGGTACTGCTCGTACTCGGCCAGCGACGGGAACGAGAACAGCGCCAGGGCGCGGTCACTCGCCCCCTCGGCCGGCAGGAAGTAGCCGTGGTGGGTGCCGCCGTGCTTGTTCACCAGGCCGATCCAGGCCCGGCCGAAGGCCTCGAAGGCGTCCAGCTTGGCCGCATCGATCGTGTAGTCGACAACGCAGGTGATCATTCGTCGGACGCTACGCCGCTCAGTAGCGCCCGCCCACCGTCTGCTCGGCGATGGCGTCCAGCCGCCTCAGGTCGTCGTCGGTCAGCTCGACGTCGACGGCGGCGACGTTCTGCTCGAGGTAGCCGCGCCGCTTCGTGCCCGGGATCGGCACCATGTCCGCACCCCGCGAGTACACCCAGGCGATTGCGACCTGTCCGGGCAGCACGCCGTGCTGATCGGCGATCTCGCGCACCGTGTCGACGATCCGCTGGTTGGCCCGCAGCGCATCGGCCTCGAACCGCGGCATGCGCCTGCGCGAGTCGTTGTCGGCCATCCCGTCGGTGGTGGTGACCGCGCCGGCGAGAAACCCCCGACCCAGCGGGGCGAACGGCACGATGCCGACGCCCAGGCGCCGGGCGGTGGGCAGCACCTCGTCCTCGATGCTCCGCGTCCACAGGGAGTACTCGCTCTGCACCGCGGTGATCGGGTGCACGCCGTGGGCCGCTTCGAGTTGGGCAGCCGTCACCTCGGACACCCCGACGTGGCGCACCTTGCCGGCGGCGACCAGCCCGGCCATCGCGCCGATGCTGTCCTCGATCGGGGTGTCGGGGTCGACGCGGTGCAGGTAGTACAGGTCGATGTGATCGGTCCGCAGGCGCTGCAGGGACGCGTCGCACGCCGCGCGGATGTAGTCGGGTGTGCCGCTGAGCACGAATCGGCCCGCCCGGCCGCGGACGATGTCGCGGATGCCGCACTTGGTGGCCAGCACCAACTCGTCGCGCCGCTCGGCCAGCGTCTGGCCCAGCAACGTCTCGTTGGCGCCGAACCCGCCGGCCCCGGTCGTGCCGTACACGTCGGCCGTGTCGAAGAACGTCACGCCGAGCTCGAGCGCGTGCAGCAACGTCGCCTTCGACTCGGTGTCGTCGCCCGGTCCGTAGGCCTGGCTCATCCCCATGCAGCCCAGTCCCTGCGCGGACACGGTCAGATCACCCAACTTCGCGGTTCGCATGCCGCCACGCTACAAATTGGAGTCCGCTCGAACGCAAAAGGAACTCCATGCCAGAACTGCCAGAGGTCGAGTCGGCGCGGTCCGTCATCGAACGGGCCGCGCTCGGGCGTCGCATCGTTGACGTCGACGACTCGGACACCTACGAGTGCCGCCCGCACCTGCCGGGCGAGATCCGCTCGGCCCTGCTCGGCCGGACGCTGACCGCCGTTCACCGCCGCGGCAAGAGCATGTGGTGCGACACGTCCGGCGACGGTCCGGTGCTCGGCGTCCACCTGGGCATGTCCGGCAAGATCGTGATCGCCGACGCGGACGGCACCGAGATCGACGGCGGCGACTACTGGGAACGCGGCCGCCGGCCCGGCGACTTCCGCTTCTCCCGGTTCGCGCTGAGCTTCGCCGACGGCGGCCGGCTGATGCTGATCGACCCGCGCCGGCTGGGCCGAGTTCGGCTCGACCCACCCGTGGAGAGGCTCGGCCCCGACGCCCGCGACATCACCCCGGCACAGTTCCGGGCGATGATCACCCGCGGCGACGCCCCGGTGAAGGCCCGGCTGCTCGACCAGCACGCGATCGCCGGCGTGGGCAACCTGCTGGCCGACGAGATCCTCTGGCTGGCCCGGGTCAACCCGGCCCGGCCCACCGCGCTGCTCACCCGCCCGGAGGTCGACCGGCTGCTGCGCGGCCTCCGCCGGGCCGTCGGGTCGGCGCTGCGCGAGGGCGGGGTGCACACCCTGTCGGTCGTGCCGTTCCGCAAGCCCGGCGCCGCGTGCCCCCGCGACGGCGCCCCGATGACGCGCGGCACCGTCGGCGGCCGCACCACGTGGTGGTGCTCGCTCGAGCAGGCCGCCTAGGGCGTATCTCTCAAGTCCCGCTCGTCGCGAGCGGCGGTCAGGTGCGTGAGATGCCGGCCGCGAACAGCGCGGAAGGAGGAGGCCATAGCTGCGCTTTGGACGACGACGACAACGAAGGAGATCGCGTGCCTGGGCGTCGCGCAGCAGAGCATGGACTTGAGAGACACGCCCTAGTGTCCCGCGCCGAGCTGTTGCATGAGCCGCGCGCCCTCCTCGATCGTCACGCCTCGCTCACCCCGGGCTGGCGACCGTCGACGGTGACGAGCAGCAGCCGGGCCTGACGGTCGATGCCGGCCATGGTGCGGGGCTGGCGCTGCTCGGCCCAGGCGAAGCCGAACGACAGGTCGTGCGAGTCGACGACTCCCTCGGTGTCGGCGTCGATGGCCAGGTGCCCGTCGCGCAGCAGGGGTCGATGACCGCGACGTGCACGCTCTGCGCGTCGGGCGCCTGATCGGCGTCGTAGCCGGTCCATTCCGCGGCGGCGGTGGTGAACCCGCCCGCCTTCAGGCTGGCCACCGCAGCCTGCGCATCGGCCGACGTTCCGTACCGCCCGGTACGGACGCGGTATCCCTCGGCGCCGTGGGACGTGTCGGCGAAGGCCGGCCAGGCGACGATGTCGACCCGCGGCTGGTAGCCGGCGGAGGTCAGCCGGGCGGCGACGTCCTGCGCCCACTGCGACGAGCCCAGCTCGGCGACGGTCGGCTGGCCGGTCAGCGAGTTGGTGGCCGGCGCGTCGATCGTCACCGCCCAGTACGGCGCCGTCGAGCGGGCGTGCTGACCTCGACGGTCACGCCCGGGGCCACCGACTGCGACGTCCACTGCAGCCCGGCGCCGTCCCAACCGCTGCGCGGCGGCAACGCGGGCGGCCGAGCCGGTAGCAGCGGCGGCCGATGCGACCAGAGCGAGAGCATAGAAGCGATCCCGCGAGTGCGCACTGCGTCATTTCCGATCCGAGGGTGATGCGCCCAGTCCAGTCAGCGCACCAGGCTCGCATATGTCCGGGAAATGGCGAGAACGTGAATCCCGGTCAAGGCCTCCGGGCCTGTGGATGAACAGCTGCGGGGCCGAGCCGGCGTGACCAACAGCCGGCAGTTCAGGATCGCGCTGCGTCGAGTTCACACACTGCGCGACTCGCTGGGCTGAGCGACCGGCGGCGGGCCAGCAGCGGCCCGCTGTGCCGGAACAGCAGCTTGGCGCCCCCGAGGGTCACGTTCTTGTAGGCGATGGCAGCCCGTCCGGTGAGGATGCGTCGCTTCGGCGACTCGTCGGCGTTCAGGAACTGGACGAGGCCGTGTCGCCGGCCCAGGCTGATGCACTCGTGGAGGTACCGGAACCGGAACGGTGCCGGCCGGAGTCCGGTCAGCCGGGCGGCCACCACGTCGGCGACCTTCGGCCCGGTGAACCCGCCGCTGCGGCAACCCATCGCGAGCTGCGGACCCCATAAGCCCGCGACCGCGGCGGCGTCGCCGATGACGTAGACACCCGGGTGCGACACGGACTGCAGCGTCTGGTCGACGAGGGCACGGTCGTCGCGGTTGACGGCCAGGCCGCTGTCCCGGGCCAGCGTCGGCACCCGGAAGCCGCCGGCCCACAGGCACAGGTCGTTCGCGACGTGCCGGCCCCGGTCGAGCACGAGCTCGCTGCCCCGTACCTCACGCACCCGCTCCCCCGCCTCGACGCCGACGCGGAGCCGGTCGAACGTCCGGGCCAGGTAAGCGCGCGCGCCGTCCGACAGCCAGGCGCCCGGCGTCGAGCCGCTGACGAGGGTCACGTCCAGGGCGGGGAACGACTCGGCCACCTCGGCCGCGATCTCGATGCCGGTGAGCCCGCCGCCGCACACGGCGACCCGGCCGCCGTCCTCGGCGAGAGCGCGCAGTCGTTCCCGTGTTGCCGTCGCCGCGTCGAAGCCGACGAGACTCTGCGCGTGCTCCGCTACACCCGGCACGTGGGCCGTGTCGATGTTGCTGCCGAGTGCGTAGATCAGCGTGTCGTAGCGCATCGTGTGCTCGGCGCCGTCGCGCGAGACGATTACCGCCCGCGCGTCCAGGTCGATGCCGGTCACCGACCCGACCACCAGCTCGACCCCCGACCCGGCCAGGTAGTCGGCGATCGGCACGATCTCGACGGCCTGCCCGGTGGCCAGCTGGTGCAGGCGCGGCCGCTCGACGAAGTCGGCGAACGCCGTCACCAACGTGACTGTCACCTCGTCTCGCCGTACCCGGCGGGCCAATCGCTTCGCCGCCGGCAACCCTGCGTACCCGCCGCCCAGCACCAGCACCTCGTGCTTCATCAGCTGTCCTCTCGTCGTAGCTGCCCTCTGAGACGGGGCCGGACGCCGGTTGTGACAGCACCGCCCCGCAGCGGGTGGTGAGGTCCCACGAGCGGCGCGAGGTGGCCGAGCTTGTCGGGGTTGATGATCGAGCGCACGACGTGCACCTGGCCGCCGCGCACGTCGATCGACATAACGTTGAGCAGCGCGCCGGTTGCGTCACGGACCAAGACGCCGGGCTGACCGTTCACGGCACATCGCTCGAGGCGCAGGTCGTAGCGCCGTAGTGCCGCGGTCATCGCCTGCAGCACGCGCAGCGTGCGATCCCGCCCGTGCACCGGCCTGGGCAGCGACGGCCCGGCGCCCCCGCCGTCGCCGTAGGTGACGACGTCGGCGGCCAGCAGGTCGATCAGACCGGACACGTCACCGGTCTCGACCGCGGCGAAGAACCGGTCGGCCAGGGCGGCCCGCTCGTCGGCCGACGGCTGGAACCGGGGCTGCCGCGCGCTGACGTATCGCCGGGCCCGGGCGGCGATCTGCCGGCAGTTCACCTCGCTCTTGCCGACGATCTCGGCAATCCGCGCGTAGTTGAGGTCGAACACGTCGTGCAGCAGGAACACTGCCCGCTCGATCGGACCGAGCTGCTCCAGGACGACGAGGAACGCCAGCGACAGCGAATCGGCCAGCTCGCCGCCGTCGGCCTCGTCGGTCAGCACCGGCTCCGGCAGCCAGGTACCGAAGTAGCGCTCGCGCCGAACCCGCGCCGACTTGAGGTGGTCGATGCTCAGTCGCGTAACCACCGTGGACAGGTACGCCTTGAGCGACTCGATCTCGCGCCCGTTGTCCCAGGCCTGCTGCAGCCGCACGAACGCCTCGGAGACGATGTCCTCGGCGTCGGCCACGCTGCCGGTCATCCGGTAGGCGATCGAGAACAGCAGCGGGCGCAGCCGCACGTAGCCGTCGAGATCACGGTTCACACCTACTCGAGACGAGAATGCCCCCTCGGTTGTGACAGCCGCGGGCTGAGCAAGGATGTCGGGCATGTATTCGACGACGGTCGCGCAGCACGTGAACGCGCCGCGCGCAGCGGTGTATCTCGCCCTGATCGATCCCGACGCCATCGCGCGGTGGCGCGTACCCGAGGGTATGCGCAGCGAGGTCCACGAGTTCGATGCCCGCGAAGGCGGCACGTTCCGGGTCTCGCTCAGCTACGAATCGACCGACCGAGACGGCAAGACGAGCGGGCACACCGACACCTACCACGGTCGGTTCACCCGGCTCGTGCCCCACGAGCTCGTCGTCGAGGAGTTCCAGTTCGAGACAGCCGATCCGGCGCTGAGCGGCGTGATGACCATGTCGACGACGCTGGCCGACGCGGACGGCGGCACCGAGGTCCGCATCGTGCACGAGGGCATTCCGGACGCGGTGCCGCGGGCCGACAACGAGACCGGCACCCGCATGGCGCTCGCCAACCTGGCCGCGCTGGTCGAGAAGCCCTCCTAGGGCGTTCTCGGGCTGCCGCTTGCCGGGTGATCCCCGGCCGACCGGCGCGGTCAGCGTCGTCTTCCAAGCCGACTGAAGGGCGGGTCCGGTCGTCGACGTCCACCCCGACTCGGTGGTCGTGCGCGGCCGCGACACATACCGACGCAAGTGGATCGAGACGCTCCGGGCCGCGATCCCGATCGGCTAGCGGGGCCCACCCGGGTGCCCGGCCGGCGCCGGGTCGCCTTCGCCCATGCCGGATTCCACCTTGGACACCTTCAGGTTCTTGTCGAACTTGACCGTGACGAGCGTGCCGTCGGACTTGGTCATGTGCGCCTCGTAGGCGGCATCGCCGGCATCGGTCTCGACGCGATACACCGTGCCGCCGGGCACGGCCTTGAGCGCCGCCGCCTTGAGCTTGGCGGCGACGTCGGCGCTCACGGACTTCTCGTCGAGCCGCACCGGCGCTGATCCCCGATCGCCTGGCTGGTGCGGCGCGCCGGCCGAACGGGACGCGCTCGGCCCGGATGCGCTGGGCGTGGACGCACCGGGGCTGGACCCGCCCGAGCTTGACTGGGCGTTCGCGCCGATGGCGGTGGCGCCGACGGCACCGGCCGCGATGCCGGCACCGAGCAGGCCGGCGACCAGGCCGACGCGACGGCGGCGCGACGAGCCGCCCGGTTGGTGGGGAATGTCGTTCACAGTGGTCTCCTCGCTGGACTGGCTCCGGGCTGGAGCGCGTCCACCGTGGGCCGAGCACCCTCATCGCCGGGCGATGCCCACGTCAAGGCGCCGGTAACACTCGATAAGAATCGATTAAGCGCTACCCCCGTGGCTACTACAATGCAAATAGTATGTAGGAAGGCTGTGCGATATGCGGGTTGTGCCCGGTCGCCTCGTGGAGCTGATGCGGCCACGGGCGAAGTGGTTGCTGCCCGGCACACTGGCGACCGTCGTCCTGGTCGTCGCACTGACCGCCCTGGTCGGCGCATCGGTCACAAACCACCTCCGCCACGGTGACGGGGTGCGCGCGGTCGACCAGCCGGTGGCCACGTGGGTCGCCGCGCATCGCGTCGATTGGCTCACCGCGATCATGCGGCTCGTCACGACGGTGGGCTGCCCGCTCGGCGTCGCGCTCACCGTGGTGGCCGTGGTGGGCATCGCCGAGTGGCGGACGCGCCGACTCCGGCCCGCGCTAGTCGCCGCCGTCGTTCTCGGCGGGGCCGAACTGCTCCAGATCTCGATTAAGTCGCTCGTCGCCCGGGCCCGGCCGCCGTCGACGTTGTGGGCGCCCGGGGCATCGGCCAGCGGCTTCTCCTTCCCGTCCGGACACGCCACGCTGGCCGCCGCCGGGTACGGGCTGATCGCCGGGCTGCTCGTGCAGTACTGCCGGACGACTCGAGCCCGCCTGGCCGTGTGTGTCGCCGCCGCAGGCGCCACGGCCGCGGTCGGCCTGTCCCGTGTGTACCTAGGCGTGCACTGGCTCAGCGACGTGGCGGTCGGCTGGTTGATCGGCGGGCTGTGGCTGGGCGTGGTCTGCCTCGTCGCGCAGGCGAGCCGTGCCGGGCCGGCTAGTGTCCCGCGCCCGGAATTATCGTCTAAATTCCCGGCGCGGGGCACTAGACGATCGTGACGTCGTCCGGCACGTCCTGCGGAGCGACGCCGGCGTCGGCCATCTGCCGCCAGGCCAGCTCGGAAACGCGCAGCGGTCGCTTGGCGCGAGTGCCGAGTGTGCGCGCCTCGTCCCACGAGCCGACGGACGCCGCGACGGTGATCCGCGGCGACGTGTCGCTGACCTGGAACACATGCCACCGACCCGCTGGCGTGCCGCCGTCGTGATGCGGCATGACGTGCAGATAGACGCCCACGGCCTCCTCTCGGTCGGCCGTTTCTCGTTGACCGGTCATCCCTCACTCCTCCCATTCCCGTGCTACCGACAGTGAAGCGGTCCTCCGTCTCATGCGCGATATGAAGTGCTCACCGGGAGATCACGACGCCCAGCCAGGCTGAACACAGCCCTCCTGTACAACTACTATTGCGAGTGATTTGCAATAGAGACTCGCCGGGTCTACGTTCACGAGATGATCGAGATCCGTCCGGCCGGCCCCGGCGACGCGATCACACTCGGCGAGATCCACGCCGCCGCGTGGGAGGCCGCCTACGGCCGGTTCTTCGAACCCGCCTTCGTCGCCGCATCCGTGCAGAGCCGGCGCACCCGCTGGTCCGAGCGCCTCGCCCGGCCGAACGGGACGATCCTGCTCGCCGCCCTCGACGGTCGCCCGCTCGCGCTTTCGTGGTCGCGCCCGTCTGCCGCGCGACCCGGCCTCGCCGAGATCTACAGCTTCTACGGCCATCCCGACGGCTGGGGCACCGGCATCGCCGGGGAGCTGATGAGCGAGACACTGCGCCGCCTGCACGACGAAGGGTTCGCCCAGGTGCACCTGTGGACGTTGCGCGACACCCCGCAGGCTCGGCGCTTCTACACCAAGTGCGGCTTCGCCGAGTCCGGCCGGACCCGGCCGCACGACTACGGCGACGGCACGCCGCTCGTGCAGGTCGAGTACGAGCGCGCCTGCTGAGCCAACCGAACGGCGGGGTGGGCCGGTGCGCCCACCCCGCCGTGACCCGCGTCGGTCAGCCGGCGATCCCGACCTGACCCAGGTCGGCGTATCCGCTGGTCACCGAGTTCTCCGTGTAGTTCGTGACCTTGGAGCCGTGCAACCGCAGCCACTTGATGATGTCGAGCGGGATGTAGGCCGTGTCCTTGGCCAACTGCTCGGACAGGTCACCCCACATGGCGTTGCGCTTGCTGGCGTCGGGCTCCTTGTACGCCGCGTCCATGGTCTGGTTGATCGACGGGTTGGCGTACCAGCCGTAGTCCTGGCCGTTCGAGGCCGACGACAGGTTGACCCGGCTGTCGAACAGCGGTGGGATCACCGTCGAGGCGTTGGGCCAGTCAGCACCCCACGACGCCCAGGTCAGGTCGTACTTCTTCGCGTTGCTCGGGTTCTGGATCACGTCGTAGTACGTGTCGGTCAGACCCTCGAGCGTCACCTTGAACCCGGCGTTGTCCAGCGCCTGCTTGAGCGCGGACGCCTGCGCGTCGGTCGTCGGAGTGCCGCCGCTGTAGGTGAAGTGGATCGGGAACGGCATCGGCACACCGGCCTGCTGCAGCAGTGCCTTGGCCTTGGCCGGGTCGCCGCCCTCGGGAGCGCCGAACACGTTGTCGAACTTCTTGTAGCCGGCCACCGACGGCTTGATGATCGAGTTGGTGGCCTCGTCCAGCTGTGGCCCACCGGCCGCGGCGATCCAGCTGTTCTTGTTCACCGCGACGGCCAACGCCTGGCGCACCAGCGGGTTGGTCAGCTTCTTGAAGTTCGGCAGCAGGTACTCGACGAACGGCGACTCGGGATTGGTGACACGACTCTTCTGCGCGGCGACCCGGACCTGGTAGGCCGGCGGGGCCGTGC
>DATBER010000051.1:0-38029 GCA_036558905.1 Jatrophihabitantaceae bacterium | reverse complement strand
CGAGTCGACCAGCTGCCAGGCGTCGCGGCGCTGCAGGTTGGCGATCACCAGGGTCTTGAACTCGGCGGCCAGCTTGCGCACGTCGTCGGTGGCCGGCGGGTTGTCGACCAGCTCGGCCTCCACCCAAAGGGCGGCGCCCGGACCGGTCACGCCCGAGCCGATGCGAGCCCGGCCGGTGGCGCGCAGCACTGCGGCCGGGGATCCGCCCGGCATCCGGCCGACCTGCTCGATCTTCGCGACCGCGCCGTAGCCCGGATAGCGGTCCTCCATGCGCGGGGTGAGCAGCAGCCGGCCGTCCGCGCCGGCTCGAGCGGCGTCGACGGCGCCCTGGGCGGCCTCGTCGAGCTCGACCGGAACCACCATTCCTGGCAAAACGACGGTATCGGGCAAGGACAGCACCGGCAGGCGCAAGGTCTCGCTCATCAGTCCTCCGGAAATTGAGTCTGCCTGACTCAAGCGGCGGAGGCCTCCGGATGTTCCCCGGGCGGTCAGCCGAGGGCGAACGGGCGCCGCAACGTGACGAACGCAACGTACTCGCCGTCCGGGAGGTAGCGGTCGACCTCGTCGACGAAGCCGTGCGCGCGGGCGAAGCGCAGGCCGTCGACGTTCGACTCGAGCACGATCGTCTCCAGCCCGCGGGCGCCCATCGACTCGGCGACGGCGAGCGACCCGGCCAGCAACTCGGCGCCATATCCCTGCCGGCGATGCTCGGGCAGGATCCGGACGATGACGGTCGCGACGCCGTCGGCCGGCGGGCGCACTGTCGAGTTGCCGACCAGCACGTTGCCGCAATAGGCGACCTCGAGCTGGTTGCGCCCGAGTCGCTCGCGCACCTCGTCCAGCGACAGCGGCGCGGTCGGGATGATCAGGTTGTGGACGTGTTGCCAGTCGGCCAGCGTCGCGTCGCCGACCGGTTCGATGCGCAGCGCGTTCACGCCAGTAGCTGGGCCACCAGCAGGTCGGCCAGCCCGAACCCGACCGACTTGAACAGGGTGCGCCCCGGTGGCACGGCCAGGCCCCGGACGAGCGCGGCCAGGTCGACGTCGAACACGTTCTCCGACACCGCCCCGTCGGCCACCGCCATGATCAGGTCGCCGGCCTCGTGCCGCGCGGCGGACGCGTCGTCCACCACGACGAACGAAGACGCCACGACGTCGGCGGCCACCTCGCGGGCGTCCGGGACGTGGGCGCCGATGGCCGTGACGCACGCGTTCGGGGCGAGGTCGGCGGCGCTCACCACCGGCGTGGTGGCCGTCGTGCACAGGCAGACGATGTCGGCGCGCGACACATCGTTGCCGGCCGTGACCGGCACGCCCAGCTCGCCCTGCAGGTCGGCCGCCAACTCGGCGGCCCGCGTGCGACCCCGCACGATCACCGACTCGATCGGCCGCACCGCGCACATCGCCCGGGCGTGCTCGCGCGCCTGCGGCCCGGTGCCCACCACGGCGACGCTCGATGCCTCGGCCGGAGCGAGCTGCGAGACGGCCAGCGCCGACAGGGCCGCCGTCCGCAGCAACGTCAGCGACACCGCGTCGGCCACGACGAGCGGCGTCAACGTCGCGGCGTCGAACAGCACGTAGACGCCCTGCACCCGCACCGGCCCGGAGCCGACGGTGACCAGTTTGACGCCGGCCACCGACCCGGCCTCGGCCGGCATCACGAGCAGCTCGCCGCCGGTCCAGGCCGTCGAGCCACGGACCGGCTGGGGCGGGGCGCCGGCAGCCAGCCCGGAGCGCAGCGCCGCGACCGCGTCCGGGACGGAGACGGCCGCCCGGACCGCCGCCTCGTCGAGATACCTCACCAGTTGGTGGCGACGTACTGCGTTTCGAGGTACTCGTCGATGCCCTCGAAGCCGCCCTCGCGGCCGATACCCGACTCCTTGACGCCGCCGAACGGCGCGGCCGGGTCGGACACCAGGCCCCGGTTGAGGCCGACCATGCCCACCTCCAGCCGCTCGGAGACGCGCAGCCCGCGAGCGAGGTCCCGGGTGTAGACGTAGCCGGTCAGGCCCATCTCGGTGGCGTTGGCGAACTCGACGGCGTCGTCCTCGCCGCGCACCGTGATGATCGGAGCGACCGGGCCGAAGACCTCCTCGGTGGCCACGGCCGAGTCACGCGGCACGCCGGTCAGAACCGTCGCCGGGTAGAAGAAGCCGGGCCGGTCCAGGCGAGTTCCGCCGATCGTCGCGACCGCGCCGGCTGCGACGGACTCCGACACCTTCGTCGCGATGCCGTCGACGGCCTTCTGGCTGACCATCGGGCCGAGCTGGGTGTTCTCGTCGGTGCCGGCGCCCACGCGCAGCGAACCCATCCGGGCGGCCAGGCGCTGGGCGAACTCGTCGACGACGCCCTCCTGCACGAGGAAGCGGTTGGCCGCCGTGCAGGCCTGGCCGCCGTTGCGCATCTTCGCCAGCATCGCGCCGTCGACGGCGGCGTCGAGGTCGGCGTCGTCGAAGATGATGAACGGGCCGTTGCCGCCGAGCTCCATCGAGCAGTTGACGATGCGGTCGGCGGCCTGCTTGAGCAGCTGGCTGCCGACGGGCGTGGAGCCGGTGAAGGACAGCTTGCGCACCCGGTCGTCACGCAGCGCCGCGGCGACGAGGTCGGCCGGGTGGTCGGTGGTGAGCAGGTTGACCACACCGGCCGGCGCGCCGGCGTCGGCCAGCGCCTGGGCCACCAGCAACGCGCTGTACGGCGTCTCGTGCGGCGGCTTGAGGATCACCGTGCAGCCGGCGGCCAGGGCCGGGCCGATCTTGCGGGTGGCCATCGCGGCCGGGAAGTTCCACGGGGTGAGCAGCAGCGAGACTCCGACCGGCTTCCGGAAGGTCAGGATGCGGTTCGCGCCGGACGGGGCTGTGCGCAGCTCGCCGCCGATGCGCACCGCCTCCTCGCTGAACCAGCGGAAAAACTCGGCGGCGTAGGTGACCTCGGCCCGCGAGTCGGTCAGCGACTTGCCCATCTCGAGGCTCATCACGTAGGCGATGTCCTCGCGCCGCTCGATCATCAGCTCGAACGCCCGGCGCAGCACGACACTGCGCTCGCGGGGCGGGGTGGCGGCCCAGCCGGGCAGGGCGGCGGACGCGGAGTCGACGGCCCGCGCCACGTCGTCGTCGCCCGCGCGGGCGACCTCGCCGATCGTGTCGCCGGTGGACGGGTCGAGCACGGGCAACGTGCCGCCCGAGCCGGCGCTCCACTTTCCGTCGATGAACAGTTCGGTCGGGGTACCGGCGGGGAGGCTCATGGCTCAAGCTTGCCACCTCGCAGTGCGCCAACGGACGGTGAACGACCGGTGAACGTCGTCCCCGCACGACGAAGGGGCAGAAAGGCCTGCCTAAAGTGCCCGGGTGATGCGATTCCGCTACGCGTTCGCGCCGATTGTGGCCGCATCGGTCCTTCTCGCCGGGTGCGGCAGTTCGCACCATCGCGCGACGTCGACGTCCGCGCCACCCGGCGTCACCACGATCAACGTCTCGCTGAGCCGATGCGGCACAGGCTGGACGAATCCGAAGGTCGGCCACGAGAACTTCCTGCTGCGCAACTCCGACACCCGCGGCGGAGAGGTGTTTCTGACCGACGCGAAAACCGGTGCCGTGTTCGCGTATGTCGAGCCGCTGGGCCCGGGCAGCACCGCGAACCTGGCGGTCGACCTCACCGGTGGGCGCTACGCGTTCCGCTGCGCGATGCAGGACGAGGACGTGGTGGTGGGCCCGACGGTCACGCTGGCCGGCACGGCCAAGGTCGTGTCGCCGTCGGTGCTGCCGGTGAGCCAGCAACAGCTGATCGGGCCGACCAAGCAGTACGAGACATACGTCACGCGGAAGCTGCCGGGGCTGGCCACCCTGCTCGCGGCGCTGCGCAACGACATCGCCGCCGGCAATCTGGCCAAGGCGCGCGCGGACTGGTTGCCGGCCCACCTGGAGTACGAGCGGCTGGGCGCCGCCTACGGCGCGTTCGGCGACGCCGACGGCGAGATCAACGGCTCGCCCGACGGGTTGCCCGGTGGCGTCGACGACAAGGAGTTCGTCGGCTTCCACCGCATCGAGTACGGGCTGTGGCACGGCCAGAGCGCGACCACCCTGCGGCCGCTCGCGGACCAGCTCGTGACCGCGGTCGCCGGGCTGCGCAAGAACTTCCGCAACACACAGATCGATCCGCTCGACGTGTCGATCCGGGCGCACGAGATCACCGAGAACGCCCTGCAGTTCGAGCTGACCGGGCAGACCGACTTCGGGAGCAACAGCAACCTGGCCACCGTCCGAGCGAACCTCGACGGCACCGCGGCGGTGCTGGCCATCCTCGAGCCGCTGCTCACCCCGCGCTACCCCGCCCTGGCGCAGCTCGACCGCGAGCTGGCCACCGCCGAGCACGACCTGGACGCCCAGCACCACGGTGTGGCGTGGACGCCGTTGGCCAAGCTCACCCGCCCCCAGCGCGAACGCATCAACGCCGACATCAGCGAGCTGACCGAGTTGCTGGCGCCGATCGCCGCGATCTGCGAACCCCGGAGGACGTCATGACCGTCGAGCGGCGCCGATTCCTGAAGGGGGCCGCCGCCGCCATGGGAGGGGCGGCCGTCGGCGGCTTCGGGGCGTCGGCGCTCACCGCGTCGGCCGCCCCCACCGCGCCGGCTCCCGAGGGGAATCGCACGATCGCCTACCACGGCGCCCACCAGGCCGGGATCCTGATCCCGCAGCAGGCCAGCGCCGCGTTCGCCGCGTTCGACCTGACGCTGTCCGACCGGGCCGAGCTGACCGACCTGATGCACACGCTGACCGACCACGCCCGCAGGCTGACCGCCGGGCAGACGCCGGTCGACACAGGCATCGCCGCGCCGGCGGCCGACTCGGGCATCCTCGGCCCGACCACGCCGGCCGGCGGGCTGACCGTGGGACTGAGCCTGGGCGCCTCGGTGTTCGACAGCCGGTTCGGGCTGGCCGCCGAGAAGCCGCGACGCCTGCGCCCGATGGACACGTTCGTCAACGACAACCTCGACCGCGGCATCTGCGACGGCGACCTGCTGCTGCAGATCTGCGCCGACGAGCCGGACACGACGCTGCACGCGCTGCGCAACCTGGCCCGGGCCACCCGGGGCGGCATGCAGATCCGCTGGCGCATCGACGGTTGCACCCCGCCGCCGCGCCCGGACGGCAACCCGCGCAACCTGCTGGGCTTCAAGGACGGCACGGCCAACCCGGACGTCAACGACGCCAAGCTGATGGATCGCCTGGTGTGGGTGCAGCCGAACGCAGGCGAGCCGGCCTGGGCGACCGGCGGCAGCTATCACGTGGTGCGCGTCATCCGGATGCTGGTCGAGTTCTGGGACCGGGTGGAGATCAGCGAACAGGAACGGATGTTCGGCCGCCGCAAGGACACCGGCGCGCCGCTGACCGGCAAGGTCGAGACCGACACCCCCGACTTCACCGACGACCCGACCGGCGACGCCATCCCGCTGGACTCGCACATCCGGCTGGCCAACCCGCGCACGCCGGCCACCGACAACCAGCGCATCCTGCGCCGCGGGTTCAGCTACGACCAGGGCATCGACAGCAACGGCAACCTCGACATGGGGTTGATCTTCAGCTGCTTCCAGCAGGACCTGGACCGGCAGTTCGTCACCGTCCAGCGCCGGCTGGCCGACGAGCCGCTGGTGGACTACATCTCCCCCGTCGGCGGCGGCTACTTCTTCGCGCTGCCCGGTGTACGGGATGTCGCGGATTGGTACGGTAACGCGCTGTTGGCCTGACGCGTCATCGGCTGTTCACCCTTGATTAACCGAGTCGCTCCGTATGCGACGAGCCGTTCCGCGAGCCTCTCCACCGGGTTATGAATCGCCCATCTGACCGAGAGGAAGGCGCCGTGCCCATCCGTGCACATCGCCGGTTGCTGTTCGCCGGGACAGCCGCCGTCGCCGCCGCCGCTTGCGTGATCGCCACGCAGGCCGGTACTTCATCCGCGAATCCCCAGCCGAAGCACCACGGCGGCGGGACGACCACCCCGATCAAGCACCTCGTGGTGATCTTCAACGAGAACGTCTCGTTCGATCACTATTTCGCGACCTACCCGCAGGCCGCCAATACCGACGGGACGCCGTTCCACGCGGCCAAGCAGACCCCGAAGGCGAACAACCTCGCCAACGCCGGGCTGCTCAAGAACAATCCGAACCTGTACCCGCCGTCGCGGCTCGGCCCGGCGCAGGCGCTGACCTGCGACCAGAACCACAGCTACGGTCCGGAGCAGAAGGCGGCCAACGGCGGCAAGAACGACCAGTACGTGCAGAACACCAGCGTCGACGCGTGCAGCGGCCTGTTCGGCCAGCCCGGCCTCACCATGGACTACTACGACGGCAACACCGTCACCGGGCTGTGGAACTACGCGCAGCAGTACGCGATGAGCGACAACTCCTACGACACGGTGTTCGGGCCCTCGACCCCGGGTGCTCTCAACCTGGTGTCGGGCCAGACCCACGGTGGCCAGGCGGTCAACTCGGTCACGGGCGCCGTCGTCACCGACCCGTCGGTGGTCGTGTCGCCGGACAAGAACCAGGTCGGCACGGTGATCGGCGACCCCGACCCGGCCTTCGACGACTGCTCGGACAAGAACCACACGTCGACGAACAACCTGCTGCAGATGAACGGCCCGAACATCGGTGATCGGCTGAACGACGAAGGCGTGACCTGGGGCTGGTTCCAGGGCGGCTTCAAGCCGACCACGCCGTACGCCGGCTCGGGCACCTACGCGGTCTGCGGTGCCACGCACACCAACGTCGGCGGCGCTTCGGTGGTCGACTACAGTCCGCACCACTCGCCGTTCGAGTACTACAGGTCAACCTCGAACCCGCATCACCTGCCGCCGGCGTCGGTCGCGGCCATCGGCCACACCGACCAGGCCAACCACAACTACGACCTGTCCGACTTCAATGCGGCCGTCCAGGCCGACAACCTGCCGGCCGTCAGCTTCCTCAAGGCGCCGGAGTACCAGGACGGGCACGCCGCCTACTCCGACCCGATCGACGAGCAGCACTTCCTGGTCTCGACTATCAACGAGCTGCAGCAGTCGCGCGACTGGTCCTCGACGGCCGTGGTGGTCCTGTACGACGACTCCGACGGCTGGTACGACCACCAGTCGACGAAGCTGCTGAACGGTTCGACCGACCCGGCGCAGGACCAGGCAGCCTGCCGGGCGGCCGCGGCTAGTAAGAAGGTCGGCATCAACGGCGGGTATCTCGACCGCTGCGGCCCCGGCCCGCGCCAGCCGCTGCTGGTCGTCTCGCCCTACGCGAAGACGAACTACGTCGACCACCGCTTCACCGAGCAGGCGTCGGTGATCCAGTTCATCGAGCAGAACTGGCGGACCGACGACATCGGCGATCATTCGTTCGACCAGCGGGCCGGTTCGCTGACCGGGATGTTCGACTTCCACAAGTCCAACAACAAGCAGGTGCTGCTGAACCAGGACGGTTCGGTGCAGTCGGTCAAGCCGATCTGCAACCGGCCGGCCTGGTGGCCTTTCGGCTGCTTCTAGTCATCACCCTGCAGGTGCCCCCGGGACTACCGCCCCGGGGGCACCGTCCATTTCCGGGCTTGCGTTGTCGATCCGGTTTCTCGGTCCCCCCGTTCTTGATCAACAGCGAGAAGTGGTCGTTGGGGCAGCCACTTCTCGCTGTTGATCAACTGACCGGGCGGGCCCTCATGCGCGGACGCGCAGGCCGTCGAACGCGATCTTGGTGACCGCGTCGGCCAGGGCCTCGGCCGGCACCGGGCCGCGCGGGCGATACCACTCGACCAGCGAGTTCACCGTGCCGAACAACAGCCTGGCTGTAATCGCCGGGTCGACGTCGGGGCGCACGTCGCCCTCGGCCTCCGCCTCGGCCACCAGGGCGCTGACGATATCGTCGAAGCGCCGCCGTCGGGCCAGCGCCGCCCGCTCGATCCGGGTATTGCCCCGCACCCGCAACAGCAGCGTCACGTAGGGCAGCTCGGCGGCCAGCACGAGGACGCTGCCGCGCACCAGGTACTCCAGCCGCTCGATCGCCCGCCCGGATTGAAACCCCGGCTCGTCGGTGACCGCGAACAGCGCGTCCAGCGCCCGGTCCAGGGCCAGCCGCAGCAGCTCTTCCTTGCCCGTCACGTGGTGGTAGATGGCCGACTTCGTCCGACCGAGCCGGCGGGACAGGTCGTCCATGCTCGTGCCGTCGTAGCCCTTCTCGTTGAAGACCTTGACGGCGACCGCCAGCAGCGACTCGACGTCGTACCCGGGTCGACCCCGGCGAACGGCCGTCATCGCTCGTCGATCACGCGGCGCAGCTTGCCGACCGAGCGTTCCAGGGTGTCCGGGTCGACGACCTCGACCTCGACGGTGACCCCCACCTTGTCCTTGACGAGCGCCTGCAACTCGGCGCCGACCAGCCCGCGCTGCTCGACGGCCACATCGCCGCGTGCCTCGACGCGCACCGTCATCGTGTCCATGCGCTCGGGGCGGCGCAGCAGCAGCTGGAAGTGTGGGGCCAGGGCCGGCGTGGCCAGCACGAGCTCCTCGATCTGGGTCGGGAAGACGTTCACCCCGCGCAGGATGATCAGGTCGTCGGTGCGCCCGGTGACCTTCTCCATCCGCCGCATGGCCGGACGGGCCGTGCCGGGCAGCAACCGGGTCAGGTCGCGCGTGCGGTAACGCACGATCGGCAGGGCCTCCTTGGTGAGCGACGTGAAGACCAGCTCGCCGCGCTCGCCGTCCGGCAGCACCTCCCCCGTCGTCGGGTCGATGATCTCGGGGTAGAAGTGGTCCTCCCAGATGTGCAGGCCGTCCTTGGTCTCGACGCTCTCCTGCGCAACACCCGGACCCATCACTTCGGACAGCCCGTAGATGTCGACGGCGTCCAGGTCGAGACGCTGCTCGATCTCGGTGCGCATCTGCTCGGTCCACGGCTCCGCGCCCAGGATCGCGATGCGCAGCGCCGAGGTACGCGGATCGACGCCCTGCTTCTCGAACTCGTCGACGATGGTGAGCAGGTAGGACGGCGTGACCATGATGATCTCGGGCCGGAAGTCGCGGATCAGCTGCACCTGCCGCGACGTCATGCCGCCCGACACCGGGATCACCGTGCAGCCCAGCCGCTCGGCACCGTAGTGGGCGCCCAGCCCGCCGGTGAACAGCCCGTACCCGTAGGCGACGTGCACCTTCATGCCGGGCCGCCCACCGGCCGCGCGGATCGAGCGCGCCATCAGGTCCGACCAGGCGTTGAGGTCGTTGTCGGAGTAGCCCACCACGGTGGGCTGACCGGTGGTGCCGCTCGAGGCGTGGATGCGCCGCACTTGGTCCACCGGCAGGGCGAACATCCCGAACGGGTAGTTGTCGCGCAGATCGGCCTTTGTCGTAAAGGGGAATCTCGCCAGATCGGCCAGCGTGCGCACCTCGGCCGGGTGGACGCCGGCGTTGTCGAACGCCATGCGGTAGTGCGGCACGTGGTCGTAGGCGTGGAACAGGCTCTCGCGCAGTCGGGTCAGCTGCAGCTCGGCCAGCTCGTCGCGGTCCATCCGCTCGGCCGGGTCGAGCACGGTCATGAGCCCACCGTCCGGCTGCGTCCGCGGAACTCGGCCACCACGTCCGTACCCCGACTGTGCTTGTCGCAGCGCCTGGACTTACAGTCGGCGCACCACGTTCCGCGGTACACGGTCACGTCGTAGATGCCGTTACGCCCGAAACGAGTGCGTTCGACCGCCTCGGCCACCAGCTCGTCGCCCTCCCGTACCGGCGCCACGAACGCGATCTCGGCGCCCGAGGCGACCGTCACCGGCCCGTGGCTGTTGCAGGCGCAGGCGAACGCCGTATCGGCAACCGCGAAAACGAAGGCCCCGTGGGCCAGCCCGTGTCCGTTCACCATGTTCGCCGTGACTGTCATCCGGGCGGTGGCCCGGCCCGGTCCGGACTCGAGCAGTTCGATCCCGAGGTCGCGCGAAGCACGGTCGGCCGCCAGCATGGTCGCCACCGGATCCGTCATGCGCTGCATCACCTAACCTTGATTACTGACCGAATGGTCGGTTGAATAATGTCCGACCGACCGCCCCAGATCAAGGATTTGGCATATGCCTGACGCGTTCCTCGTCGACGGGGTGCGAACCCCGCAAGGCCGCTACGGCGGCGCCCTGGCCGGCATCCGGGCCGACGACCTGGCCGCTCTCGTGGTCGGCGAGGTGGTCCGCCGATCCGGTGTCGAGGCCGTCGACGAGGTCATCCTCGGAGCGGCCAACCAGGCCGGCGAGGACAACCGCAACGTCGCCCGGATGGCGGCCCTTCTGGCCGGGCTGGGACCGAACACCCCCGGCTACACGGTCAATCGGCTGTGCGCCAGCGGGCTGACCGCCATCGCCTCCGCGGCGCAGGCCGTGCGGGCCGGCGAGGCCGACGTGGTGGTGGCCGGTGGCGTCGAGTCGATGACGCGTGCGCCGTGGGTGATGGCCAAGCCGGGCACACCGTGGGCCCGCCCCGGGCCGGTGTTCGACACCTCGCTGGGCTGGCGGTTCGCCAACCCGAGGTTCGACGCGCAGACGACGCTGTCGATGGGCGAGACCGCCGAAGAAGTCGCCACCCTGGACGGCATCACCCGGGCCGAGTCCGACGAGTTCGCGCTGCGCAGTCATCAGCGCGCGGTGGCGGCCACCGAGGCCGGGCGGTTCTCCGCCGAGATCGTGCCGGTGGGCGACGTCAAGGCCGACGAGGGGCCCCGTCCGTCGACGTCGCTGGAGAAGCTGGCCAAGCTGAAGCCGGCCTTCCGCGCCGAGGGCATCGTCACGGCCGGTTCGTCGTCGCCTCTGTCCGACGGCGCCGCGGCGATCGTCGTGGCCAGCGGCGAGGCGGTGCAGCGACACGGGCTCACGCCACGGGCGCGCATCGTGGCCAGCGCCAGCGCCGGCGTCGAGCCGCACCTGATGGGACTCGGACCGGTGCCGGCCACGCAGAAGGTGCTCGACCGGGCCAACTGGTCGCTCGACGATGTCGGCGCCGTCGAGCTGAACGAGGCGTTCGCCGCGCAGAGCCTGGCCGTGATGCGCCGGCTCGGCCTGGACGACCAGATCGTCAACGCCGACGGTGGCGCCATCGCGCTGGGCCACCCGCTCGGCTGCTCCGGGGCCCGCCTGGTCGTCACCCTGCTCGGCCGGATGGACCGCGAGAACGTCAACCGCGGCCTGGCCACGCTGTGCGTCGGCGTCGGCCAGGGCGTTTCCCTATTGGTGGAGGCCGTCTGATGCTGCGCAGTTACCTGGCCGGTTCGTGGTTCACGCCGTCGGACGAGGGCCAGCCCCTGCACGATGCCGCGACGGGCGAGGAGATCACCCGCATCTCGGCCACCGGCGCCGACCGGGCCGCCGCACTGGTCTACGGGCGAAACGTCGGCGGGCCGGCGTTGCGCGAGCTGACGTTCCACCAGCGCGCAGCCTTGCTCAAGGCCCTGGCGTCCCACCTGCGCGAACACCGCGACGAGCTGTACGCCCTGTCGACGCGCACCGGAGCCACGCTCGGCGACTCAAAGTTCGACGTCGACGGCGGCATCGGTGTGCTGTTCAGCTACGGCAGCAAGGGCCGGCGCGAACTGCCCAACGACACCGTCTACGTCGACGGCGACCTCGAACCACTCGGCAAGGGCGGCACGTTCCTCGGCCAGCATGTGATGGTTCCGCGGCACGGGGTGGCCGTGCAGATCAACGCGTTCAACTTCCCGGCGTGGGGGCCGCTGGAGAAGTTCGCGCCGGCGTTCCTGGCCGGGGTGCCGTCGCTGATCAAGCCGGCCTCGCAGACCGCGTACCTGACCGAGAAGCTCGTCGAGCTCATCGTCGACTCGGGGCTGCTGCCCGAAGGCGCGATCCAGCTGCTGTGCGGCAGCGCCGGCGACCTGCTCGACCACCTGACCGAGCAGGATCTGGTCGCGTTCACCGGCTCGGCGTCCACTGCGCAGCGCCTGCGCACGCATCCGGCGATCGTGCAGCGCTCGGTCCGCTTCAACGCCGAGGCCGACTCGCTGAACTGCTCCATACTCGGTCCCGATGCGGTCGCCGGTACGCCGGAGTTCGACCTGTTCGTCAAGCAGCTCGTCACCGAGATGACCGTCAAGGCCGGGCAGAAGTGCACGGCGATCCGCCGGGCGCTCGTGCCGGCCCCGCTCATGGACGCCGTGGCCGACGCAGCGGCCGCCCGCCTGGCTCGCGTGACCGTCGGTAACCCGGCCAGCCCCGACGTGCGCATGGGTGCCTTGGCCAGCCTGGAGCAGCGCGAGGAGGTGCGCCGCTCGCTCAAGGCTCTGCTCGACGCCGGCCGGGTCGTGTTCGGCGACCCGTCGCACGTGGACGTCGTCGACGCCGACGCCGAGCGGGGCGCGTTCCTGTCCCCCGTACTCCTGCGTACGGATCAGCCGAGCCGCGCTGAGGTGCACAGCGTCGAGGCGTTCGGACCGGTGTCGACGCTCATCCCCTACAGCTCGCCGGACGAGGCGATCACCCTTGCGGCGCAAGGCAAAGGTAGCCTGGCCGGCTCGATCGTCACCGCCGACGCCGACTTCGCCCGCGACGTGGTGCTGGGTGTCGCGCCGTGGCACGGGCGGCTCCTCGTGCTCGACCGCGACGACGCCGGCGAGTCGACCGGACACGGCTCTCCGCTGCCGATGCTGGTGCACGGCGGTCCCGGTCGGGCCGGCGGCGGCGAGGAGATGGGCGGCATCCGCGGCGTGCTCCACCACATGCAGCGCACGGCAGTGCAGGCCTCGCCGCGTGTACTCAGTCGGGTCACGAACCGGTGGGTGGCCGGCGCCGAGCGCACCCGGGGCGACCACCCCTTCCGCAAGACGCTGGCCGAGCTGAAGGTCGGCGACTCGGTGGTGGCCGGTCCGCGCACCGTCACCCTCGAGGACATCGAGCACTTCGCCGAGTTCACCGGTGACACGTTCTACGCGCACATGGACGAGGAGGCCGCGCGCGCCAACCCGTTCTTCGACGGGCGGGTGGCGCACGGGTATCTGATCGTGTCGTTCGCCGCCGGGCTGTTCGTGCACCCCGACCCTGGACCGGTGCTGGCGAACTACGGCCTGGAGAACCTGCGCTTCCTCACGCCCGTCAATCCCGGCGACTCGCTCACCGTCACGCTGACCGCCAAGCAGATCACCCCGCGCGTCGACGCCGACTACGGCGAGGTGCGCTGGGACGCCGACGTCACCAACCAGGACGGCGACTCGGTCGCCAAGTACGACGTACTGACCCTGGTGGCCAAGACATGACCGCCGCCCTGGAGGAGCACTTCGAGGCGACGGTCGCGCACGACCAGCGCATCGAGCCGCGCGACTGGATGCCCGAGGCGTACCGCAAGACGATGGTCCGCCAGATCGCCCAGCACGCGCACTCGGAGATCATCGGCATGCAGCCCGAGGGAAACTGGCTCACGCGCGCGCCGTCCCTGCGCCGCAAGGCGATTCTGCTGGCCAAGGTGCAGGACGAGGCCGGCCACGGCCTGTACCTCTACTCGGCCACCGAGACCCTGGGCGCCGAGCGCGCCGATCTCACCGAGCGGCTGATCGAAGGCCGGCAGAAGTACTCGTCGATATTCAACTACCCAACTCTGACCTTCGCCGACGTGGGCGTCATCGGCTGGCTGGTCGACGGCGCCGCCATCTGCAACCAGGTCCCGTTGTGCCGGTCGTCCTACGGGCCCTATGCCCGGGCGATGATCCGCATCTGCAAGGAGGAGTCGTTCCACCAGCGGCAGGGCTACGAGCTGCTGATGACGATGATGCGCGGCACGTCCGGGCAACGGGACATGGTGCAAGACGCCACCGACCGGTGGTGGTGGCCGTCGCTGATGATGTTCGGCCCGCCCGACGCCGACTCACCCAACACGGCCCAGTCGATGGCCTGGCGGATCAAGCGGCACACCAACGACGAGCTGCGCCAGCGCTTCGTCGACATGACCGTGCCGCAGGCGCAGGCGCTCGGCGTCACGCTGCCCGATCCGGACCTGCAGTGGAACGAGCAGCGCGGCTCGTACGACTTCGGCCAGCCCGACTGGGACGAGTTCAAGCGGGTGATCGGCGGCGCCGGCCCGTGCAACGCCGAGCGCATCGCCCAGCGCCGCAAGGCCCACGGCGAGGGCGCCTGGGTGCGCGAGGCCGCCCTGGCCCACGCGCGGAAGCACGCGGCGACTTCGCCCCCCGAAGCGTCCCTTAGGACCGCCGAAAACGACCGTTCCGGGGTCGAAGTCGGAGAGGGTGAGCAGGCGTGAACGAGAACTGGCCCCTCTACGAGGTGTTTGTACGGGGCAAGCGCGGCCTCAACCACGTGCATGTCGGCTCGCTGCACGCCGCCGACGACGACATGGCCCTGCACCACGCCCGTGACCTGTACACGCGCCGCAACGAGGGGGTCAGCATCTGGGTGGTCCGCTCCGACGCGATCACCGCGTCCAGCCCGGACGAGAAGGACCCGTTCTTCGCGCCCAGCGGCGACAAGGTCTACCGGCACCCGACGTTCTACACCATCCCCGCCGACGTCCCACATATCTAGCATGCCTTTCGACAACGCCTACGAGGCGATCACCGAGGAGAACGACCACACCAAGTGGGCGTTCGGTACCGGCTTCGACGACCCGCTGGCCGGCGTCGACCCGTCCGTACCCGACGGTATGGACGCCGCCGACCTGGCGACGTACAGCCTCATGCTGGGCGACGACGCGCTGATCATGTCGCACCGCCTGTCCGAGTGGTGCACAAACGCACCCGAACTCGAGGACGAGGTCGCGCTGGCCAACGTCGCCCTCGACCTGCTGGGCCAGGCCCGGCTGCTGTTGACCCGGGCCGCCCAGGCCAGCGGTGCGGGCGACGAGGACACGCTGGCCTATCTGCGCGACGAGCGCGCTTTCCGCAACGTGCGCCTGGTCGAACTGGCCCGGGGCGACTTCGCCCACGAGATCGCCCGGCTGCTCGTGTTCTCGACCTGGCGACTGGCCCTGCTCGAACGCCTCGTCGACTCGCCCGATCCGGTGTTGGCCGCCATCGCCACCAAAGCGGTCAAGGAGCTCACCTACCACCGCGACTACGCCGCCGGCTGGACGATCCGGCTCGGCGACGGCACCGACTACTCGCACGAGCGCATCGCCGCCGGACTCGCCGCGATCTGGCCGTATACAGCCGAGCTGTTCACCCCGCATCCGGTGGAATTGGTCGACCCGAGCCGGGTCAGGACCGAGTTCGACGCCGTGATCGCGTCCGTGCTCGACGCGGCCGGCCTGTCCGTTCCCGACGCGACGCCGATGGCGACGGTCAGCGGCCGATCCGGGCGCGACGGCCTGCACACCGAGGCGATGGGCTACCTGCTGGCCGAGATGCAGAGCGTGGCTCGCGCCAATCCGGGAGCGACGTGGTGAGTGAGCATCGCAGCGAGCGCCAGCGAGCGAGGAGCGGAGCGAGCAGCAGCACGGTGAGCGCGCGAACCGTCGCGGAAGGGGTGCGCGACCCCGAGCTGCCGATGCTCACCATCGCCGACCTGGGCATCCTGCGCGACGTCGTCGAGGACGGCGCGCACGTCACGGTCGACATCACACCGACGTACTCGGGCTGCCCGGCGATGGGCGCCATCCGGGCCGATGTCACGCGCCGGCTGCGCGACGCGGGGTACGCCGACGTGGACGTGCGCACCGTACTGCGTCCGGCCTGGACCACCGACTGGATCACCGCCGACGGCCGGCGCAAGCTGGCCGAACACGGCATCGCCCCGCCCTCGGCGGCACCCACGCGCAACCCAGGCCCGGTCCCGCTCACCCTCGGCCGGCGTGGGCCCGTCGCCTGCCCGCGCTGCGGCGAGCCCGACACGGTCGAGGTGTCCCGGTTCGGCGCCACCGCCTGCAAGGCACTGCACCGCTGCCCGGCCTGCGGCGAACCGTTCGAGACCGTCAAGGCGATCTGATGGCCACCTTCGCCAAGCTGCGCGTGGCCGCCGTCGACGAGCTGTGCGACGACGCGGTCGCCATCACCTTCGACGTCCCGCCCGGGTTCGAGTTCCGACCCGGCCAGTCGCTGACGATCAGGCGCGGCGAGGCCCGCCGGTCGTACTCCATCTGCGCCCCGGCCGGCGCGAAGCCACGGATCGGGGTGCGCGAGGTGGCCGGCGGCGCCGTGTCGAGCTGGCTGGTCCACGAGGTCAAGCCGGGCGACGAGGTCGAGGCGCTGCCGCCGTCCGGGCGGTTCGTGCCGGACCTGGGCACGCCCGGGCAGCACGTGCTGATCGCCGCCGGGTCGGGCATCACGCCGGTGCTGTCGATCGCTGCGTCCGTCCTGCGCCACCCCGCGTCCCGGGTCACCCTGCTCTACGGCAACCGGCGCACCGACTCGGTGATGTTCGCCGACGAGCTGGCCGATCTGAAGGACCGCTACCCCGACCGGGTCACGCTCATCCACGTGCTGTCGCGCGAGGCTCGCGACGTCGAGCTGTTCAGCGGGCGCCTGGACGCGGCCAAGCTGCGCGAGCTGGTGCCACTCGTCGTCGAGGCGAAGGCGGTCGACCACTGGTGGCTGTGCGGCCCGTACGGCATGGTCGTCGACGCCCGGCAGGTGCTGACCGAGCTCGGGGTCGCAGCCGGGCAGATCCACCGCGAGCTGTTCTACGTCGAGGACGTCGCCCCGCCGCCGGCCACCCACGCCGACGCGACGCCGGACGGCCCGGCCAGCCAGGTCACCGTGATCCTCGACGGGCGAGCCACCACGGTGGCGCTCCCCCGCACCAGCACGGTGCTCGAGGGTGCCCAGCGCGCCCGGCCCGACCTGCCGTTCGCCTGCAAGGGCGGCGTCTGCGGCACCTGCCGGGGCAAGGTCGTATCCGGCGAAGTGCACATGCGTCGCAATTTCGCCCTGGACGACAACGAGACCGATGACGGTTTCGTGCTGACCTGCCAGTCGACGCCGGTGACCGACGAGGTCACTGTCGACTACGACGCCTGACTCTTAGCCCATTCTCCCGGTACCCCCCCTCGCGCTGGAATACTGTGTGCGCTATTTTAGTTCTGCTCTCAACTATTGCAGCTCATCTACCGTAGGAGACAGGCAATGACCGCCCCCACCATTCCCAACTACATCGTCGGCAAGTGGACGCTCGACGCGGCGCACACCGAGATCGGCTTCTCGGCCCGGCACATGATGGTGTCCAAGGTGCGTGGCAAGTTCGAGAAGTTCACCGGCTCGGTGACGACCGCCGAGAACCCGGCCGACTCCACCGCCGAGGTCGAGGTCGACCTCTCCTCGATCACCACCGGCAACGACCAGCGCGACAACCACCTGCGCAGCAACGACTTCTTCGACGCCGACACCAACCCGAAGATGTCCTTCCGCTCCACCGCGATCCGGGCGGACGGCGAGGACTTCCAGGTCGACGGCGAGCTGACCATCCGCGGCATCACCAAGCCGATCACCCTCGCGGTCGAGGTCGGCGGCTTCGGTCCGGACCCGTACGGCGGCACCCGGGCCGGCTTCACCGCCACCGGCGTCATCAACCGACACGACTTCGGCGTCAGCTGGAACGCGGCCATCGAGGGCGGCGGCGTCGTTATCGGCGACAAGGTCACCATCAACATCGAGGCCGAGCTCATCCTCGAGCAGCCGACTGCCTAAGAGCGTCTTTCTTGATCAACAGCGGATAGTGGCTGCTGGGGCGGCCACTATCCGCTGTTGATCATGTACGAGAGAACTAGTTGACCTGCTCGGGGTCGGCGCCGATGCGCCGGCCCCGGTCCAGGTCGGCGATCTGCTTCATGTCCTCGTCGCTCAGCTCGAACCCGAACAGGTCGATGTTGGCGACGATGCGGGCCGGGGTCACCGACTTGGGGATCACGACGTTGCCGATCTGCAGGTGCCAGCGCAGCACCACCTGGGCGGTCGTGACGCCCAGCCGCTGGGCGATGGCGGACAGCACCGGGTCGTCGAGCACGACCGACTGGGCCAGCGGCGCCCATGCCTCGGTCGCGATGCCGTGCGCCGCGTCGAACTCGCGCAGCTCCGGCTGCTGCAGCCGCGGATGCAGCTCGACCTGGTTCACCGCCGGCACGACGTCGAACTCGTCGAACAGCCGCTGCAGGTGGGCCGGCCGGAAGTTCGACACGCCGATGGCCCGCACTCGGCCGTCGCCCAGCAGCTTCTCCAGCGCCCGCCACGTCTCCGGGTAGCGCCCGCGCTTCGGGGTGGGCCAGTGGATGAGGTACAGGTCGAGGAAGTCCAGGCCGAGCCGGGACAGGCTGGCGTCGTAGGCCCGCAGCGTCGAGTCGTAGCCCTGATCGCTGTTCCACACCTTGCTGGTGACGAACAGCTCGTCGCGGCGCAGACCGGACTGGGCGATCGCCCGGCCGACGCCGGACTCGTTGCGGTAGAGCGCGGCGGTGTCGATGCTGCGGTAGCCGGCGCGCAGGGCCGTGGTCACCGCGTCGGTGGCCTCGGCGTCCGGGACCTGGAAGACGCCGAAGCCGAGCTGCGGCATGGCCACGCCGTTGTTCAGGGTGATCGTAGGAACGGGAGGGGTGGTCACCCCTCCAGCCAACCACGCATCACCCGAGTGCGATCCACGACTGCTGGGCCAGCGAGTTCGAGTTGCTGACCTGCAGGCCGGCCGGCGACATCGTCCACAGATCGCTGCCGATGATCATCGCCCGGCTGATGCCGATGGGCTGCTGGTTGTTCGGCTGGTCGACGGTGCCCTGCTGGGTGATCGTCGAGCCGCTCACGTGCAGCACGAGCGCCGACGCCCGATACTCGCCGCTCGTCCACGAGTTGATCGGCAGCACGGCGGTTCCGGTGGCCGGCCAGTACAGGAAGGCGTGCGGGTCGCCCTCGGCCTCGGAGTGCACGTCGTTCTTCACGAGCTGGGCCAGCCGTTCGGGATGGGCCGGGTCGTGGACGTCGAACAGCGCCACCTGCAGCCCGGTCGTGTGTCCCTGGGCGTCGGCCTCCTGCCCGATCCCGATCAGCCGCCCGTCGCCGGCCGGCGCGAGGTAGGCCGAGTAGCCGCTCAGTTCGAGCTCACCGGCCACCCGCGGATGAGCCGGGACGCTGAGGTCGAGCGTGTAGAGCGGGTCGACCTGACGGAACGTCACCACGTAGCCGACCGGGCCGATGAACCGCACCGAATAGATGCGCTGGCCCCTGCCCAGTCCGCTCACCGAACCGACCCGGGCCATCGAGTCGACCTTCAGGACGTAGACGGCGCTCTGCTGCTGCGCCGGGAGCTGCACGCTGGTCGTGGCGACGCGCAGGAACCCGGCGTACTCCGACATCGCGTACTGGTTGATCAGCCGGCCGGGCACGGTCCCCGATCCGAGGTAGCGCGGCGCGCCACCGCCGGTGATGTCGAACCGGTGGATCTCGGTCTGCTCGGGCGGCTGCACGGGCGCGGCCGAAGCGGTCGGCGTAGTCGCCCTGGTCGACGGGCCCGGCGGGCTCGGCGGGCTCGGCGGGCTCGACGGGCTCGACGCCGGGTTGGCCGGGGGTACCGCCTGGCCCGTGGCCGCGGGCGGACCGGCCGGCTGCGGCAGGACACCGATATCCGGAGTCTCGATCGGGACCGCGTACCAGCGCGGATTGCTCGCCACGTACAGGCTCTGCGTCGTGCCGTAGACGGTGTCGCCGTCGGCGGCCAGGCTGATCGGGGCGATGCCGCCGAGGCTGCGGCTCAGGTCGACGCTGTAGACGGTCAGCATCGACAGGCCGGTGTAGTCGTCGGGATGGCTGACCTGGCGGCAGTCCACGGTGTGGTTGGTCGTCTTGCCGTCCACGGTGATGCTGTAGCCGGGCAGCCAGGCCGACAGCGGCGCCGCGAGTGCGGCGGCACGTCCCTGGTCCTGCGTCGAGGACGCACTCGAACCGGGCCGCACCGGACCGGGGCGGATCGGGCCCGGGTACCTGATCGCCGGCTGGCTGCGGGCGACCAGCCGGGCCACCGACCCGACCAGGCGACCGTCCAGGAAGTCACCGGTCACCGTCTGCGAGCCCAGCACCTTCGGTGTTCCGGCCAGATCGACCAGCACGAAGCGGGTCGACGGCCGCGGGAACGGCGCCACCGACGAGGGCTGCGCCGGCGTCATGACCACCCCGAAGGACACCGGCAGGATCACCAGGGCCCGGTCGCCGCTCAGCAGCAGGTTGGCCGGCTGGGCGTATTCGGGCTGGGCCGGCGTGATCCGCACGCTGCCGGTCACTCGCCGGCTGGCCGTGTCAACCACCCGCAGCGTCCCGTTCACGACCGTCACCACCCGGCGGCCGTCGGTCTTGACCAGATCGGGCTCGTCGGCACCGGGCTCGTGCACGTTCGTGTCCGAGTGTTGGGGGGCCGTGGTGCCGGGTGTAGCCGGGGCGGCCGCCGGAATCTTGGCCGTGCCCTCGGCCGCCGCCGCGGGGTACGACATGCCGTAGCCGATGTCGTCCGCGTGCGCCGCGGCATGCTGGCGCAGCCCGTCCAGCAGCTCGGCGCAGCTGTCGTAATTGACGAGCTTGTGCACGGCGGCCGGGCGGATCGGCTCGGGATCGCGGACCCCGGTCCGCTTGTCTCCGTCCGATCCGGCGACCGACACCGCGGCCGCCGTCACTCCACCAGCCACGACCACCAACGCTCCGACCCGAAGCCATGTCCGCATACCCCAGCAACGCCGCGGACCGGCCGCCGCGTTGTCCTACTCGCGCAGCCCGATCGCCTCGACCGGGTTGATGCGCAGCAGCCGGCGCACCGGCAGGAATGTCGCCAGCGAGGCCAGCACCACGGTGCCGCCGATGACGCTCACCCAGCCGGTAAGCGGGATGTACGGGGTCGACGTCCCGGTGGTGGCCTTCACCAGCGGCATCAGCGTGGCGGCCGCGACGACGCCGCCCACCGCGAGCCCGACGCCCAGCAGCAGGCCCTGCTCGACGCGGACCATGCGCAGGATCTGCGTGCGGGTCGTGCCGGCCAGGCGCAGGGTGGCCAGCTCGCGCCGCCGGCCCATCGCGGCCATGGCCAGGGTGTTCAGCGCGGCGATCGCCACGTAGACCAGCAGCACGCTGACGACCATCTGGTTGGCCCAGGCGCTCTGCTCCAGGTCCTTGTTGATCGCGACCTGGTATTCGCCGCGGGTCAACACCTTGGCGCCCGGGGCCAGCGGCGCGAGCGTCCTCTCGATACCGGCGCGCGCGTTCGGGGCGGCGCTGATCAGCAGCAGGTTGCCCAGCCCGGCTGTATGTGGAGCCAGGGCGCCGGCCGGCAGGGTCATCGCGCCGAACCCGAGTCCGCGCGAGTAGACGGCCACCACCCGCATCGTGACCGGCGTGCCGTCGGCGAACCACGCGTGCATCGAGCTGCCGACGCGCAGCTTCTCCGAGTCGGCGGTCAGGTTGTCGACGGCGACCGCGTTGCCGTGCAGGTCGCCCAGCCGGCCCGACGTCACGCCCAGGTCGATCAGGTCGGTCGGGCTCTGCACGGAGTACTTGGTGCCGCCGGCGTGGCGGGTGAGCATCGAGCTCTGCACGACGGCCTGGGCGGCGGTGACGCCAGGCACCCGGCGCAGCGCCGACACCGTATCGGCCGGCAACCCGGCGCCGGACGGCACGACGACGTAGTCGGCCCGCAGGCCGGCGTGGCTCTGCTCGACGGCCCGGTGCTTGATCGAGGTCTGCATGAACATCATCGAGCCGCCGAACCCGACGGCCAGCACGAGCGACGTGAGCACCGGCGCCAGCCGCCGGGCCGACGCCGCGGAGTTGGCGGCGGCCAGCCGGCCGGTGACGCCCAGCCCGCGCATCCCGACGCCGGCGATCGCGGCGACCAGGCGGTTCAGCCACGGGGCCAGCAGCCACACGGCCGTGACCAGTGTGGCCACCACGCCCAGCGCCACCGAGGCTGCGTCGTCGCCCCGCAGGTGCGCAGCCGTGATGGCCAGCGTGACGCCGCCGCCCACGCCGGCCAGCCCGAGCGGGATGCGCAGCCAGCCACCGCGCCGCCGCTCGACCGACGATTCGACCAGGGCCTCGGTCGGATGGATGCGGCTGGCCCGCAGGCTGGCCACCCACGCGGCCACCACGGCGATGAGCAGCGTGGCCCCGGCGGCCACCACCGGCGGCAGCCAGGACACGTGCACGGTGAACGACGCCGGTGTTATGCCGCGCTGGACGAACTGGTCGCGCAGCCACCACATCCCGGCGAACCCGGCCCACACGCCGGTCGCGGCGGCCAGGACGGCCAGCACCGCCGACTCGCGCACCACCATGCGCCGCACCTGGCGCGGCGTCGCCCCGATGGCGCGCAGCAGGGCGATGTCGCGGTGCCGCTGCTGTACCGACAGGCCGACCGTGCCGGCGATCACCAGCGCCGCGATCGCGATCGTGAAGCCACCGAACACGCTGGGCAGCGCCGTCGCGAACTCGCGCGCGTCGGCCACCTCGGGCGTCTCGACCAGGCCCCGGTCCGCACCGCTGAAGACACGCGGGAACGAGCCGGTGGCCTGACGCGGCGGATCCGGCACCAGGCCGTGCACCTGCCGGGCCAGCGACGCCGTCGAGACGCCGGCCCGGCCGATGACACCGACGACGTCGACCGTTCCGGGGTGGCCGGAGAGCGCCCGCGCCTGCGCGTCGGTCAGGAACGCGGTGCGGTCGGCCGGCTCTGCGCCCGCCGGGGCGGCGATGCCGGTGACGGTGAACGACCGCACGCCACTGGCCAGGACGAACCGCACGACGCTGCCCGGACGGGCGCCGAGCCGAGCCGCGGTGGAGGCGTCGAGCACGACCTCGCCGTCGCGTTGCGGCGCGTGGCCGGCCTGCAGGGTGAACGGGGCCAACTGGGCCGCCGACCACGGGTGTAGCTGGGCGTCGACGCCGGTCGAGCCGGTCGAGGGCAGCACCCGGGCGGGCGTCGCGACGTCGGCCACCGCCGTCCGGACGCCGGGCAGCGCGGCCATCCCGGTGACCAGCGAGGGGTCGATCCGGCCGCGGTCGGGCAGCGCGAGGCGCTCGACGTCGCGGTTGTCGCCGTGGCCGCTGACCACGCGCAGATCGTTCGCCGCCACCAGGACGTCGCTCGCGGCGTAGCGCTGCGGCGTGCCGTGGTAGCGGATGCCCGACTCGAGCAGCACACCGCAGGCGGTGACCACCGCGACGCCGATGAACAGAGCGACGAACGTGGCCACCGCGCTCATCGGGCGCTGGCGCAGCATGCGCCAGGCGAGGGTCATCATGCCGGGCCGCCCGCTCGGCCGAGGTGGGTCAGCATCTCAGCGATCGCCTTGACGCCCGGGGCGGGCGTGTCGTGCACGACCAGGCCGTCGGCCAGGAACACCACCCGGTCGGCGTAGGACGCCGCGACCGGATCGTGGGTGACCATCACGACGCTCTGCCCGTCGTGGTCGACAGCGTCGCGCAGCAGGTCGAGCACGCCGGCGGCGGTCTGCGAGTCGAGGGCGCCGGTCGGCTCGTCGCAGAAGATCACCTCGGGGCGAACGGCCAGCGCGCGGGCGATCGCCACGCGCTGCTGCTGTCCGCCGGACAGCTGCGCCGGGCGGTGCCGCAACCGGCCGTTTAGGCCGACCCGGCCGAGCACCTCGTTCAACCAGCGGCGGTCGACCGAGCGGTGGGCCAGCCGCGAAGGCAGCAACACGTTCTCGCGCACGTTCAGCGCCGGGACCAGGTTGAACGACTGGAAGACGAACCCGATCCGGGTGCGACGCAGCTTGGTCAACTCGGTCTCGGACAGCTTGCCGAGCTCGGTCTCGCCGATCCACACGTGCCCGGAGGTGGGGCGGTCCAGGCCGGCCGCGCAGTGCAGCAAGGTGCTCTTGCCCGAGCCGGACGGCCCCATGACCGCGGTGAAGGTCCGCCGGGCGAAACCCACGTCGACGCCGTCGAGCGCCTGGACCGCCGAGTTCCCCTTGCCGTAGGTCTTGCGCACTGACTGCAACGCGACGGCCAGCTCCGTCGCGACGTCCGTCTTCTCGATCATCGCCTGCATGTCTTCGACGCTAGGAATTCGGGGCCGTCGATTCGATGGAGCTACCTCCCGACCGGTGGTGGGCCTAGCACCACCTTCCATCTCCTTGACATGTCATGTATGTTTCTTGACATGTCACGTAACTTGTTGTTCGGCGTCAGTGTGTCGACGTCGGCGGCGCCCGGCGCCGATCCGGTGGCCCAGGCCCAGGCCGCCGAGCGGTTCGGCTTCGACTTCGTCTCGGCGTCCGACCATCCGGCCGGCAACCGCCCGAACTTCGAGGTGTGGACGATGCTGTCGTGGATCGCGGCGGCTACCTCGCGCATCACGGTGGCCACCAAGGTGCTCGGCCTGCCGTACCGCCCGCCGGCGATGGTGGCCAAGATGGCCGAGACGTTCGACCGGCTCTCGGGCGGCCGGCTGATCCTCGGCCTGGGCGGCGGCTACTCCGACGACGAGTTCCGCGCGTTCGGGCTCGACGTGCCCACCGCCGGGCAGAAGGTCACCGGGCTGCGCGAAGGCATCCAGATCATCCGCGGGCTGTGGGCCGAGCCATGTCTGACGTTCGCCGGCTCGCGTTACCGGACAGAGGACGCCGAGCTCGACCCCAAGCCCGCGCATCGCATCCCGATCTGGCTGGGCACGTTCGGCCCCCGCGCACTGGGCGTCACCGGCGAGCTGGCTGACGGCTGGATCCCGTCGCTCGGCTTCGCGCCACCCGAGCAGATCCCGGCGATGCGGGCGCGTATCGACGCCGCGGCGAAGCAGGCCGGCCGCGATCCGGGCGAGATCACCGGGGCCTACAACGTGGAGGTGCGGGTCGGGGGTTCGCCCCAGCCGGGGATCGTCTCCGGGCCGCCCGGGGCGATCATCGAGCAGCTGAACACGTTCGTCGAACTCGGCTTCACCGCGTTCAACTTCATGGTCGACGGCCCCGAGGCGCAGCTCGAGCAACTCGGCCGCGACGTGCTGCCGGCCCTGCGCACCCAGCTCCCCTGACCGATCGTGCAACGTTGGGCCGCGTCAGGCGGCCGAGGGTTGCACGATCGCTCAGATCACGGTGATCCAGTTGGGCCCCGGGACCTCGGCCACCACGGCCGGTGGGCCGAGCCGCCCGTCCGGTCCGATGCCCAGCGCGGTGATCGTGTTCGACTCGCGGTTGGCGCACAACAGGTGCTCGTCCAGGACGGCCAGGTGCTGCGGGAACGCGCCGCCGGCCGGCGCCTCCTGCACGCGGGTCAGTGCCGGGCCGGCGACGTCGATGACGGCGATCGTGTCGCGGCCGCGGTTGCCGACGTAGGCGACGCCCGGGCCCAGCACCACCTCGCTGGGGAAATTCGCCGGACCGCCGGCGCCGTCCCGGGTGTCGGCGGCCTCCACCCAGGTCAGCCGGCCCGTCCTCGGATCACGGCGGTAGCGGCTCAGCGCCGACGACAGCTCGTCGCTGACCAGCAGGTCGCCGTCCGGAGCGAAGCGCGAGTGACGCGGCCCAGATCCGGCCGGGGCGGCCACCTCGTCGACGAGCGCCGGTCGGCCGTCCGGGCCGAACTCGTACTCGTAGAGGCGGTCGGAGCCCAGGTCGGTGACCACGGCGGTGCCCCGCTGCGGATCGACGGAAACGTGGTGCAGGTGCGCGGCCTCCTGCCGTTCCGCGACCGGGCCGCCCCCGTGGTGGTCGAGCGTCGCGACGAGCGGCCCCAGCGCCTGGTCGGCGCCGATCGGATGCACGGCCAGCGTCGCCCGGCCGAGGTAGTGGGCGGTCACGAGGAACCGGCCGGACGGGTGCACCGCCATCGCGCACGGAAGGGTGCCGCCGCTGGCCTGCCGGCCCAGCCCGGTCAAGGCGTCGACCCCGACTGACGCGATCTGGTCGCCGACCCCGTCGGCCAGGTACACGCAGCGGCCCGACGGGTGGGCGACCAGCGCCTGCGCCCCGGTCAGCGCCGGCGACTCGCCGGTGACGCGCCACGGACCACCGATCTCGTCGGCGTCGAGCCGGATCACCCGGCCGGCATCGTGCGTGTGGCTGGCGACCGCGATCCGATACATCCCGATCAGGCTACGGTGACGCCACTGCGGGCCGGACAGGAAGGACAGCGCGTGAGGGTTCTGGTGATCGGCGGTTCGGGGCAGGTGGGGCGCGCCGTACTTCGGCACCTGGCCGAGCGGCAGCAACTCCGGGTGTTCGACCGGCTCCCGCCCACGGACGTCAGGGGTGTCGAGTGGATCGAGGGCAACCTCTTCGACGGCCCGGCCGTGACGGCAGCCGCGTCGGGTACGGATGCGGTCATCTTCATGGCGATGGGCCCGCGCGAGCCGTGGGGCGAACTCGGCATGGCCCAGCAGCACCTGCATATTGCTACAGCCGGGCTGTACACGTGCCTGCGCGCGGCGGCCGAGGCGGGCGTTCGCCGGGCCGTCTACACCAGCAGCATGTCCGTGTACCGGGCCGTGGCTGCCCCCCACGCGCCGACCGGGCCGCTCCCCCACGAGCAGATTCCGCCCGACGCCGTCGACTTCTACGGGGTGGCCAAACAGCTCGGCGAACGGGTCGCCCAGGCCGCCGCGGACGAGCACGGCCTCGACGTCGTCGCGCTGCGACTGTGCTTCCCGGTTCCCGACGACGAGTGGCCGCCGGCGAATCCCGGCACGGCGGTGATCGCCACGTCCGGGCGGGACACCGCCGCCGCGCTCGAGGCCGCGCTGCACTACGACCACCACGGCTACGACGTGTTCGCGATCAGCGGCGACGCTGCCGGGCAGTTCGTCTCGATCGACAAGGCCCGCCGCGAGCTCGGATGGGAGCCGCAGGACCCGACGGACGTCATCCGACGGTAGCGGTGGCCGGTGTCGGCGACTCGGCCGGGGCGAAGGCCGCTCGGCGAGCGCTGATGGTGGTGCCGAGCACGGCCACCACGATGCCGACGGTCGACACGACGACCAGGCCGCCTCCGACGCCCCACCAGTCGATGGCGACGCCCGCCAGCGGAGCGCCCAGTCCGGATCCGACCGTCATCGCCGCACCGTGCCAGCCGAGCGCCTCGCCCCGGACGTTGCCCGGCACCACCCGGCTCAGCTGGTCCAGCGTGGCCGTGATCGTCGGCGCGCAGAGCACCCCCGCCACGAAGGCCAAAACGGTCAGCGGCCAGGCGCTGGGCGCGAACGCCATCGGGAACGTGACCGCGGCCAGCCCGGCCAGCAGCAGGAACGCCGGGATGGGCCGGTGCAGCAGCCCGTAGACGAGGCCGCCGAGCAGCGAACCCAGCCCCCACACCGACAGCACGGGGCCGATCAGCGAGCTGTCGTGGAAGGAGCGCAGCGCGGCCACGATCGAGATGTCGGTGCCGGCCAGCACGATGGTGGCCGCGGCCGCCGCTGCGCACACCGCGACGAACCGGGGACCCATCCAGCTGCGCCGCGGCACGTGGGCCACCGGCCCGTGGGGCTGCTCCTCGGCGGTCATCGCCGGGTTGACCGCCCACAGCGAGATCCCGGCCAGCACACCGACCATCTCGATCGAGAAGAGCACCCACGACGTCGACCACGTCGTGGCGGCCCACACGCCGACGGCCGGCCCGATCATGAACGAGATCTCGACCGCGACCGAGTCGAGCGCCAGCGCGGTGCGCCGGTCGTCGTCGGGCACCGCCGTGATCACCGCCTGGCGGATGATCGAGAACGTCGGCACGGCGAACAGGCCGGCCAGCGCGGCGGACCCGAACAGCACCCAGTACCCGGCGAACGGCGCCACGGCCCAGCACGCCCCGGTGACCACCACCGACGGCAGCACCACACGGCGCAGCCCGTACCGGTCGAGCAGCCGTCCGCGCCAAGGACCGCTGAGCGCGATGCATCCGGTGACCGCCGCGGTGACGAAGCCGGCCTGGCCGTAGCTGCGGTCCAGCGACGAGACGACGTGCAGGGTCAGGACGACGTTGCCCGCGAACAGCGGCACCCGCACCAGGATGCCCAGGATGATCGCCTGCCGGGCCGCCCGGACGGCGAGTACACGCTGATACCGGGCGAGGGACATACCGCGAGCGTCGCACGGAGCACCGACTGCTCTCCAGCCGATTTCCGGGCGCCCGGCATCAGGGCGGCGGAGCCGTGCTCTTCCGTTCGATCAGGGCGGTCGCGAGCTCCAGGCGATGCGTGTCCGGCCGCTCGCCTTCGATCAACTGCAGCAGGATCCGCGTCGCGGCCGCGCCCATGTCGCGAACCGGCTGGCGCATCGTGGTGAGCGGCGGAGTCAGCCACCGCGCTTCGACCAGATCGTCGAATCCGATCACGCTGAGCTCGTCCGGGATCTGCAGGCCCTGGGCGGCCGCCGCGTCGTAGACGCCCAGCGCCATGAGGTCGGAGCAGGCGAAGATCGCGGTCGGGCGGTGGCGCAGTTGCAGCAGCCGGGCCGCCTGCCGGGCGGCCTGGGCGCGACTCCAGTCGCCGTGGCGGATCAGCTCGGGACGGGTGGCCAACCGGCCGGCGGACAGGGCCGACCGGTATCCGTCGATGCGGGCCTGGCTGTACCGGTGCGCGGCGACGCCGGCGATGGCGGCGACCCGCTGGTGGCCCAGCCGGATGAGGTGCTCGGTGGCCGAATATCCGCCGGCCCAGTTCGTCGTGCCGACGGTGGCGATGCCGGGCCCGACCTCGGTGCCCGGATCGAGCACGACGATCCGCACGCCGGCCCGGGCCAGCCGCGTCTGCTGGGCCAGCGTCGGGGTGACCAGGGCAAGGACGGCGCCCCGGCTGCCCCGGGTGATCAGGCGGCGGACCCAGTCGGAGTGCGGCAACGCGTCGTCGCGGGCCACGGTCACCACCAGGTCGCGGCCGGCCCGCGAGAGGACCTCCTCGACGCCGGCCAGCACGGCGCAGGCCCACGATCCCTCGACGCCCGGCACGACCAGGTCGACCAGCCCGTCGACCACGACGGTGTCGCGAGCGGCGGTCGACACGGTGTAGCCGGCCTGCCGGAGCAGGTGGCCCACCCGCCGACGTACCGACTCCGAGACGTCACTGCGCCCGTTGAGCACCTTGGACACGGTCGGCACGGTGACGCCGGCGCGGCTGGCGATCGCGGTCAAGGTGGGCGAACCGGCTGGTCGTCGACGCGGCCGGGCAGGCATGCGGTCAGCGTGACCGAGCCGATGATCTTGCGCAAGCCGAACCTGATCACCGTTGTTGACACCCGATTTCGCTCGCTGAAATGCTGCTCCGAGCCTGATCGGCCGTAACGAAGAGTTGCGCAACATCTGGAGCGCGGATGCCCGCTGAAGATCAACTGCGAATCGGGATGATCGGCTACGGCTTCATGGGCCGGGCCCACTCCCAGGCCTGGCTGCTGGCCGCCCGGGCGTTCGAGCTGCCCGTCCGGCCCGAGCTGACGGTGGTGGCCGGACGCAACGAGCAGGCGGTCGAATCCTTCGCCGACACCTGGGGCTGGGCGGCCACCGACCGCGACTGGCGCCGGGTCGTGGAACGCGACGACGTCGACCTGATCGACATCTGCGCTCCGGGCGATCAGCACCGCGAGATCGCGCTGGCCGCCCTGGCCGCCGGCAAGCACGTGCTGTGCGAGAAGCCGCTGGCCAACTCGGTGGCCGAGGCCGAGGAGATGACGGCCGCGGCCGAAGCCGCGCGCGGGCGCGGCGCGCGGTCCATGGTCGGGTTCAGCTACCGCCGCACGCCGGCCCTGGCGCTGGCCCGCGAGTGGGTGGCCCAGGGCCGGCTCGGCACGATCCGGCACATCCGGGCCGCCTACCTGCAGGACTGGATCGTCGACCCGAACTTCCCGCTGGTGTGGCGGCTGCAGCGCGAGGCGGCCGGTTCCGGGGCGCTCGGCGACATCGGCGCGCACGTTGTCGATCTCGCGCAGTTCCTGACCGGACAGCGGATCACCGGGGTCAGCGCGATCACCGAGACGTTCGTGAAGGAGCGCCCACTGTCCGACGGCACCGGCCGCGGTCCGGTCACCGTCGACGACGCGTCGCTGTTCCTGGCCCGCACCGACGGCGGCGCGCTCGCGACGTTCGAGGCCACCCGGTTCGCCACCGGCCGGCGCAATGCGATGCGTATCGAGCTCAACGGCTCGGCCGGCAGCGTGGCCTTCGACTTCGAACGCTCCAACGAGGTGCACTTCTTCGACAACACCGACGACTCGGCGCTCGCCGGGTTCAAGCGCGTGCAGTCCACCGAGCCCGAGCATCCGTACCTGTCCGGATGGTGGCCGCCCGGGCACGGACTGGGCTACGACCACACGTTCGTCAATCAGGCCCGCGACCTGATCGTGGCGATCGCCGCCGACACCGACCCCGAGCCGTCCTTCGCCGACGGGCTGCAGATCCAGCGCGTGCTCGCCGCGGTGGAGGCCAGCGCGGCGAACTCGTCGACCTGGACGCCGATCGCCGGGGCCTAGCCCGGCCGCGCTCACCCCGCTTCCCCTCCACTGTGACCAATTCGCGCGCCGGATCCTGGTCGGAGTGGAGGGGAAGCGACAACGGAAGGGGCGCGGGCGTCGCCCCCTAACGGCCGACCAGGAACTGCTCGATCGCCCGCAACGCCGGCCCGGGGTCGCGGCGCCCGATGCCGACCCGGAACCGGTCGGTGGGCGCGGCGGCCAGATCCGAGGCGTAGATGCTCGCCGGCAGCAGCAACACCCCGGCCTGCTCGACCAGATCGCGGCAGAACGCCTCGACGCCGTCGGCGCCGCGGTAGCGCGGATACGCGACACAGCCGCCGTCGGGAGGCGTCCAGTCGAACCGGTCGGCGTGCGCGGCGAAGAACACGTCGAACAGCGACCGGTTGGTGGCGATGATGTCGCGGTTGCGGGCCTGGATCCGCTCCCCCGCCCGCAGGGCCACGGTGGCCAGGAACTCGCTCGGCCCGGCGTTGCAGATCGAGGTGTAGTGCTTGTGCCGTTCCAGCGTCTCGAGCACGGCGCGGTCGCGGCAAGCCACCCAGCCGATGCGCAGGCCGGGCAGGCCGTACGACTTCGACATGACGTTGACCGACACGGCGGTCGGCAACAGGTCGGCCGCCTGGGGCAGGCGCGTGGACGGGTCGAGCTCGAGGCCGCGGTAGACCTCGTCGGCCACCAGCCGGATGCCGCGCTCGTCGCACAGTTGCACCAGCGCCCGCCACGTCTCGTGGTCGGGCAGCGCACCGGTCGGGTTGTTCGGGAAGTTGACGGCCACCAGCCGGGTGTTCGGCCGCAGTGCGGCGCGGACGGCGTCGATGTCGAAGCGCCAGCCGGCCGACTCGTCGAGCAGCACGCCGCTTGCCTCCGCGCCGCCGGCCCGGGCCACCGTCTCCATCGACTGGTAGTTCGGCACGGTCATGACGACGTGATCGCCGGGACCGGCCAGCACCTGCATCAGCCAGTAAATGGCCTCCTCCGCGCCGGCGAAGGCCAGCACGTCGTCCGGCTCGCACACCTCGTAGGTGGCCGCGATCGCCGCGCGCAACGGGTCGGCGCCCCACGTCTCGCCGTAGCCCAGCCCGAGTTCGGCGAACGCCAGCCGATCGTCGTCGCTGCCGAGGGCGAGCAACTCGGCGACGGTCAACGTCTGGGCGTCGGACGCGGTCAGGTTGTACCGGGCGGCGAACTCCCAGCGGGAGAAGTGCGTCTCGAGCCGGAACTCCGGCAGTCGCGACGACGGCGCAGCGATCACGAGCGGGCCTCCTTCGAAGGGCGGAACACGGTCCGGGCAGTGGCCAGCAACGCCCGCGTGGCCGGCGTGGTCGAGCGACATGTCCGCACGGTATCTCGCGCGATCAACCACTAATCGCGGCCGATCGCCCGCAGGCCGGCATCGGCGAAATTGATCATCCAGGCGAAGCTGTCGTCGAGGTCGTTGCTCCACTGGAACCCGTTGGCCGCCTGCAGGACGGCGAAGCCGTGCAGGGTGCAACGCAGGGTGCGGATCGCGTGGTCGAGATCGTCGGGCCGGATTCCGTAACCCGACAGCACGGCCCGGATCGAGTTGATCACGCGAAGCGCGGCCGCGAGCAGCGGATCGTCGTCGCCCTGGAACTCGGCGCCGACCGTAGCGGTGTAGCGACCCGGGTGCCGCACGACGTAGCGGCGCAGAGCGGTGAACAGCGCGGCGAGGGCGTCGACGCCGGCTTGCCCCTGCAACGCGTCGCGGAACTCGTCGGCGAGTTCGGTCATCGCCAGGGTGGCGATCCGGCGGTGCAGGTCGGCCAGGCTGTCGACGTGCTTGTACAGGGCCGGCGGTCTTACCCCGAGCCGATCGGCCAGCCCGGCCAGGCTCAACGCGGGAAAGCCGATCTCGTCGGCCAACGCCGCTCCGGCGGCAACGACCTGGTCGGTGTTCAGTCCGGCCCTCGGCATGCCCGCTCCTCCTGAGGCTTGCAAGTTAAGCACGATAACTTTAAGGTTACGCAGCATAACATCGAGAACTTGGAGGAACGGCATCATGCAGATTGCCCGCGGCCTGCACCGCGTCGGCTCGGACATCGTCAACAGCTACCTGGTTGTCGACGAGGACGGCGTCACGATCATCGATGCCGGGCTGCCCCGCTACTGGAAGCTGCTGCAGGCCGAGCTGGCCACCATCGGCAAGAGCCTCGACGACGTGCGGGCGCTCATCCTCACCCACGGCGACACCGACCACATCGGCTTCGCCGCCCAGCTGCAGCGCGAGAAGGGCGTCGCGGCGTACATCCACGAGGCGGACGTCGACCGGGCCCGGCTGAAGGTCAAGAAGCCCAACTCGGGGTGGGGGCCGGTCAAGATCGGCCCGCTGGCCGGCTTCCTGACCTACTCGGCGCGGCAGGGCGGGCTGCGGATCAAGCCGGCTACTGAGCTGCAGGCCGTTGCCGACGACGCCGTGCTCGACGTGCCGGGCTCGCCCCGGATCATCCACACTCCGGGGCACACTCCCGGCAGCATCGTCGTGCACGTCCCCGCCGTCGACGCGGTCTTCCTGGGCGACACGATGACCACCCGCAACGTGCTGACCGGCGTCACCGGACCCAAACCCGCGCCGTTCACCCTCGATCCGGCCCAGGCCGTCGCCTCGCTCGATCGGCTCGAGGGCGTCGACGCCAGCTGGGTGCTGCCTGGCCACGGCCCGGCCTGGGATGGCGGCGTCCCCGAGGCGGTCCGCCAGATCCGCGCGGCCGCGGCCGAGTCCGGCAAGTAGCGTCCGGCCCGGAAACTGCGCGTGGGCGTCCGCCGACACTCATGTTGCCCAAGCGTCGTCCAACGAAGACGATCCCTGCCCGTACCGGCATAGGGCCCCCGATCCTGCGGGTCCTGGCCGTTGCCGGTTGTGCATTCCGCGTCCTCGATACCCGCTAACGGCGAGTCGGCTCGGTCCGGCGGGGTAGCCGGGCTCACACTGGCCGCATGGTGTCCAACAGCTACGTGCGAGACGAGCCGGACACGCGGTGCGGCCGCGCCGTGACGGTGACCCTGATCGAGCAGGGCGGCATGTCCGGCGTGCCGAGCCGCCCGTCCCGCAGGAGCAGCAGGCGGACTCCTCGGATTACGCCGCGTGTCGTAGGGCGCTGTGACTTCTAGTCCGGGTTGAAGATCGTTCGCCGTGGGGCGGCACTCGTCGTCTCGTAGGCGGCCCGGCCGCGTGCCAGAACACGTTGACCGGGCCTGGATCGGCGACCTCCCGGAACAGGCGCACCGACCCGTGCGTGAACCGACTCAGCCGTCCGAGCACTACCGGGAAGCGGAGCGGCTGCTGGCCGCGATGGAGTCCCCGGGCGTCGGGCTGGAGGTCCAGACGGCGGCTGCGAGTGCTGCGCTCGTGCACGCGCTGTTGGCCACCGTGCCGCCGAAGTCATTGCGGCGTCGGCATGGTCGGGAGCGTTACGACTCGCCCGGACGTACCCCAGCGGATCGCTGGTTGCGCGGCGACCTGGATACGCCGGGGGACGGCTGAGCCGTGGCGCATCGAGAACCGCCCCGCCCATGTCTTGGGTGGGGCGGTTCTGGGTTCGCGGCTCGGCCGTTGCCGGCGCGCCTGGGTTGAGTTCGGCGGACATCGGACGGCTTCGATTGCCGCGTCGCGATCCTTGCCCGTCAGCTCGCGAATCTCGACGCGCATGTCGCTGACGAGTTGGCGCACCCTCGCTGACCCAGTACACAGCCATGCTGCCGTCGCGACCAAGGGAGGGCGACATCCCTCGACCGGTGCGGTGGCTTGCCCGACGTAGCGGCGTGGAACGCCTTGTCGGCGTAGTAGCCGACGCCCTCGACTTGGCGGCGCAGGGCGTTCCTCGTGTTGCCACCTGTTGCCCACGGCGAGGATTGTGGATCTTGATAGGACCGGGAACGAGCTACGCCTCCCGATTCGGGAGGCGTAGAGATGTAGCCCCGAGCGGATTCGAACCGCCGCTACCGCCTTGAGAGGGCGGCGTCCTAGGCCACTAGACGACGGGGCCGTGCTGAACTTTTTGGTACTGCGCTGGGGTACCAGGACTCGAACCTAGACTAACGGAGCCAGAATCCGTCGGGCTGCCAATTACCCCATACCCCAATGCAACCCGCCCGTACTACCGGCCAGGCCGAGGCGTAACTCTACCGGACGCCCGGAGGGCCGATCAAAACGGCTCAGGCCACCAGCGCCGGCAGCGCGTCGAGCGTGGTGACGACGGGTACGCGCTGTTCGTCGCCGGCCGCGCCGACCCGGTCCAGCCACACTCCGCGCAGCCCCGCGCCGGCCGCGGCGAGGGCATCGAGGTCCAGGCGGTCGCCGATGTGCAGCGCCTCCGACGGCGACACGCCCAGAGCCCGGCAGGCGTGTTCGAAGATCTCCGGGCTGGGCTTGCCGACCCCGAGCTCGCCGGAGATCACCAGCACGTCGAACGCCTCGGCCAGGCCGACCGAGGCGAGCTTGCGGCGCTGGTGCACGGGGTCGGAGTTGGTGATCACGCCGAGTCGCAGCCCGGCGGCGCGCAGCGCCTGCAGGCAGCCGGCCACGTCGGCGAAGACCGCGCACGAGCGCTCGATCAGGTCCATGCGCCGGGCCTCGACGCCGGCCGGCTCGTCGTCTCGCCCCAGGCTCTGGAGGAAGGCGGCGGTGCGCCCGACGAGCATGTCGTCCCAGCTCAGCTCGGCCGGGAAGCGCCGGTGCCACTGCGACGAGAGCTCCGTCCAGGCGCGGTAGTCGGCGGCCGGGCCGAACACGACGCCGAACGCGTCACGAGCCGCACCGTCGAAGTCGACCAGCGTGTCGTCGACGTCGAAGAAGACCGCGCTGATCGAGCCGGTCAAGTGCGCGCCGCCTGCAGCCGGGCCAGCGAGCGGTCGCGGCCGAGCAGCTCCAGCGACTCGAACAGCGGCGGCGACACCGTCCGTCCGGTGATAGCCACCCGGATCGGGCCGAACGCGTTGCGCGGCTTGAGGCCGAGCCCGTCGACCAGGGCGACCCGCAGCGCGTCCTCGATCGTGCCGGCCGTCCAGTCGAGCAGTTTCTCCAGCGCGGGGATGGCGACGGCCAGCACGCCCTGGCCGGCCTCGCCGAGCTGCTTGGCCGCCGCAACCTCGTCCAGCACGACCTCGTCACCGACCAGGAAGCGCAGCATGTCGGCCGCCTCGAGCAAGGTGGGCGCGCGCTCCTGCACGAGCGGCGCCGCGGCCACGACGAGCGACGGCGGCGCCTCGGGCAGGAAGGCCGCCAGCCGCCGGGCGAAGTCGGCGGGCGCCAACAGGCGGATGTGCGCGGCGTTGATCGCCTCGCATTTCTTCGGGTCGAACCGCGCTGGGTTGGCGTTGACGTCGGCGATGTCGAAGGCGGCCACCATCTCGTCCATCGAGAAGATGTCCCGCTCGGCGTCGAGCGACCAGCCCAGCAGGGCCAGGTAGTTCAGCAACCCCTCCGGCACGTATCCCGTCTGCCGATACAGATCGAGCGACGACTGCGGATCGCGCTTGGACAGCTTCTTGTTGCCCTCGCCCATCACATAGGGCAGGTGGCCGAACTGCGGCACGAAGTCGGTGACGCCGATGTCGATCAGCGCGCGGTACAGGGCGATCTGCCGAGGCGTGGACGGCAGCAGGTCCTCGCCGCGCAGCACGTGGGTGATCCGCATCATCGCGTCGTCGACCGGATTGACCAGCGGGTACAGCGGATCGCCGTTCGCGCGCACGACGACGAAGTCGGAAACCTGGTCGGCCTTGAACGTGACCTCGCCCCGGACCAGGTCGGTCCAGGTGATGTCCTCTCCGGGCATGCGCATCCGCAGCACCGGTTCGCGACCCTCGGCGCGGTAGGCCGCGCGCTGCTCGTCGGTGAGCGAGCGGTCGAAGTTGTCGTAGCCGAGCTTGGGGTCGCGCCCGGTCGCCCGGTGGCGGGCCTCGGTCTCCTCGGCCGTCGTGAACGACTCGTACAGGTGCCCGGCCGCCGTGAGCTTGGAGACGACGTCGGCGTAGATGTCGCGCCGTTCGCTTTGCCGGTACGGGCCGTACGGGCCGCCGACCTCGGGACCCTCGTCCCAGTCCATGCCCAGCCAGCGCAGCGCGTCCAGCAGGTCGCGGTAGGACTGCTCGGAGTCGCGGGCCGCGTCGGTGTCCTCGACCCGGAACACGAACGTGCCGCCGACGTGCCGGGCGTAGGCCCAGTTGAACAGGCAGGTGCGCACCAGACCCACGTGCGGGTTGCCCGTCGGCGACGGGCTGAACCTCACCCGGACGGTCATCGTGCGCGCACCTCGTTGGTCAATGTGCCGACTCCTTCGACCTCGACGCTGACCGTGTCGCCGTCCTGGATCGGGCCGACGCCGGCGGGCGTGCCGGTCAGGATCACGTCGCCGGGCAGCAACGTCATGATGCTGGAGGCGAACGCGATCAGCCCGGCGACGTCGTGCACCATTTGGCTGGTGCGCCCGTCCTGCTTGACCACGCCGTTGACCGTGGCGGTCACGCGCAGGTCGGCCGGATCGAGCACCGTCTCGATCCACGGGCCGAGCGGGCAGAACGAGTCGTAGCCCTTCGCGCGGGTGAACTGCACGTCGGCGCGCTGCTGGTCGCGGGCGGTAACGTCGTTCGCCGCGGTGTAGCCCAGCACGTGGTCGAACGCCTTGTCCCGGTCGACGTCCTTGGCCGGCACGCCGATCACGACGGCCAGCTCGGCCTCGTGCTCGACCTGCTGCGAGTCGGCCGGCAACCGGATGACGTCGCCGGTGCCGATCACCGACGTCGACGGCTTGATGAACAGCAGCGGGATCTCCGGGACCTCGTTACCCATCTCGCGGGCGTGTTCGGCGTAGTTGCGCCCGACCGCGACCACCTTGCTGGGCAGCACGGGCGAGAGCAGCCGAACGTCGGGCAGCGCCCACCGGTCACCGCTGAACCGGATCGACGCGAACGGGTGGCCCTCGATGGCGGATACCGTCGGGGCGTCGTCACCCTCGATGACGCCCCAACTCAGGCCGCCGGCCGGGGTAGCGAAGCGGGCGATGCGCACGGTCATAGAGGCTACCGGGCATACTTCTGGGCATGCCTTCGCAGCTGTCGTCCGTGCCCGTCGCCCGCCGGCGCCGCGCGGCCGCCGCGTGCGGGGTGGCCGCCGTGCTTCTCGTCGCCGTCGGCGTGCTGCCCTGGGCCGGATCGGCCCCGACCGCATTGCGCGTCCTGTCCGTGGTGGTTCTGGTGGCCGCCGTCGTCGTCGCGCTGATCGGCTGGGGACTGCTGGCCGGCGTCCGGGCCGACACGACCGAGGCCCGGGTCGACGCCGCCATCATCGAGGCGGTCGAGGCGGCCGGGTTCGCCGGCTGCGACTGCGGCGTCGAGCACGACCCGGACGAGATGCACATCACCGACGCATGCCCGTCCGAGGGCACCTGCGGCCACGACTGCGCGACCTGCAAGCTGGCCGCGCTGAAGGGCTAGGCCGTGTCTGGCAATTCCCGCTCGTCGCGAGCGGCGGCCAGGTGCGCGAGATGCAAGGACGAGGAGGAGGCCATAGCAGCGCTATGGACGACGACGACAACCAAGGAGATCGCGTGCCTGGGCGTCGCGCAGCAGAGCATGGACTTGAGACACACGCGCTAAGTGCTCCGCGCTGCCATCAAGGCGATGCACGATGATCTCGG
>DATBER010000050.1:0-16749 GCA_036558905.1 Jatrophihabitantaceae bacterium | reverse complement strand
GCACGACCCAGTAGTGGTTGGTCTGGTCGTACCAGCGGCCGTTGAAGCTGAACACCTCGTGGTCGCTGTAAGCGGGCTCGGCGCCGGCCGGCAGCTCGATGCGGACGGCCAGCTCCTCGTACGTCTCGCGGACCGCGGCCTGGGCCGGCGTCTCGCCCGGATCGGTGCCGCCGCCCGGCGTGATCCAGTGCGTGTTCGAAGCGCCGACGTCGACGTTGCTCTCGACGAGCAGAACCCGGTCGTGCTCGTCGAGCAGCAGCACCCGCCCGGCGACGCGGGGCGTGGCCAGAGCCCGGCCCAGGACGTCGGCGAGGTCGGGCGGCTCGAGCCGGGCGTCACTGGTCCGCAGCTCGTCGATCGTCCACCAGCGTGGGCCGACCACGTACGGCCGCTCGTCGTCGGTCAGCGCAGCCGGCGCAAGCGAGCGCGGCGAGCCCAGCCGGGCCAGGTACGCGTGCTCGAGCTGGTCGTACTGCAAGCCGCGCTCGACGTCGGTCCACCGGCGGCGGTAGGTGTACAGCTCGCGGACCTCGTCGAGCGGGACGGCGATGCCCGTCTCCTCGAATGTCTCGCGGACGGCGGCCTGGGCCGGTGTCTCGTCGGGCTCGACGCCACCGCCCGGGATGAGCCACTCGGTGGCCGGGCCGGCGAGGTCGAGCCGCTCCTCGACGAGCACCACCCGATCGTCGGGATCGACCAGCAGCAGCCGGCCGCCGACGCGAGGGATCGGCGCCATCAGCGACGCCGGCGACGCCGCCGCAACCCGAAGATGGGCAGCACGGCGAGCGCCCCACCGATGGCCGGCGTCATCCCGTCGGCCAGGTGCTTGAACGTCGGCGGCGTACCGAGGGTGCGCCAGCGCGACGGCGGCCAGGCGATCAATGTGCCCTTACCGATCACCTTGCTGACGGACACGGTGGTGTTGGCCGTGCCGCAGATGTGATCGGCCGGCGACTCCTCGATGCAGTGGAAGCGCGAGTCGGCCGAGTCGCCGCGGTGATCGCCCATCACCCAGATCCGACCCTTGGGGATGGTGATCGGCCCGAAGGTGCGCTGGTCGGCGCTGCCCGACTGGATGTGGCCGGGCCGGTCGCGCGGATCCCACGGGCTGTTCTGGTAGATGTACGGCTCGTCCAACGAGTTCCACGGACCGTTCTTGCCGTGGTTGCTGATCTGGACCCGGCCCTGCGCATCGCAGCACTGCACGGTCTGGCCGCCGACGGCGATCACCCGCTTGATCAGGTCCTTCTCGTCCGGCGGCACGAAGCCGATCAGCTGGCCGAACCACCGCACGCCCTTGACGAACGGGTTCGTCGGGGCCTTGGGGGTCGGTTCCTCGTCCCAGCCGGGTGGCGCCCGGAACACGACGATGTCGCCGGGGTGCGGGTCGCGGATGTCGAAGATCAGCTTGTTGACCAGCATCCGGTCGCCGGAGCAGCCCGGGCACCCGTGCAGCGTCTTCTCCATCGACTCGGACGGGATGTAGAACGGCTGGATCAGGAAAGTCTTGATCAGCACCGCGACGGCGATCGCGACCGCGATGAGGACGGGCAGCTCCCACCAGGGCGCCTTCTTGCGCTTCGGCGGCCGGGGCGCGCCGCCGCGTCGCCAGAACTGCCAGCGCGGGGGGCCGGGCGGGGCGGTTCCCCCGTCCGCAGCGCCCGTTGCGGCCGGCGCGTCAGCGGCGGAGTTCGCGTCGGTCAGCGGCCTCGTCTCGGCCGCCGCCGTCTCGTCGACCCGGTGCGGCTCGCTCAGGGCCGGCTCGCTCAGGGCCGGTCGCGGCTCGCCCAGCGGTGGGCGCTCGGCCGGCGTCTCGGGCGGGTCGCCGTCGGCCTCGTCGTGCAGGGCCAGGGCGTCGGCCAGGGCGCTGTTGCGCGCCGACGCCTCGGACTCGAGCTGGCCGGCCCGAGCGCTCCCCGATCCTGATCCGGAATCAGCGAGAGGGGCGCGGCGCTGCGCCTCGTCGTCCGCCATCCGATCGTCGTCCGCCGAGCTCAGCGGGCGACCGTCTCCCGCTTCTCCTTGATCTTGGCCGCCTTACCGCGCAGGTCGCGCAGGTAGTAGAGCTTGGCCCGCCGCACGTCGCCGCGGGTGACGACCTCGATCTTGTCGATGACCGGGGTGTGCACCGGGAAGGTCCGCTCGACGCCCACGCCGAAGCTGACCTTGCGGACGGTGAACGTCTCGCGCAGGCCGCCGCCCTGCCGGCGGATGACGACGCCCTGGAATACCTGGATGCGCGAACGCGAACCCTCGACCACCCGGACGTGGACCTTCAGGGTGTCGCCGGGCCGGAAGTCGGGCACGTCGGAGCGCAGCGACTCGGCATCCACGGTGTCGAGCGTGTTCATCGGTTTCGCATCCTTCAAAGTCTGGTGCCGGAGTCCGGCACGCGTGTCTGCGGGCCGAGGCTTGCAGGGCTTGCCAATTGGGGCCGCCACACGCCACACGGGCGCTGGGCAACCACTCGATGGTGCCATACGGACCCGGTCGGCGCGAAACCGGGCGGCGCTGTGCAGCAGTTATGTGCGGCGGCCGCTACCCGAGCAGGTCGGGCCGGCGTTCCCGGGTCCGCGCCCGCGACTGCTCGGCCCGCCACCGGGCGATCTCGCCGTGGTGGCCGGACAGCAGCACCGGCGGCACGTCCATCCCTCGCCAGGACGCCGGTTTGGTGTACGCCGGGGCCTCGAGCAGCCCGTCGCTGAACGAGTCGTCGGCGGCCGAGTCGGCGTTGCCGAGCACCCCGGGCAGCAGCCGGCCGACCGCCTCGACGATGACCAGCACGGCGGCCTCGCCCCCGGCCAGCACGTAGTCGCCGATGCTCACCTCGTCGACCCGCATCCGCGACCCGGCGTAGTCGACGACCCGGGCGTCGATGCCCTCATAACGCCCGCAGGCGAACACCAGCCACGGCTCGGCGGCCAGTTCGTGGGCCATCGCCTGGGTGAACGGGCGCCCGGCCGGCGTCGTGATCACCAGTCGCGGCTGGGCTCCCTCAGGCGGGGCAATGTCGTCCAGGGCCCGCCCCCACGGCTCGGGCAGCATCACCATGCCCGGTCCGCCCCCGTAGGGCGAGTCGTCGACCGTGCGGTGCACATCGTCGGTCCAGGTGCGCAGATCGTGCACCCGAACGTCGAGCTGCCCACGCTCGATCGCCTTGCCCAGCAGGGATTGCCGCAGCGGAGCCAGGTACTCCGGGAAGATCGTGACGACGTCCAGCCTCATAGCTCGAGCAGCCCTTCGGGCGGGTCGATGACCACGCGGCCGCCGGCGACGTCGACGGTCGGGACGACCGCCGCCACGAACGGCACCAGGCGGTCGCGGCCGTCGACCTCGACCACCAGGTAGTCGCTGGCCGGGGCGTGCACGACGTCGCGCACCGGCCCGAGTGGGCGGCCGTCGACGGTGCTGGCGGTCAGCCCGACCAGGTCGGTGTCGTAGAAGTCGTCCGGATCGTCCAGCGGTGGACGGTCGGACGCGGCGAGCAGGAGCTCGACGCCCCGCAGCCGCTCGGCGGCCGAGCGGTCGGCCACCCCGTCGAACTGGACGACCAGCCGGTTGCCGTGCCAGCGCGCGGCCTGCACGGTGAGCGGGTCGGCGGTGGTAGCCAGCACCGAACCGTCGGCGAACCGCTCGTCCGGGTCGTCGGTGAACGGCTGCACGATCACCGCGCCGCGCACGCCGTGCGGCGGGCCGACCCGCCCCACTACGAGCAGTTCGTCGTCAGCCACCGACCGCACCGAGCTCAGCGGTGATCGACGTCGACCACGTCCACGCGAATGCCCTTGCCGCCGACGCCGTTGATCACCTGGCGCAGCGCCTTGGCCGTGCGACCACCCCGGCCGATGACCCGGCCGAGGTCGTCGGGGTGGACCCGGATCTCCAGGCGGGACCCGCGCCGGTTGTTTACCATGTCGACGCGCACGTCGTCGGGATGGTCGACAATGCCGCGCACCAGGTGCTCGAGGGCTTCCTCGAGCACGTCATTCCTCCGCGCTGGCTGTGCCGGCCGGGGCGTCGCTGTCCGACTCGGCCTTCGCTTCGGCCTTCTTCGGCGCGCGCTTCCTCGGCGTGGTGGCCTCGGTGGCAGGCTCGCCGGACACCTCCGCCAGAGCGGCGTTGAACCGCTCGAGCTTGTCCGGCTTGGCCGCCGGGACCTTCAGCGGCTCGGGGGCGGGCAGGCCTTTGAACTTCTGCCAGTCGCCGGTCGCCTTGAGGATGGCGGTGACGGCCTCGGTCGGCTGGGCGCCCACGCCGAGCCAGTACGCCGCCCGCTCGCCGTCGAGCTTGATGATCGACGGGTCGCTCTTCGGGTGGTACTCGCCGATCGTCTCGATCGACCGGCCGTCCCGCTTGGTGCGGGCATCGGCGACGACGATGCGATAGTGCGGCTCGCGCATCTTGCCCAGACGCATGAGCTTGATCTTGGTGGCCACGGGTGCTTCTGCTCCATAGGTTGCATGGACGCACAGCAGCCTCGGGTGGGGTTCGCGAGGATGCGAGCGACCGGGGTGGACTGGCTCGACGGCGGTGAGAGGGTCCGCCGTCAGGCCGGTACTCAGCGCAACATTCTGCCACGCCGCCCGGCCGGGATTCGAGTCGGCTGACCTCGCGCGAGATTCACCGAAGGTCGGGCGAGCCTCCACCGGGTGGTCGACGGCGGCCGGTACAACGAACGACGCGGACCCCTCGAAGTATGAGTTCGAGGGGTCGAAGCACGTCCTGGCAAGGGTGTCGGCCTCTCGAAGTACGGGGTCGAGGGGCCGACGGTCGACCGCCAGCTCGTGACGTCCCGCGATCTTCCCGGATCTGCGGGGCCCGCGCATTACACTCCCCGGCACAGTGAGGCTGGCAGGAGGTGCGCGGCATGGCGCAGCGCCGTCGTCCGACCGACCGGCCGCCGACCCTAGAGGTCGTCGCGGCCCGGGCGGGCGTCTCGCGCGCCACGGCGAGCCGGGTGCTTCGCGGGGCCGCCAACGTCAGCGACGACGCGCGCGAGGCCGTGCTGGCGGCCGCCCGCGAGACGGCCTATGCCCCCAACCGGGCGGCCCGCTCACTCGTCACCCGGCGCAGCGACTCGGTGGCGTTCCTCGTGGCCGAGAGCGAGGACCGGCTGTTCAACGACCCGTACTTCCTGGCCATGCTGCGGGGAGCGCACACCCAGATCGCGGCGGCCGGCCTGCAGCTGATCTTCGTCATCGCGTCGACGCCCGCCGAAGCCGAACAGTTCGAGCACTACGCCGCCGGCGGTCACGTCGACGGCGTGCTGCTGGTGTCGCTGCACGGCGACGACGGGTTGCCGCAGACGCTCGAGCGAATGGGCGTGCCCACGGTCATCAACGGCCGGCCGCTGTCCGGCGACCCGTCGCTGTGCTACGTCGACTCGGACAACGTCACCGGGGCGCGCCTGGCCACCGAGCTGCTGCTCGACCGCGGCGCCCACCGGATCGCGACCATCACCGGGCCGCAGGACATGTGCGCCGGACAGGACCGCCTGGCCGGCTACCGGGCCGCGCTGCGGGCCGCCGGCCAGACTCCGGACGAGCGCCTCGTCGCGGCCGGCGACTTCACGGTTGCGGGCGGCCTGACCGCGATGCACGACCTGCTGGCCGCCTGCCCGGAGCTCGACGCGGTGTTCGCCGCGTCCGATCTGACCGCGATCGGGGCGATGCGCGCGATCGAGCAGTCCGGCCGCAAGGTGCCCGACGACATCGCCGTCGTCGGGTTCGACGACATCCGCGAGGCCCAGGTCGCCACCCCGGCACTGACCACGGTGCGGCAGTCGCTACAGGACATGGGCCGGACCATGGCCCGGATGCTGCTGGACCGGATCGACGGCCGGACGACCGAGCGGGTCCGGATCCTCCCGGTCGAGACGGTTCGCCGGGCGAGCGCGTGATGCCCCTCGGCCGCAGGTAACGATCCGATCGATCTTCGGGAAACCCTTGACATTGGTTGGGGGCATGAACAAATCTTGCAGCCACTTCGTGAGAGCGCTCTCACCGACTCGATCGCTCGTGTGAATCCGGACTCGACAACCGACCCGCACCAGCCCCAACCAGGAGGCCCCATGCGCACGCCCCATATCCGACCTTCGCAGGTCGTGATGGGTCTGGCGGTCGCCGCCACCTTGGCGATCACCGCCTGCTCGTCCAGCAAGAAGGACAGTTCATCCGGCGGCGGTACCGGTGGAGGCGGCTCGCTGTCCGGCCAGACCATCACGTACTGGGCCAGCAACCAGGCGCCGACCGTCGCCCAGGACGCCCAGGTGCTGCAGCCGGAATTGGACAAGTTCAAGGAGCAGACCGGCGTCACCGTGAAGCTGCAGGTCATCGACTGGGCACACCTGCAGAACAAGATCCTCGCCGCCACGACCAGCGGCCAGGGTCCGGACGTGCTGAACATCGGCAACACCTGGGCCCCGTCGCTGCAGGCCACCGGCGCGTTCATGCCGTTCGACGCATCCGCCTTCGCGGCCATCGGCGGCAAGGACCAGTTCGTGGCGTCCTCGCTCGCGACCGGCGGCGTGCCCGGGCAGGACCCGACCTCGGTGCCGCTGTACGGTCTCGCCTACGGCCTCTACTACAACAAGGCGATGTTCCAGGCCAAGGGCCTGCAGCCGCCGGCCAGCTGGCAGGACGTCGTGTCCGACGCCAAGGCCCTGACCGACCCGTCGAAGAACGTGTACGGCATGGCCCTGGAAGGCGGCAGCTACACCGAGAACGTCCACTTCGCCTTCATCTTCGGGCAGCAGAACGGCGGCGACCTCTTCGACGGCGACAAGCCGACGTTCACCAGCCCGGGCGTCGTCGCCGGCATCAAGCAGTACATCGACCTGATGGCGTCCGACAAGGTCGTCAACCCGAGCAATGCCCAGTACAGCAAGGGCCCCGAAGCGGTCACGGACTTCGCCAAGGGCACGGCGGCCATGGTCATGAGCCAGAACAACGCCGACGTGTCGATCCAGCAGAGCGGCATGAAGGCCGGTGACTACGGCGTGGTCGCCATCCCGGCACCGAACCCGGTGCCGGCGGGCGGCAAGGACATCGGCACCTTCCCGGCCGGCATCAACCTGTCGATCTTCAAGAACTCCAAGCACATCGCAGCCGACGAGGCGTTCGTCAAGTTCATGACGAGCGCGGCCGAGCAGCAGACCCTGGGCAAGGCGTTCACGACGCTGCCGATCAACACCGCCGCCACGGCGACCTGGACCACCGACACCGCCGAGGCGCAGGTGTTCAAGGACGCACTGGCCACCAAGTCGGCCCCGCTGCCGCTGACCAAGAACGAGGCGGCCATGGAGACGGCGGTCGGCCAGGCGATTACGCCACTGATCGCGAAGGCCGCCACCGGCAGCAACGTCAGCGACGACGACATCAAGTCGGCCATGGAGGACGCGCAGGCGAAGATGCCGGCCAGCTGATTCCCCGCACTGTTCCCGGGTGCGCCGTGCGCACCCGGGAACCTCGGCGAAAGGCAGTATGCGAGTGACAGTCGGGACCGCGACGGCGACGACACCGGACACCGACGATGTCGCCGCCAACCGGCGGCCACCCCCGAAACGACGGCAGATCCCGTGGAGCTGGCGCAAGGCCACCCCGTACCTGCTGCTGATCCCGGCGGTCGTGCTGGAGCTGCTGATCCACATCGTGCCGATGGCGATCGGCGTGTGGATCAGCTTCATCCGGCTGACCCAGGAGTACATCCAGCACTGGTCCAGTGCGCCGACGGCGGGGTTCGACAACTACCGCATCGCGCTGAAGTTCTCCGGGCCAGTCGGCAAGTCGCTGCTGCACTCGTTCGAGGTCACCTGCTCCTACACGGTGCTGGTGGTGGCCTTCTCGTGGGGAATCGGGCTGGTGGCCGCGTGGGTGCTGCAACGGCCGTTCCTGGGTCGCGGACCGGTGCGCACGCTGTTTCTCATCCCCTACGCGCTGCCGATATTCGCCGGCGTGATCATCTGGAACTTCATGCTGCAGCGCGACAGCGGAGTGGTGAACCAGCTGCTCGTCAACGACTTGCACCTGCTCAACCACAAGCCGTTCTGGCTGATCGGCAACAACGCGTTCTTCTCGACCGCTGTCGTGGCGATCTGGCGGCAGTGGCCGTTCGCGTTCCTGATGATCATGGCCGGGATGCAGAGCATTCCCAACGACGTCTACGAGGCCTCGGCCATCGACGGGGCCGGCAGCTGGTCGCAGTTCTTCCGGATCACGCTGCCGATGCTGCGGCCGGTGAACACGGTGCTGCTGCTGATGCTGTTCCTCTGGACGTTCAACGACTTCAATACCCCGTTCGTGCTGTACAGCATGTCGGTGCCGCCGTCGACCGACCTGATGTCGATCCACATCTACACGAACTCCTTCCAGGTCTGGAACTTCGGCTACGGCTCGGCGATGAGCGTGTTGATGCTGCTGTTCCTGTTGCTCGTCACCGCCATCTACCTGCCGATCGCGAACCGGAGGAGCCGCCATGTCGTCCTATGAGTCGCGGTCGTTCCGGATATTCCGCTGGGTCGTCATCGCGGTCGTCGGAGTGTTCACCCTGATCCCGCTGTACACGATGCTGGTCTCGTCGCTCAAGCCACTCGGCGACGTCGGCAGCGCGCAGAGCTTCAAGTGGTGGCCCTCGCATCTGACGATCAAGCCGTACTTCGACATGTGGCACACGATCCCGCTGGCCACCTACTTCATGAACAGCATCATCGTGTGTACGGCCGCCACCGTCTTCTCGGTGATCATCGCGATCTTCGCGGCGTACGCGGTGTCGCGGTACGAGTTCGCCGGCAAGCGGTTCTTCACCACGACGGTGCTGGCCACGCAGATGTTCCCCGGCATCCTGTTCCTGCTGCCACTGTTCCTGATCTTCGTCTCGATCCACAACAGCATCGGCCTGCAGCTGTACGAGACGCGCACCGGGCTGATCATCACCTACCTGACGTTCGTGCTGCCGTTCTCGATCTGGATGCTGGCCGGCTACCTGCAGGGCATCCCGCGTGAGCTCGACGAGGCGGCCCGCGTCGACGGCGCATCGGCCATGGGCGCGCTGTTCCGGGTCGTCCTGCCGGCGGCACGTCCGGGCGTCATCGCGGTCGCGGTGTACGCGTTCATGACCTCGTGGGGCGAGATCCTGTTCGCCTCGGTGATGACGAGCGGGAACAGCGAGACGTTGGCCATCGGGCTGCAGGGCTACTCGACCCAGCTCGGCGTGTACTGGAATCAGGTGATGGCGGCCTCGCTCGTGGTGAGCGTGCCCATCGTGCTCGGATTCCTCGTACTGCAGCGCTATCTCGTCGCCGGGCTCACCAGCGGCGCGGTGAAGTAGACAGCCGTGCTGCGCAACTTCGCCAAGCTGCCCGGGCCGGTGTGGCTCGGGGCGAACTTCTGGTCACGCCTGGGTGGTCCGCTCATGTGGCGACGCTTCGACGCGGACGTCGTGCGGCAGGAGCTCGACGTGCTCGCCGCGCATGGGCTGACCGCGACCCGCTCGTTCTGCTACTGGCCGGACTTCATGCCGGCCCCGGACCTCGTCGACGAGAAGCTGCTCGCCCACTTCGCGCAGTTCCTCGACCTGCACGTCGACGCCGGGATGACGACGATCCCGACCTTCATCGTCGGGCACATGTCCGGACAGAACTGGGACCCGTCGTGGCGCGCGGGGCGGGATCTGTACACCGATGTATGGCTGGTCGCCCGGCAGGCCTGGTTCGTCGAGCAGGTCGCCGGCCGGTTCGCCGACCATCCGGCGATCGCCGCGTGGCTGATCAGCAACGAGATGCCCCTCTACGGCGGCACCGCGTCCGCGGACGTCGTGGGCAGCTGGGCCCGGTTGATGGTGCACGCCGTGCGGGCCGGGGGCGCCCGGCAGCCGGTGTCGATCGGCGACGGCGCCTGGGGCGTGGAGATGACCGGCGAGGACACCGGGTTCTCGGTACGCGAGCTGGGCGAGCTCGTCGACTTCACCGGCCCGCACGTCTACCGGATGGAGAGCGACGTCGTCCGCCAGTACCTCAAGGCCGCCTTCGTGTGCGAGCTGGCGGCGGTGGGCGGCCGGCCGGTGGTGCTCGAGGAGTTCGGGCTGTCCAGCGACTTCGTCTCGCCGGACAACGCCGCGCACTACTACCGGCAGACCCTGCACCAGTCGCTGCTCAGCGGCGCCACCGGTTGGCTGGCCTGGAACAACACCGACTTCGACGACCTCGTCGACCAGGACCCGTACCGGCACCATCCGTTCGAGCTGCACTTCGGCCTGACCACCAGCGACGGCGCGCCCAAGCCGACCCTCCGCGAGATGCACGACTTCGCCGACGTGCTGGCCGGCGTCGACGTCGCACGGTGTGAGCGGTGGCCGGCGGCGGCCGCCCTGCTGGTCGCCGAGGCGCTCGAGTCGCCGCACATCGTCGCCGACGACCGGCGCTTCGTCGCCGCTGCCCTGGAGCAGGCCTACGTGGCGGCCCGCGAGGCCGACCTGCCCGTCGCGTTCCTGCGTGAACGCGACGGCGTCGAACCCGGCGCGGCCCTGTACCTGGTGCCGTCGGCCAAGCAGCTCACCGGCCCGACGTGGCTGCGGCTGCGGCAGCTGGCCGGGGCCGGGGCAACCGTGTACGTGTCCTACGCGGCGGGCGAGAGCTCGTTCCAGCGCGGCCCGTGGTGGACGGGCACCGAGGCGCTTTTCGGGGTGCGGCCCGAGCTCGTGTACGGGCTGAACGATCCGGTGGACGGCCCGGTGACGATCACGTTCAGCGAGGACTTCGGCTCGATCGAAGCCGGCTCGTCGTTGACCGTGCTGGCGTCCGGCGGCGACAACGCCCGGGCGTACCTGCCGGTCGTGGCCACCGACGGCCGGGTGATCGCCCGCGACCAGTATGAGCGGCCGGCCGTCGTCCGCAAGGACTACGGGCCGGGCACCGCCGTGCTCGCGACCTACCCGCTGGAGTACTTCGCGGCCGCGCGCGGGCGCGTCAACCCCGAGGACACGTGGCGCCTGTACGACGCGCTGGCCGTCCACGCCGGCATCGAGCGCCCGGTCCAGGTCGACGACCCGCGGGTCCTGGTCGACGGCCTCGTGCACGCCGACGGCCGGCGTTTCGCCTGGCTGACCAGCCTGCACGACGCGCCACTTACCGTACGCCCACGTACGGTCAGCCGAACTCATCTCGCCGACCTCGCCACCGCGACACCCGTCGATCGCGTCACGCTGCCGCCCTACGGCGTACGCGTGCTGCAACTTACGAACAAGGGAGCTACCCCGTGACCGACTTCCCGCCAGACTTCCGCTTCGGCGTGTCGACCGCCGCCTACCAGATCGAGGGAGCCGCCAAGGAGGACGGGCGGACGGAGTCGATCTGGGACACGTTCAGCCATACGCCGGGCAAGATCCAGGACGGCGACACGGGCGACGTCGCGTGCGACCACTACCACCGCTACGTCGAGGACGTCGGCCTGATGCGCGAGATCGGGCCGGACGCGTACCGGTTCTCGGTGGCGTGGCCGCGAATCGTGCCGGCCGCGTCCGGCGAGGTGAACGTCGAAGGCCTCGACTTCTACGCCCGCCTCGTCGACGAGCTGTTGGCGCAGGGCATCACCCCGATGGTCACGCTCTACCACTGGGACCTGCCGCAGTGGTTGCAGGACCTCGGCGGCTGGACGAACCGCGACACGGCCGCCCGGTTCGCCGATTACGTCCAGCAGGTGGCCAGCGTGCTGGGCGACCGCGTCGACACGTTCACCACGCTGAACGAGCCGTGGTGCTCGGCCTTCCTCGGACACGCGTCGGGCGTGCACGCGCCCGGGCTCACCGACCGCGAAGCGGCGCTCTCCGCGGCGCACCACCTGATGCTGGCGCACGGGCGGGCGGTCACGGCCCTGCGCGCGACCGCACCCCGGGCACAGTTGTCGGCGACCCTGAACCTGGCCGTCGTGCGCGGCGCGTCGGATTCGGACGCGGACCGGGCGGCGGTGCGGCACGTGGACGGCCTGGCCAACCGGGTGTTCCTCGAGCCGATGCTGCGCGGCCGCTACCCGGACGACATCCTGGCGGAGATGTCGCCGGTCACGGACTGGGCGTTCGTGCGCGACGGTGACCTGCAGACGATCAGCGCGCCGATCGACATCCTCGGCGTCAACTACTACGCACCGTCGCTGGTCACCGCCGCCACGCCGGAGCTCGCCGCGCAGCTCAGCGGGCGCTGGGTGAACGACCCGCAGGGCGCACCCGGTCCGACGGTCTGGCCGGGCACCGAACTGGCGTACTCGGTGCCGCAACCCGGGCCGTACACGGCCATGAACTGGCGGATCGAGCCGGCCGGGTTGACCGAGCTGCTGGTGCGACTGCACCGCGACTACCCGGACACGCCGCTGATGGTCACCGAGAACGGCGCCGCGTTCGACGACGTCGTGGCGGGCGACTCGGTCCACGACGCCGAGCGCATCGGCTACCTGCGCGACCACATCGACGCCGTCGGCGCGGCGATCGCGGCCGGCGCCGACGTGCGCGGCTATTACGTCTGGTCGCTGCTGGACAACTTCGAGTGGGCCTGGGGCTTCTCGAAGCGGTTCGGGCTGGTGCACGTCGACTACGACACGCAGCAGCGACGGCTGAAGGACTCGGCGTTGTGGTACCGCGACCGCATCGAGGCCCACCGCCGGTCGCGCTGAGCGCAGCGCCCCGACCTCGTCCGGCGGAGCAGCCTCCCCTGCGCCGCCCCGCCGGACGAGCAGAACTAGGCGGCCGGCGTGATCATCACCGCCTGACCGCCCGCCGGGGACAGCCGCATGGTCAGGGTCGTCGCCGAGGTCACCGCCTGCCGGGACACGACCACGGCCGTGTCGCGCGCGTTGTCCGGCGTGCCGCTGTCGGCGTAGATCGTCGCCTGCCAGCTGCCCGGGCCGAGGAAGCGCAGGGGCACGTCGACGGTCCGGCTCTGCTCGTTCGTCATCGCGCCGACGAACCAGGTCTTGCTGCTGCGCCGGGCCATGACGACGTACTGCGCGATCTCGCCGGCCAGCGCCCGCGACTCGTCCCACGTAGTCGGGATGGCGTCGAACCAGGGCAACTCGGGCCAGGTGCCGGTCGCGTACTTCGACGGCTGGTCGTACCAGTACAGCCAGGCCAGTGGCTGGTAATAGACGGCGGCCATCGCCATCTGGTGCACGTTCGTCGTCTGGTCGCGGGGCTGGGCCAGGCAGATCGTGCTGTCCATCGGACCGCCGATGTTGCGCGCGAACGGCACGGTGACGTTGTGCGTGGCAGTCGGGAAATGCTCGTTGCCGCGCACGCCCTCGAGGTTCATCCAGTTGGGGAACGTGCGTTCCTGCCCGAACGGGCGCAGGTCGTCGTGCGTGTTCAGCAGCAGGTGATGGGCGGCGGCCTTCTGGGCGACGTCGGTGAGCCACACCGTCTGCGTCTGCGTGCCCTCGTAGATGAAGCCGAGCTTGAGACCGGCCACGCCCCACTGCTCGTAGAGCGCGAACAGGCTGTCCGGGTCGGACAGCGCGATCTGGTTCACGTACAGGACGACGCCGACGTCCTTGCTCTGCCCGTAGGCGATCACCTGGGGCAGGTCGAGGGCGGCGATGGGCTTGGTCGGATCCGACGTCGGGCTGTTCTCCGGGCCGTACCAGCCGGCGTCGAACTCGATGTAGGCCAGCCCGCGCTGGACCGCGAAGTCGATGCAAGCAAGACCGCCGGCCGTGGTGAGGCTGGTCGACCGGATGGCCTTGCCCGGGCGGATCCAGTCGGTGTCGGTGGTCTGCGCGGGCGGGGCCAGGGTGACGACGAGGTCGGCGTGGTCGATCAGCTCGGGGCCGCTCGTGCCGAGCACGGCGACCCGCCAGGGCGTGGTGAACGGCGGGGTCACGGTGAACTTCGGCTGGACGGGTTGGGTGCTGCCGCGGCCGGCGTACTGCATCAGGTGGGCCTGCAACACGTTCGGATGGTCGGGGTCGCCGGCCAGCATCAGCCGCGGATAGTCCAGCCGGGCCGACTCGCACAGACACAGCAACGCGCCGCCAGGTAGCGCCGCGGTCAGTGGCTGGTCGGTCAGCCGGCCGGTGTCGGTGTGCCCGGCGCTGCCGCTGGACGGGATCTCGTGCGGAGCGACCAGCACGAACGGGTCCTCGTCGCGCGCACTGTACACGCGCGTGCCGTCGGGCAGGGCGAAGTCGGTCGCTTCGCCGGCCAGGGTGAGCGGATCGCCGCCGGTCAGCTCGTAGCGCAGCGCGACACCCTCGTCGTAGGCGCGCGCCACCACGGCGAACTCGATCCGGGTGGCCGGGTCGACCAGGTCGACCCGCACCTCCTCGTACCGGTCGGGCAGCACGGCCTGCCGCCCGTACAGCGGGGGCCACGTCGTGTCGACCCGGCGGTGGGCCACCTTCCGTACCTGGGCGTTCGGCCCGAGCAGCTGGCCCGAGTCGAGCACGAGGCCCAGCGCCGATCCGGCCCCGACGACCGGGTGGCCGTCGTAGTCGGCCGACCAGGTCAGCCCGGCCGGCGATATCCGGATCGTCGAGCGGTGACCGGGCGAGTTCGCCGTGATGCCGCCGGCCGGAGCCGGAGCCGGGGCAGCCGAGGCAAGCACCGATCCGGCCCCGCCCGCGACACCGATGCCGGCCGCCGTCGCCGCGGCCATACCCTTCAGTACGGAACGCCGAGTTACGTCGTTCACCGGGGCCTCCTCAGGCGCTGCAGGTCAGCTGCGGGGCGGCGATGTCGGCGTTGTCGTAAGTGACTCCGTCGCCCGCGTCGGTGACGACGAGCTGCAGGATCTGCGCGCCGGTCACGCCCTGGTCGAGGTGCACGGTGGCCGTCGTGCGCGTGACCGTTCCGCTGTCGTACACCTTGGCGCCGTCGGCGAACACCTGGTAATCGACCGTTCCGGGGCCGTGGTCGGAGTCGTCCAGGCCCAGGTCCGCGGTCAGCCGGGTGCAGTTGCCGCCGGTGTAGTAGGTCAGCGCCGCGTTGGCATTGAGCCAGATGCCCTTCGGGTAGGTCACGCCGTGGATGGTCAGCGGCCCGCCGTAGTAGTTCTTGTCGAGCACTGGCGGCCCGTACCCGTTGGTGGCCGACAGCCAGGTCAGGTCGCTGACGTTCCGGGTTCCGGTGGGTGGCACGAGCACCTGGAAGCCGCCGGTCCCGGTCCTAGTGGCCGAGCCGCGCAGCCACCTGTACTGCGCTGTCGCGGTGACCGTGTACACGCCGGGACTCGTGCCGTTCGGGACCGTGACCCGCCAGGTGCCGTCGAGGTGATCGCCACCCGGTACGGCGGGCGCGTGCGCGGTCGATCCCTGCACGGTCCACCCGTCCGGGCCGGTCAGCGTCAGCCGGGCGTCCGTGACCGGGATGCGGTCGTCGTTGCGGAGGCCGGCCGGGACGTCGACGGTCTGCCCGGGCCGGACGATGCGATACGTCGAACCCGGGTAGACGGGCGCGACGTCGGGGGTGGCCGCGACCAAGGTCGAGGGCGCGACGGTGCCGACGTCGTACTGCGGCGTCACGCGCAGCAGCACCGCGCTGTGGCCCGGCACCGAGGCGGCGAGGTGGCCGGCCGACTCGGTCGTGGTGTGGGTCCAGGTGTCGCGCACCTTGTACGTCGGGGCGTTGCCGAGCCCGGCCGCCTGTGCGGTGGTGTCGATGGTCAGTGGTAGGGCGCCGCGGTTGAGCAGCATCACCGCCCGGTCGCCGTCGGCCAGCGGGCGCACCCACACGTCGGCGTCACCGTCGTGCGAGATGCGGGTGGCCTGCGCGCCCAACCCGTCCTGGTCGATCGCGATCACCTCGCGGTTGGTCAGGATCGCCTTGGTGGCCGCCGACATCGAGCGCAGGTCGTTGCCGGCCAGCAGCGGCGCGGCCAGCATGGCCCAGGCGCTGAAGTGGGCCTGGTCCTCCGACTGGGTCATGCCGCCCAGGCCGACCTGCAGGATGTCGGGGTCGTTCCAGTGGCCGGGGCCCGCGTACTGCGCAATGTCGGCCTCGTTGTCGAGGTTGGCCAGGATGCGGTCCCAGCTGTCGCCGTAGTCGTTGTTCGTGCGCCACATGTTGCTGATCGCCGGCGCCCAGGTCCACGGCCGCAGGGCCGGGTTCCACTCGCAGATGCTGAACAGCATGGGCCGCCCGGTGGCTTGCAAAGCCTGGCTGTATTCCGTGTAGAGCTTCTTGGCCACGTCCTGTTGCGAGAGGCCCGAGAAGTTGCCGAACGGCACATTGCACCAGTCGACCTTGACGAAGTCGATGCCCCAGGACGCGAACGTGTCGGCGTCCTGCTGGACGTGGCCGTAGCTGCCCGGGTAGCCGGCGCAGGTCGCCGTGCCGACGTCCTCGTAGATGCCGAGCTTGAGCCCGCGGGCGTGGACGTAGTCGGCGACCGCCTTGATACCGTGCGGGAACTTGACCGGGTCGGCCTGCAGGTTGCCGTTCGCATCACGATTGTGCGACAGCCAGCAGTCGTCGAGGTTGACGTACTGGTAACCGGCGTCGCGCATGCCGGAGCTGACCATCGCGTCGGCGGTCTGCTCGATGAGCTGCTCGTCCAGGTTGCAGAAGAACGAGTACCAGTCGTTCCAGCCCATCGGCGGGGTGGCTGCGATCGGCGGGGACGAGGTGGGTGCGGGCGCGGCCGATGCCGAAGCCGTCAAGGGCACAGCGACCGCGAGTGCACCGCCGAGGACCAGCGCGACGAGGGCACGGACGAGACCGTGTCCCGTGATCCCTGCCCGTCGCGAGCGGCGACCAGGTGCGCGAGCTACCGGT
>DATBER010000049.1:0-36904 GCA_036558905.1 Jatrophihabitantaceae bacterium | reverse complement strand
GGACACGGTCGACGGTGTGTTCATGAACGCCGCCTACGGCTGGGCGTTCGCCAAGCCGGTCCGCAAGGTCTTCTACAACATCACCATCACGTCGATCTCGGTCGCCGTCGCGCTGATCATCGGCACGATCGAGCTGCTCGGCGTGCTCGCCGACCAGGCCAAGATCAGCACCGGCCCGATAGCGGCCATCGCCGACATCAACCTCGACTACGCCGGCTACGGCATCGTCGCGCTGTTCCTCCTGTCCTGGCTGGTTGCCGGGTTGGTCTGGCGGCTCGGCCGGATCGAGGACAGGTGGTCGGCCCAACTGACCGACCCGCCCAGCCGGCGATAGCCCGCGTCATCATCGCGTCTGGCCGGGACGGTGCCGGCTGATCCAACGGGCGGGGATCCACAGTGCTTCGCAGGTGTAGCCGGCCAGGGCGACGACCAGGCTGAGCCACGCCGCGCGTCCGGGGGCATCCGTCGTCAACGTCTCCGCCACCGGCTGATGGGGGAGAAACACCAGACCCATCACCGTGACGGCCACGAAGCAGATGATGAACGACAGCGCCGGCGCGACCAGGGCCCGGAGCAGCAGCCACCATCCGGCCGGCGGCTTGGCCAGGCGCCAGGCGAGCCCGACCCCGCCGACCAGGCTGAAGGCCAGCCAGCCGTAGTTGGTGGTGCTGAACCCTTCGATGCCACCGAAGTCGAAGCGGCGGGCGGCGCCGATGACCAGATCCACCGCGACCGCGGCGACGATCGCGCGCCGCCAGGGCCACAGTCGGAGGACAGCTGTCCCGGTCCGAGTGGTCGATATGTTGGCAGGCGACATGTCGGTAGCCTACATGTCGACGGCACACGTATGATGCGGCGATGAAGTCCGACGCGCTTCGCGGCCACCTGGATTCGATGATCCTGGCCGTCCTGGAAGCCGAGCCCCTGCACGGCTACCTGGTGATGGAGACGCTGCAGCGGCGCAGCGGGGGCGCGCTCGGCTTCTCCACCGGAACGATCTACCCGGCCCTGCGGCGGCTCGAGCGATCCGGTTACGTGCGCGGCGAATGGGCCACGGTCGGCGGCCGCAAGCGGCGCACCTACCGCCTCACGGCCGCCGGCAAGCGGGCCCTGGCCGCCGAGCGAGCCGCGTGGGTCGACTTCACCAGTGTCGTCGGCGGCGTACTCCAGCCCGAGTAGATCACAGTGGGGCGGCGGCCAGACAGCGGCGGCCGGCCACGGCCACGCCCGCCATCGGCATCAGCAAGAACGCGAGCGACCACGGCAACCCGACGCTGAGCGCAAGTAGGGATCCCGGCCGGGCGTCGACCACGGCCAGGGTCAGGCTGAGCCCGGTCAGACCGCCGGCGACGGCCAGGGCGAAGGCCCCGGTCGCCCTGATCACCGGGCGGCACAGGCCGCTCAGTCGCCGGACGCCGATTCCGCACGCCAGTATCGCGATCAGCGAGCCGGCCAGCGCGAGCGCGGCCAGCCAGCCGACTGCACCGCCGACAACGGCCGACGCCTGGGTCGGATCGGCCACCGGCCCGGGACGGATCTGCGGCCACACGGTCTTCCAGGCCACTGCCTGCACGAGCAGGACGAAGAACAGGAACAGCGCGGTGCGCCGGCCCTGCGAGAACGCCAACTCCGCCTGATACAGCGGTCCGACCTCGTCGACGGCGCCGAACTCGTCGATGGCGCGCGCCTGCGCGACTCGTCGCGAAAGGCCGCCGCGCTCATACGCGCTCGCGGCGTCGCACAGCGCGTCACGGGCCTCCGCGAGCAGATCCGCCTTCACCCGCCGCGGACCCCGCAGACGACGTCCGAGCTCGTAGATGTACGCGTCGATCACATTCAGCCCCTGGCTCGTGGACTCGCTCCGCGGCTGACCTTACGGCCGGTCGCGACACCCATCGTTGTGGTCGATCCATCCGGCGGCGGCCAGCACCTCACGAGCGATGTCGATGACGGCCCGGTGGTCGGTCGCGACTCGCCGCGTATCGAGGGGGACCTGCTGGTCGAGCAGTCGTGCCTTCTCCGAGCTGGCCTTGAGTCCTTGCGCCAGCTCGGTGCCGAGCTCACGTCGGGTGAGCCGCTGACCGACCGTGGCGTCAGAGGCGGTCAGAAAGACTCCGATGATCCGCACGTCGGCGCCCATGGCCCGCTCGAACATGCCGGCGGCCTTGGGCAGGACGCTCAACGTGTTCGTGTAGATCAGTCGGCGGTAGCCGAGCCGAGCGAGGTTTGCCCAGACGTCGGTGAGGTTGCGCTCGACCAGCTTCGAGCCGTCCGGATCGCCATCCGGGGCGGGAAACACCTGGCCCATGAAGTCGCCCTCGATGATCGCGTGCCGGACGTCTGCGGCTCGCAGCTGCGCGGCGACCTCCCATCCGATCGTCGTCTTGCCGACGCCGGAACGGCCACCCAGAAGGAGTACCTCAGCCCGTCCCACTCGCGGCATGGTGCCAACCCCGATCAGGCGGCGCCACCCGATATCTAGAGTGAGCGCGGTGACCCGGCGCTCACTGGTGGACCTGCCCAAGGCTCACCTGCACGTTCACCTGGACGGTTCGCTGCGCCGGTCGACGGTCGACGAGATCGCCCGGGAGCAGGGCCGAGAGGTGCCGCGGCCGAGCGGATACGGCTCGTTCGACCACTTCATGGATGTCATCGTCGCCGCGGCGGCCTGCCTGCGGGATGAGGGCGACATCCGGCGTGCGGTTCGCGAGATCGTCGAGGACGCCCGGGCGGCCGGTGTGGTGTGGCTCGAGCTGTCCGTGTGGCCGGGCCTGTTCCACGGGCGGTTGGGCGACTACCGGGCAGCGGTCAGCGCGGTGCTGGACGCCGGGCGTACCGCCGCGGACGAGCTCGGTGTCGGGTTCGGACTCGTCGCCGCGGCCAACCGCGGAGTCGGCGTCAACGATGCGATCGCCGTGGCCACCGTTGCCGCCGAGTTGGCCGGCGACGGCGTTGTCGGGTTCGGGCTCGACGGCGACGAGGCGTCCGCGCCCGCGGGGTGGTTCCGCCGGCCGTTCGAGATCGCGCGTGCGGCCGGGCTGCTCTCGGTCCCGCACGCCGGCGAGAACGAGGGGCCGGGCTCGGTTCGCTCTGCGCTGCGCGATCTCGGCGCCGACCGGGTGATGCACGGCGTGCGCGCCATCGCCGCCCCCGACGTCGTCCGGGAGCTCGCCGATCAGGGCACCACACTCGACATCTGCTTGACGAGCAACGCCCTGCTCGGCGTGTACCCGGTGGCGGAGAGTCCGTTGCCGCGACTGCTCGGCGCGGGTGTGCGCTGCTCGCTGAACGTCGACGACTCGCTGCTGTTCGAGACCGATCTTGTCCGCGAGTACGAGATCGCTCGCACAACTCTCGGGCTGAGCGACGAACAGCTCGCGGCCGTGGCCGAAGCGTCCGTGCACGGTTCCGCCGCCCCGGCCCAGCTGAAGACCACCGCGCTCGGCTCGATCGCCGAGTGGCTGGACGGAGGAAAGGGGACCAAATACAGCTGAGCTGTGATCTTGGGATGGGGCAGGCTACGGCTCGGATGATCTCCTGTTGATGCTGAACCTGACGGTCAGTGGGAAGGAGTTCACCCAGACCGTGTACGGGTTCGCGCACGTGACGCGCTGACGGGTCGGGCCGCTGGTCGGTTCGATTGCTGCTGGGTCAGGGGCTTGTGGAAGATCAGGAACTCGCACGGTGTGGCGAGCTGATGTTCCAGGTGCGCGGCCACCTGGTCGAACCGCTCCGTCCTGACCACCCGGTAGCCGAGCCGCGTGTACCAGTCTCGGAGACGTCGCTTGCTCGGGTGCTCCCAACCCTTCGGGACCAGTACCTCGAGCTGCATCGTCGTCACGCCGCGCTGGTGCATCAACTCCTCGGCCTTGCGCACGAGCTCGCCTCCGATGCCATTGCCCCATCGGTCCGGCGCGGTCGACACAAGTCCCAGATCCGCCGTCTGCGCGCCCAGCGGCTGCACGAAGGCGCATCCGACCAGCCGGCCCTCGAGACTGGCGGCGAGCATGCCACCACCACGGACCGCGTCGGCGACCTCGGTCGGCGTGGTTCTGGTCGCCCCCTCCCGCCACAGTCCGGCCTCGCCGATGGCGTAAGCGCCGTTGACGATGCGGGCGAGCTCGTCGACGAGCTCGCCGTCCCGGGCCTGGTCGGAGTCGAGGAGCGTGACGTCTGGTGTCGGCATGGATCCACCGTGCCACGAAGGGATTCATCTGCCCAATATCAAGATTCGCGCACACTTAGAAGCTGACGCGATAGGTTGTCGGCATGGAGCTCCGGCAACTGCGTTACCTGGACACGGTCGCTCGCCGGCGGTCGTTCACGCAGGCCGCGCAGGAACTCCACGTCGCCCAGTCGGCGCTCTCGCAGCAGGTGGGCCGGCTCGAGCGCGAGTTGGGTGTAGAGCTCCTGCGTCGCACCACGCGTCGCGTAGAGGTGACCGAGGCGGGCGAGGTCGTCCTGGCGCGGGCGCGGCGCGCGCTTGCCGAGGTGGATTCCGTGCGCGCCGACGTGGACGCGATGCTGGGACTGGTGCGGGGAACGCTGCGCCTCGGCGGCGTGCCCCCGATCGGGCCTACCCACCCCGCGGCGCTGATCGCCGAGTTCACCCGGGCCCATCCCGGGGTGGCCGTCACCGTGCACGAGGGCGTCGCCTTCGCGCTGCTCGATCAGCTCCGCGACGGCCGTCTCGACCTCGTGATCGCGCTGGTCGACCCCGACTCGTTCGACGAGCTCGACGGGGTGCGGCTGCTCGACGAGGAGCTCGTCCTCATCACCGCGCTCGACCATCCCATCGCTCGCGCCCGTCGGGTACGGGTTGACCGCCTGGCCGGTCAGTCGCTGGTTGCCTACGGCGCCGGCTCGGCGTTGCGCGAGGCGCTCCGCACGCTCGTGCCGGACGGTCGGATCATCGCCGAGGCCAACGACCAGGTGACCGTGCGCGAGCTCGTCGCCCGTGGACTCGGGATGTCGGTCATGCCTCACTCGGTCGTGGCCGCGCACGGTGATCGCCTGGCGATCCGCCCGCTGAGCCCGCGGCAGGCGTTGCCGGTCTCGCTGGTCTGGCGGACCGGCGAGCGCCCCACGCCCGCCGCGCAGGCCTTCCGCGAACACGTGCTCTCCGCGCTGGTCTAAGTGCTCGACTCGAAGCGGACGACGTCGTCGGCCTCGCGGTCGAGTGCGGCCCGGGCGCGCGCCGGGAGCGGCCCGAACGGTTCGATCCGGACGACGGGCCGCGGCCCGCGGCGGAGGGTCCAGGTGCCCACGGCGGCCCCGTCGACGGTGGCGACGGCGCGCAGCATGCCGCCGCCGGGGTGGACGCAACGCAGCTGGCTGTCCGGAACAGCGAAGCCGCGGTCACGCCAGCCGAGCAGGTACGGGTCGAACGCCGGGAGCAGCCGGACCGGGACCTGGTCGGGAACGGAGTCGCGGCCCGGCCGGTCGAGCAGGTCACCGTCGCGGCGCAGTTCGGGCTCGAGCGTCTGCACGGCGGCCCGGACGTCGCGTACTCCGAGCCCGGACCAGGCCGCGATGTCGGCCACCGTCGCCGGGGCGTGCCCACGCAGGTAGCGTCGCACGAGCTCCGTCAGGGCGAGTTCGTCCTTAACCGGCAACGTGTTTCGCACATACGCGGGCCGGCCGTCGTGCACGGTCATGACGATCCGCCCGCGCAGGGACGCCAGCATCAGGAGATGTGGCATCGCCTGCCCCTCGGAGCGCACGCCGGCCGCGGCTACCCGGCGAGCCAGCTCGTCGCGGGACAGGGGAGTGTCGGCTACTGCCTGCTCGATGATCGCTACCGCTCGGTCGGCGTCGGCCGGTGGCACGCCCTCCTGCCCGAGGCGGCGCTGGTTGCGGGCGACGACCGCCGGGGTGGTCAGCGCGTGCAGCGCGGCGTGGTCGTCGCGGTGGACGAGGTGCAGGGTGCCGCGCATCAGCCACGACACGACGAGGGACCCGTCGGCGAACGCGGCGTCGATCTCGCCGATCGTCAGCTCGGGACACCGCGCCCGCAGCGCGAGCCGCGCGGCGCGCAGGTCCTGGGCCTGGACGGCGAGCAGCCGTCGCACCGCCGCCGCCGGTGTCGTCTCGGCGCCGGTCAGGCCCTGGGCCACGCAACGCGCGCGGCGCAGCTCGTCCGGTGTCACCGGCAAAGCCTAGGGCCCGATCTCAGCGCGGAGCGCTACTGCACCGAGACCCTCCACGCCAGCCCACCCGGATTCGGCGCGCGCCGTGCGGTCACCGAAGCCACCTGTTGGTACCGCGGGTTGTACGGTTCGTCGGGTGTCAGACCGGCTGCCCACGTCACCGCGGCTGACGTTCCGGCGCATGACGCCGGCCGACCTCGACGACATGGCGGCCCTGTTGGGCTCCTCCGAGGTGATGGCGTACTACCCCCGGCCGAAGACCCGCGACGAGGCGGCCGCGTGGATCGCCTGGAACGAGGAGAACTACGCGAGGGACGGCTTGGGCCTGTGGATCCTGCACGACTCGTCGGGCGCCTTCGTCGGTGACTGCGGCCTGATGTGGCAGGTCGTCGACGGCGTCGAGGACCTCGAAGTCGGCTACCACGTGCTGCCCCGGTTCCAGGGCCTCGGCCTGGCCACCGAGGCGGCCCTGGCCTGCCGGGAATTCGCGCGCTCGCGCGGCATCGAGCGGCTGATCGCGATCATTCACCCCGACAATCGGCCGTCCCAACGCGTCGCCGAGAAGATGGGCCTCTCCGCCGAGAAGGACACCGCCAACGCGGCCGGGGTACCCACTCGCGTGTACTCCGCGCGGTTATAGCGCGGTTATAGCGCGGTCCAGGGAAAGGGCGCGAGATCCGGCTCGACCCAACCGGTCCGGGCCGGCGCCCCGGCCAGGGTGGCCGACCGGTAGAAGTGGCCGAGCAGGCGCTTGTCGAGCAGCGGTGCGTTTCGGTCGACGAACGCGTCGAAATCGTCGGTGGCATCTTCGGCCACGTGGTGGGCGATCAGCTCGACCCAGGCCCGGCTGATCGTCGCGTGATACTTCTGCGGTGCGCCGGCGTAGCGCGCGGTGCGCCGGATGCCCTGGCTGACCAGGCCGATCGCCGCGCTCCGGCCGCAATGGCGCACGGCCAGCCAGGTGAGATGGACGTGCTGGCGGTGACCGAAGCGCGGGGCCGATCGGGTGACCTCGGCGAACAGCTCGTCGAACGTCCGGCTCACGGCGTCGCTCCGGTCAAGGCGTCGAGCCCGGCGCGTAACCCGTCGATCGAGGCGGCGTCGAGCCGGCCGAGCAGGTGCGTCTCCAGCCGGCCGATCGCCCGGCGGATGCTGGCTGCCGCTCGGCGTCCGCTGGGCGTCAACTCCACAACGAGGGCGCGCCGATCGCTCGGATGTGGGTTGCGCGCGACATGCCCGCGACGTTCGAGCCGGTCGAGCACGCTCGTGAGCGTCGTGGGCGGACTGCCGATCAGCTGGCCCAGTTCCGAAACGGTCCTGGGACGGCTGCCGGCCAGGTTGGCCAGCGCGTTGATCTCGGCCGGCGTCAGGCCCAGGTCCGCGACGTGGGCGGCCAGCGCGTGCGTGGTGGCGTGCGTGGCCCGCTGCAGACCGAGCAGGACCGACGACCTGTCAGATATCACGATTTCGAACTATACGAGATCGTAGTAACTGAGGCAAGGGAGTCGGCGCGGGACACTAGCCGAACTCGTCGCCGTCGGCGACGTGGAACTCGATCCGGTAGATGAGCGTGTCGTCGGTGATCGGACCGGCGTGCGCGGCCCGAGCGCGAAGGGATTCGCGGTCCCGCTCGCCGGCCTGGCGAACGTCGTCCGCGCTCACCGCGGAGAAGGGCAGTAGCTCGATCGAGTCGATCTCGATGACGACTCCGGCCGTCGGATAGCGGCCGCCGACCTTCACATTCGGGCGGCTCCACAGCCGGATCGAGACCGTGATGCCGCCGCTGGCCACGGCCTCGCGCAGCTCGGGACTGAAGAGCACGAGCCCAACGCTACTGGCCGAGCGCCTCGGGTAGGTGACGCAGCTTGTCGGGGTTGACGATGAGCCGAACGGTCTGGACCTGGTCGCCGACGATGTCGAGGGTGAGCACGCCGATGATGTTGTGTCCTTGCGCGTCGAGCACCAGGCGGGCGGGTTGCCCGTTGACCCAGATCGAGCGCAGGACGACGTCGCCGCCGCTGCGGGCGATGCCGGCGAGGAAGCGGGCCACCTTGTCCCGCCCGTATATCGGCCGCAACGCTGCGCGGACGCGCGTTCCGCCGTCGGTGTAGGCGACTGCGTCGGCGGTCAGCATTTCGAGCAGTTGTTCCACCTGCCCTTCTCGGCAGGCGGCGACGAATCGGTCGGTGAGCTCCTGGTGCCGTTCCGAGGCGACGTCGAAGCGGGGGCGGTGCGCGGCGAGATGGCGACGGGCCCGGGCGCCGATCTGTCGGCAGTTGGCCTCGGACTTGCCGAGGATCCTGGCGATCTCGTCGTAGGCGTAGCCGAACGACTCGTGGAGCAGGAACACCGCCCGCTCAGTGGGGGTGAGCCGTTCGAGGACGGTAAGCAGAGCAAGCGACAGGGTCTCGGCCAGTTCGGTGTGCTCGCCCGGACCCGGGCCGGGGTCGGTCAACACCGGCTCTGGCAGCCAGGCTCCGGGGTAGGCGCGGCGCGCGAGCCGGGCTGATCGCAGCTGATCGAGGGCCAGCCGGGTGGTGATCGTGGTCAGGTAGGCCCCCGGCGACTCGATGGGCGGCTGGTCGGCGTCGTCACCGGCTCGCTCGGCGAGCCGGTGGATCCGGAAATAGACGTCCTGGACGACGTCTTCGGCTTCGCTGAGGCTGCCCAGCATGTTGTAGGCGATCGAGAGCAGTTGCGGGCGCATCTGCGTATAGCTTTCGGCCAGATCCATCGCGTAAACCGTCCTGTCGAGCCTGCCTGTCCGAATGTCGACGGGTCAGGCGAGTGACACGTGACACTCAATCCTGCGGTGTGTGTCACGCCTCGGGAAGCTGGCCCGTCGGAGTGGCATGGACGTCGAACTCAGGGCCAGCTCATCCGACAACGGACTCTCGGTCGCGGCCCCGCCGGATCCGCGGCGATGGCTCAGCTTGTCCGTGTTGCTACTGGCGGCGTGCATGGACCTGCTGGACGTGAGCATCGTCAACGTCGCGATCCCGTCGATTCAGCGCGGGGTGTCCGCTGACTACGCGGCGATCGAGTGGGTCCTGGCTGGATACACCCTCGCGTTCGCAGTCGGCCTGATCACCGGCGGACGGCTGGGTGACATCTACGGCCGCAAGACGATGTTCCTCGTCGGCACCGCGGGGTTCACGATCGCCTCGGCCCTGTGCGGGGTCGCCGCCGATCCGGGAATGCTCATCGGGGCGCGGGTCCTGCAGGGCGCCGCCGCGGCGGTCATGGTGCCCCAGGTCCTGTCGATCATCCAGGTCAGCTTCCCCGAGCGGGAACGCCCCGCGGCACTGGGCGCCTACGGGGCGGCGGCCGGACTGGCCACGATCAGCGGGCCGCTGCTGGGCGGGTTGCTCATCCGGGCCGACCTCTTCTCGCTCGGCTGGCGTCCGATCTTCCTCGTCAACGTGGTCATCGGCGCCGCCGCCATCGTGGCCGCTGCCGCGCTGGTGCACGAGTCCAAGGCGCAGGCCGCGCCGCGGCTGGACGTCGGCGGAGTCGGGCTGATCTCCGCGGCGTTGACCGCTCTCGTGTTCCCGCTCGTGCAAGGCCGTGACCTGCACTGGCCGTGGTGGACGTTCCTGCTGCTCGCCGTCGGCGGGCTGCTACTCGCGGCCTTCGTCGGCTACGAGCGTCGCCTCGGCGCGGCCGGCGGCTCGCCCTTGTTGGCGATGAGCCTGTTCCGCCGTCGCTCGTTCAGTGCCGGCACGGCGCTCACCCTGTCGTTCATGCTCGGGCTGGCCTCGTTCTATCTGATCTTGACGCTGTACCTGCAGGTGGGCCTGGGCTACACGGCGCTGCACACCGGCCTGACCACGGTCCCGTCGTCGATCGGCCTGGCCGTCGCGGCCGCGGCTGCGTCGAAGCACGCGCCCCGGCTGGGCCGGCGGCTGCTCGCGCCCGGCGCACTGCTCGCCGCCGGCGGTATCGCCTGGATGATCGCGACCTTCAATCAGCACGGCGCGGCGATCACCTCGTGGCAGATCGCCCCGTCGATGTTCACGCTGGGGCTCGGCATGGGCATCGTGGCGCCCAGCCTGATCGACGCCTCTCTCGCTGACGTCCCGCACGAGCACGCCGGGTCGGCCTCCGGCGTGGTCAACACGATGATGCAGCTCGGCGGGGCGATCGGAGTAGCGATCATCGGCGTGGTGTTCTTCGGGCTACTCGGCGGCAGCGCCGACCATCACGCCAACGCTGTCCGCCCGCAGTTGCGCACCGAGCTGGCCGCCACCGGATTGCCGCCGGCCAGCCAAGACGCCCTGGTACGCGGCTTCACCCGCTGCTTCCACGACCGTTTCGCGACCACCGACATCAGCGCGACACCGGCCAGCTGCCACCTGCCGGCCGCGGCGAGCCAGCCGCCAGTCGTCCAGGCTCTGGCCAAGGCGTCGCGGCACGCGAGTGCTTCGAACTTCGGCTCGGCGATCACCCGCTCGCTGTGGTTCCAGGTCGGGGCCTTCGCCCTAACCGCCCTGCTCATGCTCGCCCTGCCCCGCCGGCTCAACCTGAGTCACCCCTGAGCGGATCAGCCTCAACCCGCGGCTCGCGGCGCAGAACGATCTTGCCGGCGTCGGGCCCGGTTTCGGGTCGCCGAAATTTGGTTGCTGATCTTTGCAACAGGTGGTGGTGCGGCGCGTCTTTCTCATGAGGTGAGGGAGGTGGCCGGTGATCGTCGGCTTGACGAGTTCGGGTGGCAGTCGTACTGAGCGGGGCATCGATTTCGACGGGCTGTACGCGGCGCAGTGGTGGCCGATGTTGCGGCTGGCGCAGGGGCTCGTCGATGACGTCGGGGCCGCGGAGGACGTGGTGCAGGACGCGTTCGCCGCGTTGTATCGGCGACGGTCGACGCTGCGCGAGTCGCGGGCCGCGGTCGGCTATCTGCGGGTGAGCGTGGTCAATGCGGCGCGCTCGGCCCTGCGCCGTCGCCGCACCGCGCGGGCGCATCTGCACGCGCTGCACGAGGGGCACGAGCCACCGGCTGATCACGCGGCGTTGCTCAGCGCCGAACACCGCCAGGTGCGGGGCGCCCTGGCCGAGTTGCCGGATCGGCAGCGTGAGGTGCTGACCCTTCGCTACCTCGCCGACCTCAGCGATCCAGAGATCGCCGAGGCGACCGGCTTGTCCTTGGGCGGAGTCCGATCGGCGGCCAGCCGCGGACTCGCCGTCCTGCGCAGCGCCCTGGGAGGCCAGTCGTGAACGACATCGAGTCGCGCATCCGCGACCTGCTCAACGAGTCGGTGGACGCCGAGCTCGGGGCGCGCCGCCCAGCCCCGCCGTTCGACCCGCGCCGGGCGGACACGCGCGCGCGCCGGTGGGCGCCGTGGGTCATGCCGCTGGTTGCGGCGGCCGGCGTCGCGGCCGTGGTCGGCGGGACGGTGGCGGTGGCCCACCTGGCCTCCGATCACCGGCCCGCTCCGCCCGCGACCTCCGTCGCTCCGACCCCGACGACTCCCACGGCGGCGCCACCGTCGACGACCGACCCCAGCACGCCACCGTCGCCCACCACGGCTCCGTCCAGCACTGCGGTGCGGTCGTCGGTACAGACCGACTGGTTCACCAGGACCGATGTCGAGGCCATGGCCCATCCCGAGCTCAACTGCCCCGCCAGCTTCACGCCGGCCACGACCGTCCTCAGCACCACGACCGTCACGGCCAGCGGAGAGGCGGCGCCGCTGGGCGTGGCCGTGATCGCCTGCAACGGCCCGACCGGTGGCTGGCCGCACCGGGTCGAGATCTTCCGGTACGCCTCCCGCGGGCCGGTTCTGGTCCAGCTGCTGCCCGAACCGACGGACAAGGGGCTGATCTTCGTCCTCAACCTCACGACCTCGCAGGACCAGATCGTTGTCGCCGCATCGGGCCACTCCGCCCACACCGATCAGGCCACCCCCGACTTGCCGTTCCGGCAGACGTTCACCTGGTCGAGCTCGGCCGGACAGTTCACCGGCGGGGCCGCGGTCGACACGCTGAGCGCCTGCACCGGCGATCAGCTGAGCGTCACCGCGACCCCGTTGTCCAGCCAGAGCGGCGACGCGGTCGGCCTGCGGCTGATCTTCCGCAACACCACCGACACCGCGTGCACCCTGCGCGGCTACCCCGGCGCAAGCGCGGTCGACGCGCACGATGCCGTGCTCGCCGACGCCAAACGCACACCAACCGGGTTCCTCGGCGGTCTGCCTTCGGCGTCAGGCGCACCGCCCACCGTCACCCTCACCCAAGCCGAGCCGGCATCGGCGGTCATCGAATGGGACGCCGCCAGCTACAACGGATCCAGTTGCGTGTCCGCCGACCACTTCCTCACCACTGCGCCCAACACCACCGCCACCCAACCCGTCGGCGCCAACCACATCGGGCTGGTCTGCGCACCGACCGTCCATCCGGTCGTCCCCGGCCTGACCGGCCAAGCCTGACCGGTCCGGCTCGGGCAGCAGCAGTGCGAGCAGGACAGCCGGGACGGGCAGCACGCACAGCAGGGTGAAGACGGCGGGCGGGCCGTGCGCTGCTGCACGAGGTGATCGTCGCCCTGACCGACGACGCCGCGCTGACCGACGACGACCGGTCCGACCTGTACCGCATCGCGCTGCGTCGGCTGGTCCCGACGCCGGCCCTGCGCCACTACCTGCCGACGCCGGCCGATCCGCGACTGCGTGACGTTGCCACCGTCCTGGCCGACGACCCGGCCGACCCCCGGACCCTGCCCGAGCTGGGCCGGGCCGTCGGGGCCAGTGAGCGCACGCTGAGCCGGCTGTTCCGCCGCGACACCGGGATGACGTTCCCGCAATGGCGCGCCCAGTTGCGGCTGCAGCACTCGATGATCCTGCTCGCCGCCCGGCACAGTGTCACCACGACGGCCGCCGCCAGCGGTTACTGCAATCTCAGCGCCTACATCAGCGCGTTCCGAGACGCGTTCGGTGTCACGCCGGCCGCGTACGCCCGGTCTGCGCTGGACGAGGCCTACTCGAGCGCGCCGAAGAACGCGGCGATGTCCTGAGCGACCAGCTCGGGTTCCTCGGCGGCCGCGAAGTGGCCGCCGCGCGGCATGGGCGTCCACCGCTGGATGTTGTACAGCCGGGCTGCCCATTCCCGCGGCGGTTCGCCCTCGTCGACGAAGTGCCGGGTGAACACGCCATATCCGGTCGGCGTCGAGACGCGATCGTCGAGGCCGAACTCCACCTTGCTCCACCGATTGTCGTAGTAGTCGCGCATCGAGGTGGTGATCGATCCGGTCGTCCAGTAGATGGTCAGCAGGGTGAGCAGGAAGTCGCGGGAGAGGTGCGCGTCGAGGTCGCCGCCGCTGTCGCTCCAGGACCGCCACTTTTCGAGAATCCAGGCCGCGAGGCCGGCCGGCGAGTCGGTCAGCCCGTAGCCGGCGGTCTGCGGCTTGGTCGACTGGATCGCGCTGTAGCCCCGTTCCCGCGCGTCCCACCCGTCACGGATCGTCAGGTAGGCCCGCTCGGCCGCGGACAGCGGAGCGGCATCCGGGCCTCGGTACGGATCGAGCTCGAACGTCGTCAGGTACAGGCCGATGACCGCATCGGGCCGATCGAGCGCCAGCAGCGAAGCGACGCCGGCGCCCCAGTCGCCGCCGCCCGCCCCGTAGCGCTCGTAGCCCAGCTCGCGCATGAGCCGCTGCCACAGCCCGGCGACCGAGCGGTAGTTGACCCCGGTGCGTTCCGGTCGCTCGGAGTAGCCGTATCCGGGCAGGGACGGGATCACCAGGTCGAACGCCGGCCCGTCGATACCGTGGGCCGCGGGGTCGGTGAGCAGGGGCACCATCGGCAGCCACTCGATGAAGCAGCTGGGCCACCCGTGCGAGAGGATCAGTGGGATTCCCTTGGCGCTACGGGCTTTCTCGTGCACGAAGTGGATCTGCACATCGTCGAGACGCGTGCGGTAGTGGTGGAGCCGGTTCAGCTCGCGTTCCTGCGCCCGCCAGTCGAACCCGTCGGCCCAGTAACCCAGCAGGCTCTTGAGGTAGGCCAGGTCGGTGCCCTGGCTCCAGGCGGGACCGGGTGCACCCGGCGGCCACCGGGTGTTGCGGATGCGGGTGTGCAGGTCGGCCAACTCCGCATCGTCGACGTCCAGCGTGAACGGTTCGATCGGCATCCGGCGAGGTTAGAGCGCCCGTCCGACAGCGGACAGGTCGACTCCGACCGCGCGGTTGCCGTCGAGCCGGACGCGGGCGACGACGACTCCACCGGCCGATCTGCGAAGCGCGCTCCTAACCGGCGAATGTCCACTGTGGACGGTCGGCGACCGGCTACGGCACGACCTCCGCTAGGCCCATCAGATTGCCCTCGCTGTCGCGGAACCAGGCGGCGCGCTCACCGGAACCCTTGCTCGGGTAGTTGCCCTCGATGTCCACGATCGAGTCGACGCAGCCGGGGTACTCCTCGAAGACGACCCCGCGGGCCTTCAACGCGGCCACGCTCGCCTCGATGTCATCGACGTAGAACGCGAGTTGCGTGAACGAGCCGTCCGACGAGCCGGTCGAGGCGAACAGGCAGAACACGCCCGAACGCCCCTCGTAGCGCAGCCCGCCCGGACGCTCCTCGGTCGGCTCCAGGCCGAGCTTCTCGGCGTACCAGGCCCGCGCCCGAGCCAGGTCCTGCGTAGGGATACGGGCTTCCACGCCCGCCGATCCGAGCATCAGCTACCTCCGTTGTGCGGCCGAGTACTGCGCCTGGAGCGGTTGCGGTTCGCCCTTGGGCCACGAGAACGACACGAGCGACGCGTCGGGCCAGCGCAGTTCGGCCGGTTTGATCGACAGCGTCGGCTGAAGGATGCCGCTTCGCACCGCCCGGCCCAGGTAGTGCGCCATGGCCGGCTCCTGCCAGGCCTGCCAGGCGGTCTGCGATACCCGACTCCGCATACCGCCCGGAGCACGGCCGCGTGGAGCCCGTCGTGTCATGAGCTTCTTTCGCATCGCCATGAATGATCAATTGACCGGGCCCAGCTTGCCACGGCCGGCGTTCACGCCGACGGCGCGGGCCGACCACCGGCGGCGAGCTGCGCCTTCGTCTCCGACGGCTTGTCCGGGCGGGCGAGCATCACGGCGCCGGTCGTCACGGCGGCGAACGCGAGCACGCGGACGCCGCCGAGCGCGCCGGGCGGCACGGGTTCGTCCAGGACGACGGTGCCGGCGGCGATGGGGAGCGCGTTGGTCAGCAGCGTCGCGAGGCCGGCCACGGTGAGCGCGCCGCCGGCCTGGTATCCGAGCTGCAGCAAGGCCGTGCCGAGCGTGTAGCCGATGATCAGCGTTACCACGAACGCGAACCGGGCCCCGCCCTGGGTGGTCAGCTTCGTCGAGATGTCGCCGATGGAGAAGAACAGCCCACCGGCCACCGCGTCGGCCACCGCGACGCCGACGAGCCGCCGTCCAAGCAGGAACACCGCGACCGCGACAGCGCCCGTCACGCCCAGCCACAGCAGGATCGGGACCAGGTCACCGCCGCCGCCCTTGTTGTGCCCGCCCGCGAGTGACGCGGCCAACGCCACCAGGCCGAGCACCGACAAGAGCACGCCGGTCAGCTCCTGGTGGCTCAGCCGGCGCCGGGCCAGCCGGGCGGATGCGAACGCCAGCACCCCGATCCCGCCGGCCGAAATGCTCTGCACGAGTGCGAGCGACGCCAGCGCCAATGCGGCGGCGTAGAGCAGGAAGCCCGACGACTCCATCGCGAACCCGACCATCCAGCTCCGGTCCTCGACCAGCAGCCGCGCCGAGTGCAGCGGCCGCCGCATGCACAGCACCGGCAGCTCGGCCGCGGCGTCGTGCTCGCGCAGATAGGCGAGATTCGTCAGGGTCGTCGAGACCAGGGCCAGTCCGAGGGCAACCACGATCCCGACGTCCACCCGACGATTCTCGCCTGCCGGATGCGCGCCGCGACCGTCGCAGTGGGCCTTGGCGCGAAGCGAGTATCGATCAGGCCGAACTGTGCACCGCAAGCACAGTGATGCGTCGACCGGCCGGCCCGTCGGTCACCAGATAGGTGGCGGCGAGCCGGCCGAGCTCGGCGCCGTCACCCCGCCGGCGCGAGATCGTGCCCCGGTAGAGCGCCGACGTGCCGTTCACGACCGTGACCTCGGATTCGAGGATCTCGCTGCGGCTGAAGTCAGCTGCGCGCATCCGGTCGATCTGCGGGGCCACCGCCGCGACCACCTGGTCCTCGCCGGTCAGCGCGAAGAACCCGTCGTCGGTGGTGAGCACGAGCGGATCGCCGTAGTAGGCGAGCAGTGAGCGGGTGTCGCGTTCGCCCCGCCCACACGCCGCAAAAGCCTCGAGGTACTCGTCGAACCACTGGCTGACGTCGCTGGCGTCCACGGACCCGGAACGTACCGGCGCCGCACCCCCGACGCCAGCGCGGCCGTGACGCGTGGTTTGGCGCCTAGGGTCTACGGGCATGGATCTGGGTCTGGACGGCCGGACCGCCGTCGTCACGGGTGCGAGCAAGGGTATCGGCCTGGCCATCACGCGGGGGCTGGTCGCCGAGGGAGTGCACGTCGTCGCCGGGGCTCGGGCGACCTCGGCGGAGCTGGACGCGCTCGCCGCCGGCGGAGCGGTGACTCCGGTCGCGGTGGACCTGGCGACCGCCGACGGCCCCGCCCGGCTGGTGGCCGCCGCCGGCGACGCGGTCGACATCCTGGTGAACAACGTCGGCCTGGCCCGGCCGCGAGTGGACGGTTTCCTGGCCGTCACGGACGAGATGTGGCAGGCGTCGCTGAACCTGAACCTGATGGCGGCGGTGCGGGCCACGCGCAGCGTGTTGCCGATCATGCTCGCCCGCGGTTCGGGGGTGATCGTCAACGTCGGTTCGGTCAACGCCCGTCTTCCCGACCCGCAGGTGATCGACTACTCGGCCGCGAAGGCCGCGCTGCTCAGCTTCGCCAAGTCGCTGTCGAAGGAGTTCGGCGGGCGCGGGATCCGCGTCAACAGCGTGGCTCCGGGCCCGGTCGCGACCGACCTGTGGCTGGGGGATGACGGCGTGGCGGCGCGGGTGAGCCGGGCGTCCGGGAAGAGCCCGCAGGATGTGGCGGCCGGGGCGGCGGCCGAGATGGTCACCGGCCGGTTCACCCGTCCGGACGAGGTCGCCGACCTGGTCGTGCTGCTGGCCAGCAACCGGACCGTCAACGTGACCGGGGCGGACTTCGGCATCGACGGCGGGCTGATCACGACGATCTGAGCTAGGGCGTGTCTCTCAAGTCCATGCTCTGCTGCGCGCCGCCCAGGCACGCGATCTCCTTCGCTGTTGTCGTCGTCGTCCATAGCGCTGCTATGGCCTCCTCGTTCCGCGCTGTTCGCGGCCGGCATCTCGCGCACCTGACCGCCGCTCGCGACGAGCGGGACTCGAGAGACACGCCCTAGTTCACGGGCTGGCGCCGAGCCGGCTGAGCAGCCGGTCCCGGGTAACCCCGTAGCGGGCGAACACCGCGATCACGTGGTCGAGGTCGGCCGGGTAGTCCAGGGCGAGGATGGTTTGTTCCTGCTCGGGGGTCAGGCCGGCGTGGGCGAGTACGTCGCGGACATGCTCGCGGGAAACCTTGGTCATGGGATGCCTTCTCCGTTCGTCGTCCTCAGCGTATGACCGGGCAGACGGTCGGAGAACGGATGCGCCGTAGTGAGCGGGCCTCGCGGCGTGACCGGCACGTCGCGAGGCCCGCGGGTGGATCAGCTGATGCTGAACGGTGCCGATACATCCACCTGGTACGGGGTGGTGGTGTTCTTGTTCAGCTGCACGATGTACGAGCCGGGTTCCACGGTCGGCGGCCCGGACCCGTTGATGTCGCCCGGCGTCTCGGCGAGCTGCGACGTCGGGAACGAGACGGTGACCTGCGTCGACTGCCCGGCGTTCAACGTCACGCGGGCGAAGCCGACCAGCCGCTGCGGCGGCACCACCACGCTGCTGACCGGCTGGGCCACGTAGACCGGCACGATGTCGGTGCCGCTACGCGATCCGGTGTTGGTGACGGTGAACTTCGCCGTCACCGTGCCGTGCCGGGACACGGTCGGCGTGGCCGACAGGCCCGTCGTCGTGAACGAGGTATAGGACAGCCCGAACCCGAACGGGTAGAGCGGGTTGTAGGCGTGCCCCTGCCCGGATCCGGTCCCCGGCAGCTGGTCGAAGACCTTGGGCTGATCGCCCAGCGGCGACGGTGCGCTGCCGTCGAAGTCGCCACCCGGCGCGGCGGCGTCGGACGGCCAGCTGATCGACAGCTTGCCGCTCGGGTTGATCTTGCCGAAGATCGCGTCCGCGACGGCCTGCCCGGCCTCGGTGCTGCCCTGGTAGGCCATGAGGACACCGGCGGCGTTCTCGGCATCAGGTCCCAGGCCGACCGGACGTCCGGCGATGACGACGACGATCACCGGCTTGCCGGTGTCCGCGAGTTGCTTGATCAGCGCCTTCTGGTCGGGTGGCAGCTGTGGTGCCGGGTTGTCGCCGAGGCCTTCGGCGTACGCCTTCTCGCCGACCGCGACGACGTAGGCGTCCGCGGGCGTCTTCGCGGCGGTATTGCCGTCCGCCACGTAGACCGCGTTCGAGTCGTCGTTCTTGACGCCGGCCTGCACGGTGGTGCCCGGCGGGATCTGGTCCGGCGGGCCCATGCAGCAGACGTGGCCGGCGCCGAAGACGCCCTGCCAACTGACGCTCCAACCGCCGAGCTGGTTGGTCATCGAGTCGGCGCTCGGACCGGTGACGACGACATTGGCGTTCGAGGCGAGCGGCAGCGTGTTGCCCTGGTTGCGAAGCAGGGTCATCGACTCCTGTGCCGCGGTGAGCGTGCCGGCCCGGCCCGCGGTAACCGCGGCATTCGCGGCGTTGGCGTCGACGCACGGCGTGTTCGGGTTGCTGACGCAGCCCTGGTCGAACAGGCCGAGCTGGAACTTCAGCGTGAGAATCCGCCTCACGGCCTCGTTGATTCGAGACATCTTGATCGCGCCGGACTTCACGTCCTGCAAGATGCCGGCCTGCCACTGGTCAGGACCGACCACGTACATGGCCATGTCCACGCCGGCGTTCACGGCCTGGGCAATCGCCTCGGCCGGGTTGGCGGCGACGTGGTAGGCCGTCTGCAGTGCCTGCACGTCCTGGTAGTCGCTGATCACGACGCCCTTGAAGTGCATCTGGTTGCGCAGGATGTCGGTCAGCAGGTAGTGCGAACCCGTCGCCGGGACGCCGTTGATGGAGCCGGAGTCGACCATGACCGTGTCCGCTCCGGCGTCGATGCCGCCGGCGTAGGACGGGAGGATCATGCTCTGCAGGTAGTTCAGCGGCAGCAGGGCCTCGTTGCGGTCGTGGCCGTTGATCGACTGCGAGTAGCCGGCGAAGTGCTTGACCGTTGCGCTCGTGCCGAGCGAGCCGGCCGGCCCCGAAGATTGCAGGCCGCGGATGTTGGCGGCGCCCATGGCCGCGGACAGCTCCGGTTCCTCGGCCCAGGTCTCGTACGTGCGGCCCCATCGGTTGTCGCGGGCCAGGTCCTGCACGGGGGCGAAGGTCCAGTTCCAGCCGGTAGCCCGCAGCGCGTTCGCCGTGGCAACACCGCCGGCCTCAGCGGCCGACGGGTCCCACGTCGCGCCCATGCCGATGGACTGCGGGTACAGCGGCGCCTGCCACGGGTGCCCGAAACCGTGCACCGCGTCGACGCCGAAGATCAACGGGATGTGCAGCCGCGAGTTCTGGATCGCGTACTTCTGGATCATGTTGTACTCGTTGGCCCAGTCGTAGCCGGTGTTACCGGAGCCGCCCTGGCCGGTCGTGTCCGGCGGGTTGTCCGTACCGCCCGCGAGCAGTGAGCCGACGTTGTTGTCGACCAGCCATGTCTTCATGCAGCCCTGGTCCAGCTGGTTCCAGCCGCCGCCGCCGCACGTGTTTTGCGAGCCGCCGAGGGACAGGTCGTCGACCAGTTGCTGGTCCATCTGGCCGACCTTCTCGGCCAACGTCATGGCGCCCAACAAGGAGTTGACCCGGGCCTGGATCGGCTTGCTCGAGTCGAGCCACGGCGCGGACGGGGCGGCCGCGCTGCTGCCGCTCACGAGGGCCGACACCCCGCTCACGGTCAGTACCGCGACCGCAACGGCGATGACCACCTTCCTCCTCCCGCGAATCCGGTCTCTGAGCTGCCGTTCGGACATGACTCGACCTCCTTCGGGTGATGGGGTGATCGATCGAAGACGCGTCCTCAGCCGTACGACGCGCGTCGGCGTAGAGGTACGCGCGTCCGGGCATAGCTGACCGAGCTGGAAATGTCGCGCAATGAGGTGCTCATGAACCTCTCCCGCGAAGGCGACCGATCGAGCGTAGTGAGCACGCTCTCACCGGTCAATCAGCAACTTGCGGGGCGACTCAGGCGTAGGTCCTCGAGCGAGATGCCCGCGCGGGACGGCGGGGCGCCGGCTCGGGCTGTTCGGGGTACGTGGCCAGGCCGGCCTGGCGGCACGACCGGGACTGCCTGATGCGCACCGCCGACGACATCTACCACCGCAAGCACGGCTTCCACGACGTCGTGGGCGGATCGGCGGCCAGGTCAGCGCGGTTTGCCACCGCGAAAGTCCGGCGTCTGGCCCATGCTCCGCAGCGGGGGAGCATCCGTGTCGGCCGTGGTCGGCTGATCGCCGGTCTCGTCGACGTCGGGCACGACCAGCACCGGGCACGGCGCGGCCAGGACCACCGCCTGTGCAGTGCTGCCGAGCACCCGCCGGGCGATCCACGAACGTTGATGCAGTCCGAGCAGGATCAGCGACGCGTCCACTTCCTGGGCGACGTTGAGGAGGACGTCGGCCGGTCGCTCGTCACTGCTGATCGAGCGCAGCGAATGGCGTATGCCGCGCTTGTTCAGGTACTCGGCCACCGCGTCGAGGTGCCGCTGATCGGCCGCGGTCGGGGCGCGGTATCCGGTCGCGCCGACCACGTTCACGACCACCACCGCGACCTCGCGGCAGCGCGCCGCGCGTTCCGCTTCGACGACCGCGGAGAATCCCGTCTCCGTCGGCACGTAACCGACCACGACCGTCATAACACCCTCCTCGGAGTTTTCGGCTCGACGACGTCGCAGGCTTTGATGGTAGGCAGCGGTCAGCGCCGAGTGAGGAGCCCTACGTGTCGAGTGCGCAGTCGCCGGTTGCCGAGCCGGTCGTCCTGGTAGTGATGGGTGTGTCGGGCAGCGGCAAGTCGCGGGTCGCCGGCCTGCTGGCCGGCCGTCTCGGCTGGGATCTGGCCGAGGGCGACGAGCTGCACCCGCCGGAGAACATCGCCAAGATGGCCTCGGGCCACCCGCTGACCGATGCCGACCGCTGGCCGTGGCTGGCCAAGGTCGCCGCCTGGATCAAGCAACGCACCGACGTAGGGCAGAGCGGGGTGATCACGTGCTCGGCCCTCAAACGCAGTTACCGCGACCTGTTGCGCGGCGAGCACGTCGTCTTCGTCTATCTGGCCGGCGACCGTGACGTGATCGCCACCCGGCTGGGCCTGCGGCACGGGCACTTCATGCCGTCCACGCTGCTCGACTCGCAGTTCGCGACGCTCGAGCCGCCGGGTCCGGACGAGCGATCGGTCACGGTCGACATCTCGGCGAGCGTGGCCGACGAGGCTGACGAGATCGTCGCCCGGCTCGGCCTGCGGCCGGACGGGGCGACGGCTTGAGGTTCCGCACGACGGCGCCGCGATGATGTTGTCGGCGGCGGTTCTGGGTGCCCGGCCGGGGCCGCGGACAGGTTTGGCCGGGTGATCATGGATTCGCTGGCGGAGAAGGCAGGTGGACGCGGTGCGCCGCGCCACCGTCGAGGGGCTCTCGCCGTGTTCGGGCGCGATCTTCGGTATGGGCGAGTCGGACGAGGACGTCGTGGGTCTGGCGATGCGGTTGCGGGAACTGGAACCGGATTCGGTGCCGGTCGACTTGCTGATCCCGTTCGAGGGCACCCCGCTGGGTGGCCAGCCCGCCGCCTCGACCTGGACGCGCTGCGCCGGCGCGGGGCCGGCACCGACCGGCCCGCGAACGCGTAATAGCGAGGGAGTGGGCATGGGACTGAGCAAGGACGGGCTGGACCGGTTCGCGGCGGTCGCGGCCTCGCACGTGGGCGACGACAACGTGCCCGGTCTGGTCGCGCTGGTGGCCCAGGGCGGCGACGTGCACGTCGAGGCGATCGGGACGCTGGCGCTCGGCGGGCGGCCGGTCGAACGGACGTCGCTGTTCCGGATCGCGTCGACGACCAAGCCGATCACGGCGGCCGCGACGCTCGCTCTGGTCCGCGAGGGCCGGCTCGAACTGGACGAGCCGGTCGACCGGCTGCTGCCCGAGCTGGCGAACCGCCGGGTCCTGCGCCGGATGGACGGCCCGCTCGAGGACACCGTGCCCGCCGCAGGCCCGGTGACGGTACGGGGACTGCTGACATTCACGTTCGGGTTCGGGATGGCCCTCGAGATGTTCCTGGCCCCCGAGCCCTGGCCGGTCGTCGTGGCGGCCACGGCGGCCGGGCTCAGCGCGATCGGCCCACCGCAACCGGACGCCTTCGTCGACCCGGACACCTGGATCACCCGGTTCGGCGAGCTGCCGTTGCTCGCGCAGCCCGGTGAGCGGTGGCTCTACAACACCGGCGCGCACGTGCTGAGCGTGCTCTGCGCCCGGGCCACGGGCGTGTCCTACGACGAGATGCTGCGCACCCGGATCTTCGAGCCGCTCGGCATGCGCGACACCGGCTTCTACGCCGGCGACGTCGAGAGATTGGCGACGGCCTACCAGCCAACCGCGGACGGGCTCGCGCTCTGGGACCCGCCCGAGGGGCAGTGGAGCCGGCCGCCGGTGTTCCCCGACGGGGCAGCCGGACTGGTGTCCACAGTGGACGATCTGCGGGCGTTCGCCGGGATGCTGCTGCGGGACGGCGACCCGGTGCTGACCGCCGACCAGGTGCAAGAGATGCGTCGCGACCACCTGACCGGCCAGCAGCGCGAGCTCGGTGCGGCGATCCTCGGCGGGCGCGGGTGGGGCTTCGGTACGTCGGTGGTGCTGGACGGGCCGTGGGCCGGTGCCTTCGGATGGGACGGCGGGCTCGGCTCGTCGTTCCTGGTGCACCCCGAGCGCGACCTCGCCGTGATCGTGCTGACCCAGCGGATGTTCGACACGCCGCAGGCGCCGGCCGTGCACACCGACCTGCAAGCGGCCGCACTGGCCGCGACCGGCTGATACCGGGCGATTGCCTGGTTGTTCGCCGACCCTCCGGCGTATCACCGCACCATAAGCCGACTCCGGATGACATTCGGCGATGCTGCAGGGAGGAGTCATGGCCAGGCGCCTGAGTTCGCGGATGGGCGGGTGTATCGGACATTCGCCGATGTGCCGGCGCGCTGGTTGGCATGGTTACCCGCGTGATGTCGCGGCGTGCGTGAGGTGTTGCCGATGTCGACGAGGTTGGGCCGGACGTAGGGTGCGACCGTCTCCTGTGGAGGAGCGATGAGCACGCTGATTCGCCTCGAACAGGTGCCCACGTCCGATCGCTTCGACTTCATGCACCAGATGATGGCCACGACGTGGGTGCCGATGGATTGCCGTTCCGAGCACTGGGACGACGCACGGTGGCACTTCCGCGCGAGCGGTCTGGGTGCGATGCAGGTGGTCGTGATCGACGGCCACAAGCCGATGACCGTGTGCCGCACGCCGCGGCTGATCTCGCAAGCCGATCCGGATCTGCTGAAGATGGTGCTCGTGTGCGGCGGCAACTCCTGCGTGGTCGAGCAGGAAGGCCGGCAGGCGTACGTCTCGGCCGGGGAGTTCGCCCTATACGACACCCGGCGGCCGTATCAGGTCGCGTGCGGCGTCGACGGGGATCAGCCGTTGCGCATGATGACCTTTATGTTCCCGCCGTCGCTGTTGCCGATGGCGCGTAACCGGGTGCGAGACCTGACCGCCGTGCGCCTCGCGCCGGACGAAGGACTGGGCGACCTGACCTCGCAGTTCCTGCTGCAGCTGGCCCGCGATGTCGATCACTACAGCCCGGCTGAGGCCGCCCGGCTGTCCACCGCCGCGCTCGAGGTGCTGTCCATGCGGCTCGCGCGCGAGCTGGACGTGCGCGAGTGGGGTACGCCCGAAGTCCGCCGGCACGCCTTGCTGACCGCCGTCCAGGCGTTCATCCATCGCCACCTCGGCGATCCCGACCTGTCGCCGGCCGCCGTCGCCACGGCCCACCACATCTCGCTGCGCTCGCTGCACCAGCTTTTCCACGACGAGGGTCTGACCGTGGCGGGCTGGATCCGCCAGCAGCGCCTGGAGCGTTGCCGGCGCGACCTGTCCGACCCGGAGCTGGCCCACCGTCCGGTCGCGGCCATCGCCGGCCGCTGGGGCTACTCGAGCGCCGGGGACTTCAGCCGGGCGTTCCGGGCTGCGCACGGGCTTCCGCCCGCCGAGTACCGCAGGTCTGCACGCGTTGTGAAGTCCTCTGCGCTCTAGCCCAACGACAGCCGTCCCCTTCGTGCCGATCCTTTGTGTACGGCGAAACGACAGTCGCCGAACATCGGTACGGCACAGGGGTCAGCAATGAGCAGCACCACGATCGTCAATCAGCAATACGCGCTCGAACGAACCGCGCGAGAGTACGAACGGCTGCGGGCCCAGGCCCGCGTCTGGGAGCCGGCCACCGAGCGGTTGCTCGACCGGGTCGGACCGGCACCGGGCGCCACGTGCCTGGATGCCGGCTGCGGCCCGGGCGAGACCATGCGGCTGATGGCCCGGCGGGTCGGTCCGCACGGCGCGGTCACCGGCATCGACGCCGACGCCGCGCTCGGCCCGCTCGTCGAGTCGAGTCTGCACCGGGCCGGATACCGGCAGTGCCGCTTCCGGGTCGCGCAGCTCTCCGGCGACGAGCCGATTCCCGGAGCGCCCTACGACCTGGTTTACGCGCGGTTGCTGCTGTTCCACCTGCCGCACCGGGTGAACGTGCTGAGCCGGTTGTGGGACGCGGTCGCGCCCGGCGGCCACCTCGTCGTACAGGACTACGACCTGAACGCGGCGACGGTGGTGCCTGTGCTGGCCAGCGCCGAGGAGGTCCTGCGGGTGATCGTCGAGTCCTTCGAGGCGCTCTACTGCGACATCCGGGCCGGTGTGCATCTGCCGCAACTGTTCGCCGCGGCCGGCGTCGGTGCGCCGGACGGCACCGACGTCGCCGGGCACGTCGAGCCGCTGACCACCGGGCACAACTTGCTGGAGCAGGTTCTGCGCAGCCTGCTCCCGGTCGCGGTCGCGCACGACATCACCGACGAGGCGCGCGCCGCGGCGACGCTGCGGGAGCTGGGCCAGGACGCCGTCCGCTTCCCCGAGTACTCCACCATCTGGCCGCTGATGTTCGGCGCCTGGAAACGCAAGAACTAGCACGTCTCGTCCCTGATTGGAGCCCCGATCATGTCCATCGCCCTGACCGACATCGCGGACGCTGTTCACGACTACCTCGCCACGCAGGTGACCGTCGAGATCACGAAGGTGACCGCGCGCCTCGAGCCGCTCGAGGAAGGCACGTTCACCGTCCAGGTCACCAACGCCGCGGCACCTGCCGGCGTGGAGCTGACCGACCTGGCCTTCCACGTGACCGTCACCGATCCGACGATCATCGACATCCTGGCCCTCGACGACCCGGCGGGCATCCACACCACGCGCGAGAACGCCAACCCGAACAGCGCGGTCGTGAAGAACGGCGACCCCGCGCCGAACGGCGAGATGTGCGTCTTCCTCAACACCGACGACCTCTCGACTCTGGAGATCGGCGAGAGCACGCAGGTGGAGCTGGACTACCGCGCCAAGAAGGCCGGCGACACCTCGATCAAGTGCCACATCCACGCGACCGTCGACCAGAACACCCTCTTCCCGCCCAACCAGCCGGGTGTGAACGACGAGCACCAGGTCAAGGTCCTGACGTGACCCGATGACCGCGATGCAGTCGAGGTCGCGCATCTGGCGTCGCAGCGCGGCCGGCCGATCCCCGACCGAGCCGGCCGCACTCGACGCCGCGCGGATCCGAAACCACTTCGATTTCCCGGCCGTCGGGCGGGTCGTGACCAACAACGCCGCGAGCACGCAGCCGCCCCGTGAGTTGCTGGAGTTGTATCGGTCGCTGGCGCCCGGGTACGAGAACGTGCACCGCGGCCAGTCGACGGCCTCGCAGCGGATGACCGAACTCTTCGAGCAGTCCTACGACACGATCGCCGCCTGGCTCAACGCGCCCAGCCGGCGCAACATCGTCACCTACCGCAACACCACCGAGGCGATCAACGCGGTGATGTACTCCCTGCTGGGCGAGTTCCGCGACGGCGACAACGTGGTGACCACCCTGATGGAGCACAACTCCGACTTCGTGCCGTGGTACGCGCTCAGCCGCGAGATCCTGCCGCGGTTCGGTCGCCGGGTCGAGTGCCGGGTGGCCCGCTTCGACCACCACACCGGTGAACTCGACCTCGACCACCTCGCGCACCTCGTCGACGCGCGGACCAAGCTGGTGTGCGTCACCGGCGCGTCGAACTTCCTCGGGACCAAGCCGCCGCTGGGCACCGTCCGGGCGATCGCCGACGCGAGCGGGTACCTCCAGCCGTCGGGTGAGGCCCGGTCGCTGCTGCTGGTCGACGCCGCGCAGCTGGTGCCCAGCAGCAGCGTCGACGTGCAGGCCCTGGACGTGGACTACCTGGCCTTCTCGTTCCACAAGCTGCTGGCCCCGTTCGGGGTCGGCGTGCTGTACGCCAAGGAACAGCTCCTGCAACAGAGCCCGCCGTTCCTCTACGGCGGCGACATGATCGCAGAGGGGCAGGTCGCGCCGGACCGGGTCGAGTACAACGTCCTGCCCTGGAAGTACAGCGCCGGGACGCCGAACATCCTCGGGGTGATCGTCTCGGCTCAGGCATTGCGGCTCGTGCTCGATCTGGTCAGCGACCGGCGTCGCTGGTTCGGCACGGCCGAGCCGTTGTCCCGTCCGGTGATCGAGTCGTCGATGGGGCTGATCGCGGCCCACACGCGGGCCATGACCGAGCGGGCCCTGCTGGCCGCGCACGAGATCCCCGGGCTCACCGTCTACGGCCCACCGCCGGGCACACCGCGCTCACCGCTGATGGCGTTCAACGTGGCCGGCGCCGACCCCATGCAGCTCGCCGACGGGCTGAACGAGTTCGGTGTGGAGTCCCGGGCCGGATGCCACTGCGCCACTCTCGCCCACCACGACCTGGGCCTGACCCCGCCGGCCAGTTGCCGACTCAGCTTCGCGCTCTACACCGACGAGAACGATGTCGACCGCGCCGTGCACGCCCTGCGGCGGGTCACCCGTCGGATCGGAGCGTCTCGCAACTAGCGCGAGCCTGACCGCCGAGCGCGACGAGCGGGAAATCATCAGACACGCCCCAATTCCCTGATGCGGCCGCGATTGCTAGAGTCCGCCGCAGCGGGGGGAGGCGCCGGTTGACCGACACCGACGGATGGCAACTCCGACGAACGACGGCGGCTGATGCTGTCGCCGCGGTCCGGCCCGGCGATCGCGTCTTCGTCGGCAGTGCCTGTGCGACGCCGCGGGTGCTCCTCGAGGCGCTGGAGCAGCGGGCCGCTCGATGCCCGGGCGTGACGCTCGTACATTTCCTGACCGATCGGGTCGGAGTCGGCGATCCGCCGCGGACATACTTCCGGCATCGGGTGTTCTACGTGGGAACCGATGTCCGCGACCTGCTGCCGTCCGGCCTGGTCGACTACGTGCCGGTGTCGCTGGCCGACGTCCCGGCGATGTTCCGGCGCGGGCTCCTTCCGCTCGACGTCGCGCTCGTGCAGGTCGCCCCACCCGACAAGGACGGCATGTGCAGTCTGGGGGTTTCGGTCGACATCACCCTGGCCGCGGTGGAGGCCGCCCGGACGGTGATCGCCGAGGTGAACCCCAACCAGCCGCGGGTCCGGGGTGGCGGGTGGATCCCGGTGGAGCGGATCGCCGCGTTCGTGCCGGTGGACACGCCGGTCGTGGAGTACCTGCACGAACCCGCCCCGGGTGTCGCCGAGCAGATCGCGCGTTACGTCGCCCGTCTCGTCGACAACGGGTCGGCCCTGCAGGTCGGCCTCGGGCGGGTGCCGAACCAGATGCTGCGGTTCCTGCGCAACCGGCGCGACCTGGCGATCCACTCGGACGTGATCACCGAGCCGGTCGTCGACCTGCTCGAGGCCGGCGTGGTGACCGGCCCGGTCACCGCGAGCTGGGCCATGGGCACCCGGCGGCTGTACCGCCTGCTCGACGACGATCCGCGCTTTCGGCTGGAGCCGATCGACGAGGTGTGCGATCCCGCGGTCATAGCCGGGCACGACCGCATGGTGTCGGTGACGCAGGCGTTCGCCATCGACCTGAGCGGCCAGGTGTGCACCGAGAGCCTGGACGGGTCGCTGTACGGCGGTGTCTCGACCGGCCCCGACTTCCACCGTGGGGCGCTGGCCTCCGAGCACGGCACGCCGGTGATCTGCCTGGCCAGCCGCACACCGCTCGGTGACCCGGCGATCCGGCCCGCCCTGGGCCCCGACGACCCGGTGTCGATCGACCGCGCGGACGTGCGCTGGGTCGTCACCGAGTACGGCACGGCATACCTGTTCGGGCTGTCGCTGTCCGAACGGGCGGTGGCCCTCATGGAGATCGCGCACCCCGAGGATCGCGAGCTCCTGCTGCGTGCGGCGAAGCAGGCCGGCATCGTGCCTCGCTCGCAGGCGCTGCGCAGCCGCGTCGCGTATCCGGTTCAGGAAGAGCGCGAGATGGAGCTGCGCGACGGGCGGTGGGTGCTCGTCCGTCCGACCCGCACCAGCGACCGGGGCGCGATGCAAGATCTCTTCCACCGGCTGACCGAGGAGGACGTCTACACCCGTTTCTTCCAGAAGCTCAGCTCACTGACCGACACCGCCGCCGACTACCTGTGCAACGTGGACTACTCGAACGAGATGGCCTTCGCCGCCGTGGTCGGGCCGCCCGAGCGGGAGCAGATCGTCGCGGCCAGCTGCTACTACCGCGACCCGGCGACCACCCTGGGCGAGGTGGCCTACATGGTCGACCCGGCCTGGCAACGGCTCGGCCTGGCGATGCTGCTGCACACCCGGACCCAGTCCTACGCCGCCGCACACGGGGTGCGGGGCTTCACCGCCGACGTGCTGCCGACGAACCACGCGATGCTGCGGGTCTTCGAGCGGGGCAACCACCAGACGCGGGTGGAGAACCGCGGCGGGATATTGGACGTGCAGATGGAATTTCGCAGCGGGCCGGGCGAGGTCGATTCGTGACCGACGCCTGGGAGCTCTCCCCGCTGTTCGATGCGGTTGCGCCCGAGGCGATCGACGAGCTGGCCGGGCAGGCCGTCTCACGGCACTACGAGGCGGGCGAGGCCGTCTGTCTGGCCGGTGATCCCGGAACCAGCCTGTACCTGGTGGAGCGCGGGCTCCTGCACGTGTTGCGCCCGAGCGACAACGCGCTGCTGGTCCGGCAGCGGCCTGGGCACGTCCTGGGCGAAGCCGCGTCGCTGACGGGCGAACCGCGATCGGCGACGGTGCTCGCCCGGGTTCCGAGCGACGTGATCGAGCTGCCTCGCGACGCGTTCCTGGCGGTGGCCGAGCGGCATCCGACGCTGCTCGCGAACCTGGCGCGGGTGGCCATCCAGCGGTTGGTGGCACGGACGACCGGCCGCGGTCCGGGCGATCGTCGCACGGCTGCCGTGATCCTCGAGGCGGAACCCATCCACGCGGCCGACGTCGTGGCGGCCACCCGGGCGGCGAGCCCGAACGTGGTCCGCGGGCTCGACCTGACCGGTGCCCGGCCGCGGGGCAGCCAGGCCCTCGCGCGGCTGGACGAGGCGACTCGCCTGCCGGGGACCACGCTGTTGCTGGTCCGACCCGGCACGGCTGACCTGGGCGTTCTCCTCGACTACGCCGACCAGGTGGTCGCGCTGACCGAGCCGGCGGTCGCGGAGCGGATCGCCGACACTCTCCGGCTGCCGCGCGGCCTCGTGTCGCACGTTGCGCCGAACCCGGCGCGGCTGAGCTGGCTCGGTCGTTACCTGGCGGGTACCCGACTCGGGCTGGCGTTGGGCGCGGGCGGGGTCAAGGGCTTCGCGCACGTCGGTGCGCTGGGCGTGCTCGAGCGGGCCGGGTACGTGGTGGATCGCGTCGCGGGCAGCAGCATGGGCGCCTGGGTGGCGGCGTGGCTCGCGAGCGGGCGAAGGGCCGGCGAGATCGAGCAGATCCTCCGGAGCTCGTTCGACGAGGACGCGGTGCGGGCGATCTACCGCGAGGGGGTGGTGGCCGGCGAACGGCGGGGCGCCTCTCGCCTCGAGCGACTGGCCCGCGCGACCACGGGGGAGGCGCGGTTCGAGGACCTGGCCGTCCCGCTCGTCGTGCTGACCGCCGATCTGGCCGGACGGCGGGCCGCGCCGATCAGCAGCGGTCCGGTGGCCGATGCGCTGGTCGCCGGGATGACCGTGCCCGGGCTGTACCCGCCGGTCCGGCGCGGCGAGCAGCGCCTGGTCGATGCCGTCGTGCTCGCGCCGGTGCCGGTGCGGGGCCTCGACCCGCAGGCCGTCGACATCACCGTGGCGATCAACCTGCTCGGACGTGAGACGCTGCCGGCCTGGCCGGGAGCGCAGGTTGTCCCGAGGCGTCACCGCGCGGACCGGGACGTGGTGGTCGAGTCGCTCGAGCTCGCATCACTCAGCCAGGCTGAGCGCCAGACCGCACTGGCCGACGTGCCGGTCACCCCGGTGTTCGGGCCGGGCACGTGGCGTGACATCCATCTCGCCGACCACTATCTGCGGGCGGGCGAGGCCGCGATGACGGCGGCCCTGCCGGCGCTGCGCGCACTCGCCGGCCCGGCCTGACCGTCGACCGTGAAAGCAGTCCCCCGGGCGTCACTACGATGAGTCGCGGCTACTGGCAAGTACCCGAGGAGGCAGGCATTCGCTACCGCGACCCCGCGCCGAGGCGGCTCTGGGTTCCTTACCGGCCGGACGTCAACCGGGCCGGGCGGCGATGAGCGCCTGCTGCGCCCCGGGCGCCGACCACTCGGAACCGGCGGCCCGGGCGAGCGCCACCTTCGAGGTTCCCGATCGGGATCCGCTCGACGTCACTCGGAGCATGGTCGCGATCCCGGGCGGAACGTTCTGGATGGGCAGCGATGCCCCGGACGTGTTCCCCGGCGACGGCGAGGGCCCGGTCCGCGAGGTCACCGTCGATCCGTTCCGCATCGACGCCAAGGCCGTCACCAACAGCCAGTTCGCCACGTTCGCGAAGGCGACGCGATACGTCACCGAGGCCGAGCGGTTCGGCTGGTCGTTCGTGTTCGTGCAGCTGGTCCATCCGGCCGATCGGGATTCCGTCATGGACGCGCACGTGCCCGGCGCGCCGTGGTGGCTGGGGGTCACCGGCGCCGACTGGCGGCACCCGTTCGGACCCTCGTCGTCGGTCGCCCGGCTGGCCAACCATCCGGTCGTGCACGTTTCGTGGGCCGACGCCACCGCGTACGCCCGCTGGGCCGGCAAGCGGCTGCCGACCGAGGCCGAGTGGGAGCGGGCCGCGCGCGGCGGGCTCGACCGCGGCACCTACCCCTGGGGCGACGAGTTCACGCCTCGGGGCAAGCACCGGTGCAATACCTGGCAGGGTGAATTCCCGCGCGTCAATACCGGCGCCGACGGGTATCTGGGCACCGCGCCGGTCGACGCGTTCCGCCCCAACGACTTCGGCCTCTACAACACGTCGGGCAACGTCTGGGAGTGGTGCGCCGACTGGTTCAGCGCCGACTGGCACGCCGCCGAGTCGCCCGCCACCCGGGTCAATCCGCGCGGCCCGTCCACCGGCTCGACGCGCGTGATGCGCGGGGGCTCGTACCTGTGCCACGTCTCGTACTGCAACCGGTACCGGGTCGCCGCGCGCACCCACAACACGCCCGACAGCGCGTCGGGCCATCTGGGATTCCGCTGCGCCGCCGACGAACCGGCCCGCTAGCCCCGTCGAGTCGGGGGCGGCTCCAGAGCGAGGCGCATGGCCACGTCGACGGCCTGGTCGTCGGCGAGGCCCTGATCGCGGACGAGCGTGCGCCACGTGTCGAAGCTGATCGCCAGGCCGATGGCCGCGCGTAGCAGGGTTCGCCGCCGTCCGCGCGCGCGAAAGGGCGTCGTGAGGACGTCGGCGGCCCGCCGCCAATGGGCATGGTAGGGCCGCATCACCGGATGCTCGCGGGAGTCGGCCAGTGCGCGGGTCATCATCGCCTCGGTCGAGCGGTGGTAGCGGTAGCTGTCGGTCAGCGCCGCACGCAGCCGTTCACCGGGTTCGGCGATCGATGCCCATCGCTCGGGGTCGGGCGGTGGATGTTGCGCGAAGTAGTGGCCGCTGCAGGCTCGGGCGAGAGAGGCCTCGTCGGCGAAGTGCCGGTACACGGTCACCCGCCCGACATCGGCGAGGCGGGCGATGTCGGTGAAGGTGGTCGCCGCCGGGCCGATCGTCTGGTGCAGCTGGACGGCGGCCTCGACGATGCGCTGCCGTGTCTCGTCCTGCCGCTCGGCCCGCTTGTTCATGCGGTAGCTGCGTGCCATCGGCGCTGATGATACGCGGTGCATCGCCAAATTTGGGACGGCGTGTACGCTTCGGCCATATCGCGATACGCACGGTTTCTCGAAATGGGGAGGCGGCCGAAATGGAACCGAGTCGCGTACAGGTCGATGGCGCGAGCCTGGTCGTGCGTGACCGCGGGCGAGGTGCAGCAGTCCTGCTGATCCACGGCACGGCGCCGATGCTGTGGGGGCGGGTGCCCGACGCGCTCGCCACGACGCACCGCGTCATCGACTACGACCGGCGCTCCTTCGGCGACTCGACGGCGCCGCCACCGAGAGACCCGCGTCGGCACGCCGACGACGCCGCCGTCGTCCTCACGCGGCTCGGCGCCGGTCCGGTGCTCGTCGTCGGATGGAGCATGGGCGCGGTGATCGCACTCGAGCTGGCCTGCCGGCATTCGCGGCTTGTGGCGGGACTTGTGCTGCTCGAGCCACCGTTCCGCGCGAAGCAGCACCCTCGTCCGGCCATGGTGCGCGCCGTCCTGGGGGCGACGCTGCTCGGCCGCCTCGGCCGGGCGGAAGCCGGCGCCGAGCGGTTCTTGCGCTGGGCGCTCGCGCGCCGCGACGGTTCGTCGGCCTACGACGACGCCGGCGCCGGCTGGCGCAACGAGGTCCGCCGCCACGCCGCGGCGATCGTGAGCGAGCTGGACGCGGGCGAGCACCTCGACCGCCGCGCGGTCGCCGCTCTGACCGTGCCGACCACTGTCGTCGCCGGATCCGAGAGCGATCCGATATTCCCGGCGGCCGCGCGGCGGCTCGCAGCTCTCATCCCGGGCGCCGGGTTCGCCGTCGCGCCGGGAAGCAGCCACGCAATCCCGTTCGACGCATCGGCTGTGGTCGTCGACGTTGTGCGGCACCTCCCCGTCGCTGCCGAGTAGGGAGCGATGTCTGTCCACTGTGGACAGTCAGTCGGCGCGGTCCGCTGCGTGACGCAGACGACATCGGCCGGTGAACCATTCGCTGCAGTATCGCGTGTCGTCTTGAGAAGCCGGCGGAAGGACTGCTGGGCTTGAGAAGAGGTAAGTAGCGTGATCACAATCTCACGTCGCGCCGCGTTCAAGGGCGCAACGGCGGCAGGGTCAGTGCTCGCCGCGGCCGCTCTCGTCGCGGCGTGCAGCAGCAGTTCGAAGTCAAGCTCGCCCGCCTCGACCGGCGCAGCGGGCAGTGGCGGTAGCGGTGCGGCGGCGGCCACGGTGGAGACGCACAGTGGGCCATTAGGCACGTTCCTCACCACCTCCTCCGGAAAGTCGCTGTACGTGTTCGCTTCCGACACCGCGACCAAATCCAACTGCAGCGGCGGGTGTGCGTCGTTCTGGCCGCCGCTGACGGTTAAGGGCACGCCCACCGTCTCCGGGGACGCGCAGGCAAGCATCACGACCCTGACCCGATCCGACGGGTCCAAGCAGGTCGTCTACAACGGGCACCCGCTGTACACGTACCTCGAGGACACCAAGGCCGGGGACACGAACGGTCAGGGTAGTGACAACTTCGGTGCGAAGTGGTGGCTGCTGGCCCCGTCCGGTCAGCCGATCGAGGGTTCGGGCAGCGGCAGCGCATCGTCGCCCAGTTCGTCCTCGCCCAGTTCGTCCTCGCCTAGCTCGTCCTCGGCCGGCGGCGGAGGCGGCGGCTGGGCATGACCGCTGTAGGCGCCGGCGTCCCTGGCCTGCTGCAAGGCTCCGACCGGCAACCACCGGCGCCGTCGGTCACGGGCGGAGCGGGCCGTCCGATCGGGACGATCCCATTCCTCGGGGTGGTGATCGTCTCGCTCGGCGGGCCGCTCGCGCTCGCCGCGCTGTATGTGCCGACCATCCTGGACGACGCCAGCGCGGCGGCGGGCCTCGTGTCGATTGCGGGCGCCGTGGTGTTCGGCATCCCGCTGCTGCTGTGGCTCAGGTACGCCCGTGACGTCGCCGGGCCCGGCGGCCTGTACGGATTCGTGTATGCGGCCGCGGGCCGGCGAACAGCGCTTCTGCAGGCCGGCCTGTGGATCGCGAGCTACGCGCTCTACCTGATCTACACAACCGCCTCGATCGTCTACGACGTACTGCCTGCGGTCACGCCGGCCGTCAAGCCCTATCAGTCACTGCTGGAGGTCGCGATCCCGGTCGCGCTCGCGGCCGTGATGCTCGCCGGGCGCACGGCAACGCTCGCCGTACTCGGCGGTATGGCGATTGGGCAGCTGGTACTGGTCGGTGCGCTGGCCGCCGTGACGATCGGACATGACGCGCCGACGGGCGCATTCGCGCTACGGGCGCCGTCCACCGGGCTGACCAGTGCCACCGGGCAGATCGCCCTTCTCTACGTGTGTGGCAGCCTGCCGCTGTTCCTGGGTGGCGAGGTGCGCCGTCCGGCGAGCACCGTACGCCGCGGCATGGTCGGCGGCACCGTTCTCGTGGCCGCCGGGGTGACGGCCGCGGTGTTCCCGCTCGCGCAGAACCCGGCGTTCACGCGGGCCGCCATACCGGGAATGTCGATAGCGCAGGTGTTCTCGGGCCGCCCGCTCGCGCTCGCGATCGGGATCGGGGTAGCGGTCAGTGTCGCCGGAGTCATGTTGGTCGAGTACGTCGCGCTGAGCCGGGTGCTCCACGCCATCACGGCCAAACCCCTGCGTACGGTGATCGGCGTACTCGCGGCCGTGCTGGTGCTGACCGCACCGGTCACGCTCATCAACCCGGAACGGTTCTACAACGACCTGCTCAAGCCTTCGCTGGTCGCCCTGTGGCTCAGCCAGCTCGTCGTCTTCGTCGTCTACCCGCGGTTCGCGGCGCGGCACCACCGGCTGCGCGTCACCGACCTGCTGCTCACCGTCGGGGCATGTGCGTTCGCCGTCTACGGCATCTACGCGACGCTGCACCACGCGGGAACGTGATCGTCAGCCGGCCCGGGCGAGCGCCGTCCGGGCGTGGGCGACGAACGCCCGTCCGGCCGGGCTGGCGGGTCCGGACGATCGCCAGGCGAGCGCCAGCCGGCCGCGCAGCCGCGGCCGGGTGATCGCCACGGTGTGCAGCCGGCCCGGGTGGGCGCCGGCGATCGACGCCGGAAGGATGGCGATGCCGAGGCCGTGCCGCGCGAACTGGATCAGCGATCGCGGATCGCTGGCCTCGAACGCGATCCGCGGCGTGAAGCCCGCGCCGGCACAGGCGTCGTCGAGGTAGGAGCGCAGGCCGCTGCCCCGGGGCAGGGTGATCAACGGCCGATCTCGGAGCGACGTCAACCGGATCGCGTCCCGGTCGGCGAACGGGCCGCCCGGGCCGACGACGGCGACGATCGGTTCGTCGGCGACGATTTGCGTCCGGATGCCGGACAGCGCCGGCGCGGCCAGTCCGACGATCGCTGCATCGATCCCGCCGGCGTTCAGGGCCGCGACCAGATCCGCGGAGTTGGCCTCCCACAGGCTGATCTCGACCGACGGATGGAGCCGGCGGAAGTCGGCCAGCAGGCGGGGCAGGTCGATCGACGCGATCGACCCGACCGACCCGAGCGTGACCTTCCCGCGCACCAGCCCGGTCAGCTCGTCGACCGCCTGCCGCGCTCCGGCGACCGCGTCGAGCGCCGCCCGCGCGTACGGGACGACGGCCGCGCCGGCGTCGGTCAGCCGGACCGTTCGGCCGGTCCGGTCGAGCAGCTCCTGGCCGAGCTCGCGTTCGAGTTGGCGGATCTGCGCGCTCACGCCGGGTTGAGCGACATGCACGCGGGCCGCGGCCCGGGTGAAGCTGGCCTCTTCGACCACGGCGAGAAAGTACTGCAGCTGACGCAGTTCCATAACTGACGATTCTAGATAGGACAAGAACTAGTTGTTGGACTTCTCGTCGGATCCGCGCGCATCGTGGAGTCATGACCGATCGTGCCTGGCTCACCGTCGCGGTGGCGGGATGCGCGCAGTTCCTCGCCGTGCTGTCGACAACCGTCGTGAGCGTCGCACTGCCGACGATCGGCCGCGAGCTGCCGGCCGGGCCGACCGGCTTGCAGTGGATCGTCGACGCGTACGTGCTCGTCTACGCGAGCCTGCTCGTGGCCGGCGGCGTGCTCGGCGACCGGGTCGGCCGCAAGGGCGTGTTCCTGCTCGGCGTCGGCCTGTTCGGCGCGGGCGCGCTGGTCTGCGGCGTCGCGCCGTCCGTGCCGGTGCTGCTTGCCGGCCGGGTCCTGCAGGGGCTGGGCCCCGCGTTGCTCATCCCGGGC
>DATBER010000048.1:0-5908 GCA_036558905.1 Jatrophihabitantaceae bacterium | reverse complement strand
CGGACTCGACGCCGGACTCGACGCCGGACTCGACGCCGGACTCGACGCCGGACTCGACGCCGGACTCGACGCCGGACTCGACATTCGGCACCGACTCCACCCCGGTGCCTGACACCGCGGCATCGGACACCGCCTCCGCGGGTGCTGCCTCCGCGGGTGCTGCCTCCGCGGGGGCGCCGGCCGGCCCCTCGGCGGAGTCGACCAGATCGCCCGGCACCGACTCGACCGACTCATCCGCGCTGGTCGACCCGGCCTCAGCCGAGCCACTCGTGCTCTCATCCGGCGCCAGCTCAACGGCCGCGGGCTTGTCCACGTCGGCGGCCGGCGTCACTAGCTCACCCGACTCGCTCGCTTCGGCCGCCTCCTCGCCCGGCTGCAGATCGTCGGCCGACTCACCCAGGCGCAAATCCTCCGCCGGCGCCTCGCTCACCGCCGCCGCGTCATCTCCCCCCGCTGGCGCGACCGGTCGCACCGCTGAATCAGCCCTCGGGGTCGGATGGGCGTCCGCGTCGAGCGGCGCCGACTCACCCATCGGCCCGGACAGATGGACGGACCCGGACCGCTCGGATCCGCCCCCGGGACCACTGGCCGATGGCTCGAGCGGCTGATCTACCGACAACGCTTCGCCTCCTGATCCTGCCACGACGGCCTGACGCGGCCCACTAACGCTACCGACGGTACCGTCGGCGAGTCCGGTACCGTCGCGACGTTGCCGTGGACGCGCAGGAGGAATCTGAATGGCGACCGTCGAGGAGTGCGAGAAGGCGTTCCACGACCTCGCGGCGCGCCTGGGCGCCGTCGACGCGCAGCAGCGCAAGAAGGTAGTGCTCGACCGCTCGCTCAGCTGCTCGCTGCGCGACCTCGGTGTCATCTTCGCCGGCCACCTGCGCGACGGCGAACTGCGCGACATCCGGCAGGTCGAGAAGTCCGATGCGCAGATCCGGCTCAGCCTCGCCAGCGACGACCTCATCAAACTGACGTCGGGCGAGCTGAACTTCGCCAACGCCTGGGCGACCGGCAAGCTTCGGGTCGACGCCAACGTCTTCGACCTGCTCAAACTCCGGTCGATCTTCTGACCCGCCCCGAGCCACCCGGACCCGAGTTCCGGCCCCGCCGCACATCTCAGCCCAAGCCGAGCGCGGTCAGCGCGGACGCGGCCGCTGCGTCGTCGGCGACACACGCCGTGACCGCGCTCGCCCATGCCGCAACGCACAGCGCCCGCAGGGCATCGAGCCTGCCGTCGCCGTCGCTCGCTCCAGCCAGGTGCAACCGTTGGCGCCGCACGGTGACGGTCCAGGCGCCACAAGCGAACCGGCCTTCGGTCTCGACCGGCGCGGGGTGTGCGACGAGCAGGCCGCCGAGGTCGCGAGCGAGATAACCAGGACGATGAACTGCGGGCGCGCCCAGCAGTTCAGCAGGGGTTGTCACGCCACTCAGCACCAGCAGGCTGGCGCAGCCCACGGCGTTCGCGCCCTCGATATCGGTGTCCAGCCGATCGCCGACCACCAGCGGACTTCGCGCACCCGATCGCTCGACCGTCTCACGATGCATCGTCGGATCGGGCTTACCGGTCACGGCTGGCGTCACGCCCGTGGCGTGCTGCAGGGCGGCCACCAGCGAGCCGTTGCCGGGCAGCGGCCCGCGCGGCGACGGGACCGTGGCATCAAGATTGGTGGCGATCCAGGGGAGCCCCCGCCGGATCGCCACGGCGCCCTCGGCGAGCATCCGCCAATCTGTGTCGGCCGAGTAGCCCTGCACGACTGCGGCCGGTTCGTCGTCGGCAGAGAAGACCGGCACTAGACCGCGCTCGGTCAGTGCCTCGACCAGGCCAGTGGTGCCGACGACCAGCACCCGCGACCTCAGCGGCAGCCGGTCGGCCAGATAGTGCGCGGCCGCCTGGGCCGAGGTGATCACCTCGTCCGCAGTTGCCTCGATGCCCAGCCCGGTCAGGTGCGCGGCGACCGCACGTGGGGGACGCGACGCGTTGTTGGTGACGAAGGCCAGCCGCATACCCGCTCGGCGGGCCGCGGCCAGCGCCGCCGCCGCGCCCGGTACCTCGTTCGCGCCGATGTAGACGACGCCATCGAGGTCCAACAACGCGACGTCGTAGTGACGAGCCAGCGGCTCAGCGCTGGCCAGCAGCCGGGCTGCCGACATGGTCCTCCTCACTCTTACGACTTATGCGCCGCACAGCGCGGTCGCCCACCTGGACTATTGCGTACGATCCGGTGCCGTGAGCGCTCCCCCCACCTCCGTCGCTTCCGGCCTGTCCCTGGCCCCATTCCGGGCGCTGCGTCCGACCGTCGGTTCCGACCGTCTCGGCGCCCTGCTCTGCCCCCCTTATGACGTTATCGACGAATCGCTACGGGCCCAGCTGCTCGCCGATGACCCGGACAACGCGGTCGGCGTCATCCTCCCGCGAGCCGAGGGCGGAGCCGACGCCTATGCCCTGGCCGCCGACCGGCTCGCCGACCATGTCGCATCCGGGCTGCTCTCACCCGACGACGATCCGGCGCTGTACGTCTACGAGATGCGGCCCACTGACGGCGGCCCGACCCGCGGGCTGCTCGGCGCGATCGAGCTGCGCGACCCTGCCGACGGCGTGATCCTGCCGCACGAGAACACCATGGCTGGCCCGGTCGCCGACCGTCTCGCCCTGATGAGCGCCACCGAAGCGAATCTCGAGCCGATCTACCTGGTGTACGACGGCGGCGGGGCGGCATCGCAGCTCGTCAGCGACGTCGACACCACCGACCCGATCGCCACGGCCACGACGCCGGACGGCACAGTACATCGTCTCTGGCGGTTGCCCACGGTCGAACAACACGCCGCGGTCGCCGACGACCTCAGCCATCGCCGCGCGCTTATCGCGGACGGCCACCACCGTTACGCGACCTACCGCGAGCTGCAGCGCAAGCTACGTGCCGACCGCGGACCGGGCCCCTGGGATCGCGGCCTGACGTTGCTCGTGGATTCGTCCAGTTACGGACCCCAGGTACACCCCATCCATCGGGTCATAGTCGGCCTGCCCCTCGCGACCGCGGTCGCCAAGGCGCGTTCGGCCTGCGACGTCCAGCCGGCCGACAGCGTGCCTGAGGCGCTGGAGGCCATCGCCGGGGTGGCCGGCTTCGCCGCTGTACTGGCCGACGCACACGGCGCCTTCGTGCTGCACGATCCGGGTGCCTCGCTCACCCAGGCCGCCCATGCCCCCGGCGAACCGCAGGCGCTCGCCGAGCTGGACGTGACCGCGCTGCACCGGGTGCTGGTCGAGGGGATCTGGCAGCTCGCCGACAGCGTGGACACTGTCGACTACGCCCACAGCGTGGACGACGCCCTCGCCGAGGCCCAGCGCACGGCGGGTACTGCCGTTCTGCTGCGCCCCACGCCGGTGGCCGCGGTCGCGGCCGTCGCCGCAGCCGGGGCACGGATGCCTCGCAAGTCGACCCTGTTCACGCCGAAGCCCGCGTCCGGATTGGTCATGCGCCGGTTCGTCGACGAACTCTGATCAGCGTCCAGTCGCGGCTCCTCTCGGCTTCGAGGAAGTATCGAGCCGCCGTACCCGGGTGACCTCGACTTCGTAACGGCTGGCTGGCGCGCCGCCGCCCGCCCGCCAGAATCGTCGCCGCAGGCTGCCGGACACCTCGACGCGCTCGCCTGGTGCACAGCGGCCGATGGCTTTCCGGGCGCCGGTCCGCGTGGTGGCGCAATCGATGCTGTCCGAACGCGCCCGCCCGTGGCTCGACTCCGGGCGCGGCACCGTCAGCCGGAACGAGCACAGCTCGTCGCCACTGGGCAAGATGCGAGTGTGCGGCTCCACGGCGAGCAATCCGCGCAGTAGCACCTGATTGTCTGCGGACGCTCGCGACTGTTCGGTCATGAACCCATGCTCACAGCCGCCGGCGTCGCCTGCTGAGCCGATTCGCCGTCTGTGGATAACGCTGAGCCCTGTGGACAACGGATTTAGGCCAGGTCGGCCGCCCGTTCCGCGGCGTCGGTCTCGCCCGTGGCGTCCAGCGCTGCGCTAGCCGCGAACCAGCGGGCGGCTTCGTCGGGACGATCCGCCGCGACGAGTGCGTCGGCGTACGCGTACCACAGACGCACGGCGCCCGCCGGCGGCTTCGCGGGGTCGAGCCCGCCCTTGGCCAGCACGCCCAGCGCCGAATCGAGCTGACCGAGATCGCGCCGAGCCCCGGCCACCACGATCAGCAGTTCGGCGTGCGTCTCGGCGTCCAACCGCCTGACGTCGGGATCGCGCAGCATCCGGATGGCCTGTTGGGGCCGCCCGAGCGCCCGCTCGCAATCAGCCATCATCGCCAGATCCCGAGGGTCGCCGGAGATTCGCCGGGCCGCACGCAACTCGCTCAGCGCCTCGGCCCACTCGCCGGCGCGATATGCCGCGATACCGGCGGCCTCCCGCACGACCGCAATTCGGGCCGCGCGCGCCCGCGCCGCCCGCGCATGCGCGAGCGCCTTCTCCGGATTGATGTCCAGCAAGTCCCCAGCGGCTACCAGGTGCCGAGCTACCTGCTCCGCGTTCGGCTTGCTCAGCGTCCGCAACTCCGATCGGACCGACGGGTCCAGCCGACGCGGGTCGGCATCGTCCGCGTTCAAAGCGTCCGGCACGTCGCGTCCTCGCCGGCCCGAGTCGGGCCGGCCAGAACTCGGCCGAGCCGCTGGCGACCGTCCGGCCACTCGCTCCGCCGCCCGACGCGGGTGCGCGCCGTCCCGCTCGGTGCCTGACCGCCTAGCGCGAACCGCACTGCGTCCGTCACCGCTACGTCCCGACGAACCACCGCGATCCGACGAACCGCGCCCGGTGGAACCGGGCCGCTCCGCGGTGTCCGCCCGCCGGCCGGCGACCCCACGCCGCGGCTCCTGCCCGGCCGAGCGCCCCGCGTCTCGACGATGCCCGCTACGGCGGTCACTCCCCCGCCGGTCCTCGCCAGCACCACGCCGGTCCTGGCCATCGCTGCCGGCAGAGCTACGACGGTCGTCGACGCCGCGCGGCGCACCTCGGCGGTCATCAGTACGCGCTGGCTTACCCCGAGCTGCGCCTTTCGCGCCGTTACGCCACACCTCGGCCGACTTCCGCGGCCGGCCGCCACCATCACGATGGCCCGCCCGCCCACCGGCGTTATCAGTCACCCGAACTCCCAGATCAAAAAGGACGAGGGCCACCGGCAATGCCGGTGGCCCTCGTCAGAAGTTATGTCCGGCGACGTCCTACTCTCCCACGCAGTGGCCCGCGCAGTACCATCGGCGCTGAGAGGCTTAGCTTCCGGGTTCGGGATGGGACCGGGCGTTTCCCTCTCGCTATGGTCGCCGAAACTCTATTGAGATGTCTGGCCCGCACCGCCGTAGCCGACGGGGACCGCACCTCGGGAACCGCACAGTGGACGCGTAGCAATCACCGGCCGAAGCCGGCAAGAAGTATGTGGCAAGTCCTCGGCCTATTAGTACCGGTCAGCTCCATGCGTCGTTAGTCCGCACTTCCACTTCCAGCCTATCAACCCGGTGGTCTCGCCGGGGGCCTTACTCCATAAAGGATGGGAGATCTCATCTTGAAGCGAGCTTCCCGCTTAGATGCTTTCAGCGGTTATCCCTTCCGAACGTAGCTAACCAGCAGTGCTCCTGGCGGAACAACTGGCACACCAGAGGTTCGTCCGTCCCGGTCCTCTCGTACTAAGGACAGCTCTTCTCAAATCTCCTGCGCGCGCGGCGGATAGGGACCGAACTGTCTCACGACGTTCTAAACCCAGCTCGCGTGCCGCTTTAATGGGCGAACAGCCCAACCCTTGGGACCGACTCCAGCCCCAGGATGCGACGAGCCGACATCGAGGTGCCAAACCATCCCGTCGATATGGACTCTTGGGGAAGATCAGCCTGTTATCCCCGGGGTACCTTTTAT
>DATBER010000047.1:0-21602 GCA_036558905.1 Jatrophihabitantaceae bacterium | reverse complement strand
GAACTGCGCCGGCGACGGCACCATCAAGATCGAGATGAACTTCCTGCCCGACGTCTACGTGCCGTGCGAGGTGTGCAGGGGCGCCCGGTACAACCGCGAGACGCTCGAGGTGCACTACAAGGGCAAGACGATCAGCGAAGTTCTCGAGATGCCGATCGATGAGGCCGCCGAGTTCTTCAAGCCGATCAGCCGCATCGCCCGGCACCTCGACACGCTCGTCGATGTCGGGCTCGGCTATGTGCGGCTCGGCCAGCCGGCCCCGACGCTGTCCGGCGGCGAGGCGCAGCGGGTCAAGCTGGCCTCCGAGCTGCAGAAGCGCTCGACCGGCCGGACGATCTACGTGTTGGACGAACCTACAACCGGGCTGCATTTCGAGGACGTCAACAAGCTGCTCGGCGTGCTGCACTCGCTGGTCGACAAGGGCAACACCGTGTTGGTTATCGAGCACAACCTCGACGTGATCAAGACCGCCGACTGGATCGTCGACATGGGCCCCGAGGGTGGTTCGGGCGGTGGCACGGTGGTTGCCGAGGGCACTCCGGAGCAGATCGTCGACGTCGAGGCGTCGCATACCGGCCGGTTCTTGCGGCACATGCTCGACCTGCCTGAGCCGAAGCCGGCGAGCAAGCCCAGGGCCAAGCCGGCGGCCAAGTCGCCCGCCAAGCGGGCCGCGCCGAAGACGGGCGCCGCCAAGCCGGCCACGCGCACCCGGGCCAAGGCGGCCGCCCGCTAGATTCCCGGCGCGGGACACTAGCTACTCTGGCCGCGGATCCCACCGGAAGCGCCGGACGCCGACGAGCGCGCCGAGCACTCCCCCGGCGAGCAGCACGGCGAGCTGGCCACTGGCCACGCCCTTGTGCTGGGCGAACCCGTGCGTTGTCGCGGCCGCCGAGCGCGGCCGGCGTCCCCTCGGCCACGATGCGACCGGCGGCCATTACGGCGACCCGGTCGGCGAGCGCCTGCGCCTCGTCCATGTAGTGAGTGCTGAGCAGTATCGTCGTGCCGGCGTCGCGCAGGTCGCGAATGTTCTGCCACGCGCCTTCGGCGTAGCGCTTACCGAGACCGCGGACCATCACCACTCCCATGGCCGGAGTATCGCGGCGCCGGGTGCCTCGGCGCGTCGCCGTCCGGGTGGATCCGGGTCTCTTCCCAGGGGCAGATGCCCGTAGCTTCGTACCCGTGGAGCAGCGAATCCTCGGCCGCACCGGCCGTTCGGTGTCCGTCGTCGGTCTCGGCACCTGGCAGCTCGGCGCCGACTGGGGTGACGTCGACGAGGCTACCGCCCTGGCCGTGCTCGACGCGTCGGCCGGAGCCGGCGTCACCCTGTTCGACACCGCCGACGTCTACGGCGACGGCCGCAGCGAGCAGACGATCGGCGCGTGGCGCAAGGCCAACCCGGACCATCCGCTGACGGTCGCCACCAAGATGGGCCGCCGGGTGGCCCAGGAACCGGGCAACTACACCCTGGACAACTTCCGGGCCTGGACCGACCGCTCGCGCCGCAACCTGGGCGTCGACACACTCGACCTGGTGCAGCTGCACTGCCCGCCGTCGGTGGTCTACCAGACGGACGAGGTGTACGACGCGCTCGACACCCTGGTGGCCGAGCAGCGCGTCGCCGCCTACGGCGTCAGCGTCGAGAAGGTGTCCGAGGCCCTGGACGCCATCGCCCGGCCCGGCGTGGCCAGCGTGCAGATCATCCTGAACGCGTTCCGGCAGAAGCCGCTCAAGCAGGTGTTGCCGCCGGCAGCCCGGGCCGGAGTCGGCATCCTGGCCCGGGTACCGCTGGCCTCGGGGCTGCTTTCCGGCCGGTACACCCACGAGACGACCTTCGCCGCCGACGATCACCGCACGTTCAACCGGCACGGCGAGTCCTTCGACGTGGGCGAGACGTTCGCGGGCGTCGACTTCGACACCGGGGTCGACGCGGCCCGCGAGTTCTCGGCGCTCGCCCCGTCCGGCGCCACCGCGGCCCAGACCGCCCTGCGCTGGATCATCGACCAGCCGGCCGTCACGTCGGTGATCCCGGGCGCGCGCAACATCGAGCAGGCGCGGGGCAACGCGGCCGCGGCCGCGTTGCCGCCACTCGACGCGGCCACGCTCGCCGCCATCGCCGAGCTGTACGACGAGCGGATCCGGCCGCTGGTGCACGCTCGCTGGTGAGCGCGGCGAAAATCTGACGCGCTCGTGTCAGAGTTTGTGGCAGGATCGCGAGATGTCGCTCATTGACTTCATCGAAGGGCTACCGAAAGCCGAACTGCACGTCCACCACGTGGGCTCCGCCTCGCCGCGCGCCGTCGCCGAGCTGGCCGCCCGGCACGAGGGCTCGACGCCCGTGCCGCCCGACCCGGACAAGCTGGCCGAGTACTTCACGTTCACCGACTTCCGGCACTTCATCGAGGTGTACCTGACCGTCGTCGACCTGATCCGCACGCCCGAGGACGTGTGGACGTTGACCTACGAGGTGGCCCGCGACCTGGCCGGGCAGAACGTGCGCTACGCCGAGCTGACCGTGACGCCGTACTCGACGGTGACCCGCGGGGTGCCGGCCGAGGCGTTCTGCGCGGCGATCGAGGACGCCCGGCGGCGGGCCGAGCAGGACTTCGGCATCGTGCTGCGCTGGTGCTTCGACATCCCCGGCGAGGCCGGGCTGGCCGCCGCCGAGCTGACCCTGGACGTGTCCCTGCACGAGCGGCCGGACGCGCTGGTCAGCTTCGGGCTGGGCGGCCCGGAGATGGGGGTGCCGCGCGAGCAGTTCGCCCCGTACTTCGCCAAGGCGCGCGCCGCCGGGCTGCACAGTGCCCCGCACGCCGGCGAGTCGACCGGCCCGCAGACGATCTGGGACGCCGTGCGGCACCTGGGCGCCGAGCGGATCGGGCACGGCATCGCCGCCGCCCAGGACCCGCAGTTGATGGCCCACCTGGCCGAGAACGGCATCACGCTCGAGGTCTGCCCGACGTCGAACGTCTGCACCCGGTCGGTACCGTCGCTGGCCGAGCACCCACTGCCCGCCCTGGTAGCAGCGGGTGTCCCGGTCACGATCAACTCCGACGACCCGCCGATGTTCTCCACCACGCTGAACGCGGAATACAGCGTGGCTGCCGAACTGCTCGGGCTGGACGAGTCCGGGGTGGCCGACCTGGCCCGAGCCGCCGTGCGGGCGTCGTTCTTGGACGATGTCGGCCAGCAACGGCTGCTGGCCGAGATCGACGGGTATACAGCCGAGCTGTGATCAGTGCGGCCGGTTGGCGCCCATGAACTTGTAGTTGTCGGCGTACCAGGTGATGCTGATCGACTTGACCACGTCGCCGGTGTGCGGCGCCTCGATCATGGAGTCGCCACCGGCGTAGATGCCCACGTGGGTGGCGTAACCGGCGTGCTCGGTGTCCCAATAGACGAGGTCGCCCACCCGCAGGCCGGACCGGCTGTAGTGGCCGACCGCCTCGGTCAGCGCGTAGTCGTGACGCTGGCCCTCGGCCGTGGTGCGCGACCAGTGCAGCCCGGCGTGGTAGTACGCGTACCAGACCAGCCCGGAGCAGTCGAACGAGCTCGGCCCCGAGCCGCCCCACTTGTAGGGCTTGCCCTCCTGGGCCTTGGCGATCGACACCGCCTTGGTGGCCAGCGACGAGCCACTACCGCCGCCCCCGCCGCCGCACGACGCCGAGCGGGCCAGGCCCATCGCCTTCATCGTGGCCGGGCCGGCCTGCCCGTCGGCGGTCAGCTTGTGGGCGCGTTGCCAGGCGATTACGGCCGACTTGGTCTTCGGCCCGAACGCGCCGTCGCGCGTGGTGCCGACCTTGCCCTGCACGCTGCTGACCGCCGAGCTCAGCGCGGCGTCGGTCTGCGGCCCGGCGACCCCGTCGACGGCCAGGCAGCGGTCGGACTGGAAGCTGCGGACGGCGCCCTTGGTCTGCGGGCCGTTCGCCCCGTCGATCCCGCTCCACGGCAGGTAGCCGAGGCCGGCCAGGTCCCACTGCACCTGCCGGGTCGATGTGCCGGACGCGCCGGCCGAATTCTGCACGAGCAGCGCGCCGATCACGGCCGCCACGATCACGAGCAAGCCGGCGATCACGCCGTTGCGACGCGCCTTCCCCGCGAGCCGGTGTCTCATTTCCGCTCCAATCTCGTTCACTTCGCAATGATTTGATATCGGGCGTTTGCGGCAACCTACCGGGACGCGCCGCGGAACGGAAGCCGCTTGTGACGTCGCGTCGTCGCCGCCGCTGGCTAGGCTCGAATCCGTGCCCGACCCGTCCACCTACCGCCCCGCGCCGGGCACCATCCCGGTCGAGCCCGGCGTCTACCGGTTCCGGGACGAGCACCGCCGCGTCATCTACGTCGGCAAGGCGAAGAGCCTGCGGCAGCGGCTGAATTCCTACTTCGCCGACGTCTCCTTGTTGCACCCGCGCACCCGGCAGATGGTCACGACGGCGGCCAGCGTCGAGTGGACGGTCGTGCAGACCGAGGTCGAGGCGCTGCAGCTCGAGTACAACTGGATCAAGGAGTTCGATCCGCGGTTCAACGTCCGCTACCGCGACGACAAGTCCTACCCGTCACTGGCCGTCACGCTCTACGAGGAGTACCCGCGCCTGCAGGTGATGCGCGGCGCCAAGCGCAGGGGGGTGCGCTACTTCGGGCCGTACTCGCACGCCTGGGCCATCCGCGAGACGCTCGACCTGCTGCTCCGGGTGTTCCCGGCCCGGACGTGCAGCGCCGGGGTGTTCAAGCGGGCCGCCCAGATCGGACGTCCTTGCCTGCTCGGCTATATCGGCAAGTGCAGTGCGCCCTGCGTCGGGCGGGTGTCATCGGACGAGCATCGACGGATTGTCGATGACTTCTGCGACTTCATGGCCGGCAAGACCGATCAGATGCTCAAGCGGCTCGAGCGCGAGATGGCCGCCGCCAGCGAGGAGCTGGAGTTCGAGCGTGCGGCCCGGCTGCGCGACGACATCGAGGCACTGCGCCGGGCGATGGAGAAGCAGGCCGTCGTGTTCGGCGACGGCACCGACGCCGATGTCGTCGCGTTCGCCCAGGACGACCTCGAGGCGGCCGTGCAGGTGTTCCACGTGCGGGGCGGGCGGGTGCGCGGCCAGCGCGGCTGGGTGATCGACAGCTCGGCCACCGTCGACGGCGTGCTCGACACACCCGCATTGGTCGAGCTGTTCGTCACGCAGTTCTACGGTCCCGACGAGGCTCGCGAGGACGCCAGCTCGATCCCGCGCGAGATCCTCGTGCCCGAGCTGCCGGAGAACGTCGACGTGCTGGCCGAGTGGCTCAGCCGGGCCCGCGGATCACGGGTGCGGCTGCGGGTGCCGCAGCGCGGCGACAAGCGGGCGCTGCTGGAGACGGTGGCCCGCAACGCGGCGCAGGCGTTCACCCAGCACAAGCTCAAGCGGGCGTCGGACCTGACCGCCCGGTCGCAGGCGCTGTCCGAACTGCAGGAGTCGCTCAACCTGGACGTGGCGCCGCTGCGCATCGAGTGCTTCGACGTCAGTCACGTGCAGGGCACCAACGTCGTGGCCAGCATGGTGGTATTCGAGGACGGCCTGGCCCGCAAGAGCGAGTACCGGCGCTTCTCGATGCGCACCACCGGCGGCGACACCGACTGGATCGCCGAGGCGGTGCGCCGGCGCTTCGCCCGCTACCTGGACGAGCGGGTGGCCACCGGCGAGGCCGGGGTGGACGACGTCGAGGCCGACCCCGAAGACGCTGCCCGCCCGGGCATCGACCCGTCGACCGGCCGACCCAAGAAGTTCGCCTACCCGCCGAACCTGCTCGTGGTCGACGGCGGGGCGCCGCAGGTGGCCGCGGCCCAGGCCGTCCTGGAAGAGCTCGGCATCGACGACGTGGCCCTCGTGGGGCTGGCCAAGCGGCTGGAGGAGGTTTGGGTGCCCGGCGAGGCGTACCCGGTGATCCTGCCGCGTACCTCCGAGGGCCTGTACCTGTTGCAGCGGGTCCGCGACGAGGCCCACCGGTTCGCCATCACCTTCCACCGGCAGAAGCGGTCCAAGGCCATGACCACGTCGGCGCTCGACGGCATCCCCGGGCTGGGCGAGACGCGGCGCAAGGCGTTGCTGCGGCAGTTCGGCTCACTGAAGCGACTGCGGGCGGCCGGCGTCGACGAGGTCGAGGCGGTGCCGGGTATCGGGCGGCGCACCGCCGAGGCGATCGTGGCTGCGCTCGCCGAGCAGGCCAAGGCCACAGCCCCCGCGGTGAACGTCACTACGGGTGAGATCCTCGACGAGGCCGATGGATAGGACATCCGTGGACACCGAACCAGTCGCCGATATCCGCGGCGCCCTCGAGACCGTCGTGGTCAGCGGCTTGTCGGGCGCCGGCCGCAGCACTGCGGCGAAATGCCTCGAGGACCTCGGCTTCTTCGTCGTCGACAACCTGCCGCCCGAGCTGATCGCCACCATGGTCGAGCTGGGCAGCCGGACCCAGGGCGCCATCACCCGAATCGCCGTCGTCATGGATGTGCGCAGCCGGGCCTTCTCGTCGGACCTGACCGGCGTGCTTCGCGACCTGGCCGAGCGCGGCCTGCGTCCCCGGGTGCTGTTCCTCGAGGCCCGCGACGACGTGCTGGTGCGCCGCTTCGAGAACGTGCGGCGCGCGCACCCGCTGCAGGGGGAGGGCCGGCTGGTCGACGGCATCACCGCGGAGCGGGCTCTGCTGGCCGGGCTGCGCGGCGAGGCCGACCTGGTGATCGACACCAGCAATCGCTCCATCCACGAGCTGCGCCGCGAGATCGAGCGGGCATTCACCAGTGGCGGGCTCGAGGGCCGGCCGGTGCTGCGGGCGACGGTGGTGTCGTTCGGGTACAAGTACGGCCTACCGGTCGATGCCGACCTGGTAGCCGACGTGCGCTTCCTGCCCAACCCGTTCTGGATCCCGGAGCTGCGCGACCTGACCGGCCAGGACGAGGAGGTCCGCGACTACGTGCTGTCGCAGGAGGGCGCGGGCGAGTTCGTCGACCGGTACGCCGAGTTGCTGGAGATCATCGGCGCCGGCTACACCCGTGAGGGCAAGCACTACCTGACGCTGGCCGTGGGCTGCACGGGCGGCAAGCATCGCTCGGTGGTCATCGCCCGCGAGCTGGCCGACCGGCTCACCGGCCTGGGCGTGCGGGCGACGGTGGTGAACCGGGACCTCGGCCGTGAGTGAGCTGCGCGCGGTCGCGCTCGGCGGCGGGCACGGCCTGCACGCGTCACTGTCCGCCCTGCGGCTGCTCACCACCGACCTGACCGCCGTGGTGACGGTGGCCGACGACGGCGGCTCGTCGGGCCGGATCCGCCGCGAGCTGGGCACGCTGCCGCCGGGCGACCTGCGCATGGCGCTGACCGCGCTGGCCGGCACCGGACCGGACGAGGCGCGGTGGGCCGGGCTGCTGCAGCACCGCTTCGGCGGCTCCGGCGCGCTGGCCGGCCACCCGATCGGCAACCTGCTGCTGACCGGGCTGTTCGAATGCTCCGGCGACCCGGTGGGCGCGCTCGCCGACCTGGCCCGGATGGTCGGCGCCGTCGGGCGGGTGCTGCCGATGAGCCCGGTGCCGCTCGACCTGATCGCCGAGGTCGACCGCTTCGACCCGGACGATCCGGTGCGGACCCGTCGCATCCGCGGGCAGTCGTCGGTGGCCAGCACGCCTGGGCGGGTACGCAGCATCCGGCTGCTGCCCCCGGGTGCCCCGGCCTGCGCCAGCGCCGTCGACGCCGTCCGCGAGGCCGACGTCGTGGTGCTCGGCCCGGGCTCGTGGTTCACCAGCGTCATCCCGCACCTGCTGCTGCACGAGCTGGGCAAAGCGCTCGCGTCCACGACCGCCACCGTGATCGTGACGGTCAATCTGGTACCGCAGGCCGGCGAGACCGACGACTTCTCGCCCGAGGAACTGCTGCGGGTGCTGGGCGAGCACGCGGACCGGCACGGCGGGCTGTTCATCGACGCGATCGTCGCCGACTCGGATTCGGTACTCGACCAGCAGTCGCTTCGCGCTTACGCGAGCGACATCGGCGCGCGTCTCGTACTGTCGAGCATCGCAGCAGACGACAGTGCGGAGCGGCACGACCCGGCCCGCCTCGCGGCCGCCTACCGGGCGGCACTCGACGGAGCCGGGCAGTGAAGGAGGGCAGACCGATGGCGATGACCGCCGCGGTCAAGGACGAGCTGAGCCGGGTCGAGGTCTCGCGGGCGACCTCGCGCCGGGCGGAGGTGGCGACGATGCTGCGTTTCGCCGGCGCGCTGCACCTGGTGGGCGGGCACATCGTCATCGAGGCCGAGCTGGACACCGGCTCGGTGGCGCGCCGTCTGCGCAAGGAGATCGCCGAGATCTTCGGTCACGGCTCGGAGGTGCAGATCGTGGCCGGCGGCGGTCTGCGCAAGGGCAGCCGCTACCTGGTCCGGGTGACCAAGGACGGCGAAGGGCTGGCCCGGCAGGCCGGCCTGGTCGACCTGCGGGGGCGCCCGGTGCGCGGCCTGCCGCACCACGTGGTCGCCGGCGGGATCGCCGACGCCGAGGCGGCCTGGCGCGGGGCGTTCCTGGCCCACGGCTCGCTCACCGAGCCCGGCCGGGCCTGCTCGCTCGAGATCACCTGCCCGTCCACCGAGGCGGCGCTGGCCCTGGTCGGGGTGGGGCGGCGGCTGGGTGTCCCGTCCAAGGCCCGCGAGGTCCGCGGCTCCGACCGGGTCGTGGTCCGCGACGGCGACGCCATCGGCGCGCTGCTCACCCGTATCGGCGCGCACGCCAGCGTGCTGGCCTGGGAGGAGCGGCGGATGCGCCGCGAGGTGCGGGCCACCGCCAACCGGCTGGCCAACTTCGACGACGCCAACCTGCGCCGGTCGGCCCGCGCCGCGGTGGCCGCCGGGGCGCGCGTCGAGCGGGCGATGGAGATCCTCGGCGACGATGCGCCCGAGCACCTGCTGCAGGCCGGCCGGCTGCGGCTCGAGCACAAGCAGGCGTCGCTGGAAGAACTCGGCGCGCTGTCCGACCCGCCGATGACCAAGGACGCCGTCGCGGGCCGCATCCGCCGACTGCTCGCCATGGCCGACAAGCGGGCCGCCGACCTGGGCGTGCCGGACACCGAGTCGGCCGTCACCCCGGAGATGCTGGCTCCCTGAGCCTTCGGCCCACCCGCTTCCCCTCCGGTCCGACCACGACACGCCGGGCGAATCCGGTCGGAGGGGAGGGGAAGCGGTGACCGCTCCGCCCGACCCCCGCCCGCGGCCCGGCGCCCGCTACTGTTTCGAGAGGCGGGTCGCCGTCGCCCCGCCGTCCGGTGAAGCAATATCCGAGGAGCCAGAGCAGTGACCGTTCGTGTGGGCATCAACGGCTTCGGCCGCATCGGCCGCAACTTCTTCCGCGCCGCCGTCGCGTCCGGCGCCGACATCGAGGTCGTCGCCGTGAACGACCTCACCGACAACGCCACGCTCGCGCACCTGCTGCGCTACGACACCATCCTCGGCCGCTTCCCGGGCGAGGTCACCTCGACGGCCGACACCATCAGCGCCGGGGGTCATACGTTCAAGGCGTTCGAGGAGCGCGATCCGGCCAAGCTGCCGTGGCGCGATGTCGGCGCCGACGTCGTGATCGAGTCCACCGGCTTCTTCACCGACGCCACCAAGGCGCGGGTGCACGTCGACAACGGCGGGGCCAAGAAGGTGGTCATCTCGGCGCCGGCCAAGAACGAGGACGTCACGATCGTCATGGGCGTCAACGACGGCGACTACGACCCGGCGAAGCACACGGTGGTCTCCAACGCCTCATGCACCACGAACTGCCTGGCCCCGCTGGCCAAGGTTCTCGACGACGCCCTGGGCATCGAGCGGGGCCTGATGACCACGATCCACGCCTACACGCAGGACCAGAACCTGCAGGACGGCCCGCACAAGGACCTGCGCCGGGCCCGCGCCGCCGCGCAGAACATCGTGCCGACGTCGAGCGGGGCCGCGAAGGCGATCGGGTTGGTGCTGCCCAACCTGAACGGCAAGCTGACCGGCTACGCGCTGCGGGTTCCGGTCGTCACCGGATCGGCCACCGACCTCACCGTCACGGTCAGCCGCGAGACCACCGTCGACGAGGTCAAGGCCGCCTACCAGGCCGCCGCCGAGGGACCGCTCAAGGGCCTGCTCACCTACACCGAGGACCCGATCGTCTCGTCGGACATCGTCACCGACCCCGCCTCGTGCATCTTCGACGCCGGGCTGACCCTGGTCATCGGCAACCAGGTCAAGGTCGTCGGCTGGTACGACAACGAGTGGGGCTACTCGAACCGGCTCGTCGACATCACCGCCCTGGTCGGTTCCTCGCTGTAGGGCGGTAGGAACAGACGATGCGCACCCTCGACGATCTGATCAGGCACGGAGTCGCGGGCCGCCGCATCCTGGTCCGCTCCGACCTGAACGTCCCGATCAACGGCGGCAAGGTCACCGACGACGGTCGCATCCGGGCGTCGCTGCCGGTGCTGACCAAGCTGATCGACCGCGGGGCGCGGGTGATCGTGTCCGCGCACCTGGGCCGGCCGAAGGGCGCCCCCGACCCGCAGTACTCGCTGCGCCCGGTGGCCGACCGGCTGGCCCAGCTGCTGGGTCAGCCGGTCGACTTCGCGCTCGACACGATCGGTGAGAGCGCCCGGCTGCTGGCCAACGAGCTCGGCAACGGCGAGGTGCTGCTGCTGGAGAACGTGCGCTTCAACCCGGGCGAGACCAGCAAGGACGACGCCGAGCGACTCTCGTTCGCCAAGTGCCTGTCGTTCCTGACCGGCGGCGACGACGACGGCGGGGCGTTCGTCGAGGACGCGTTCGGGGCGGTGCACCGCAAGCACGCGTCGGTGTACGACATCGCCACCTTGCTGCCGCACTACTGCGGCGACCTGGTCCGTGACGAGCTGGCCGTGCTGACCCAGCTCAGTGGCGACCCCAAGCGGCCCTACGTCGTGGCGCTGGGCGGCAGCAAGGTCAGCGACAAGCTGGCCGTCATCAACTCGTTGCTGCCCAAGGTCGACAAGCTCCTGGTCGGCGGCGGCATGTGCTTCACCTTCCTCAAGGCCCAGGGCCACGAGGTCGGCGACTCGCTGCTCGAGGACGACCAGGTCGAGACGTGCCGGCAGCTGCTGGTCGACAGCGGCGACAAGATCGTCCTCCCCACCGACATCGTGGTGGCCGCCGAGGTCAGCGACGACGCCGAGACGCAGACGGTGAGCGCCGATGCGATCCCGGCCGCCACGTTGGGCCTGGACGTCGGCCCGCAGACGGTCAAGGCGTTCGCCGCCGAGCTGGCTCAGGCGCAGACCGTGTTCTGGAACGGCCCGATGGGCGTGTTCGAGGTGGCCCCGTTCGCGGCCGGCACCAAGGGCGTGGCCGAGGCGGTCGCGGCTGCGCCGGGGCTGACCGTGGTCGGTGGCGGCGACTCGGCCGCGGCGGTGCGGGCCCTCGGCCTGGACGCCAACGCCTTCGGGCACATCTCCACCGGCGGCGGGGCCTCGTTGGAGTACCTCGAGGGCAAGACCCTGCCCGGAGTCGCCGTACTCGAGGAGGCCTGAATTGCCCGCGGCGCCTACGCGCAAGCCGCTGATCGCCGGCAACTGGAAGATGAACCTGAACCACCTCGAGGCGATCGCGCTCACCCAGAAGATCGCGTTCAGCCTCAAGGAGGAGCACCTCAACGCCGTCGAGGTGGTGGTGCTCCCGCCGTTCGTCGACCTGCGCAGCGTGCAGACCCTGGTCGACGGTGACCGGCTGCTTATCGGCTACGGCGCCCAGGACCTCTCGCCCTTCGACGGCGGCGCCTACACGGGCGACATCAGCGGCACGATGCTGGCCAAGCTGGGGTGCACGTACGTCATCGTCGGGCACTCCGAGCGCCGCCAGTACCACCACGAGGACGACGCCACGGTCAACGCCAAGCTCAAGGCGGCGTACCGGCACGAGCTGACCCCGATCCTGTGCGTCGGCGAGACCGACGAGATCCGCGAGGAAGGGCAGTACGTGCCGCACTGCCGGGGGCAGCTCGACGCGGCCCTGGCCGGCGTCACCGCCGAGCAGGCGGCCAGCACCGTCATCGCCTACGAGCCGATCTGGGCGATCGGCACCGGCAAGGTCGCCACGCCGTCCGACGCCCAGGAGGTGTGCGCGGCGATCCGCGCGCACCTGGGCGACCTGTACTCGCCCGAGCTGGCCGCCGGCCTGCGGATCCTGTACGGCGGGTCGGTCAAGGCGGCCAGCGCGGCCGACATCGTCAAGGAGGCCGACATCGACGGGGCCCTGGTCGGAGGCGCAAGCCTGGACGGCACCGAGTTCGCCACCATCGTGCTCGCGGCCAGGCCCAGTTGACGGCGCGTGACGGGTACACCGAGGGCGACAGGGTAGGCTGTCACGGCATGTCTCGCCGCTTCTCCACTAAGGCCGGTCAATGATCTTCGCGCTGTCGGTTGTGCTGGTTGTGGTCAGCCTGCTCCTCGTCGTCCTGGTGCTGCTGCACCGGGGCAAGGGCGGTGGCCTGTCGTCCATGCTGGGCGGCTCGTTCTACTCGAACCTGTCCGGCTCGTCGGTTGTCGAGCGCAACCTGGACCGGTTGACCGTCATCGCGGGTGTCGTGTGGGCGATCTGCATCATCGGGCTGGGATTGCTGTACAAGAACAGCTGAGTTAGACATACCTGTCCGCCGCAATTCCCGAGTGATCCCGAGGAGATAACGACGTGGCCGGTGGCAGTGCGATCCGCGGCAGTCGGGTCGGAGCTGGACCGATGGGGGAGAAGGAGCGGGGCGAGTCAGCACCGCGGCAGCGCATCTCCTTCTTCTGCGCGAACGGGCATGAGGTCAAACCGGCCTTTGCGCTGGACGCCGTCCTGCCCGACACCTGGGACTGCCCGCGGTGCGGGTTCCCGGCCGGCCGTGAGTCGGCTGCGCCGCCGAACGCGCCCCGCAACGAGCCGTACAAGACGCACCTGGCCTACGTGAAGGAACGGCGCAGCGACGAGGACGGCGCGGCCATCCTCGAGGAGGCGCTGCAGCGCCTGCGTGCCCGGCGCGGCGAGAACTGATCACGTCGCACCGCATCCTGCACCTGTCCGACGTCCACCTGACCGGCACCGGTCGGGACGAGGACGGCGTCGACGCCGCGGCCTCGCTCGACCGCATCCTGCACGACGCCCGCTTCGTCGAGGGCATCGACGTGGTGCTGGTCAGCGGCGATGTCGCCGACGACGGCTCGGTGGCGGGCTACACCGCGGCGGCGCAGCGGGTCGGCCGGTTCGCGCAGGCCCGCGGCATCCCCCAGGTGTACTGCCCCGGCAACCACGACGACCGGACCTCGTTCGCCCAGGTGCTCGGCAGTGGCCACCTCGACGCCGGCGGCCGCGACATCGGGCACCTGGCCGGCTCGAACGGCGAGCGGGCGGCGGTCAGCGAAGTGTCGGGCCTGCGGGTCATCACGCTGGACAGCCTCGTCCCGGGACACGTGCACGGGCTGATCAGCGATGCCCAGCTGGCCTGGCTGGCCGACGTGCTGGGCCGCCCGGCGCCGGCTGGCTCGGTCGTGGCGTTGCACCACCCGCCGATCGCGGTCGCGTCGATCCCGTGGACGGCGTCGACCGGCCTGCACAACGCGGGCGCGCTGGGCGAGGTGCTGGCCGGCCGCGACGTCCGGGCCGTGCTGTGCGGGCACTTCCACGCCCAGATCGTCGGCCGCCTGGCCGGTGTGCCGGTGTCGGTCACGCCGGGTGTCGTCACTCGGATGGACCTGACCGCGCCGCCGACGCAGTGGCGAGGCGTGCAGGGCGCGGGCGCCACGGTGGTCGATCTCGATGCCGACGGCCCGACGTTTCACATGCTGCAGGCCCGCGACCCGCAAGCCGGGCGGCCGGTCTACCTGATCGACGTCGAGACCATGGCCGATGTCGCAGACGAGGCCTACGACACCGGCGGCCGGTAGAGGCTGGCCGGCAGCTCGGCGGCCGCCTCCTGGTCGAGCAGCCACAGGGTGCGGTGCCGGCCGTGCGGCCCGGCCGAGGGCACCTGGTCGCGACCAGCCCCGCCGTGGGCCAGCGCCACGGCGTGCGCCTTCGATTCGCCGGCCGCGATGAACCACACCTCGTTGGCGGCGTCGAGGGTGCGGAAGGTCAGCGAGATGCGGGTCGGCGGCGGCTTGGGTGAGTCGTGCACGGCGATCACCGAGGCGTCCTCGACGTAGACCCCGGGGTGCCCAGGGAACAGCGACGCGCAGTGCCCGTCCGGGCCGATGCCGAGCAGCACGACGTCGAAGTGCGGGACGTCGCCGTCGGCCTGGTCCGCGGGCACGGCGTCGGCCAGCGCACGGGAGTACGCCTCGGCGGCCACCTCGACGTTGTCCCCGAAGTCGCCGTCGGACGGCGGCATCCGGTGCACGTTACCCGGGTCGAGCGGCAGCGCGTCGAACAGCGTGGCGAACGCCGCCTTGTCGTTGCGGTCGTCGGAGCCGGCCGGCACGAACCGCTCGTCGCCCCACCAGAGGCTGACCCGGCGCCAGTCGACCGAGTCGCGGGCCGGCGACTCGCGCAGCGCGGCCATGACCTGCTCGAGGATGCCGCCGCCGGTGACGGCCAGGAAGGCGAGCGGCCGCACGCTCTGCGCGGCCACCAGAGTCGCGACGACCCGGGCGGCGACGTCGTCGGCCAGCTGGGCGGCTGTCGGGTCGACGACGAACTCCGGCGCGGCCCCCATCAGGAGGCCGTGTTCGACGCGTCGTCGGCGAGGGCCGGGTCCTTCCAGATGTGCAGCCGCTGGCTGGGCCGCTGGGCCAGCCCGCTCAGGTCGGTGACCGCGCCGAGCGCCTGCGCGTAGATCTCGTCGTCGTCGAGTCGGCGCAGTTCCTCGGCGAGCAGCTCGCCGAGCGAGCGGTCGGGGAACGGCGCGATCGAGTCGGGCTGCCCTTCGCGCTGCAGGATCAGCTTGCCGTGCTCGGCGTCGGCGGTGAACTTGGCGCCGTCGGCGAACCCGATCGTCACCTTGTCGATCTCGGACTCGCCGGCCTTGGTCACCGGCACGTAGAAGCCGAGCCGGGCCGACAACCACCCGGCCAGCAGCAGGGCCGACGGGTCGGAGTCGTCGCCGTACACGGTGGACGAGGTGGGCGTGTCGTGCTGACCGTCCAGCGCCGAGGCCAGCGCGGCCCGCCAGCCGGTGATCCGCGTCCAGGACAGGTCGGTGTCGCCCGGGGCGAAGTCGACCGCGCGCTGCCGCAGGGCGGCCACCCGGTCGTCGGCCCGCTGCACGTCGGTGATGCGCCGGTCGGCGTTGACGCCCAGCGGATCGTAGGAGATGCGGTCGGGCGGCGCTCCGTGCCACCAGGTGACGACCGGCGCGTCAGGCGCCAGCAGCGGCAGGGTGACCGACTCGGCGTGCAGCGCGAGTCGGCCGTACATCCGCATGACCACGGCCTCGCCCGGCCCGAGCCGACCGCCCAGCAGCACCTCGGCGTCCAGCCTCGGCACCGGGGCGTCGATCTGGCGCCGGATCACCATCAGCATCCGCATCGGGTGCTTGCTGGCCGCGATCGTGGCCGCTTCCTCGGCCTCGGCCACGTCCTTCTCGTCGACGACGACGACCAGGGTCAGGGCGATGCCGCTGGTGACCGCGCCGCCGGTGCGCCGCTCGGCGGCCAGCGCCTTGACGACCGCGGTTCCGGTGGTGTCCCAGAGAGTTGTCACGGTCGCCTCCACTGCCGGCCGTCGCGGGCCAGCATCTCGTCCGATTCCTTCGGCCCCCACTCGCCGGCCCGGTACAGGTAGGGCTTGGAGCCGGCCCAGAACTCCTCGAGCGGGTCGATCACCCGCCACGAGGCCTCGACCTCGTCGTTGCGCGGGAACAGCGTCGCGTCGCCGATCAGCACGTCGAGGATGAGCCGCTCGTACGCCTCGGGGGAGGACTCGGTGAATGCCTCGCCGTAGAGGAAGTCCATCGCGACGTCGCGGACCTCCATCGCCGTGCCCGGCACCTTCGAGCCGAACTTCAGCGTGACACCCTCGTCGGGCTGCACCCGGATCACGAGCTGGTTGTGGCCCAGCTCCTGGGTGTCGGTCTGGCTGAACGGCAGGTGCGGCGCCTTCTTGAACAGCACGCCGATCTCGGTGACCCGGCGGGGGAGCCGCTTGCCCGTACGCAAGTAGAACGGCACCCCGGCCCAGCGCCGCGTCTCGATGCCCAGCCGTACCGCGGCGTATGTCTCGGTCTTGGAGTCGGCCGGAATGTCCTTCTCGGATGTGTAGGCCACCGCCCGCTCGCCGGCCAACCAACCCTGGTCGTACTGGCCGCGCACGGCGTAGGCGCCCAGCTCCGTCGGCAGCGAGATGGCCCGCAGGACCTTGATCTTCTCGGTGCGGATGGCCTCGGCCGAGAACTCGACCGGCTCTTCCATGGCAGTCAGCGCGAGCAGTTGGAACAGGTGGTTCTGCAGCACGTCGCGGGCCGCGCCGGTGGCGTCGTAGAAGGCGGCCCGGCCGCCGATGCCGACGTCCTCGGCCATCGTGATCTGCACCGAGTCGACGAAGTTGGAGTTCCACACCGGCTCGAACAGCTGGTTGGCGAAGCGCAGGGCCAGGATGTTCTGGACCGTCTCCTTGCCCAGATAGTGGTCGATGCGGAACACGTCCTGGGCCGTGAACACCGTGTCGACCAGGCTGTTGAGCTCGAGGGCGCTCTCCAGGTCGTGCCCGAACGGCTTCTCGACGACCACCCGCCGCCAGCCGCCGCTCTGGTCGTTGCTGGCCAGGCCGGTGCGCTCCATCTGCTTGAGCACGACCGGGAACATGCTCGGCGGGATGGACAGGTAGAACGCCGCGTTGCCCTTGATGCCGTGGCTGTCGCGCAGCTCGTCGAGCGTCTTGCACAGCGTGTCGAACGCCGCGTCGTCGTCGAATGACCCCGGCACGAACTGGATGTCGGTGCTGAGCCGGTTCCACACCTCCTCGTTCCAGGGCGTGCGGGCGTGCTCCTTGGCCGACTTCTTGGCCAGCTCGGCGAAATCGCCAGAACCCCAGTCGCGCCGGGCGAACCCGAGCAGCACGAAGTCGTTCGGCAGCAGCCCCCGGTTGGCCAGGTCGTAGATCGCGGGCAACAGCTTCTTGCGGGCCAGGTCGCCCGTGACCCCGAACACCACGAGGGCGCACGGCTCCGGGATGCGGGGCAGCCGGCGATCGGCCGGGTCACGCAGCGGGTTGCGCGTCGTCGGCGCGCCGATCGGAGCGGTGGCCGGTGACGCGGCCGGCGTGACCGGCGGCTGGTCCGGGGCCGCCGGCGTATCCGCCGGAGATGTCGCTTCGCTCATGTCCCCACCCTGCCCTGTAGTTGGGTCACGCCTTTCCGGCTGCACCGACCTGAGCCTTCACACTGTCGACGAGCTGCGCGTAGGAGTCCTCGAACTTCTGCACGCCCTCGGACTCGAGCAGCCCGATGACGTCGTTGTAGCCGATGCCGAGCTTCGCCAGGTCGTCGAGCACCTTCTGCGACTCGGCGTACGTGCCGCTGATCGTGTTGCCGCGAATCGTGCCGTGATCGGCGACCGCGTTCATGGTGGCCTCGGGCATCGTGTTGACGATGTTCGGGGCGACCAGCTCGACGACGTACATCGTGTCGTCGTAGGTCGGGTCCTTGACACCGGTGGACGCCCACAGCGGGCGCTGCTCGTTGGCGCCGGCCGCCTTCAGCGTCTTCCAGCGGTCGGTGGAGAACGCCTTCTCGTAGCGCTCGTAGGCCAGCCGGGCGTTGGCGATGCCGGCCTTGCCCCGCAGCGCGGCCGCCTCGTCCGAACCGATCTTGTCCAGCCGCTTGTCGATCTCGGTGTCGACGCGGGACACGAAGAACGACGCGACCGAGTGGATCTGCGACAGGTCGTGGCCGTTCTCCTTGGCCTGCTCCAGGCCGGTGAGGTAGGCGTCCATGACGGCGTCGTAGCGGTCCAGGCCGAAGATCAGCGTGATGTTGACGCTGACGCCGGCCGCCGTGGCCGCCGTGATCGAGGGCAGGCCCTCCTTGGTGGCCGGGATCTTGATCATCACGTTCGGCCGGTCGACCAGCCACTGCAGGCCCTTGGCCTCCGCGGTGGTGCGGGCCGTGTCGTGCGCGATGCGCGGGTCGACCTCGATCGACACCCGGCCGTCGCGGCCGTCGGTGCGGTTGAAGATCGGGCGCAGCACGTCGCAGGCCCAGCGGATGTCGTAGGCCATCAGGTAGCGGATCGCGCCGTCGAGGGCGATCTCGCGCAGCGCGAGGTCGTGCACCTGCTCGTCGTAGGCGGTGCCCTTCTCCAGTGCCTTCTGGAAGATCGTCGGGTTGCTCGTGACGCCGACGACGTGCTTCTCGTCGCTGAGCTGCTGCAGGTTGCCCGACTGGAGGCGCTCGCGGCTGATGTCGTCGAGCCAAATCGAAACACCCTGAGCCGACAGGTCGGCGAGTGCGTCAGACATGGGTTGCTCCTTAGGTCCCGGTGGTCGTGCTGGTGATCTTGCCGACCCGGTCGAGGGTGGCATGGGCGGCCGCGACGACGCGGTCGGGGGTGAAGCCGAACTGCTCGAACAGGACCGACCCGGAAGCGCTGGCGCCGAAGTGGTTGATCGACACGATCTCGCCGGAATCGCCGACGATCTCGCGCCACCCCTGCGGCACCGCGGCCTCGATGCTGACCCGCGCCCGCACGTTCGGCGGCAGCACCTGCTGCTGGTAGGCCAGGTCCTGCTCGTGGAACCACTCCAGACACGGCATCGACACGACCCGAGTGGGCGTGCCCTCGGCCTCCAGCCGCTCGCGTGCGGCGAGGGCCAGCGATACCTCCGAGCCGGTAGCGATCAACAGCACCTTGGGCGTGGGCGCCGAGGCCTCTTCGAGGATGTAGCCGCCCTTGCTCGCGTTGACGACCTTGGCCGGGTCGAGCACCGGCACGCCCTGCCGGGTGAGCGCGAGGCCGGCCGGGCGGTCGGTGTGCTCGAGCACGGTCTTCCAGACGACGGCCGTCTCGTTGGCGTCGGCCGGCCGGACGATGTCCAGCCCCGGGACGGCCCGTAGCGCCGCGAGCTGCTCGATGGGCTGGTGGGTCGGGCCGTCCTCGCCGAGCCCGATCGAGTCGTGCGTCCAGACGTAGATCGTCGGGATCTTCATCAGCGCGGCCAGCCGCACCGGCGGGCGCATGTAGTCGCTGAAGATCAGGAACGTGCCGCCGTACACGCGGGTACCGCCGTGCAGCGTGATGCCGTTGAGGATCGAGCCCATCGCGTGCTCGCGGATGCCGAAGTGCAGCGTGCGCCCGTACGGCCCACCCGACCACTCCTTGGTCTGGTGCTCGGCCGGGATGAAGCTGGGCTCGCCCTCCATCGTCGTGAGGTTGCTCTCGGCCAGGTCGGCCGAACCACCCCACAGCTCGGGCAACACCGGGGCGAGCGCGGTGAGGATCTTGCCGGACGCTGCCCGGGTGGCCAGCGGCTTGTCGGTCGGGAACGTCGGCAGCGCGTCGGCCCAGCCCTCGGGCAGCGAGCGGGTCAGCATCCGGTCGAACAGTGCCTTGGCGTCGGGGTTGGCCCGGGCCCAGGCGTCGAACCGCGGCTGCCACTCGGCGTGCGCCGCCCTGCCCCGCTCGGCCACCTGCCGGACGTGGGCGAGGAGCTCGTCGTCCATGGGGAAGTGCACGTCCGGGGCGAAGCCGAGGACCTCCTTGGTCGCCCGCACCTCGTCCTCGCCGAGCGCCGAGCCGTGCGCCTTGCCGGTGTTCTGCTTGTTCGGGGCCGGCCAGCCGATGATCGTGCGCACCGAGATGATCGACGGCCGCGACGTCTCGGCCTGGGCCGCCTTGATCGCGGCCTCGAGCGCCACCACGTCCTCGCCCGACTCGACGCGCTGCGTGTGCCAGCCGTAGGCGTCGTAGCGCTCGAGCACGTCCTCGGAGAACGCCACGTTCGTGTCGTCCTCGATCGAGATGTGGTTGTCGTCGTAGAACATGATCAGGTTGCCGAGCTGCTGGTGGCCGGCCAGGCTCGACGCCTCGCTCGACACGCCCTCTTCGAGGTCGCCGTCGCTGCAGAAGACGTAGATGCGGTGGTCGAACACCGACTCGCCGGGCGCGGCGTCCGGGTCCCACAGACCGCGCTCCCGCCGGGCGGCCATCGCCATGCCGACCGCGTTGGCCACGCCCTGGCCGAGCGGCCCGGTCGTGGTCTCGACCCCGATCGTGTGCCCGTGCTCGGGGTGACCCGGGGTCAGCGAGCCCCAGGTGCGTAGAGCACGGAGGTCATCCATCTCCAGCCCGTACCCGCTGTAGAACAGCTGGATGTACAGGGTCAGCGACGAGTGGCCGTTGGACAGCACGAACCGGTCGCGGCCCACCCAGTTCGGGTCGGTCGGGTCGTGCCGAAGCGTCTTCTGGAACATCAGGTATGCCAGCGGAGCGAGGCTCATGGCCGTGCCGGGGTGGCCGTTGCCGACCTTCTGCACGGCGTCCATTGCCAGGACGCGAATGGTGTCGACGGCCTTCGTGTCCAGGTCGGTCCACCAGTTCGGATGGGTCTGCACCACCCGTGCCTCAGTGACACTCACGATCTTCGCAAGTCCCTTCTGCCGTCGATCGGCGACACGTCCCGGTCGCCGTTGCAGCCGCCGAAAGATTTCCCCCGTCGAGACTAGCCACTCGGCGCCGGGGACACCCCCGGACCGGGTCAACACCAGTCATCTGACAGATAGCCACCGGATGGGGAGTGGCTGCGATCGGCTGCCGGAGCGGTCGATACCCTGATGCGGTGACGCAGACGTCGGTTGCCGCCGCCCCGGGCGGTGTCGCACCGGGCGGGATCGCACCGGCGCCGATCGTGTTGCCCGCCTCGCCGCAGACGTCGTGGACAACTCGCGCCAAGGCCTACGTGGCCCTGACCAAGCCGCGGATCATCGAGCTGCTCCTCGTCACCACGCTACCCACGATGATCCTGGCCGCGGGCGGGCTGCCCCGGTGGACCGTCGTGCTCGCCACGATGGTGGCCGGCACCCTGGCCGCTGGCAGCGCCAACGCCCTGAACTGCTACGTCGACCGCGACATCGACGCGGTGATGCGCCGAACCGGGCACCGGCCGCTGGCCCGCCACGAGGTGTCCCCGCGCGGCGCCCTTGTCTTCGGCGTGGTGCTGGGCGTGATCGCCATCGACCTCATGGGCCTGGCCACCAACTGGTTGGCCGCCGGGCTGACCGCGGCGGCCATCGCGTTCTACGTGGTCGTCTACACGATGCTGCTCAAGCGGCGGACCGCCCAGAACATCGTCTGGGGCGGCGCCGCCGGCTGCATGCCGGTGCTCATCGGGTGGGCGGCCGTCACCGGTCGGCTGGCCTGGGCGCCGCTGATCCTGTTCGCGGTGGTGTTCTTCTGGACGCCGTCGCACTTCTGGGCGCTGGCCATCCGGTTCCGGGAGGACTACGAGCGGGCCGGCGTGCCGATGCTGCCCGTGGTGGCCTCGCCGACCCGGGTCGCGACCGAGATCGTCGTCTACAGCTGGCTGACCGTGGCGGCCACCCTCGCGCTGTGGCCGGTGGCCACCGGCTGGGTCTACGGCGTGCTGGCCGCGGCCGCCGGCGCGGTGCTGCTCGTCGCGGCCCACCGCCTGCTGGC
>DATBER010000046.1:0-72397 GCA_036558905.1 Jatrophihabitantaceae bacterium | reverse complement strand
AGTATTTCGCTGGGAGGTGCTGCGAAAGCCGTCGGCTTTCCTCGGTGCGCCGCACGGCGCGGTAAGTACTTCGCTGGGAGGTGCTGCGAAGCCGTCGGCTTTCCCTCGGTGCGCCGCAGGGCGCGGTAAGTACTTCGCTCGGAGGTGCCGCAAAAGTCCTCGGCCGTCATCGCTCCACCGCACGGAGCGGTGCGTGCCGCGCGGGGCGGTGCGGTGACCGCAGGTTGCGGTGAATACCGCCGGGTGCGGTGGAAAGTACCGGCCAGCCCGGCGATGGCCAACCCAGCGGCGGCCAGGCCAGCGGCGGCCAAGCCCCCGCGGCGGCGGCCAGGCCCCCGCGGCGGCGGCCAGCCCGGCGGCCCTCCGCACGCGCCAGTAGGCTGATTCTTCGTGCTCGTCCTCGCCATCGACACCTCGTCGGCCGCCGTCACCGCGGCCGTGGTCGAGGTGGACGACGCCGTGCGCGCGCTCGCCCAGCGGGTCACCGTCGACGCGCGGGCCCACGGCGAGCGGCTGGCCCCGTCGATCGCCGAATGCCTGGCCGAAGCCGGGGCGAAACCGGCCGGACTCGGCGCGATCGTGGCCGGCGTGGGACCCGGACCGTTCACCGGCCTGCGGGTCGGGCTGGTCACCGCCGCCGCGATGTCCGACGCCCTGGGCGTTCCGGCCTACGGCGTCTGCTCGCTCGACGGCATTGCCGGCGCACTCGACGAACGGGCGTTGCTGGTGGCCGGCGATGCCCGGCGACGCGAGGTCTTCTGGGCGCGCTACGTCGACGGTGCCCGCGTCGACGGCCCGCGCGTGCATCGGCCCGTGGAAGTGTCCACAGTGGACAGTACGGCGATGGCCGGCGCCGGGGCGCGACTGTACGCCGACGTATTGGCACTGCCGCTGCGCGACGTCGACTACCCGGACCCGGCCGCCCTGGTACGCGCCGCCGTCGTCCGCCTCCGCACGCCGGCCGCGCCCGACCCGCTCACCCCGCTGTATCTGCGCCGGCCCGACGCCGCCGAGCCACATCGACCCAAAGCGGTGAGCCGGCCGTGATCACCGTCGAGGTCGTCCCCATGACCAAGGCGCACATCGACGCGCTGATGCCGTACGAGCAGGAGATGTTCGGGCCCGAGGCGTGGACGGCCGACGGCTACCGCGACGAGCTGGCCGACAAGCGCAATCGCTACTACCTGGCTGCCGTCGACCAGGACCAGGCGTTGCTGGGCTGGGCCGGAGTGCGCGTGGTGGCCGACACGGCCGAGATCCTGACCGTCGGCGTGATCCCGGCGGCCCGGCGGCACGGCATCGGCGCCCGGTTGCTGGCCATGCTGCTCGACGAGGCCCGTCGCCGGGGCGCCGTCGAGGCGTTCCTGGAGGTACGGGTCGACAACGTCGGCGCCCAGAAGCTGTACGAGCGGGCCCGGTTCGTGCAGGTGGGCATCCGGCGCGGGTACTACGACGGCGGGCGGATGGACGCGGTGGTGATGCGCCGTGCCCTCTGAGCCACTCGTCCTGGGCATCGAGACCTCCTGCGACGAGACCGGTATCGGCCTGGTCCGCGGCACCACGCTGCTGGCCGACGCCATCGCCAGCAGCGTCGACGAGCACGCCCGCTTCGGCGGTGTCGTGCCCGAGGTGGCCAGCCGGGCCCACCTGCAGGCGATGGTGCCCACCGTGCATCGCGCCTGCGCCACGGCCGGCGTGCAGCCACAAGACGTCGACGCGATCGCGGTGACGTCCGGGCCGGGCCTGGCCGGGGCGCTGCTGGTCGGCGTCGCGGCGGCCAAGGCATACGCGCTGGCGCTCGACAAGCCGCTGTACGGCGTCAACCACCTGTCCTCGCACGTGGCGGTCGACCTGCTCGAGAACGGCCCCCTGGATGAGCCCTGCGTGGCGCTGCTCGTGTCGGGCGGGCACTCGTCGCTGCTGTTCGTGCCCAGGGTAGGCGGCGAGCAGGTCACCGAGCTGGGCGCCACGGTCGACGACGCCGCCGGCGAGGCCTATGACAAGGTGGCCCGCCTGCTCGGGTTGCCCTTCCCCGGCGGACCGCCCATCGACCGGCTGGCCCGCGAGGGCGATCCCGCGGCCATCGCGTTCCCCCGGGCGATGAGCGACAACCCGTACGCGTTCTCGTTCGCCGGGCTGAAGACGGCGGTGGCGCGCTGGGTCGAAGCCCGCCGGCGGGCCGGTGACGACGTGCCGGTGGCCGACGTCGCGGCCAGCTTCCAGGAGGCGGTGGCCGACGTGCTGACCGCCAAGGCGGTACGGGCGGCCCGCGACCAGGGCGTCGACTACGTCCTGATCGGCGGTGGCGTCGCGGCCAACTCGCGGCTGCGGGCGCTGGCCGCCGAGCGCTGCGAACAGGCCGGACTGCGGATGCGGGTGCCCCGTCCCGGGCTGTGCACCGACAACGGCGCGATGGTGGCCGCCCTGGGCGCCCAGCTCGTCGCGCACGGGGCCAAGCCGTCCCCGCTGGACCTGCCGGCCGACTCGGCGATGCCGGTCACCGAGGTGCTCGTGTGAGCGTCGTGATGTGGGAGGCCCGGGCCGCCGATGGGCGACTGGACGAGCTGATCGCCTACGCAAAGGCCCACGCCGCCCCGGCCGCTCAGGTCTATCGCGGCGCCGACGGGCCGCCCCGGGTGGTGGTGATCGATCCCAGTGGACTGGGCATATCGGGTGTACCTCCCGAACTGCTGGCCCGGCCCGCGCATCAATGGCCGTTCGAGCCGGTCTGACTGCAACCGCTCGGGCCCCGGGCGTGTCAACCTCTCCGTGACCCTCCTGCTCGGCGCCCCTCCGGCGCGGCATGCGATCGTGGACCGGCCACGGTCGCGGGAGGGCTGTATGGACAACGACGTGCTGTTCGCGCAGTTCGTGCGCGAGCAGACCACGGCGCTGCTCCGTTCTGCCTATCTGCTGACGGGTAGCTCCCCGGCGGCCGAGGATCTGGTGCAGGAGACGCTGCTGCGCCTGTTCCCAAAGTGGGATCGCGTCATGGCGGCCGACGTGCCGATGGCGTACGTGCGCCGGTCGCTGGTCAACGGCTTCCTCAACCAGCGTCGCCGGCCGCAGAGCCGCGAGATCGTGGTGGACGAGGTGCCCGACCGGCTCGACCCCGGCGTCGGCCGTGACATCGGCGTCGACGTCAGCAACCGTGACCTGGTCTGGCGGCTGCTCGTGACCCTGCCCGACCGGCAACGCGCGGCGCTCGTGATGCGGTATTTCGAGGACCTGGCCGACCCCGAGATCGCGCAGCTCCTCGGCTGCCGCCTCGGCACGGTACGCAGCCTCATCAGCCGCGGGCTGGCCGCCTTGCGGCAGCAGACCGAACGAGACCGACTGATCAACCTGGAAGGGGGCAGGCCGTGAGCGACGACGACCTCGACATCGAGCACCTGCTCCGGACCACCCTTTCCGAGCGAGCCCGGCAGGCGCCGTCCGGTGCCGGACTGGCCGAGCAGATCATCGCCGAGGCCGACCACCCCCACCCGATCCGGGACGGGCGCGGGCCGCGCCGGTGGCGGGGCTGGACCCTTCCGGCCGTCGCCGCCGGCTCGGTGGCCGCCGTCGTGGCGGTCGTCATCGGGCTGGCCCAGGTGCACCAGAGCCACAAGGACGCGGCCGACCATCGGGCCTCGGCCACGACGCACCCGCGGTCGACGGGCGGGGCCACGGCCCACTTCTCCGGCGAGAGCAGCGGCTCGGCGGTGCCGAGCGCGTCGACGTCCGAGCCGATGAGCAGCCCGTCGGTCGGTCTTCCCGGCGGCGCGGTGGGCCCGCACTTCCACGCCATCGACCTGACGTTCGACGGCAACCAGGACGGCTGGGCGCTGGGCACGAGCGGATGCCTGAACGGCCAGCCGGGCACCTGTTCGACGATCGTGCACAGCGGCGACGGCGGGGCCAGTTGGACATCGAGCATCCAGATCCCGCCGGTGCCGATCGCCCACGAGTGTGGTGCCAGCCCGTGCGTGACGAGCCTGCGGTTCGCCAACGCCGACGTCGGGTACGCCTTCGGCCCCGGCGCCCTGTTCATGACCACCGACGGCGGCCTCAGCTGGGGCGACAACCAGGGCGACACCTCGTCGTTGGAGGTGGCCGACGGCACCGCGCTGCGCATCAGCAGCGGGGTGCTGCAGATCGCCGATGTCGGCAGCCGGGATTGGCAGCCGGCGGCCGTACCGGCCACGGACCAGTACGTCTCGCAGCTGGTCCGCTCGTCGAACTACGCGTACGCCGAGTCGGTGTCGAAGAAGGCCACGAACGCCGGGACGGTAAGTCAGACCGTGCTCGCCTCGACCGACGACGGCAAGCAGTGGGCCGAGCGGGCGAATCCGTGCGATCAGGTCAAGCCCGCCAGTGACATCGGGCAACTGGCCGCAGGCGCCGACGGCTCGCTGACCCTCCTTTGCCAGGGCCGGACGGCGACCAAACCCGATGCACCCGCCCGTTTCGTCGTCACTTCGACGGACGGAGGGGTGAGCTTCAGCACTCCGGTCGCGCTGCCGGCCGCATCGGGAGCATTCTCCCTCGCGGCAGCGTCGGCCTCGGTGCTGTTCTATGTCGACGACAAGCTGCACCGCAGCACCAACGGCGGCCAGTCCTGGGCGGTGGTGGAAACCGATCCGACGACGGCCCAGGTGTCGGCAAGAGGGCAGCAGCCGGCCGCCTTCCTGGGCTTCGAGAGCCCGAGCACCGGCCGCTGGGTCACCGGTGACGGGTCGATGATCTGGACGACGACCGACGCGGGCGCCACCTGGAACCCCTGCGTCTTCAAGTGAGACGCCCCCGCCGTTGATGGCTGGCACTCGCCGCGTTAGAGTGCCAATCGGTGACTCCGCTGACACCGCGACGGCAGCTGGGTCACGACCTGAGACATGTAGACCCGAGAAGGGGAGATCCATCGTGACCGCCACGAAGGTCAGCATCAAGCCGCTCGAGGACCGCCTCGTCGTCCAGGCCAACGAGGCCGAGACCACGACCGCCTCGGGCATCGTCATTCCGGACACTGCCAAGGAGAAGCCCCAGGAGGGCACCGTCATCGCCGTCGGCCCCGGCCGCTTCGACGACAACGGCAACCGCGTGCCGCTCGACGTCAAGGTCGGCGACGTCGTGCTCTACAGCAAGTACGGCGGCACCGAGGTCAAGTACGCCGGCGAGGAGTACCTCGTCCTGTCGGCGCGCGACGTCCTGGCGATCATCGAGAAGTAGAGCGTTCGGTAACGCCCCGGCCGCGCCTCGGCGTGCCCGGGGCGTTGTCCGTTGCGCCGGCGGCGCCGACTGTCAGTGCAGGCGCCGCGCGCTGACGAGGTATGAGTCAGCGCCATTGACATAGGAAGGACATAAATGCCGAAGATCCTCAGCTTCGACGAGGACGCCCGCCGCGCGCTGGAGCGTGGCGTCGACAAGCTCGCCGACACGGTCAAGGTGACGATCGGCCCCCGCGGCCGCAACGTCGTCCTCGACAAGTCGTTCGGGCCCCCGGTTATCACCAACGACGGTGTGACCATCGCGCGCGAGGTCGAGCTCGACGACCCGTACGAGAACCTCGGCGCTCAGCTGGCCAAGTCGGTGGCCACCAAGACGAACGATGTGGCCGGCGACGGCACCACGACGGCCACCGTGCTGGCCCAGGCGCTGGTCCGGGCCGGGCTGAAGAACGTCGCCGCCGGAGCCAACCCGACCGCCCTCAAGCGCGGCATCGACGCGGCTGTCGGCGCAGTCAACGAGGCGCTGGACAAGGCGGCCATCCCGGTACAGGGCGAGCAGGAGATCGCCCACGTGGCGACGATCTCGGCGCAGGACCCGACGATCGGCCAGCTCATCGGCGAGGCGTTCACCAAGGTCGGCAACGACGGGGTGATCACCGTCGAGGAGTCGCAGACCCTCACCACCGAGCTCGAGTTCACCGAGGGCATGCAGTTCGACAAGGGCTACATCTCGCCGTACTTCATCTCCGACCTGGAGAAGGGCGAGACGGTCCTCGACGACCCGTACCTGCTGATCACCACGGAGAAGATCTCCAACGTCTCCGACCTGCTGCCGCTGCTGGAAAAGGTCATCGCCGAGAGCAAGCCGCTGGTGATCGTGGCCGAGGACGTCGAGGGGGAGGCACTGGCCACCCTGGTCGTGAACGCGATCCGCAAGACGTTCCGGGCCGTCGCGGTCAAGGCCCCGTTCTTCGGCGACCGCCGCAAGGCGTTCCTGCAGGATCTCGCGATCGTCACCGGGGCGCAGGTCGTCGCCCCCGAGATCGGCCTCAAGCTCGACCAGGTCGGGCTGGACGTCCTGGGTCGTGCTGGCCGAGTTGTCGTCACCAAGGACACGACCACGGTCACCCACGGGGCGGCCGGGCAGGACGCGATCGACGAGCGGATCGCCCAGATCCGTAAGGAGATCGACGAGACCGACTCCGACTGGGACCGCGAGAAGCTGCAGGAGCGGCTGGCCAAACTGGCTGGTGGCGTCGGCGTGATCAAGGTCGGCGCGGCCACCGAGGTCGAGCTCAAGGAGCGCAAGGCACGCATCGAGGACGCCATCTCGGCAACGCGCGCCGCCGTCGAGGAAGGCATCATCGCCGGTGGCGGGGCGGCCCTGTTGCACGCGTCGTCGGCGCTCGACGGGCTCTCGCTCAGCGGCGACGACGCGACGGGCGCGGCCATCGTGCGCGGGGCTCTGGCTGAGCCGCTGCGCTGGATCGCCAGCAACGCGGGCTTCGAGGGCTACGTCACCGTGGCCAAGGTGCGCGAGCTCGGCGCCAACGAGGGCCTCGACGCCGCGACCGGCGAGTACGGCGACCTGCTGGCCGCCGGCGTCGTCGACCCGGTCAAGGTCACCAAGGCCGCGCTGGCCAACGCCGCGTCGGTCGCGTCGCTGCTGCTCACCACGCAGAGCCTCGTGGTCGACCGGCCCGAGGAGCCCGAGGCGCACGCCGCCGACGGCCACTCGCACGGCCACGGGCACGGGCACAGCCACGGCCCGGGTTTCTGACCCGAACCGACGAGGTAACGACGCCCGGCGCGCCCTGCGCCGGGCGTCGTGCTGTCCGTCGCGCGTCGGCACTGTGTCCGGACAGCAATCGGCGCATGGCGCTCCGTTTCCGGGCGCGCCATGCGCCGAAATGCTCAGATCACGCCGGCTGCGATGTGAGCAACGCTTCGCGTTCCTCGACCGAGAGCCCACCCCACACGCCATACGGCTCGCGTGCGGTGAGCGCCCAGCGCAGGCAATTTGTCACGACCGGGCAGTCCCGACAGATCTGCTTCGCCCGAATCTCACGACGCCGACGCGACGGCCCACGCTCGTTTTCCGGGTGATAGAAGATCTGGGTGTCTGTGCCGCGACACGCTGCCCTCAGCTGCCATTCCCAGGCTCCCTGTCGCGGCGCGGCGAGCCTACGAACTTCCGCCATTCTCTGCCTTCCCTCCGACCTAGAGCAGTCATTTGATCACTGCCCGTTTGGCCCCCACGTTCATCCAAAGAGCGAGTAGCGGAAAGGTGACGCTTGCAACGTTAATTTGTTGGCACGGACTTATGCGCGGGTGAGGTTTGCGTAAAACGCCCCCAGTGGGCGTGCGGAAGCCTCGGACATACGGGGCTGGCCGGACCGCTGGCCCGGCCGATGGAAGATCGCTTTCAGCGGTGGGCCGCCGCGTTTGTGGCGTCGGTGTACCCGCGGGCGTAGTCCCAGCTGACGAACGCCTCCGCATCGGGCTCGAAGGCCGGCTCGTGGACGTGCGTGCGGCCCTCACCGATCAGCGCGCGCAGGTTGGCGGCCATCAATTCCCAGCTGAAGAAGTGCTGCTCGCCGCAGTCAGCGCACTCGACGGCCACGCCCCGGATGCCACGCGGGGCCAGAGCGCGGCGGAACTCCGCCAGCTCGTGCAGGTCGGCCAGCACCTCGGCCCGCTCGTCGTCACTGAGCGGCTCCACCGGCCCGGAGTCGTCCAAGTCGTCCAGAACGGCCGCCGGATCGTGCGGATCGTTGAGGAACGGATCGACCGGACCGTCTTCTGAGGTCATGAGCGGCCGCCTGGATGTGCAGTCACGCCCTCCACGGTAGAGCGTGACCCCGCCCGATGGCCAACCTCCCCCCAACCCGAGTGCGGGTTGCCGGCCCCGAACCCCGGCAACCCGCGCTGGGCGTCAGCCCTCGGCGATGGCCTCCAGCGGCTTGGTGCGTGCCGCCCGGGCGGCCGGCCAGAGCGCGGCCAGCACGCCGACCACGGCCGCGATTACCAGGAACAGCAAGGCCTGGCCCCACGGGATCTGCAGGACATCCAGCCCCTGATCCTTGAGCCGGTGGGTGAACAGTGACCCGAACGTCAGCCCGATCGCCAGCCCCAGTACCGCGCCGAACACTGCGATCAGCAGCGACTCGACGTACACGGTGCGGCGCAGCTGCCCGCGCAGCAGGCCGACCGCGCGCAGCATGCCGATCTCGCGCCGCCGTTCGACCACCGACAGGGCCAGCGTGTTGATGATGCCGAGGATCGCGATCACGATTGCCAGGCCCAGCAACCCGTACAGCAGCCCGAGCAGCCCGTTGATCTGGTTGGCCTGCTGGCCCTTGAACTCCTGCTTGTTGCGGATGTCGATCGTGTAGTACGGGTCGGTGACCTGCTCGAGATTGGCCCGCAACGACGCCGGCGACGTGCCCGGGGCCGCCTTGACCAGCGCGACGAAGTCCGAGTAACGGCTCGACGGCGTCAGCTTGCGGTAGGTGTCGCCGGAGACGAGCCAGCCGCCCAGCAGCTGGCTGTCGTCGTAGATGCCGGTGATCGTCTCGGTCACCGACGCCCCGCCCGGCGTGGCCAGCGTGACGTGATCGCCGAGCTTCCAGTGCTTGTCCTTGGCCGTCGTCTGCGAGATCTGCATGCTCGTGCCCGTGACCGCGCCGCCGCCCTGGCGATAGTCGATCTTGACGATGGGCGGCAGCGGGCCGTCGACACCGATACCCGACTGGTCGTCGCCGTTGATCGTCGTCTCGACCGGGTGCAGCTCGGTCATGGACTGCACGCCCTGGACCTTGGCCGCCTGGGCGACGGCCGGCAGCGGGACCGGGGTGTCGCCGGTACCGGACAGGATGTAGTCGGCCCGGACGTCGTTGTCGATGAGCGAGTTGATGCTGGCCTTCGTCGAGGTGCCGATCACCGCGATGCCACTGACGAGCATCAGCCCGACGGTGAGCGCGAACGCGGTGGCTGCGGTGCGGCGCGGGTTGCGCACCGAGTTCGTCCGGGCCAATCGCCCGACCGGGCCGAACGGCCTGGCGAGCACGCGGCCCAGGCCGCCGATGATGTAGCGCGACAGCACCGGAGCCAGCAACAGCACGCCGGCGCCTGTGACGAGCAGGCCGAGGCCGATCAGCGACGCCCCCGTGCCGTTCGAGTCGATCGTCGCGCCCCGGATCGCGGCCAGGATGCCCAGCACGGTGGCGACCAGGCCGACGACCGAGCGCCGGCGCAGCGATCCCTGGGACGAGGCGAACTCCTCGCGCATCGCGGCCACCGGGGGCGTACGCGACGCGCGCCGGGCCGGTGCGTACGCCGACAGCAGCGTGACGATCGTGCCGACGAGCAGGGCGACGATCACCGTGCGCGGGCTGATCACCAGCGCGCCGCTCGGCAGGCCCACGTCCAGGGCGTCGAGCAACGCGCGCAGCCCGACGGCCAGGCCGATGCCGCCGGCCACGCCCAGGGCACCGCCCACGACACCGATCAGCGTGGCCTCGAACAGCACCGAGCTGCGCACCTGCCGGCGCGCGGCGCCGATCGCCCGCAGCAGCGCCAGTTCGCGCACCCGTTGGGCGATGATCATCGTGAAGGTGTTGTAGATGATGAACGTGCCGACGATCAGGGCGATGGCGCCGAATGCGAGCAGGAAGATGTTGACGAACGACAGTGCCTTGGCCACCGAGTCGCGGTCGTCCTTGCGGACCTGGTCGCCGGTCTTGGCCTGCAGGTCGCTGGGCAGCAGCTTGGCCACGCGGTCGCGCAGCGCCTGCTCGGACACTCCACTGGCCCCGGCGATGCTGACCGCCTCGACGTGCGTGCCGTCGGTGAACAGTTGCAGGCCTTCGGCCTTGGTGAACTCGACGCCGACGTAGCCGCCGGTCTCGGTGTTGGTGTGGTAGATGCCGGAGATCGTCACCGGCAGCACGCCGCGCGTCGGCAGCACGACCTTGGTGTGGTCGCCGACGCTGAGCTTGGCCTTCTTGGCCGCCTTCTCGTTGATGACGACGTCGCCCGGGCCGGCCGGCGCCGTACCCGCTACGAACGTCGGCGGCGTCTTGATCGACTCGGCCGGCGGGTTCCAGATGGTGCCCTCGCTGGGCGCGCCGCCGGTGCTGACCCGCTTACCGTTCTTACCGATCAGCACTAGCGGCGCGCTGGCCTCGAGCTGGACGGCCCGCACGCCGGGCACCGACTTGATCTGGCCGGCCAGCGTGAAGGGCACGCCCGGGTTGCTCGCGTTCCGGGCGTCGACGCGGACGTCCACGCCCTTGTCGGCCTCGGAGAAGATGCCGTTGAACGTGTGCTTGAGCGTGTCGGTGAATACGAATGATCCGGCGACGAACGCGGTGCCCAGTACGACCGAGATGACGGTCAGAACCAGACGGACCTTGTGCGCCACCAAGCTGCGCCGCGACACCCGGCGCATGGCTTTGCCGCCGAACATCGGCTCAGCCCTCGAGATTCTTCATGCGGTCGAGCACGCGCTCAGCGGTCGGCTGGCGCATCTCGTCGACGATGCGGCCGTCGGCCAGAAAGACGACCCGGTCCGCGTACGACGCCGCCCGCGGGTCGTGCGTGACGACCACGACCGTCTGACCGAGCCGGTTCACGGACTCGCGCAGGATGCCCAGCACCTCGCCGCTCGAGCGCGAGTCGAGGTTGCCGGTGGGCTCGTCGCCGAAGATGATCTCGGGCTGGCTGATCAGGGCCCGGGCACACGCCACTCGCTGTTGCTGCCCGCCGGACAGCTCGCTCGGACGGTGGGAGAGCCGGTCGGCCAGGCCCAGGGTGTTCACGATCGAGCGCAGCCACTCCGGGTTGGGCCGGCGCCCGGCGATGTCCAGCGGCAGCGTGATGTTCTCGATCGCGGTCAGCGTCGGCACCAGGTTGTACGCCTGGAAGACGAAGCCGATGCGGTCGCGCCGCAGCTTGGTCATCTTCTTGTCGGACAGGCCGGTGAGGTCGGTGGCGCCGATGGCGACCGTGCCCGACGTCGCGGTGTCCAGGCCGGCCAGGCAGTGCATCAGGGTCGACTTGCCGGACCCGGACGGGCCCATGATCGCCGTGAACTCGCCCCGGCGGAACTCGACGGACAGCCCGTCGAGCGCGCGCACCCCGGTGTCGCCGGCGCCGTAGATCTTGACCAGGTTGATCGCGCGGGCGGCGATGCCCGCGTCCACGGATGTCGTCATCGTCATGCTCTTGAGCCTTTCGGTTGGCGCCTGCGGGCACCATTCGGGTTGGTCCTGAGTTGACCCTGACTTTCGTCATGCCCGAGTCGGGGTGACCCGGGCCGAACGATGGAGGACCGACCCTGAGGACGCCCTGGGACGATCAGGGTCCGGCCAGGTACTACGTGTCAGCGGGCGAGCCGGGGCCGCCGCCCGTACCATGAAGTACCGGCGCCCCTGAGGAGAGAAGAGTTGTCCAGCCCCGAACTGCCCGCCAAGTTCGCCACCCTCGGTCTCACTTTCGACGACGTCCTGCTGCTGCCGGGCGAGTCCGACATCATCCCCAGCGAGGTCGACACCACCGCCCGGGTCACTCGCAACATCACCGCCCGCATCCCGCTGCTCTCGTCGGCGATGGACACCGTCACCGAGGCGCGCATGGCCATCGCCATGGCTCGCCAGGGCGGAGTGGGCGTGCTGCACCGCAACCTCTCCGTCGACGACCAGGCGGCGCAGGTCGACCTGGTCAAGCGCTCCGAGGCCGGCATGGTGTCCAACCCCGTCACCTGCTCGCCCGATGCCACGCTGGCCGATGTCGAGGCGTTGTGCGCGCGCTACCGCATCTCCGGCGTTCCCGTGGTCGACGAGAGCGGCGTCCTGCTCGGCATCGTCACCAACCGCGACATGCGCTTCGAGACCGACCACTCCCGCCTGGTCCGCGACGTCATGACACCGATGCCGTTGGTGACCGCCCCGGTCGGGGTGAGCCGCGACGAGGCGTTGCGCCTGCTGGCCGGCCACAAGGTGGAGAAGCTGCCGCTGGTCGACGCGAACGGCCGGCTGACCGGGTTGATCACCGTCAAGGACTTCACCAAGAGCGAGGCGTTCCCGCTCGCCACCAAGGACGCGCACGGGCGCCTGGTGGTCGGCGCCGCCGTCGGCGTGGGCGAGGACTCGTACAAGCGGGCGCAAGCCCTGGTCGACGCGGGCGTCGACTTCGTCGTCGTCGACACGGCGCACGGCCACTCACGCGGCGTGGTCGAGATGGTGGCCCGGCTCAAGCGCGACACCTCGGTCGACGTTGTCGGTGGCAACGTCGCGACGCGGGCCGGCGCGCAGGCGCTGGTCGACGCGGGGGCCGACGGTGTGAAGGTGGGCGTCGGTCCCGGCTCGATATGCACGACGCGTGTCGTGGCCGGGGTGGGCGTTCCGCAGGTGACCGCGATCTACGAAGCGGCAGCGGCCGCGCGGCCGGCCGGCGTGCCGGTGATCGGCGACGGCGGCCTGCAGTACTCGGGCGACATTCCCAAGGCGATCGTCGCCGGCGCCGACACGGTCATGCTCGGCTCACTGCTGGCCGGCTGCGAGGAATCGCCGGGCGAGCTCATCTTCATCAACGGCAAGCAGTACAAGTCCTATCGCGGCATGGGTTCGCTGGCCGCGATGCAGTCGCGGGGCGGGCAGAAGGCCAGCTACTCCAAGGATCGCTACGGGCTGCAGGACGTCTCCGACGACGACAAGCTCGTGCCGCAGGGCGTCGAGGGTCAGGTGCCCTACCGGGGACCGCTTTCCGCGGTAGCCCACCAGCTCGTCGGCGGCCTGCAGGCCGGCATGGGCTTCGCCGGTGCGCACACGGTTGCCGAACTGCAGGAGCGAGGTCAGCTCATCCGGATTACTGCGGCCGGACTCAAGGAATCGCACCCGCACGACATTCAGATGACCGTCGAGGCACCCAACTACTCGGGTCGATAACCGGTTGCGGCCAGAGCGTGTCGGCTTGGGCCATCTCGGCTCGATCCCGACGCTGATCCGCCGACGAGCGTGGACAACGCGGACATCTGCACCGAGCTGTCTACGCTGCGCATTGCCGGCTCAGGGGCGTCCGTGATCTTCGCTCATGACCCTCATAACGAGGGGATAACGGGACACTCGGCATCAACACCGGTTGCCGCGGCGTGGGTCTAGGCTCTCTCCACCCGAGCCAGGACGCGGGGGCAGCGCGCCGATGCGCCTGGGCGCGACAAGGCAATGAGGAGGAGTCGTGCGCTATCGCTCGATCACGGCCGCACTGTTGGCCGTGGCAGTTACCGCGCTCTCGGTGAGCGCTTGCAAGAGTTCCAAGTCCAGTGGCGGCTCGACCAATGGGGCTACGGGAGGCGCCACCGGCGGCGGTGGTGGCGGCAAGACGTTGGTGATCTCCACTGACCTGCCGATGCAGGGCGTCTCGCACGACGCCAGCCAGTCGACCATCAACGCCATCAACCTCTATCTAAATCAGGTCAACCACAAGGCCGGCAACTACACGGTCCAGCTGAAGACCTACGACGACTCGACCGCGGCGAAGGGCGCGTGGGACGACGCGAAGTGCTCGACCAACGCGGCCGCGCACGTCTCGAACACCGCCGAGGTCGCGGTCATGGGCACCTACAACTCCGGTTGTGCCCAGCTCGAGATCCCGGTGCTGAACCAGGACCCGAGCGGCCCGATGCTGATGGTGTCGCACGCCAACACCAACCCCGGCCTGACCAAGGCCTGGGACCCCGGCACGCCGGACAAGTACTACCCGACCGGCAAGCGCAACTACGCCCGGGTGATCACGACCGACGACTTCCAGGGCCAGGCGGCGGCCCAGTTCGCCGCACAGGACCTGAAGGTCAAGCGTTGCTTCGTGATGAACGACAACCAGGTCTACGGCCAGGGTGTCGCCCGCCAGTTCGTCGACTCGGCCAAGAAGCTGGGCATCACGATTCTGGGCAACAAGGCGTGGGACGCCAAGCAGCCCAGCTACGCCTCGATCTTCCAGGGCGCCAAGTCGCTGAACCCCGACTGCGTCTACCTCGCCGGCATCTACGACGAGAACGGCGGCCAGGTCGTCAAGGACAAGGTCGCGGTGCTCGGTGACAACACCAAGGTCAAGATGATGGGCCCGGACGGCTTCACCGGTTACCCGGACTCGCTCGACAAGCAGCCTGAGTCGCAGGGCATGTACATGACCTTCGCGGGCTTGTCGACCGACCAGCTGGTCAAGGGTGGCGGCGCCGCCGAGACCCTGATCAACGCCTACAAGGCCAAGTACGGCGGCCTGCCGGCTACCAACTACGCGCTGTACGGCGTGGCCGCGGTGCAGGTCATCCTGGCCGCGATCGCCAAGTCGGACGGCACCCGCAAGAGCATCACCGACCAGGTGTTCAACGGCGCCGGCATTGACATCCCGGCCGACCAGTCGGTGCTCGGCAAGGAGATCAAGATCGACCCCAAGACCGGTGATACGAACAACCGGGACATCACGGTGCTGTTCATGAAGAACAACCAGGAGACGTTCTTCAAGCAGGAGCCGGTCCAGTAAGACACGCGGCGGGGCCCGGGCAGTCAATGACTGCCCGGGCCTCATCCGACTAAGCAGGGCTCGTGCGAACGGGGTCTTGCGTCGTGTCCACTTGACGGGGAAGGTTCCGCGCATGACATCAACGACCGCGACAGCTGGGTTGCTCAAGCCGCGCGTTCGCCTCACCGAGGCCGTCGAACGCGCGATGGGAATCGCGATCGTGCTCGGCGTCGTCGCTTGGATCATCTACAACTTCGTGGACGAGCCCAAGCAGTGCTTCAGTGTGATGCTCACCGGCCTGAACAACGGTGCGCTGTACGCACTGGTTGCACTCGGCTACACGCTGGTCTACGGCATCATCGAGCTGATCAACTTCGCGCACGGCGACCTGTTCATGCTCGGCACGGTCTTCGGGGCCAACTTCCTGGTCAACTGGCTGGGGGTCGATACGCGGGGTCTCGGCTCGGTGCTCGCCCTCGCGTTCACTTTCGTCATGGCGATGATCTTCTGCGCGAGCATCAACATGGGCGCCGAGTTCTTCGCCTATCGCCGATTGCGACGAGCACCCAAGCTGGCGCCGCTGATCACCGCGGTCGGCCTCAGCTTCGTGTTCCAGAACATCGGCCTCAAATGGAACGGCTCGGCGCCGAAGCAGTGGCCGAGCGTCATCGGCAACAACGGGATCACCATCGACGGCGTGCTGATCCGGTACTCGCTGTTCGTCACGCTGGGCGTCACCGCCGTCCTGCTGTTCATCCTGACCTACATCGTGCAGCGCACCAAGCAGGGCAAGGCGATGCGCGCGACGGCGCAGGATCAGGACGGCGCGCGACTTATGGGCATCAACGTCGACCGCACGATCTCGTTCACGTTCGCCCTCGGTGGTGCGATGGCCGGCGCGGCCGCGGTGCTGTCGGTCGAGACGCTCGGCACGACACGTTACGACCAGGGCTTCCAGTTCGGGCTGATCGCATTCACCGCCGCCGTGCTGGGCGGCATCGGCAACCTGGTCGGTGCCGTCGTCGGCGGCCTGCTGATCGGCCTCGTCCAGGCGGCCAACGACGGCTTCCCGCACGGCTTCGGCCAGGACTGGTCGCAGACCGTCGTGTTCGCGATCTTGATCCTGCTGCTGGTGTTCAAGCCCGAAGGAATATTCGGCACCCGAACGACGGAGAAGGTGTAGGCCATGACTGCAACCAGTCCGCCTGTGAACCGCCGTCGACTGGGGGCGCTCGGCTGGCCGATCGGGTTCACGATCGCTGTCGTCCTGATCTTCGTCTTCTACCGTTACTGGCTGCCCGACTCGGTCGACTCGGTACAGAAGTTCGTGGCCGACTGGTTCCCGCCCGCGGTGATCAACCAGTGCGTCATCTGGGTGATCATGGCGATCGGACTCAACGTCGTCGTCGGCTATGCCGGTCTGCTCGACCTCGGCTACGTCGCGTTCTGGGCGATCGGAACCTACGTCGGGGCCTGGCTGATGTCGGGCTGGTTCTTCCAGGTGCATTGGCACATCGGCGGGCCGCCGGCGCTCAACAAGGCGCCCGGCATCCACATCAGCTTCTGGCTGGTGTTGGCCTTCGCCGGGGCGTTCTGCGCGCTGTGGGGCGTGCTCATCGGCGCGCCGACACTCCGGTTGCGCAGTGACTATCTGGCCATCGTCACGCTCGGGTTCGGCGAGATCATCCCGCAGGTGTTCGCCAACGGCGATTCCGAGCACCTCGGGTTCGCGCTGACCAACGGCCAGCAGAGCATCGTGCCGATCGACGGCATCGGCACCGGGGTGTTCTCGCAGCTCAAGGGCGTCAACGCGCAGCTGGGTGTGTTCGACCTGCCGTACCGGTTCCTCGTGTTCTGCCTGGTAGCCGCGTTCTGCGTGTTCGTGTCGCTGCGTCTGCGGCGCGGGCGGCTGGGCCGCGCGTGGCTGGCGATCCGCGAGGACGAGCTGGCGGCCAGCATGATGGGCGTCTCGCTGGTGCGGACGAAGCTGTCCTCGTACGCGGTGGGCGCGGTATTCGGCGGTATGGGCGGCGTCTGCTATGCGGTGGCCGTCGGAGGTGCTTCGCCGAACTTCAGCTTCAGCAACTCGATCACCATCCTGATGATGGTGGTGCTGGGCGGCATGGGCAACGTGTGGGGCGTGATCATCGGCGCGTTGCTCGTGTCGTGGGTCAACCTGAACGGCCTGTCCCAGTTCGGTACCTGGTACAACACCCAGTTCAACACCAACATTGACTTCCCGTCGTACAACTTCCTGATCTTCGGGATCATCCTCGTGCTCATGATGCTGTACCGCCGCGAGGGCCTGCTGCCCGAGTCGCGGACCCGGCTGATCATGCGTGAGCCGATGCGTACCGAGATGGAGGGCCTCGGCGCCGACATCGAGGCCGCCGAGGAGGAGGACGAGGTCATACTCGAGGAAGAGACCGAGGACGAGCTGGTAGGCACCGAGACGACCGGCGGATCAGACGGGGGTAAGGCATGACCGCCACCGAGACCGAACCCGAGGTGCCCGCTCCGCCGCCGGCCGGCATCGACGCGCTGCGGGCCGACGACATCGTGATCGCGTTCGGCGGGCTGATCGCCGTGAACGGTGTGACGTTCAACGTGCCCGAAGGCGGAATCGTCAGCCTCATCGGACCGAACGGCGCCGGCAAGACGACGTTCTTCAACGTCCTCACCGGCCTGTACCGCCCGACGTCCGGCAACGTCTACCTCGGTGGCCGCGAGGTCACCGGCAAGGCGCCGCACCGCATCGCCAAGCTGGGGCTGGCCCGTACATTCCAGAACATCCGGCTGTTCAGCCTCATGACGGCCGAGGAGAACGTTATGGTGGCGATGCACTCGCACCTGCGCTCCGGCATCGCCAGCACGGTCTTCGGCATGCCCTGGCAGCGTCGCGAGGAGCACCGGGCCCACGACGCGTCGCGTGACCTGCTCGAGTTCGTGGGCATCGGCAAGGTGCGCAACGAGTACGCCCGCAACCTGTCCTACGGCGACCAGCGTCGCCTGGAGGTCGCCCGCGCGCTGGCGTTGCGGCCGAGCGTGCTGCTGCTCGACGAGCCGACGGCCGGCATGAACCCGCAGGAGTCGGCGCAGTTCGTCGACTTCGTGCACCGGGTGCGAGACGAGAAGAAGGTTTCCGTGCTGCTGATCGAGCACGACATGAGCGTGGTCATGCGGGTGAGCGAGCGGATCACGGTCCTCGACCGGGGCGAGCGCATCGCCGAAGGCGGGCCCGACGACATCCGGACGAACGAGCGGGTCGTCGAGGCGTACCTCGGCAAAACCGGTACGCGCGAAGGGAGGCGGGACAAGTGACCGTCGCCAAAACGGTTGCTGCGCGCACGCGACGCAGCGAGGGCGGGCAGCCGCTGTTGACGCTGGCCGACCTGCACGTCAGCTACGGCAACATCGCCGCGGTGAAGGGCCTCAACCTCGACGTATACCCGGGCGAGATCGTCACGCTGATCGGCTCGAACGGCGCCGGCAAGTCCACGACGCTACGCACGATCTCGGGCCTGCTGCGCCCGCGCAGCGGTGAGGTGCTCTTCGAGGGCAGCAAGATCAACGGCATGCACGGCCACCAGGTCGTCAAGCGGGGCATCTGCCACTCGCCGGAGGGCCGGCGCATCTTCCCGCGCATGACCGTGTCGGAGAACCTCGATCTCGGCGCGTTCCTGCGCAACGACCCGGACGGGGTGGCCGAGGATCGGCAGCGCGTGCTCGACCTGTTCCCGGTACTGGGCGAGCGGCTGACGCAGAAGGCCGGCACCCTGTCCGGCGGCGAGCAGCAGATGCTGGCGGTCGGACGGGCGCTGCTGGGCCGGCCCAAGCTGCTGCTGCTCGACGAGCCGTCGATGGGGCTGGCCCCGGTGCTGGTCGACCTGATCTTCCACACGATCGAGGAGATCCGCGAGCAGGGCGTCACGGTGCTGCTCGTCGAGCAGAACGCCCTCGCCGCTTTGGAGATCGCCGACTACGCCTACGTCCTCGAGTCCGGCTCGCTGACCCTACAGCGCCCGGCGGTTGAGCTCCTCGAGGACGACAGTGTGACCCGGGCGTACCTGGGCGGCTGACGACCGAGCCGGTCCAGATGCCCGGCGGATAGGCTCATCGGCATGCCCGACACCGTCGAGATCGGCCTCGGCCGTGGCGTTCGCCGCGGCTATCACCTGGACGAGATCGCGCTCGTCGCGACGCGGCGTACGCGTGGCTCGGCCATGGTGTCCACGGCGTGGCAGATCGACGCGCACACCTTCGAGCTGCCATTGGTGGCGGCGCCGTCGGACGCGGTGGTGTCGCCGGAGAGGGCCGTCGAGATCGAGCGCCTGGGCGGCCTGGCCGTGCTCGACGGCGAAGGGCTGTGGTCCCGCTACGACGACGCCGACGCCCAGCTGGCCGCCGTGGGGGACGACACGGCCAGCCTGCAGGCGATCTACGCCAAGCCGGTGTCGACCGAGCTGCTACGCCGGCGCATCGGCGAGCTGCGCGACTCCGGAGTGCGCGTGGCGGTGCGCCTCTCGCCGCAGCACACCGCCGAGCTCGCCCCGCACGTGCTCGGCGCCGGCGTCGATCTGCTCGTCATCCAGGGCACGGTGATCTCGGCCGAGCACGTCGCCCGGCCCGACGTCCCCGGGCTGAACCTCAAGACGTTCATCGCCGACCTGGACATCCCGGTGATCGTCGGCGGCTGCGGCAATTACCAGACGGCGATGCACCTCATGCGCACCGGCGCCGCCGGCGTCATCATCGGGTACGGCGCGCATCTCGGTTCGACCACGCATCTGGCGTTGGGCATCGACGTGCCGATGGCCACGGCGATCGCCGATGCCGCGGCGGCGCGGCGCGACTACCTGGACGAGACGGGCGGGCGATACGTTCACCTGATCGCCTATGGCGATCTGGCGACGGGCGGCGACATCGCCAAGGCGCTGGCCTGCGGAGCCGACGCGGTGATGCTCGGCGAGGCGCTGGCCGAGGCGGCCGACGCGCCGGGCCGGGGCCGCTACTGGGACCCGACCGCGGCGCATCCCCGCGTGCCACGCTCGGCGGTGGTCGACCTGAACGGCGACGACCGGCCGTCGCTGGACGAGGTGCTGCTCGGCCCGACGAGTGACCCGAGCGGTGAGCGCAACCTGTTCGGCGCGGTCCGGCGGGTGATCGGCAAGTGCGGGTACTCGTCGATCAAGGAGTTCCAGAAAGCCGAACTGATCCTGACCACACCGCGCTGAGCGATCGGTGACGGACCTCGGCCGCCCGCAGCACGTGGTCGCAGAGGTCGTCGTAGAACGGTTCGAGCTCGGGATGCACGTCGTCGGCCCGGCGCATCACGGCGTTCACCAGGTCGCGCATCCGCAGGATCACCCGGCGCGCCTCGACCAGCGACTTGCGCAGCGCGAACGAGCGTCGCTGAACCTGCCTGATGCTGGTCGGCGTCTCCTCGAACAGGATGTCCTCGATCTTCTCGATCTCGTCGTCCGGTGCCTCGATCACCGCGAAGTGCCCGTCGACCAGCACGTCGAGCAGCCCGTGCGCCAACGCCTTCTTCGCCTTGCCGCACCGTGACGAACGCTTGCTTCATGACGAACGCGGCGACCTGACAGGCCTGCAGCTCCCCGTTGTCACGATCGAATGTGATCTCGTACCCGGAGAGGCACATGTGGGTTGCATAGCGGCTCGCCTTGGGCCGCTCGCGCCGTTCGACCGCGTCCTCCACCGCGTGCGGGTCCAGGCTGAGCTCGGCGGCCAGCGCGTGCAGCCGCGCCTTGTCCGGAGCGCAGACATCCACCCAGACAAGGCAATCCGGCTCGGCGAGATAGTCCGAGATCTGCTCGAACGGGAAGTTGTCGGTCGCTACCGTGCCGTTGCGCCACACTCGGGTGCGCACGTCGTGTTCGCCGCTCATAGGGTCCATCCCGCCGAAGTCGTCTGGGCGTTCGTAGCAAATGTCACTTCTTGCCGACGTGATCACCCGATCGGCGGGCCCGCGCCACGTCCAATTCACGCGCAGCCGCGTAACTTCGTTTCATGGCCGGATGGGACGCATCGCAGCTGCCTGTCCTCTCGGGGCGTACGGCGATAGTTACGGGTGCAAACTCAGGTATCGGTTGGCATATCGCGAAGGAGCTCGCCGCGCATGGTGCGCGGGTGGTGCTCGCCTGCAGGGATGTCACCCGCGCCAAGCAGGCGGCTGAACGTATCCGCAACGGCGGGGCGCCCGTCGAGGTCGACGTCGAACTGCTCGACCTCGCGGACATGGCATCCGTGCGGGGGTTCGCCGATCATTGGCGCGACCCGGTGCACCTGCTCGTGAACAATGCGGCCGTCATGGCTCCACCCCGCCGCGCCAGCACGCGGGACGGGTTCGAGCTGCAGTTCGGCACCAACCACCTCGGACATTTCGTGCTCACCGGCCTGCTATTGCCGGCGTTGCTGGCCGGAGCACCGTCGCGGGTCGTGACCCTTTCGTCGGTGGCCCACTTCGGCGGCCGCGACGACGTGGTGAACGCCAACGACAACGGCACCTACCGCGCCCAGCAGGCCTACTCCAACTCCAAGCTGGCCAACCTGCTGTTCGCGCTGGAGTTGCAGCGCCGGGCGATCACGCACAAGGTGCGGTTGTCGTCCGCCGCGGCCCACCCCGGCATCTGCGCCACCGGCCTGTACATCGATCCCGAGGGGGTCGGCGCGAACCGGGTGGTGCGCGCGATCGGGCAACCGCTCGCCCGAGTGTTCCTGCAGTCGGCGTCGGCCGGCGCCACCTCGGCGCTCTACGCGGCCGCCTGCGCCGAACCCGGTTCGTACACGGGGCCGCAGCACTTCCGCGAGACGCGTGGGCCGATCGGCCCGGCGAAGATCAGCCGGCTGGCGCGCGACAAGTCGCTGGCCCGGCGGCTGTGGAGCGTCAGCGAGGACCTCACCGGGTTCCGCTACCCGTGGCCGTCCTAGCTCGGCCGGCCCGAAGAGCGCTCCGTAGAATCCGGGCATGCAGCCCGATCTCGTCCTCGTCGTCGACTACGGGGCGCAGTACGCCCAGCTCATCGCCCGCCGGGTGCGTGAGGCGCACGTCTACTCCGAGATCGTGCCGCACACCGCGCCGCTCGCCGACCTGGTCGCCCGGCGCCCGGCCGCGATCATCCTGTCCGGCGGGCCTTCGTCGGTGTACGCGCCCGGTGCCCCGCAGGCCGATCCCGAGTTGTTCACGGCCGGCGTTCCGGTGTTCGGCATCTGCTACGGCTTCCAGGCGATGGCGCAGGCGCTCGGCGGCGAGGTCGCCAACACCGGCGGCAACGAGTTCGGCCGTACCGATCTGCATGTCACCACGCCCGGCGCGTTGCTGCGTGGCCTGCCACCCGACCAGCGGGTGTGGATGAGCCACGGCAACGAGGTCACGCGCGCCCCCGAGGGCTTTACCGTGCTGGCGTCGTCCGCGGGCGCGCCCGTCGCCGCCTTCGAGGACAACGCGCGCCGCCTGGCCGGCGTGCAGTTCCACCCCGAGGTGCTCCACACCGCGCACGGGCAGACGGTGCTGCAGCACTTCCTCTACGACATCGCCGGCGTCCGTCCACAGTGGACGGAGGCGAACATCATCGACGACCAGGTGGCGGCCATCCGGGCGCAGGTGGGCGGCAAGCGGGTCATCTGCGCGCTGTCCGGCGGCGTCGACTCGGCAGTGGCGGCCGCCCTCGTGCAGCGGGCTATCGGTGACCAGCTGACCTGCGTGTTCGTCGACCACGGCCTGCTGCGCGCGGGTGAGCCCGAGCAGGTCGAGCGCGATTTCGTCGCCGCCACCGGGGTGAAGCTCAAGGTCGTCGACGCGGAGCAGCCGTTCCTCGACGCGCTGGACGGGGTCACCGATCCGGAGGAGAAGCGCAAGGTCATCGGCCGCGAGTTCATCCGCTCGTTCGAGGACGCCGCGCGCGAGATCGTCGCCGACGGCACGGTCGAGTTCCTCGTGCAGGGCACGCTCTACCCGGACGTCGTCGAGTCGGGCGGCGGTACCGGCACGGCGAACATCAAGAGCCACCACAACGTCGGCGGGCTGCCCGACGATCTGGCGTTCGGGCTGATCGAGCCGCTGCGGTCGCTGTTCAAGGACGAGGTGCGCCGGGTCGGCGAGCAGCTCGGCCTGCCGGCCGAGATCGTGTGGCGGCAGCCGTTCCCCGGGCCGGGGTTGGGCATTCGCATCGTCGGCGAGGTCACGGCCCACCGGCTGGACGTGCTGCGCCGGGCCGACGCCATCGCGCGTGCCGAGTTGACCGCTGCGGGCCTCGACCGCGACATCTGGCAGTGCCCGGTCGTGCTGCTGGCCGACGTCCGCTCGGTCGGCGTGCAGGGCGACGAGCGCACGTACGGCCACCCCGTGGTGCTGCGGCCGGTGTCGTCCGAAGACGCGATGACCGCCGACTGGACGCGCGTGCCCTACGAGGTGCTCGAGCGGATCTCGACCCGGATCACCAACGAGGTCCGCGAGGTGAACCGGGTGGTGCTCGACGTGACGTCCAAGCCGCCGGGCACCATCGAGTGGGAGTAGCGCTGATCGCGCTGGGCGAACGGCGCGTCGACGTCGCGCTGGTTACGGTGTTGTCATGACGTCCTGGGTAGCCGCCGCCAATCCGCGAGGTGGCGCGACCGAGTCCGAGTGTTCCCACCTGCAGACCGTCGCCGACGTGCAGCCGTCCACCACCGAGGGGTGCGAGGACTGCCTGCGCGAGGGCTCGAGGTGGGTACACCTGCGCGAATGCCTCGAATGCGGGCACGTCGGATGCTGCGACAACTCGCCCCGCAAGCACGCCACCGCGCACTGGCACGGCGCGAGTCATCCGCTGATGCGCTCGTTCGAGCCCGGCGAGGACTGGGGCTGGTGCTACGCGGACGAACTGTTCCTCGTCCAGCGCTGATGCCCGTTGCGTTCCCGGACGACGGCACCGTGCTGCTCGTCCCGCCCGACGCTGCCGAGGCGGCGTTCGTCGCCCGCGGGGTGGCCGTCGCGGTCGCGCCGTCCGGCGGGCTGACGCCGCTGCAGGTCATGCTGTTGCGCGCGTTCTTCGAGTCGATGACCGGTCACGTCGTCGACCCGTCCACCGCCCGGCCGATCGACGCGGCCGCCTTCGCCGAGGGACTGGCCCGGCGCAACCGGGCGTTCCGCACCCGCGTCGTGCAGATCATGCTGCTGGCCGAGCTCATCCTGCGACCGTTGCCGGCCGAGGTGGCCGCACGCGTCGAGGCGTTCGCCGACGAGCTGGGCATCGACGACGACATGCTCGACGTGGCCCGGCGCTACGCGGCCGGCTCGCTCGAACTGGCCGAGGCCGACTTCGCCCGCAACGGCTACCTCGCCTCGATCGGCCCGGAGCGGCTGCACGTGCTGCACACATCCGGGTTGGCCGACGCGTGGGGCCAGGTGGTCGACGACCCGGGGCTGGCGGCGCAGTGGCAGTCGCTGGGCGAACTGCCCGTCGGCACGCTCGGCCGGGGCGTATACGACTTCTACCGCGACCGCGGGTTCACCTTTCCCGGGCGACCCGGCTCGGCGCCGCCGCTGCTCGCCCAGCACGACTGGGTGCACGTCCTCGCCGGCTACGGCACCGCGCTGGAGAGCGAGATCGAGGTCTTCGGCTATATGTCCCGCGCGAACGACGACCCGCGCGCGTTCAGCCTGCTGGCGATGGTCGTGTCGCTGTTCGAGACGGGGTACCTGGCCCGGGGCGCCGGCCTGTTCGAGGCCGACGCCGGGCACCTGCACTCGCGGGCCATGGCGGTCCGGCTGGCCGACGCGATGCGCCGCGGGGCTTTGTGCACGGGCAGCCACGACTTTCTCGAGATCGACTGGTTCACGCTGGCCGATCGGCCGTTGCCCGTGGTGCGGGACGAAGCCGGCCTGACGCCCAAGAGCGATGCGGCGATTGCGGCCGGGTCGGCGGGCCCGTGGCAGCCCGGCGGCATCAGCGACTACCAGCTGGCCGCCGCCCGCGCCCAGGCGGCGGCCGAGGGGCGCGAATACGTGCAGTGGCAGCCGGCACCCGAACGGGACTAGCCCGCCGCTCAGCGCTCTCATCGGAGAATTCGTGCCGTATCGGAGGTCTGTTGCCCTTGCTCACCCTGCTGGGGTGATGAAGATGCCTTCGCGCACTGGTCAACTAGTTCGGACCGGCTCAAGTTCGGACCGGCGGCCTTCGAGTTACCACCGCGGGAGGTGGAGGTTATGCCCCAGGCTACCGAATTCGGTACTGGCCAAGTGTTCCTGTCGATGCTGTGGTTCACCCTGTTCTTCATCTGGATCTGGCTGCTGATCGTCGTTTTCGCCGACATCTTCCGGAGCCAGGACCTGTCCGGGTGGAGCAAGGCTCTGTGGACGATCTTCATCATCGTCTTGCCGTACCTCGGAGTGCTCGTCTACCTCATCGCCCGAGGGCACAAGATGCGCGATCGCGCCGCGCAGGACGCGCAGGCGCGGGATGCGGAGTTCCGCGACTACGTCAAGAGCGCCGCGAACGGCGGACACAGCACCGCCGACGAGATCGCGCGGCTCTCCGACCTCCACAAGCAAGGTGCGCTCAGCGACGCTGAGTTCGAGAGCGCGAAGGCGAAGGCGCTGAGCTCCTGAGCTACGATTCCGTACCGGCCCGCAGCACGCGTTCGTGGATGCCGGGGTCGACGGCGCCGCCGCCCAGGTCGCCGAGGGCCAGCACGGCGGCGCCGGCCGCTCCCGGTCCGGCATCCCGGTGGCGTAGGGGCAGTCCGTCGAGCCGGGCCAGCACGGCGCGGCGCACCGGACCACCGGCGAGCAGCAACCCGCCGGCCAGCACCAGGTCGGCCGGATTGCCGTCCCAGACCGCGCGCACCGCGGCCACCAGGCGGGCGGCGCCGGCCTCGACCAGCTCGGCGGCCACCGGATCACCGGCGTCGGCGGCGGCCGTGACGAGAGGGGCAAGCCGGCCGAGATAGGCCGGCTCGCGGGCGTGTACGGCGGCGATCACGCCTTGCGCGAAGTCGTCGTGCAGCCCGAAGTGCTCGGCCACCGCGTCGCGCACGGACGTCGCCGGGCCGCGACCGTCATAGGCGTTCAGCGCGGCCTGGACGCCCCGAAGGCCGAGCCACACGGCCGAGCCCTCGTCGCCGAGCAACCAGCCGTAGCCGTCGCAGCGACGGGTCACTGCCCGATCGGCGAAGGCCACCGCGGCCGCTCCTGTCCCGGCGAGAAGCAGTAGGCCGGATGCCGCTGATGTGCCGGCGGCGAAAGCAACTTCCAGGTCGGTTACCACCCGGGGCGTGCCGGTCAGGCCGACCGTCTTCCAGGCCAGCACGGCCGCGTCGCGGGCCAGGCTGCCGGCCGCCGTGCCGCTGCCGGCGATGCCGAACGCGCCGGCCCGCACGGAATCCGGCGAGACGTCGGTGAGCGCCGCGCGCAGGGCCGCGGCCAGCTGCTCGGACGGCAAGCCGGCGCTCGACCGGATGCTGCCGCCGCCCGCCGTTCCCGAGCCGATCAGTGCGCCGGATGCGGACACGACCAGGCACCTCGTCGAGGTGCCACCGACGTCCACTCCTACGACCAAGTCGACCATCCGGGCAACTTAGCGCATGGGAAATAGTTGACGCGACGGCGCAGATGGAGGAAATTTTCCTCCGTGCCTCGCCAGACGAAGCTGAGCACCGAGCCGACGGTACCGGCCGACACCGACCGGCCCGCCGGCACGGTGGTGCGTATCCGGGCGCTGTTGCCGTCCCTTCCGCCGGCCGGACGCGTGCTCGGCGAGCACATCCTGGCCAACCCGGCGGCCGTCACGGGGCTGACGATCACCGAGCTGTCGGCCGCCTGCGGGGTGTCCGAGACGAGCACGGTTCGGTTCTGCCGGGCCATCGGGTTCCACGGCTACGCCGAACTGCGCCTGGCGCTGGCCACCGAGGTCGGCCGGGCGCAGGGCAGCGGGCAGTACGGCCGCATCGTCGGCAGCGACATCACGCCGACCGACGATCTGAGCGCTGTCATCGAGAAGATCTCCTACGCCGACGCGCGGGCGGTGGAGGAGACCGCCGCTCAGCTCGACGTCGGCACGCTGGGCCGGGTCGTCGACGCGCTGGTCGCCGCCCCCCGCGTCGACGTGTACGGCGTCGGCGCCAGCGCCTTCGTGGCCTTCGACTTCCAGCAGAAGCTGCACCGCATCGGCCGGGTGGCCTACGCCTGGTCGGACACGCACATCGCGCTGACCAGTGCCGCCTTGTTGAGCAAGGGTGATGTCGCGATCGGCATCTCGCACACCGGCGTCACCCGCGACACGATCGACGCGCTCGCCGAGGCGAACCGGCACGGGGCCACCACGGTCGCGTTGACGAACTTCCCGCGCTCGCCGATCGCCCGCGTCGCCGACCTGGTGCTGACCACGGCCGCTCGGGAAACGACGTTCCGGTCCGGAGCGACGGCCAGCCGGCTGGCCCAGCTGACCGTCGTCGACTGCATGTTCGTCGGGGTGGCACAACGTACCTATTCCGACACGCGCAAGGCACTGGAGAAGACCCGCGAGGCGATTCGCGGCCGTCGGGTCACATCCCGGGCCGCGCGTCGTTCCGCCGGAACGGGAGGGGCATGACTGACTGGGTTCTGGTACCGACCGAGGAGCGCAACCCGCGCACCGTCGACATCGATCAGCGCAGCACGATCGACATGCTGCGGATGATCAATGACGAGGACGCGCTGGTGGCGGGCGCGGTGCGGGCCGTGCTGCCGGCGCTGGCCGAGGCGGTCGACCTGGCGGTGACCGCCATGCGCGATGGCCACCGGGTGCACTACTTCGGCGCGGGGACGTCCGGGCGCATCGCCGTGCTCGACGCCGCCGAGCTCATCCCGACGTACGCCATCGCCCCGGATCTCGTCGTGGCGCACCACGCGGGCGGCCTGGCGGCGCTGGCGCAGCCGAGCGAGGGCATCGAGGACGACGTCGAGCTGGGGGCGCGCGACGCGGCGACCGTGCAGGCCGGCGACGTCGCCCTCGGCCTCACCGCAAGCGGCCGCACCCCTTATGTCACCGGGGCTCTGCGGGCCGCCCGTTCGCGTGGCGCCGGCACGGTGCTGATCTCGGCCAACCCCGACGCCGAGCTGGGCGCCGGGGTCGACGTGCACGTCGGCGTCGACACCGGCCCCGAAGTCATCGCCGGCTCGACCCGCATGAAGGCCGGCACGGCGCAGAAGCTGCTGCTCAACGCGTTCTCGACGGCGCTGATGATCCGCGTCGAGCGCACGTACTCGAACCTCATGGTCGCCGTCGCGGCCACCAACGACAAGCTGCGCGGACGGGTGGTGCGCATCCTCGTCGAGGCCACCGGGCTCGATCCGCAGGCGTGCGGCGACGCGCTCGAACGCGCCGACGGCGACGCTCGGGTGGCGCTGGTCGCGCTGCTCGCGAACGTTTCGGTCAGCCAGGCGAGCCAGGCGCTGGTGCACGCGGGCGGCGGCGTGCGTCGCGCGCTGTGGCTCGTCCAGACCGACGGTCCGAATCCGGCATCCAACGAAAGGGCACGGACATGAGAACCCGCAGACTGCTCGCAATGGTTGCGGCGAGCGCGCTGGCCGTAGCCGGCATCAGCGCCTGCACGAGCTCGTCGGGGGGCAGCAAGGTCACCCTGTCGGTGTGGTCGTGGCGGCCGGAGGACGCGGCCACCTACAAAAAGATGTTCGCGTCGTTCGAGAAGTCGCACAAGAACATCAACGTCGAGTTCAAGCCGTACAAGGCCACCGACTACAACACCATCCTGTCGACGGGCCTCACCCAAGCGGGCGGGCCCGACATTGCGCAGCTGCGTTCGTACGGTGGCCTGCAGCCGCTCATCAAGGCGAACCGGCTGGCCCCGCTCGACGGCAAGGTGTCCGGCTTGAGCAACTTCGAGGACGCAGCGCTCGAGGGGGCCAAGGGTAAGCAGGACGGCAAGGTCTACGGCGTTCCGCTGGAGATGTCGACGTTCCAGATCTACTACAACAAGGACGTCTTCTCGAAGAACGGCCTGCAGCCGCCTACGACCTGGGACCAGATGATCAGCGACGCCCAGAAGCTCAAGGACAACGGCATCACCCCGTTCGCCGCGTCGGGCAAGGACACCTGGCTGCTGCCGCTCTACGACGACGCCTTCGGCGCGACGCGCTACGGCGGCCCGGAGTTCGAGAAGAAGGTGCTGAGCGGGCAGGCCAAGTTCACCGATCCGGAATATACAGCCGCGCTGGACGTCCTCGGCCAGCTCAAGCCATACTTCCCGAAGGACATGATGGGTCTGGCGGAAACGGACGTGCAGACGCTGTTCGCCACCGGCAAGGCGGCGATGATCCCCGAGGGCTCGTTCGCGCTCGCGCCGATGAAGGCGATCAACCCGAATCTGAACCTCGGCGTCTTCAACGCGCCGCCCGCTCCCGGCGCGATGGTCGACCACCCGTTGCAGGTCGGCTGGGTCGACGCCTCGTTCGGGATGAACGCCAAGTCCAAGCACCAGAAGGAAGCGCTGGAGTTGCTGAACTGGATGGCGACTCCCGAGTTCGGCCAGATGGTGGCCGACGATCTCAAGCAGGTGTCGCTGGTCAAGGGCGTGCAGTCGTCCGACGAGTTGCTCAAGCAGATGGTGACCGACTACCGGTCGGACGGCACGCCGTACATCATGCTGGTCGACTTCCGGTACGGCACACCGCTCGGCAGTGACCTCGCCGCCACTGGTCTGCAGAACCTGTTGCTGGGCAAGCAGAGCGCGCAGGCGGTGAGCAGTGACATCCAGAAAGGCATCTCACAGTGGTTCAAGCCGACCGGTGGGTGACCGCGTCGCCTGAACCCCGTCGTGGACGCGGCCGCCGGGCTCAGCGGTCCGCGTCCACGACGCGCCGGAAGCGGCCCCGGCGGCCGACCATGCGCTGGCGTACGGCCATCGCGTTCGTGCTGCCGGCGTTGGTGCTCTACAGCGTGTTCATCGTGTACCCGCTGGTATCCGCGCTGGCGGACAGCTTCTGGAACTGGGAGGGCACGGCCCGAACCGGGTTCGCCGGCCTGGACAACTTCCGCAGCCTGTTCACCCAGTTCCCGCTGAACCACCAGCTGCGCGCCGCGTTCTGGCACACCGTGCTCTTCTTCGTCGGGACGATGATCGTGCAGAACACGTTCGGACTGCTGATCGCCGTCCTGCTGCACGAACGCAAGTTCGGCAAGCGATTCCTGCAGGCCGCCTACGCGTTGCCTTACCTGATCGGGGCGCTCGTCGTCGGCTACCTGTGGAACCTGCTACTCAGCCCGGAGTTCGGCCCGGTGAACAAGGCGATGTCCGACGTCGGCCTCGGCTCGCTCACCCGGGCCTGGCTGGGCGATCCGTCGACGGCCCTGCCGGTGGTCATCCTGATCAACGCCTGGCACTACATCGGCTTCCCGATCCTGCTGTTCGGCGCGGCGCTGGCCGGCCAGCCGCAGGAGTTCGGCGACGCGTCTCGGGTCGACGGCGCCAACGCGTGGCAACGGTTCCGGCTGATCACCCTGCCGCTATTGCTGCCGGCGATCGGGCTCGTCTCGATCCTGACGTTCATCAGCTGCTTCAACGCGTTCGAGCTCGTCTACGCGCTGTCCGGCTCGCAGGGCAACCAGCCGACCGGACCGGGCGGGGCCACCGATCTGCTCGGGCTGATCTTCTACCGGGTCGCCTTCCAGGAGGGCGGCGAGAACGCGATCGGCCAGTCGTCGGCGATCGCCGTGCTGATGTTCGTCCTGATCTTCGGCGTGGCCGTGCTGGCCAACTGGTACTTCCGCCGGCGGGAGGCGTTGCTGACATGACAACGATCACCGTCCGCCCCGAGGTGGTGCCGGTGTCGACGCCGACGCGGCGGCGGACCGTACGCCGCAGTCCGGGGCAGCGGGTGGCCGGCGGCGCGGCCGCGCTCCTGCTGTGGGGCTACGCGCTCGTCGCGTTGGTGCCGTTGGTCGTGATGGTGCTCGACTCGTTCCGCTCGAACACCGACGTGCTGTCGCATCCGCTGGGCCTGCCCACGTCGCCGAGCCTCCACAACTACAGCTTCGCCTGGTCGCAGGCGTCGTTCGCCACGTACGTGCAGAACTCGGCGCTCGTCACGATCGGGGCAGTGCTTCTGGACGTTGGCGTTTCGCTGCCGGCGGCCTACGCCCTGGGCCGGTACGCGTTCCGGGGCAGTGGCGTGCTGACCGCGTACTTCCTGTCCGGGCTGATGCTGCCCATACGCCTGGGTATCCTGCCGATCTTCTACCTGCTCGGCAACTTTCACATGATCGACTCGAGGCTGGGCCTGATCTTCGTCTACGCCGCGAGCGGCGTGCCGTTCTCGGTGTTCATCCTGGCCGCGTTCTTCCGTGGTCTGCCGGCCGAGATCGAGGAGGCGGCCCGCATCGACGGGGCCGGCGAGTTCCGGATCTTCCTCAACGTCATGATGCCGCTGGTTCGCCCGGCGATCGCGACAGTCGTGGTGTTCCGCTTCGTGCCGTTGTGGAGCGACTTCTTCTTCCCGCTGGTGCTCATGCGCACGACCAGCAAGTACACGCTGCCGGTCGGGTTGACCCAGTTCTTCGGCGAGTTCCAGACGAATTGGTCGGCGCTGTTCGCCGGCCTGGTCATTGCGACGGTGCCGCTCGTGGTGTTGTTCGTCATCGCCACCAAGCAGATCGTGGCCGGCCTGACCGCGGGAATGTCGCGGTGAGCGCACTGCGCGGTCGTCCGAGCGCTGGCTTCGGCACGTACGCGGTCTCGGGGTGCGACCGGGTCGGCGTGCTGGCGCGCGGCTACCGCCCGGTGCGGTAAATGCGCGCCTCTGCGGTGGGAGCGAAGATGGCTGCGGCTGTCGGCGCACCGCCCGGCGCGGTAACTACCACACCGGGCGGACCGGGCGGACCTGGCGGACCTGGCGGACCTGGCGGGCCGTGGCGCCCTGGCGGGCTGTGGCGACCTGGCGGACCTGGCGGACCTGGCGGACCGTGGCGACCTGGCGGGCCGTGGCGACCTGGCGGGCCGTGGCGACCGGGCGGACCGTGGCGACCGGGCGGACCGGGCGGACCGGGCGGATCTGGCGGACCTGGCGGGCCGTGGCGACCTTGCGGACCTGGCGGATCTGGCGGATCTGGCGGATCTCGCGGATCTCGCGGACCGTGCGGACCGAGGCGCCCGGTGGGCCGAGGCCGAGGCGACCTGGCGGACCGGGCGGACCGTGCGGACCGAGGCGCCCGGTGGGCCGAGGGCCGAAGCGACCCGGCGGCACCGGGCGGGCCTGCGGCGCCCGGCGGGCCGGCGCCCGATGCGCCCTGGCGCCGTCAGGGCGAGCGGTCGATCTGTAGGTCGCCCGCGTTGATCTGGACGTCGAAGGTCAGCGCCGGGCTGGCCGCCGTAGTGATCGGGTCCGTGTCCAGCCCCATGCCGCTCGAGTCGTCGCGGCCGTCGATGCGCACATCGCCGAGGTGCACGTTGGCGTGCACGTTCACCGGCAGTGACGGCGGCACGATCAGCCGGACCTGCCCGGCGGCCAGCCGCACGTGCACGGTGCGCGACGCGTCGGGCCGGGGCAGCGAGCTCAGGTCGAGCGTGGTCCGGCCGAACGCGTTGCTGTAGTTGTCCTTGAGCTCGGCGGCCGAGTGCGGGGTGTAGGCGTTGTAGCCGGACCCGTCGTGCAGGCTCACCCGGCAGCCGGCGAACACGAACGAGAGGATCGCGCTGGGGATGAGCAGCAGCGCGCCCCACCAGAACGGCCGGCGCAGCGCGGCGCCGATGATCAGTCCGGCCAGCAGGATCAGCTGGAACACCCAGATGTACACGGGGATGGCAATGCCCGTCGTCGCATCGACGATCGCGGTCACGGCCAGGCCCGCGACGATCGCGGCGAACGTCGCCCAGCGCACCGGCCGGGAGCGGCGACGCCGTTCGCGACTCGCGACCACCCAGGCCGGCGGCCCTTCCGGGGGCAGGACAGTGGTCGGCGCGGCTTGGCCGGCCGGGACCGCGCCGGCCGGGACCGCACCGGCCGGCACCGCACCGGCCGGCACCGCACCCGCCGGGACCGCACCAGACACGGCGGCGGCGCCCGGGTCCGCGGGAGCCGCGGGCGCGCTCGGCTCGCCGGTCGCCGGCGGGCGCCGAGAGAGGGCGATCGCCAGCACCAGCCCGGCGAGCGTCAGCGGCAACAGGGTCCAGCCCACCAACCGCCAGGGCGACCACCAGCTGAACAGCAGGCCCCAGGCGACGATGACCGCCGCGACGGTCAGCAGCCACATCGGGATGTTCGACCGGCGCCCGCCGCCGACGAGACGGTCGATCGGTGCGTGCGGGGCGTCCCGTTCCGGGATGGCCGCCCAGGCGACGATGTAGGCCAGGATGCCGGCCCCGCCAAAGAACGCGGTGACCGCGAACAGTACCCGGAACAGCACCGGGTCCACGCCGAAGTACTCGCCCAGCCCGCCGGCCACACCGGCCGCCACCCGGTTGGAGTAGCTGCGGCGCAGCAGCCGGGGTGCGGTCGGGGGCGGTCCCGCGGAGGGCGGTGGCGGGAAGGTCGGCCCGCCGGGCGGCGGTCCCTGCGGCGGCGGCCCGCCGGGCGGCGGCCCACCAGACCCACTCGGCCCACTCGCCCCGCCGGGGCCACCCGCACCGCTCGTGTCGTCCGGCGGGGGCGGCACGGGCCGGGCGCTGGGCGACGGCGTATCTGCCGGCGAACCGGCCGGCGTCGTCTCGGATATCGAGGTCATGGCATCGAGGATGGTCCAGGACGGGTGCCGCGGGCATCGGGCACGCCCCTGATTCGACCCTGAGATCCAGGTTCCGGGCGGTGCCTGATGCAGCGGGCACGAAGAACCCTGGATCATTGCCTTGATGAATCCGGTAGACGAGAACGCGTCGGGGCCGCCCCGGCTCTACCGGCGCGCCAATCGCAAGCTGCTCGGCGGAGTGGCCAGCGGCATCGCCGACCATCTGCGCATACCGCCGAGCCGGGTGCGGCTGGCGTTCATCCTGCTCGCGTTCGCCGACGGCCTGGGCGTCATTCTCTACGGGGCGTACTGGATCGTCGTGCCGCCGCCGCCGGGCACCAAGCCTCGCTCCCGGTTCGGCGACTGGGTGGCCTACGCCGCCGGAGCGGTGCTGGTCGTCGCCGCGGTATTCGGCGTCACCCGGACAATGCCGCTGGGCTCGTTGCTCATTCCGGTCACGCTGGCCATCTTCGGCGGTGCGCTCATCTGGCGGCAGGCCAGCGAGGGACAGCGGGAGAGCTGGTGGCGCTCGTCGCAGCGCTCGCTCGGCGCCGGCGGCACGGTCGGCCGGATCCGGCTGATCGGCGGCGCCGCCCTGGTACTGACCGGGGGCACCTTCGTGGTCGTCCGCGCGAACTCGTCCACCGTCAGCGTCGGACTGCTCGCCGTGGTGGTGACGGTGATCGGCCTGGTGCTGCTGAGCGGCCCGTGGTGGATGCGCATGGTGTCCGACCTGAGCGACGAGCGACGCGAACGCATCCGTTCGCAAGAACGGGCCGAGCTGGCCGCGCATCTGCACGACTCGGTGCTGCAGACGCTGGCGCTCATCCAGCGCAACGCGGGCTCGCCGCGGGAGGTCACCCGGCTGGCCCGCGGACAGGAGCGCGAACTCCGTACCCTGCTGTACGGGATGCGCGAGGCGTCCGGCCAGCTCAGCGAGGCGCTCAAATCGGCGGCGGCCGACGTCGAGGACTCGTACGCGATCAAGGTCGACGCCGTGGTGGTCGGCGACGCACCGCTCGACGACCGGCTCGACGCTCTGGCCCTGGCCACCCGCGAGGCCCTGGTGAACGCGGCCAAGCACGCCGGGGTGGACGAGGTGTCGCTGTACGCCGAGGTCGAGGACGACGCCTGCCTGTGCTTCGTCCGCGATCGGGGCGTCGGGTTCGACATCGAGGCGGTGAACGATGATCGACAGGGGCTGCGAGGCTCGATCATCGGCCGCATCGAACGACACGGCGGCCAGGTGAGCGTGCGCTCGAGCCCCGGTACGGGAACCGAAGTAGAGATCAGGATGCCGCGATGACAACTGTCTTTCTCGTGGACGACCACGCCATGTTCCGGTCCGGAGTGCGGGCCGAGCTGGGCGAGTCGGTGCAGCTGGTCGGCGAGGCCGGCACCGTCGCCGAGGCGATCGCGGGCATCCGCTCGACCCGTCCGGACGTGGTGCTGCTCGACGTGCACATGCCCGACGGCGGCGGTCTGGCCGTGCTCGCCGGGGTGGCCGACGACGTACCGGACACGCGGTTCCTCGCCTTGTCCGTGTCGGATGCCGCCGAGGACGTCATCGCCGTGATCCGGGCCGGTGCGCGGGGCTACGTCACGAAGACGATCTCGGCGCCCGAGCTGACCGACGCGGTGCGCCGGGTGGCCGAGGGCGATGTGGTGTTCAGCCCGCGGCTGGCCGGCTTCGTGCTCGACGCGTTCCGCGATGCTCCGGTGGCGCCGTCGGTCGATCCCGACCTGGACCAGCTCACGCCCCGCGAGCGCGAGGTGCTGCGCCTGCTGGCCCGGGGCTACGCGTACAAGGAGATTGCAGCCGAGCTGTACATCTCGATCAAGACGGTCGAGACGCATGCGTCCAACGTGCTGCGCAAGCTGCAGCTGTCCAGTCGGCATCAGCTCACCCGCTGGGCCGCCGACCGCCGCATGCTGTAGCCCGGTTTTGGTCACCAGGTCTCCTATAACCGGCCCGGTGACCAAAACCGGAGGAGGCGAGCCTTAGACCGGGACGTTCACCACCCGGTACATCTCAGCCAGCCGGCCGTCGGGCAACCCGCCCGCGGCGGCGTTGGCGGCCAGCTGGCCCCGGATCCGCCCGGGCAGGTCGTCGAAGTGGGCCGTCTGGGTCACGTGGGCCTGCAGGGCGGCAACCTTGAGGTCGAACGTGTCGGTCACGTCGACGTAGTGGTCGGGATGCGAAGGGCCCATGACCCAGACCTCGGGCACCGACCAGGCATCCAGCCCCTCGTCGGCCAGCAGTTCGGGGAACGCGAACGGGTTGCGGGCGTCCGGGTACACGGCGCACATCGCGGCTTCGCCGACCGCCAGGTGATCCGGGTGGCTGGCCGGGATGCGCACCCAGTTGCGCTCCGGCGAGGGCAGCAGCACCCGCTGCGGGCGCAGCCGGCGGATCTGCCGGGAGATGTCGCGGCGCAGGTCGAGGGTGACCGTGACCGCGCCGTCCGGGTAGCCCAGGAACGTCACGTCGTCGACGCCGAGCACCTTGGCGGCGACCAACTGCTCGGCCTCGCGTAGCACCGGCATCTGCTCGCGCGGGGTGTCGTCGAACCCGCCGGCGTCGCCGTAGGTGGCGATGCAGTAGGCGACCTCTACCCCGGCGGCCGTCCAGGCGGCAATGGTGCCGGCGGCGCCGAAGTCGATGTCGTCAGGATGGGCGGCGATGACGAGCACGCGCTCGATATCTGCTGTCACCCGTCCATCCTGCCGGGCGCCGGCCGACGACCCGCAAACGGCTCAGCGCGCGCCGCGGCACACGCGCAGCACGGCGTCGCCGAGGTGCGCACCCTCGGGGCCGAGCGCGGTGCGGTAGGTGTCGAGGATGATGCGTTCGCGACCCAGCTCGACGCGAGTACCCCCGGCGTTCATGCGCGCGGCCTGGACCCGCTTGGACAGGCGCACGCGCTCGGCGACCAGCCGAGTGATGGCGTCGTCCAGGGCGTCGATCTGGCCGCGCAGGGCCGGGATCGCGTCGGCGCTGTCGGGGTTTTCCTCCAGCGCTGATTGTTCGGCGGCGGTTGCCATGGTCATCGGGTTTCCCTTCGATGGTGTCCGCACCCGGCGCCGGTGACGAGAAACGCCCCGGGCTGCGGGCCCGGGGCGTCTGCGGTCTGTGTGGTCAGCCGACAGCGACGGGCACCGTGGGGTACCCATAAAAGAACTCGTGGCGGCTCAGCACGGAATCGATCGTGCCATGCCGGGACGCGCCGCGGCAACCCGAGTGGGATGCGCGTCTCACCATGAGAGACGGACCGCTCGGCCCGGCCGCGCCGCCCGCCCCGCCCTGGCCGCGCCGGGCCGCACCGGCCGCGCCGGGCCGCGCCGGCCGTACCGGCGTACCCGCCGCACCGGCGTACCGGCCGCTGACGGTGGGCCGCCGTAGGCTGGTCGGCGAGATGACGAGCGACGCCGACACCCTGTTCACGCTGCCGGACCAGGCGGCCGAGAAGGCGCCCAAGAAACGGCGCGGGATGCCGCTCGCGGTCGATCCGGACACCCTGCTGGACGGGCTGAACCCCCAGCAGCGCAAGGCGGTCGTTCATCAGGGCACCCCCCTGCTCATCGTGGCGGGAGCCGGGTCGGGCAAGACCCGGGTACTGACCCATCGGGTGGCCTACCTGCTGGCCGAGCGCGACGCCCGGCCCAACCAGATCCTGGCCATCACGTTCACCAACAAGGCGGCCGGCGAGATGAAGGAGCGGGTCGCTGCGCTCGTCGGCCCGCGGGCCCGGTCGATGTGGGTCAGCACCTTCCACTCGATGTGCGTGCGCATCCTGCGCGCCGACGGCAACGTGCTGGGTTTCAAGTCGTCGTTCTCCATCTACGACGCCGACGACTCGGTGCGGCTGATGACCCTGGTGGGCCGCGAGCTCGACCTCGACCTCAAGCGGTACCCGCCGAAGTCGCTGTGCGGCCAGATGAGCAACCTCAAGAACGAACTCGTCACGCCCGAGGTCTGGTCCGACCAGGCCAGCAACGCCCACGAGAAGGTGCTCGCCGAGGCGTACACCCGCTACCAGGCGCGGCTGCACGAGGCCCACGCGCTCGACTTCGACGACCTGATCATGGCGACCGTCGAGCTGCTGCAGCAGCACAAGGACATCGCCGAGCGGTATCGGCAGCGGTTCCGGCACGTGCTGGTGGACGAGTACCAGGACACCAACCACGCCCAGTACGTGCTGGTGCGCGAACTGGTCGGCGAGGGCGACGGCCGCTCCGAACTGGCCGTGGTGGGCGACGCCGACCAGTCCATCTACGCGTTCCGCGGGGCGACGATCCGCAACATCCTCGAGTTCGAGCGCGACTACCCCGACGCGACGACGATCCTGCTCGAGCAGAACTACCGCTCCACGCAGACGATCCTCAACGCGGCCAACGCCGTCATCGCCCGCAACCCGGATCGCAAGCCGAAGAACCTGTGGTCCGACGCCGGGGCGGGCGAGCCGATCGAGGGCTACGTCGCCGAGAACGAGCACGACGAGGCGGCCTGGGTGGCCCAGCAGGTCGAGAAGTACACCCCGTCGGACGTGGCGGTGTTCTACCGGACGAACGCCCAGTCCCGTGTCTTCGAGGAAGTGTTCATCCGGGTCGGGTTGCCGTACCGGGTCGTCGGCGGCGTGCGCTTCTACGAGCGGCGCGAGGTCCGGGACGCGCTGGCCTACCTGCGGGTGATCGCCAACCCCGACGACGTGGTGAGCCTGCGTCGCATCCTCAACACCCCCCGCCGGGGCATCGGCGATCGCGCCCAGGCCTGTGTCGCGGCGCTGGCCGAACAGGAGGGCATCTCCTACGGTGCCGCGCTCGACCGGGCCGACGCCGCGCCGGGCATGAATCCGCGTTCCCTGGGGGCAATTCGCGATTTCGAGACCCTGCTCACCGATCTGCGCGCGGTGGGTATCGACGGCACGCCCAGCGAGATTCTGGAGGCCGTCCTCGACAAGACCGGCTACCTGCGCGAGCTCGAGGCCAGCAAGGACCCCCAGGACGAGGGCCGCATCGACAACCTGCGCGAACTCGTCAGCGTGGCCCGCGAGTTCGAGGAACAGCGCCAGGGCACCGACGAGGCCGGCGACCTGGACGCCTTCCTCGAGCAGGTGTCGCTGGTGTCCGACGCCGACACGGTGCCCGACGCGAGCGGCGGCGTCGTCACGTTGATGACCCTGCACACCGCGAAGGGGCTGGAGTTCCCGGTCGTGTTCCTGACCGGCCTGGAGGACGGCGTCTTCCCCCACCAGCGGGCGCAGATGGACGAGAAGGAGCTGGCCGAGGAGCGCCGGCTGGCCTACGTCGGCATCACCCGGGCACGCGAGCGGCTGTACCTGTCCCGGGCCCTGGCTCGCAGCGCGTGGGGCCGGCCGCAGTGGAACCCGCCGTCGCGGTTCCTCGACGAGGTGCCGGGCGAGCTGGTCGAGTGGAGCGGCGCCGTCGACCGGCAGCCGTTCGTCGGGGGATACGGCGACGACGCTCCGAGCCGGTACAGCGACCACGGGTACCGGGTCGCCCCGCGCCGCTCGGCGCAGGAGCAACTAGCCGCGTCCCGGCTGCGCAGCGGCGGCCTGCGGGGCGGCGTCGGCAACCGGGCCGTGCTCGCCCTGGAGAAGGGCGACCGGGTCACCCACGACGCCTGGGGGCTGGGCACCGTGGTCGACACCCGCGGCTCGGGCGAGCAGGCGCAGGCCCAGATCGACTTCGGCAGCGCCGGCGTCAAGTGGCTGGTCCTGCGCTACGCCGCATTGGAAAAGCTCTAGTGCCCCGCGCCCGGGAATTCAGCCGATAATTCCGGCACCCGGGCTGCACGCTCGCGGCGTTGTCGTCGTCGCCGATACAACAGCGGTATCGGCTGCTCCTCCGCGTTGCGAGCGGACACCTGGATCACCGGACTTATTCGCCCAACTCCCGGCGCGGGACACTAGCGCACCACCCGGTACGTCAGGTGCGTGACCAGGTCGGTTCCCTTCACCTCGCCGATCTGCTCCAGGTTCAGCGGGCCGACGCCGTCGAAGATGCGCTCGCCCTGCCCGAACGTCATGGGCGCGAGGTGCAGGCGCAGCTCGTCGATGGCGCCGGCCACCAGGTACTGGCTCACCGTGTGGGCGCCGCCGGCGATCGAGACGTCGCCGTCGCCGGCCGCGTCCCGGGCCTGGGCCAGCGCCGATTCGATCCCGTCGGTGACGAAGTGGAACGTCGTGCCGCCCTGCATCTCCAGCGGCTCGTGCGGGTAGTGCGTGAGCACGAACACCGGGGCGTGGTAGGGCGGCTCCTCACCCCACCAGCCCCGCCACGGCCGGTCCCACTCGCCGCGGATCGGGCCGAACATGTTGCGGCCCATGACGTAGGCCCGCGCGCTCAGGATCGCCGCGACCTCCGCGGCGTTCTGCTCGGCCTGCTCGAACATCCAGCGGTGCAGCGCCTCGCCGTCGCGGTCGCCGAACGGCAGTTCTTGCGTCTGGTTCAGCCCGGCGCTGTAGCCGTCGACGGAAACCGAAACGTCGCAGGTGACCCTGCTCATCAGACGTACCTCCTCAGGCGTTTACCGGTACGTCGGAGCCGAGCCCGCCGGCTCTACAACGCCGTCAGCCGGCTTTCCCCTTGCTGAGAGGATGGCACTCGCTCGACGGGCCGGTGTAGTGCGGCGACCGCAGCAGCACGAACTTGGCCTGGCGGAAGATCACGGTATAGCCCTGCTTCTGCACCTGGGCCAGGACGGCGGCCGGCTTCGGCGCCGGCGGGTTGCCACCGACGTCAGGGGAGCCCATGTCCAGGGCGACGAAGTCGGCGGTGCCCTTCTGCGTGTCGGGCAGCGTGACGTAGTCGCGGTTGGTCAGATGCGGGACGAGCTTGTTGTCGGCCTCGATGCAGACGTTGCTGGGCAGCCGGGCCACCACCGCGCGCGCCGCGTGCAGAGCGGCCTGGTTCTGGATGCCGCGGGTGGTGCGCATCTGCGTCCACGCGTAGGGATGGGCCCGCCAGGTGTAGAACGGCAGGAACACGGGAACGGCGACCAGCCAGGCGACCAGCGCGATCCGAGCGCGCCGGGCGCCCACCGTCGGCCGGAACAGTCCGAGCTTGGCCGCCCCGTCGACGGTGGCCAGGGCCAGTACCAACCAGGGCAGTGCGTTGTAGTGGAAGTGCGGCTGCCACAGGTTGGCCCGGGAGTTGAAGAACCGCTCGGCAAGCATCGGCAGCGCCAGCAGCGCATAGGGTGAGCGCAGGAAGATCAGCGCGAACGGCAGCACGAGGTACAGCAGCGTCTCGGTCTTCACGCCCGGGGTGACGAACAGCTTTATCGCGTGCCACGGGTGGGCGACGATGCTGATCGCCGCGTCGGGCAGGTTCTTGCCCAGCGAGTCGAACTGGCCGCCGTAGGCGAAGCCGTGGCCCCGCGCGAAGTGCGGAATGATCAGCGAGGTCGTGATCGCGTACGCGATGATGCCGCCCACGGCCAGGGCGATCGCCCGCCAGTGCGGCCGGCGCCGTTGCAGCAGGCGCAGCAGGGCGAGCACCGCGACGACGATGCCCATGTCCTCGCGCACGAACAGCAGCAGTATCGACCAGAGCAGCAGCTTGCGGTCGTCGCGCCGATCGAGAGCGTCGATCGCCAGGGCCAGCAGCGGCGTCGCGAAAGCGACCTCGTGGAAGTCGAAGTCGATCAGCGCCTGCACCGGCCAGCCCAGCCCGTAGGCCGCGGTGATGACCAGCGACATGCGGGGTCCGGTGCGCCGCCGGGTAAACCGGTACACCACCGGCACCGCGGCCGCCATGAGCAACGCCTGGACGATGAGCAGCACGTTCGGGCTGTCCCAGATCCAGTACAGCGGCGCGATGACGGCGATGATCGGGTGGAAGTGGTCGCCGAAGATGTTGTAGCCCGGCCCCTTGAGCGGAACCATCGGCGCCTGGAAGTGGGCGTAGGCGCGCACCGCCTGGTCGAAGATGCCCAGGTCGAAGGCGGTGCTGCGGTAGGTGTACTGGGCGTACAGCGAGTGGACGAGGTACGCGGCCAGGCAGACCACCGTCAGGATGGCGATGCCCGGCGCCTCGCGCACCCCGTCGACCCGTTGCCGGAGGTTGGTGCGCAGGGTGAGGCGCACCGTCGTCGCGCGCTCGGCCAGTGTGGCGGTCATGCGGCCGTCGTCTCGACCGGAACGGCCGTCTCGGCCGGGACGCGGGTCCGCCGCCACACCTCGGCGCAGGCCAGCCAGGCCAGCCGCACCAGCAGCAGGTTGCGCGCAGCGAGCAGCAGCGTCATCGGCAGCGTGTACCACCCGACGTTGACCAGTTTGGCGTACCAGATCGGGTAGATCAGCTGGGTGATCACCGACAGCAGCAGCAACGCCCGGGCCACCCGGTGGATGGCGGCGTCGCGCGGGGACAGCACGAACAGGGCCGCCACCGGGCCGCCCAACCACAGGATGTACTGCGGGCTCAGCGTCTTGTTCGTGATGGTCAGGACGGCGGCCGCGGCCAGGATGAGCCAGCCCAGGGTCAGCAGCGGGGCGTCGCCCAGCCGGCGGCACCGCAGCCACAACCAGGCCAGCAGCAACACACCGAGCGCGGTCGCCGCCGCGGACACCAGCACCATCGCGTGCACACCGGCCCCGAACATCTCGGTGGCCTTGTACTTGCTGGTGCGGATGTCCCACGGGCCGTGCGGCTGCACCGCCCGGACGAGCATCAGCGGGGTGGCCGGCGCCGACTCGATCTGCAGTCCGCGCTGGGCCTGCCAGTTGATGGGTGAGACCAGCCGGCTGTACCCGGCGACGGCCAGGCTGATCCCGGCGATCACCACGCCGGTCACCGCGAACGACCACAGCACGGTCACCCGCCGGGCCCGGCGCAGCAGGAACACCGGCAGCATGACGATCGGCCACAGCTTGAGCGCCACCCCCAGAGCCGTCAGCGCCCCGGTCCAGCGGGGCCGGCGGATGACCGCCAGCAGCGCGGCACCGGTGAGCACGGCCGGCACCAGGTCGAACCGGAAGTAGGCGAGCGGTCCCATCGCCGGGGCGAACAGCAGCCAGAACGTGACCGCCTCGCTGCGCCGCCGCCCGCTGACCCGCCACACGAACGCAGTGAACGCGGCGTCGACGGCCAGCATCGAGGAGACGAACAGGAACGCGAACGCCACCGAGTTCAGGGCGCCGAGCAGGTACTGCGGCAGCATGATGCCCAGCACCGGGACCGGATACTCCTGCAACGTCTGGCGCAGGCCGCCGCCGTAGAACATGGTGTGCAGGCTGCGGGCGTAGTAGAGGACGTCGCCGGTGACCGGCCCGCCCAGCAGGCCCAGCACGAGCAGCATCCCGGCCCGCGAGCAGATCCAGACCAGGGCCAGCGAGCGGGATGTCCCGGCGGTGAACGCCGAGGGGAGGATCAGCCGCCCGAACCCCGGCGGCCGGGCCGGCTCGGCTGCGGCTGGCGACCGCATGAGCTCGGTGGTCGCCATGATCTCCTCGGGGCGGCGGTCCTGTGTTGGTCAGCGCCAACAGTGCTCACGGGACTGGACTCGGTCAAATCCAGCGATCGGGATGATGTCACACGGGGATAATCGGTTACGCCACAGTTCGTGGACGTGCCCGGCCCCCACGCCTGGTTCGGGCTTAGGGTACCTGCCAGGTTCGGGTACAGAGGAGGCCGTCCGATGGCAGAGCGCATCCGAGTCGTCGTCGCCAAGCCGGGCCTGGACGGGCACGATCGCGGGGCCAAGGTCATCGCGCGGGCCCTGCGTGACGCCGGCATGGAGGTCATCTACACCGGTCTGCACCAGACGCCCGAGCAGATCGTGCAGACCGTGATCCAGGAGGACGCCGACGCCGTGGGCCTGTCGGTGCTCTCCGGCGCACACATGACCCTGTTCGCCCGGACGATGGAGCTGTTCCGCGAGCGGGGCGTCACCGATGTGGTGGTGTTCGGCGGCGGCATCATCCCCGACGCCGACATCCCCGAGCTCGAGCGGCTGGGCGTCGCCAAGATCTTCACGCCGGGCGCGTCCATGGAGGACATCGTCGAGTGGGTGCGCACGAACGTGGGTGCTCCGGCACACGGGTGAAACCCGGCACAGCGGCGCTTACCCGGAGCTCGGCCTGCCCTAGCCTGGCCTAGGCTGCGACCCGCAGGCATCAGGAGAGAACGGGCGGCAATCAGCGTGGATCTGTTCGAGTACCAAGCCAAGCAACTGTTCCAGAAGTACGGCGTCCCGACCGGGCTCGGCGAGGTGGCCACCACCCCCGACGAGGCGCAGGCGATCGCCGAACGTCTGGGTGGCGTGACGGTGGTGAAGGCCCAGGTCAAGACGGGCGGCCGCGGCAAGGCCGGCGGCGTGAAGGTCGCCAAGACGCCTGCCGATGCGCGTGAGCTGGCCGGGCAGATCCTCGGCATGGACATCAAGGGCCACACCGTGCACCGCGTGCTGGTCGATCCCGGCGCCCAGATCGAGGAGGAGTACTACGTCTCCTTCCTGCTCGACCGGGCCAACCGCACGTTCCTCGCCATGGCTTCCTACGAGGGCGGCATGGAGATCGAGCAGCTGGCGGTCGAGCGGCCCGAGGCGCTGGCCCGGGTCAAGGTCGATCCGCTGGCCGGGGTCGATGCCGCCAAGGCGCGCGAGATCGTCGCCGCCGCGAAGTTCCCGGCCGAGGTCGCCGACGCCGTCGTCGAGGTACTCGTCAAGTTGTGGCAGGCGTTCGTGGGCACCGACGCCACGCTGGTCGAGGTCAACCCGCTGGCCAAGGTGGGCGACGGCATCGTGAAGGCGCTCGACGGCAAGGTCACCCTCGACGACAACGCCGGCTTCCGGCAGCCCGACAACGCCTCCTTCGTCGACGTCGAGTCGACCGACCCGCTCGAGCAGCGGGCCAAGGAGAAGCACCTCAACTACGTCAAGCTCGACGACCCTCTTTCCTGTGTGGGCATCATCGGCAACGGCGCCGGCCTGGTGATGTCCACTCTGGACGTCGTCGCCTACGCCGGCGAGAAGCACGGCGGCGTCAAGCCGGCCAACTTCCTCGACATCGGCGGCGGTGCCTCGGCCGAGGTGATGGCCAACGGCCTGGAGATCATCCTGTCCGACCCGGCGGTCAAGTCGGTGTTCGTGAACGTGTTCGGCGGCATCACGGCCTGCGACGCGGTAGCCAACGGCATCGTCAGCGCGTTCGAGTTGCTGAAGTCGCGCGGCGACGAGGTGAACAAGCCGCTGGTCGTGCGCCTCGACGGCAACAACGCCGAACTCGGCCGCAAGATCCTGACCGACGCGAACCTGCCCGGTGTGCAGCAGGTCGACACAATGGACGACGCGGCCGATCGCGCCGCCGAACTCGCGGGAGCGGCTGCCTGATGGCGATCTTTCTGAACGAGAACTCGAAGGTCATCGTCCAGGGCATGACCGGTTCCGAGGGCACCAAGCACACCACGCGCATGCTGGCCTCGGGCACCAACATCGTGGGCGGCGTCAACCCGCGCAAGGCCGGTGAGAAGGTCGACTTCGACGGCAAGTCGGTGCCGGTATTCGGCACCGTGCACGAGGCGATGGCCGAGACGGGCGCCGACGTCACCGTGGTGTTCGTGCCGCCGAAGTTCACCAAGGACGCCGTGACTGAAGCGATTGACGCGGCGATCGACCTGTGCGTGGTCATCACCGAGGGCATCCCGGTGCACGACACGGCCGTCTTCTGGGCGCACGCGCAGGGCAAGAAGACCCGCATCATCGGCCCGAACTGCCCCGGATTGATCAGTCCCGGCAAGTCGAACGCCGGCATCATCCCGGCCGACATCACCAAGCCCGGGCGCATCGGCCTGGTGTCCAAGTCGGGCACGCTGACCTACCAGATGATGTACGAGCTGCGCGACATCGGGTTCTCCACGGCGGTGGGCATCGGCGGCGACCCGATCATCGGCACCACGCACATCGACGCCCTCGAGGCGTTCGAGGCCGACCCCGACACCGCCGCGATCGTGATGATCGGCGAGATCGGCGGCGACGCCGAGGAGCGGGCGGCGGCGTTCATCAAGGAGCACGTCACCAAGCCGGTCGTCGGCTACGTCGCCGGCTTCACCGCCCCGGAGGGCAAGACGATGGGCCACGCCGGCGCCATCGTGTCCGGCTCCTCGGGCACCGCGCAGGCGAAGAAGGAAGCGCTGGAGGCCGCGGGCGTCAAGGTCGGAAAGACGCCGAGCGAGACGGCCCGGCTGATGCGGGAGTTGCTGTCAGCTCCTGCCTAAATCACATGGAGAAACTGGGCAATTCTCCAGGAATTGCCCGGATTTCCCCGGACTGATCACGGCGCGTTCATTTCGTCCGGACGCCGGTGCCGCTAGCTTGTCCCGCGATGGTCCACCCAGGATCTCTATCGAGGAGACAGCGAAAATGACGTCCGTACCGCCTGAGCCGCCCGCCGGATCAGGGTCATCGGCCACGCCACCCACCCCTCCGCCGCCGGCACCGACGCCACCCCCGGCGGCCGATCCGGCCTGGTCGGCGCCTCCGCCCCCGCCGGCCACCGGGCAACCCGCATCGGGCGGCGCTCCGGTCAACCTGGCCACGGTCAAGCCCATGGACTGGGGGATCATCGCGGCCGGAATCCTCGCGCTGATCTTCTCGACGTTCGACTACTACACCGCCACGGCCAAGGGTCCGGGTGGGTCGATCAGCAACAGCATCAGCGCCTGGCACGGCTTCTTCGGCTGGTTCGCCGCCCTGGTGGCCCTGGCCGCGTCGGCCCTGCTCGCCGTGCACATCCTCGCGCCCAAGGCGGCCCTGCCGGTCCCGGTGCGGCTTACCGTGCTGGGCGGTTACGCGTTGTCGCTGCTGTGCATGATCATCGCCGGGTTCGTCACGCCCGGAGCCAGGTCGGCGGCCGACCTGGGCGCGGGCCCCGGCTCCGGCATCAGCATCGACTACGGCCGCGGGGCCGGGTTCTACCTGAGCCTCATCGTCATCCTGGCCGGCGGGGTGCTGTCATTCCTGCGCCTGCGCGAGACGGGAACCAAGCTGCCGTGGGACAAATCGGCCTGATCGGCAGCCGGTCGTGAGACGCCGGGTCGCCCCATCCAGGCCCGGCGTCTCGGGCTTATCGACACTGATAAGCGCACGTGAAACCGGGGGAGCGGCGTCACCTTGGCCCGTCGGCATCCGATACGGTGACGCGGATCGTCACTGGCGTGCCAGTGCTGGCACACCTGAAAAGGAGTGAGAAGTCAATGACCGGGTACGGAGCGCCCCAGCCGCAGCAGCGGTCCGGGCAGCAACTGCCGCTGTTCGACCTGATTGGGGCCGGGCTCGGCATTCTTTCGTTCGTCTGGGGCTTCCTGGATTGGTTCAACATCGACCACGGCAACGGCGACAGCGCGCTCAAGGGCTACCAGGGCGGTGGCGCGGCCGCGATCGGGCTGTCCTTGCTGGCCGGTGCCGTCGCGGCGGGTCCGCTTTTGGACAAGACCGCCAAGAACTCGCTCGTTCCGCTGGGCGCTTCGGTGGGGTCGCTGCTCGTCACCCTCGGCGTGATGGTCGCCGGCAAGCTGCCGAAGGGCGTGGCCGACTACAAGATCCAGATCGGCCTGATCCTCATGTTGATCACGGCCCTCGCGCAGGTCGTGCTGTTCGTCCTCGGCTGGCTGCAGGCCAACGGCAAGATCATGACCGGCGCGTCGAGCGCCGGCGGTGGCCAATGGGGCGGCGGCCAGCAGCAGTGGGGCGGCTACCAGCAGCAGCCGCAGCAGTACAGCCAGCAGCAGGCGACGGCGGCCACGCAGCAGTACGGGCAGCAGCAGTACGGGCAGCCCCAGCAGCAGCCGCAGCAGCCGCAGCAGCCGCAGTACGGCCAGCCGCAGCACCCGCAGCAGCCCCCGTCGAACCCCTACGGCCAGGGCTGAGTTCTCGTTGGTCGAAGATCGCCGGCAGTCACCTGGCTGCCGGCGATCTTTGCGTTTTCGAACCTGATCATGTGCGGTGCTCCTCACCGGCGCACAGCGGGCGGCTCGGCGAGCCTGGCACGTGAGCCCGCCGCCGTTTGCCAGCCTGGAGCTCATGCCGCAACGTGCCCGACCGGTTGCCGGGCTCGGGCGCACCGTGCCCGAGCCGATGAGCCGGTCGGTGGTCCGGGCGGCGGCCTGGACCGGGGGGTTCGCCGCGGCGGCCGGCGCGGTGCTCGGCGCGGTGGTGGGCCTGCTGTGCTGGCTGCCTGACGCCGGCGTGTCCGGCCACCCGCTGTCCGCGGTCAAGGGCGGCGTGCTCGGCTTCCTGGCCGCCCAGCACGGCGGCCTGACCCTCGACGGCGTGCCGACCGGGCTGGCCCCGACGCTGGGCCTGGTCGTCGTCGTGCTGCTGGCGTGGCGGGCCGGCACGACACTGGCCGAGGTGGCCGACCAGCTGCGCGAGCGCCGGCCGCGGGCTCTCGTCGGAGCCGCGGTCGTCCAGGCCCTGACCTTCGCCGCCGCATGCCTGATCCTGGTGCCGTTCTCCGCACTCGGTACCACGTCGGCCCAACCGGTCCCGGTGGCCGTCGCCGCCTTCGGGGTGTTTTCCGGCATTACGCTGATCGCCGTGCTGCGGGCCCGTCTGGCCCTGATCCTGCCGGCGCACGTCCTGGCCGGACTGCGCGGCGCGGCCGGCGCCCTCGCGGTGTACGTCGGCGCCGGGGCGCTGCTCGTGGCCGGTTCGCTCGTGCTGCACGCGAGCACGGCGACCCTGATGTCACGGCAGGTCGGCGGAGGCATCTCCGGGCTGCCGATCCTCGTGCTCGGTTTCCTCTGCGCGCCCAACGCCGCGGTCGCCGGCGCCGCCTACGTCGCCGGACCGGGGTTCGCCGTGGGCGCCGGGACGACGTTCACCGCATTCTCGACCGGGCACGGCCTGCTGCCGGCCTTCCCGTTGCTCGCGGCGTTGCCGACCGGGCACGGTGCCCCGCCGATCGTGCTGATCTGGATGGCAGTCTCGGTACTCACCGCCGGACTGGTCGCGGCCCGGCTGGCCGCCCGGCGCGACGGCGTCCGAGCGGTGGCCGTGGCCGCCGGGGCCGCGGGTTGCGGCATGGCGCTGCTCGCCTGGCTCGGCGGCGGCGCGGTGGGCACCGGGCGGTTGCACACGGTCGGCGCGTCGCCGTGGCAGGCGGGCCTGGCCGTCGCCGGCGAGATCGCCACCGTGGCGCTCGGCTACCTCGCGGTGCGGGCGATCCGCGAACGGATGGCCAGCCGCCCGGCGGCCGACCGGGCGGCCGAATCCGAGCTCGCCGGCGTCGGGGCGTCCGACGACGGTCGGTAGTGTCGCAGGCGTGGTGGCCCGTCTCGTCGTCCTCGCCTCGGGCAGCGGCACCACGCTGCAGGCCCTGCTCGACGCCGGCGCCGATCCGCGATTCGGCGCCCGCGTGGTCGCGGTGGGCACCGACCGCGGCGGTATCGAGGCCCTGGCGCGGGCCGGGCGCGCCGGCGCCGCGACGTTCGTCTGCCCTACCTCGCAGTACCCCGACCGCGACGACTGGGACGCTGCTCTGGCCGACGCCGTCGCCGAGCACGAGCCGGACCTGGTGATCTCGGCCGGGTTCATGAAGCTGGTCGGGCCACACTTCCTGAAAAGGTTCGGCGGCCGGTTCGTCAACTCGCACCCGGCGCTGCTACCGGCGTTCCCGGGCATGCACGGCGCGCGCGCCGCCCTGGAGCACGGCGTCAAGATCACCGGCTGCACGCTGTTCGTCGTGGACGACGGCGTCGACACCGGGCCGATCATCGCGCAGTCGGCGGTGCCGGTGCTCGACTCCGACGACGAGGCGTCGCTGCACGAGCGGATCAAGGTCGCCGAGCGCGAAATGCTCGTCGAGTACATCGGACGGATGGCCCGCGAGGGCTGGACGATCACCGGCAGGAAGGTCACTATCCCGTGAGCAAGATCGCGGTGCGCCGCGCGTTGATCAGCGTCTACGACAAGTCCGGGCTGGACGCCCTGGCCCGCGGATTACACGAGGCGGGCGTCGAGATCGTGTCGACCGGCTCGACGGCGGCCTACATCCGTGACCTCGGCGTGCCGGTGACTCCGGTCGAGGACGTGACCGGTTTCCCCGAGATCCTGGGCGGCCGGGTCAAGACGCTGCATCCGCACATCCACGCCGGACTGCTGGCCGACCAGAACGACGCCGAGCACATGTCCACAGTGGACGGTCTGGAAATCAAGACGTTCCAGCTGATCGTCTCGAACCTGTATCCGTTCGCCGACACGATCCGGGCCGGGGCCACCGCGCCCGAGGCGATCGAGCAGATCGACATCGGCGGACCGGCCATGGTGCGGGCCAGCGCCAAGAACCACGGATCGGTCGCGGTCGTCACCGACCCGGCGCTGTACCCGACCGTGCTCGACGCCGTCCAGGCCGGTGGATTCGACCTCGAGGCCCGCCAGCAGTTGGCCGCCGCCGCGTTCCGCCACACCGCCACGTACGACATCGCCGTCGCCTCATGGCTGGGCAACGTCGTGGCGCCCGACGACGCGGGGTCGGGCTTCCCGGGTTGGGTCGGCGCGTCGTGGGAGCGGGCGGCTGTGCTGCGCTACGGCGAGAACCCGCACCAGCGCGCGGCGCTCTACGTCTCGCACGACACCCCGCCCGGCATCGCCCAGGCCGAGCAGCTGGCCGGCAAGGAGATGAGCTACAACAACTACGTCGACGCCGACGCCGCCCGGCGGGCCGCCTACGACTTCGCCGAGCCGTGCGTCGCGATCATCAAGCACGCCAATCCCTGCGGCATCGCCGTGGCCGGCGAGGTGGCCGACGCGCACCGCAAGGCCCACGCCTGCGACCCGACCAGCGCGTTCGGCGGCGTGATCGCCACCAACGTCGCGGTCAGCGTCGAGATGGCCAAGCAGGTAGCCGACATCTTCACCGAGGTGATCGTTGCGCCGGCCTACGACGACGGCGCGGTCGAGGTGCTGACGGGCGCCCGCAAGGACCTGCGGCTGCTCGTCGGCGCACCGCGGGCGTCCGCCGGGGTCGAGATCCGCCCGATCTCCGGCGGGTTGCTCATGCAGAGCACCGACGGCATCGACGCCCCGGGCGACGACCCGTCGACCTGGACGCTCGCCACCGGTTCCCGGGTGGACGAGGCGACCTTGGCCGACCTGGTCTTCGCCTGGCGAGCCATCCGGGCGGTGAAGTCGAACGCGATCCTGCTGGCGCACGACGCCGCCACGGTGGGCATCGGCATGGGCCAGGTGAACCGGGTCGACTCGTGCCGGCTGGCCGTGGCCCGGGCCGGCGATCGGGCGGCCGGTTCGGTCGCGGCCTCCGACGCCTACTTCCCGTTCCCGGACGGCCTGCAGGTGCTGATCGACGCGGGCGTGCGCGCCGTCGTCCAGCCGGGCGGGTCGATCCGCGACAAGCTGTCGATCGAGGCGGCGGCCGCGGTCGGCATCCCGATGTACCTCACCGGCACCCGGCACTTCGCCCACTGACGGGTTATCCACAGACCGGCGGCAAAGCCCGGCGGCCGGGGCGGCGGTTCGGCCAAGATCGTCGGGATGATCACTGAGGTTGAATGCCGCGCCCGGTCGTTGCGGTGGACCTGGCTGTTCGCGCTACCCGCGCTGCTCGGGATCGTGTCGATAACGCTGCCGTGGTTCCACCCGGTCCTGCTGGGCGGACGCAGTGGGCCCGACGACCTCGGCGGGCAGTACCTGTCGATGCAGCGTGACGTGTGGATCGTCCTTCTCTCGTTCCTGCTGGTCGGCCTGGCCTGGACGCTCGCCACCGGCCAGGAGGCGCTGATCAGGCGGCCGGTGGCGTACGTGAGCGTCCTCGTCATGGCATCCGGCATCGTGTTCGAGCTCGTCGCTGCGGCGGCCTGGTCGGAGCAGCACGCCGACCACTCGTCCGGGCCCGGGTTGACCCGGCCGGTCGCGGTCGAGCCGGGCTTCTACCTGATGATCGTCGCCGGCGGACTGGCGATCGCGATGGGCCTGGCGCTGCTCGGGCAGGCGATGCGCTCCGGCACGTAGGGCCCAGCACCGCATTCTGGGCGCGCGCTGGCAGGATGGCGGCCGTGAGCGCCACCATCCTCGACGGCAAGGCCACGCTGGCCACGATCAAGTCCGAGCTGAAGCAGCGCATCGCGGCCCTGGCCGAGCGGGGCGTCGTTCCCGGACTCGGCACCGTGCTGGTCGGCGACGACCCGGCCAGCCGCTGGTACGTTCGCGCGAAGCACCGCGACTCGGCGGAGATCGGCATCGCCAGCATCGAACGCGAACTGCCGGCCACCGCGACCCAGGCCGAGGTCGAGGCGGTGATCGACGAGCTGAACGCCGACCCGGCCTGCACCGGCTTCCTCGTCCAGCAGCCGACCGGGCTGGACGAGTTCGCGCTGCTGTCGCGGGTCGATCCGGCGAAAGACGTCGACGGCCTGCATCCGATGAACCTGGGCTGGCTGGTGCTGGGCAAGCCGGCTCCGCTGCCCTGCACGCCCACCGGCATCATCGAGCTGCTGCGCCGCTACGAGGTGCCCATCGCCGGGGCGAACGTCGTGGTGATCGGTCGGGGCATCACGGTCGGCCGGCCGTTGGCGCTGATGCTCACCCGGCGCAGCGAGAACGCCACGGTCACCCAGTGCCACACCCGTACCCGCGACCTGGCCGGCCACGTGCGCCAGGCCGACATCGTGGTGGCGGCGGCCGGCTCGCCCGGGCTGGTCACCGCCGAGATGGTCAAGCCCGGCGCCGCCGTCCTCGACGTGGGCGTGAGCCGGGTCGACGGCAAGATCGCCGGCGACGTCGCCGCCGACGTGGCTTCCGTTGCCGGGTTCGTTGCCCCCAACCCGGGCGGTGTCGGGCCGATGACCCGGGCCATGCTGCTGAGCAACGTGGTCGAGGCGGCCGAGCGCGGTTGAGGCTCACGCGGCTGCGCCGAAACGTCCGCGACGAGGCGCCGTTCGTCTCCGTCGTGCTGATCGTCGCGCTCGGTCTGTGCTACGCGGTCGCCTCGTCCGGGCACTGGCTGCGCGGGGTCGCGGTGATGGCGTTCGGCATGGTCGCGGCGGGCGTCTTGCGGGCGACGTTGCCCAACGGCCGGGCCGGGTTGCTCGTCGTGCGCAGCCGGCTGTTCGACGTGCTGTGCTACCTGGCGCTGGGCCTGGCGATGTTCGGATTCGGCATCCTGGTGCCTCAGTGACCGGTGCCACAGGACTAACCTCGCGAGCAAATCGACTTTCGAGGAGTGGGCATATGTCTGACCGCCGCGGCAAAGTGACTGTCGTCGGGGCCGGCTTCTACGGATCCACGACGGCGCAGCGCCTCGCGGAATACGACGTGTTCGAAACCGTGGTGCTGACCGACATCATCGAGGGCCGCCCCGAGGGGCTGGCGCTGGACCTCAACCAGTCGCGTCCCATCGAGGGTTTCGAGACCACCGTCGTTGGCGCGTCGACCACGCCCGAGGGCGGCGGCTACGAGGCGACCGCCGGTTCCGACGTCGTGGTGATCACCGCCGGCCTGCCCCGCAAGCCGGGCATGAGCCGCATGGACCTGCTCGAGGTAAACGCCAAGATCGTGCGCGGGGTCGCCGAGAACGTCGCCAAGCACTCACCGAACGCGGTGATCGTCGTCGTGTCCAACCCGCTGGACGAGATGACCGCGCTGGCCCAGATCGCGTCGCAGTTCCCGAAGGAGCGCGTGTTCGGGCAGGCCGGGGTGCTCGACACGGCCCGGTTCAGCAACAACGTGGCCGAGACGCTGGGTGTCCCGGTCGGATCGGTGCAGACGCTGACCCTGGGCTCGCACGGCGACACGATGGTGCCGGTGCCCAGCGCCTGCTTCGTCGACGGCAAGCCGTTGGCCGACGTGCTCGACGCCGCGAAGATCGACGAGCTCGTCACGCGCACCCGCAACGGGGGCGCCGAGGTCGTGGCCCTGCTCAAGACGGGGTCGGCGTTCTACGCCCCGTCGGCGGCCGCCGCCCGGATGGCCCGCGCCGTCATCGAGGACTCGGGCGAGACGATCCCGGTGTGCGCCTGGGTCGACGGGCAGTACGGCATCAGCGGCGTGTACCTGGGCGTCGAGGCCGAGATCGGCACGGGGGGCGTCAAGCGCGTCGTCGAGCGTGACCTCACCGAATCGGAGCTGGCCGCCCTGAAGGAGGCCGCCGAGGCCGTGCGGGCCAAGCAGGCGGACATCGCCAACCTCTGACCCTTCCCGGTTTTGGTCATCAGGTCTCATATAACCGGCCTGGTGACCAAAACCGTTCGCCTCGCGTGAACCGGCGTTGCCCCGGGCGGCAACCCCGGGTCACGCTCCCTCCATGGCAATTGCGGTTCTTTCCGATATCCACGGGGTGCTGCCGGCGCTCGACGCCGTGCTGGCCGAATCCGACGTGCAGGCCGCCGAGCGCATCGTGCTCACCGGCGACATCGCCGCCGGGCCGCAACCGGTCGAGGTACTCGATCGCCTGACCGCGCTGGGCGATCGCGTCGTCTGGGTGCGCGGCAACTGCGAGCGCGAGCTCGTCGACCTGGCCCGCGATCCCGACGCGACCGTGCCGTTCGAGATCTCGCGCTACGCCGCCGATCAGCTCACGCCCGATCACGTCGCCCTGCTCGACGGCTTGCCGCATCCGGTGACCCTCGACGTCGACGGATTCGGCCGGGTGCTGTTCTGCCACGGCACCCCGCGCGACGACGACGAGGTGGTTCTGGTCGACACGCGGATGGAGAAGTGGACCGAGGTGCTGGCCGAGGTCCCCGACGACGTCACGACGATCGTCTGCGGTCACACGCACATGTCGTTCGTCCGGCTGGTCGACCGCCGCCTGGTGGTGAACGCCGGCAGCGTCGGGATGCCGTACGGGCAGGTCGGGGCGCAGTGGGCCCACCTGGCCGACGGTGTCGCCACCCTGCGGTGCACGCGCTACGACGTCGAGGCCGCGCGGGCCGCCATTCGGGACACGTCCACCTACCCGGGCATCGACGAGTGGACCGACGAGTACCTCTACTCGCGCAACTCGGACTTCGAGGCGCTGGCCGCGTTCGGCCCGATGGACGGCCGCTGAGCGGGGCCACCCCTGACCGCCCCGGCCTTGATCAACAGCCCGTCAGCCCGCGAAATCACTGGCTGAGCGGCTGTTGATCATCGGGCGACCGGCGGCCGGACGGGATGATCGCGGAGCTCCGAGCGGTTGCCCACTGATGTGAAGAACGTTCCCCTCGCCGTCCTGGAACTGGTGCCGGTCACGGCCGGCCGCGATCCCGCCGAGGCGCTGGCCTACACCACCGAGCTGGCCCGGCGGGCCGAGGAGTTGGGGTACCGCCGCATCTGGGTGGCCGAGCACCACAACATGCCGGCTATCGCCAGCTCGTCACCGGCCGTGCTGATCGCCCACCTGGCCGCGTCGACGTCGACCATCCGGGTCGGCTCGGGCGGCGTGATGCTGCCCAACCACGCCCCGCTGGTCGTGGCCGAGCAGTTCGGCACGCTGGCTTCACTGCACCCGGGCCGGATCGACCTCGGCGTCGGCCGCGCGCCCGGCACCGACCAGCGCACCGCCCTGGCCCTGCGCCGCACGCCGGAGGGGCTGAACGCGGAGAACTTCCCGAGCGAGTTCGCCGACGTGGTGCGGATGTTGGCCGGCGATCCGGCGCAGCTGGCCGCCGTCCCGACGCCGGGCCAGCTGCCCGAGATCTGGCTGCTCGGCTCCAGCGGCTTCAGTGCCCGGCTGGCCGGCCAGCTCGGGTTGCCGTTCTCGTTCGCGCACCACTTCTCGGCGGCCAACACCGAGCCGGCCCTGGCTCTGTACCGCAGCACGTTCCGCCCGTCGCAGTGGTTGGACGAGCCGTACGCGATGGTGGCCGTCAACGCCATCTGCGCCGACACCGACGAACGGGCCGAGCGGCTGGCCAAGCCGGGACAGCTGTCGTTTCTGCGGCTGCGCCAGGGCCGGCCGATCGCGCTGCCGAGCGTCGAGGAAGCGGCCGCCTACGAGTTCACCGGGATCGAGCAGGAGTTCGTCGACCAGCGCCGCATCGGTCAGGCGCTGGGCTCACCGGAGACCGTCCAGGCGCAACTCGAGCAGCTGCTCGCCCGCACCAACGCCGACGAGCTGATGCTGACCAATCAGGTCTACGACATCAAGGATCGGCTGCGCTCCTACGAGCTCATCGCGCAACTGGCCAGCTGAGCGGGCCGCCGATCAGCGAGTCTCGATCGCCAGTCGCGCGCCGAAGCCGAGCATCGCCGCGCCGGTCGCCCCGTCCAGGCTGCGGCGCACCCGACGTCGACGCAGCCACGACCGGATCCGGTGCAGGAAGGTCACCAGCACGATCAGCCACAGCAGGCCCAACACCGCATGCGTGTACGCCAGCAGCAAGGCAGCCGACACGGTGGGATGTCCGGCCAGGAACTGCGGCAGCACCGACAGGTAGAGGGTCAGCACCTTGGGGTTGGTGATGTTCGACAGGAATCCCTGCTGATAGGCCAACCAACGTCGAGTGGCCGACCGGCCCGCGTCCGGCGAGGTCGCGTCGTACCGCCCGCGCCATGCCGATCGAACCGTCCGTACGCCGAGGTATGTCAGGTAGGCCGCGCCGGCCCAGCGGATGATGTTGAAGGCCAGCTCCGAGCGGACGATCAGCGCGCCGAGCCCGAGTGCGGCTGCGGTGCCCTGCACGGTATTGCTGGTGGCGATGCCGAGCGAGGTCCGCAGGCCGCCGGATCGGCCGGCCCGCAGGGTGTTCGCCACGGTGAGCGCGAAGTCGGGACCCGGCGCGACGATGACGACCACTGCGAACGCGACGTACGAGAGATAACTAGCGAGGCTCACTGATCCGATGCTAGCGGCGTATCGCGCGTGATTTATCGGCTGATTCGCGGCCAGGGCTGTTCGGCCTCGAGGGCGAAGGCTACTTCGAGCAGCGTGCGCTCGTCGCCGTGCGCCGCCGCCAGGTGCACCCCGATCGGCAGTCCGGCGTCGGTGCGCCCGAGAGGCAGCGAGATGGCCGGCGAGCCCGCGATGTTGTTCAGCGGCGTGTAGGCCACGTAGTCCCGCAGTCGCTCGATCAGGACGTCGTACGGCACCGTGGGGCTCAGGTGGCCGAGGCGCGGCGTGACGTGGGCCAGTACCGGCGACAACACCAGCTCGTGCCGCCGGAACAGCTGGGCGTAGGCGCGGGGCGTCCGACGCAGCCGGCGCAGCATGCCCGGCGTGTGCCGCAGGTTGTGGTGGTAGTGCGCCTTCAGGCCCTGGGTCAGCCCGTCGAGCCGGGACGCGTCGAATGACCGGCCGAAGGCGAGCTTGCCCAGCCGGGCCACCAACGCCGCCAGCAGTCCCCAGTAGAGGACGAAGTCGTCGGCGAACTGCTCGCCCACCGGCAACTCGACCGGCTCGACGACGTGGCCCAGCTTCTCCAGCCGGGCGGCGGTGTTCTCGACGGCGGCGCGCGTCGCGGCGTCGACGACGGCGCCGGTGACCGTGTCGAGTACGAGTCCGATGCGCAGCCGGCGGCGGGCCGGTCCTTCGACCAGGCCGATCGGGGGCAGCTTCGGATTGCGCCAGTGGTCCTCGGCGGCCGCCACGAAGGCGGCCGTGTCGCGCACCGTCCGGGTCAGCACGCCCTCGGAGATCATGTTGATGGGCAGCATCCGGGCGGATTCGCCGTCGATGTGCCGGCCCCGGCTCGGCTTCAGCCCGACCAGGCCGCAACACGCGGCCGGGATGCGGATCGAGCCGCCGCCGTCGTTCGCGTGGGCGATCGGCACGACGCCGGACGCGACCAGCGCGGCCGATCCGCCCGACGACGCGCCGGGCGAGTAGTCGACGTCCCAGGGATTGTGGGTGGGCTCGTCGTACTGGAACTCGGTGGCCGCGTTGAACCCGAACTCGGGTAGCCGGCTCTTGCCCAGGACGGTCAGCCCGGTGCTCAGGTGCTGCTTGGTGTAGTGGCCGTCCCGCCTGGCCGGGTGGCGGGCGACGAACGCCGCCGTGCCGTGGTTGGTCGGCAGCCCGGCGACGTCGGTGTTGTCCTTGACGAACGTGGGCACCCCGAACAGCGCCCCGTCGCGCGGGCCGAACCGGGGCCGCTCGTACGCCGCGTACGCCACGGCGGCCAGTGCCGGGTCGACGCGCCGGGCTCGCTCGATCGCCGCCCGGGCCACCTCGTCCGGGCTGACCTCGCCGCGCCGCACCAGCTCGGCGACGGCGACCGCGTCGTGATCGCCCAGCGCATCGTCGGCGAACGAGCTAATCATCAAAGGCGCCGAGCACTGCGTCGCGCAGCACGTCGAGGCCGACGCTGCCGATGTCCAGCGCCCGGCGGTGGAACGCCTTGAGGTCGAACGCGTCGCCGGCCCGCCGTCGGGCCTCGTCCCGCAGCGACAGCCACAGCCGCTCGCCCACCTTGTAGGCCGGCGCCTGGCCGGGCCAGCCGAGGTAGCGGTCCAGCTCGTAGCGCAGCAGCGGTTCGGGATTGGACGAATGCGCGGTCAGGAAGCGCCAGGCCTTCTCGTAGGTCCACTCGCCGCCGCCGACCTCGGCCGGGGCGTCGAAGCCGCAGTGCACGCCGATGTCGAGCACCACTCGGGCGGCCCGCAGCGACTGACTGTCGAGCATGCCGATGAAATCGCCGGGGTCGTCGAGGAAGCCGAGGTCGGCCATCAGCCACTCGGCGTAGAGCGCCCAGCCCTCGCCGTGCCCGGAGATCCAGGAACCGAGCCGGCGCCACCGGTTCAGCAGCTGCCGCCGGTACACCGTCTGGGCCACCTGCAGGTGGTGGCCCGGCACGCCCTCGTGGTAGACGACCGACAGCTCACGCCACGTCGAGAACTCGCTGACGCCCTCGGGCACCGACCACCACATCCGCCCCGGACGGCTGAAGTCGTCGCTGGGGTTCGTGTAGTACATGCCGCCGGTGGTCGTCGGCGCGATCCGGCACTCCAGGGTGCGGATGGGCTCGGGAATGTCGAAGTGGGTGCCGGCCAGCGCCTCGATGGCCGCGTCGGACTTCTCCTGCATCCAGGCCTGCAGCGCATCGGTACCCACCAGACGGTGGCTCGGGTCGGTGTCCAGATGGGCCATTGCCTCGCGGATCGACGCGCCGGGCTTGATGCGCTCGGCCGTCTGCTCCATCAGGTCGGTGATGCGAGCGAGCTCCTTCTGTCCCCAGATGTAGGTCTCGTTCAGGTCGACGGCCGAGCCGAGGAACTGCTGCGAGAACAGGGCGTAGCGCTCGGGGCCCACCGCGTCCGCGTCGGGAGCGGCCGGCAGCAGCTCGTCGGCCAGGAAGGCGCCCAGCTCGACGTAGGCCTCCGAAGCGAGCCGGGCCCCGCGATCGAGGTCGGCGCGGACGGCTTCGGGCACGTCCTGGGCCGAGGCGGCCAGGCTGCCGAAGAATCCGTCGGTGCCGGTGTTCTTCGCGCACTGCTCGACGCAGGCCTGCACCTGGCGACGCGGGCTGACGTCGCCGCGGGCCGCCGCGTGGCGCAGCGACGCGATGTAGCCGTCAATGGTGGCCGGTACCCGGCTCATCCGGGTGGCGATCATTGCCCAGTCGTCGGCGGTCGAGCTCGCCATCAGGTCGAACACCATGCGCACGCCCTGCACCGGGCTGGCGATGTTCGACAGGTTCGACTCCTCGGCGCCCAACTCGCGGATCTGCTCGGCGACGGTCAGCTCCGAGGTGGCGGCGGCCACGGTGACCCGGTCGACCGAATCCGCGGGTTCGGCGTCGGCCAGCGCGCGCAGGGTGCGTTGCCGGAGCGCCGACACGGCAGCCAGCCCGTCGGGGGACAGATCGGGCAGTTCGGTCTCATGGCCGGGAAGTCCGACGGCGGTCGCCATAATCGGGTCGAGGGCGACCTGCTCGTCGAGGTAGGCGTCGACGAGGTCGTCGACCGCCGTAGAAGCACGCGGGGTTTCCGTCATGATCGGACCTTACCGGGCCACGCAGCGGGCCCCGTCCCGGTTTCGGCCATTGGCACGGCTGAGGCGGCGGCCCACTCACATGCGCTCCCGACTTTGCCCCCGAGGGGTCGTTTTCGAGGCGGCTGAGCGACCGTTCGGGGTCAAGGTCGGTCACCCGCACCAGTGCGCCGGCGCCACCCCGACAACTCCCCGGGAAGGCGGGCGATCACGTGATTATGCGGGCGAACCATGCGCATTCTCGGTGTCCACTACTGAAACTGCAATCAAACAGGGCTTGACACGGCTGTCGTACGACGCTTTGCTCTGAGTGGTTCTGATCGAACGCGTTGAAAAATGTTGCTCCACTGAAGGTACCCAGCTCCGCGGGGGCGCCACCCCGACGGACCGCCCTAGGAGGCGTCATGGCCGACACCGCTCCCGACCCGCAGACCAGCGCAGGTGGTACCGGCGCTCGAACCGGTCTCAGTCGACGCTCGATGCTGATGGGCATCGGCGGCGCCGCGGCCGCCACGACGCTGGCGGCCTGTTCGAGCAGTAAGAAAAGTAGCGGCTCGTCGAGCGCGGCCGGATCCGGCGGTGCCACCGGCGGCACGGCCGGCGGCACGATCTCGTTCGGGTCGAACTACTCCGACGCCGCGCCGAAGGGTGCGTTCAAGGCGCTGACCGACCAGGCCACGGCCAAGACCGGGGTGAAGGTCAGCATCAACACGGTCGACCACAACACGTTCCAGAACAACATCTCGAGCTACCTGCAGGGCACGCCGAACGACCTGGCCACGTGGTTCGCCGGCTACCGGCTGCAGTTCTTCGCCGCGCAGGGCCTGCTCGACCCGATCGACGACGTGTGGGACAAGATCGGCGGCAACTTCAACGACGCGGTCAAGAACCTGTCCAAGGGCGTGGACGGCCACTACTACCTGGTGCCGATCTACAACTACCCGTGGGTCATCTTCTACAACAAGAGCGTCTTCGCCAGTAAGGGCTACCAGGTGCCAAAGACCTGGGACGATTTCATCGCGCTGGCCAAGAAGATGCAGCAGGACGGCCTGGTGCCGCTGGCCTTCGCCGAGAAGGACGGCTGGCCGGCACTCGGCACGTTCGACATCCTCAACCTGCGGATCAACGGCTACGACTACCACATGCAGTTGATGCAGCACAAAGTCCCGTGGACGGACAAGGGCGTCACGACGGTGTTCGACCAGTGGCGCGAGCTCATGCCGTACCTGCAGAAGGGGGCCAACGGGCGCGTCTGGCAGGACTCGGCGAAGGCTCTCGAGAACAAGCAGGCCGGCATGATGTTCCAGGGCTCGAACCAGGTCGCCGCGAACTACTCGCCGGCGAACCTGAAGGACCTGGACTTCTTCCCCTACCCGGTCATCAACGAGCAGTACGCCCAGGACTACATGGACGCTCCGGCCGACGGCTTCATGATGCCCAAGAAGGGCAAGAACAAGGACGCGGCCAAGGCGGTGCTCGAGTACATCGGCACGCCGGAGGCCGAGGCGACCTACCTGAAGACCGACATGTGGGACGTCGGCGTGGCCAACGGCCTGATCGCGCCGAGCTACAACGAGATCCAGAAGAAGTCGGTGTCGGCGATCGCCGCCTGCAAGAACGTCTCGCAGTTCATGGACCGCGACACCGTTCCGGACATGGCCACGGCGATGATCAAGCAGATCCAGGGCTTCATCGACAACCCGAGCGCGTCGAACGTGCAGTCGATCCAGAACAGCGCCGAGTCCCAGGCCAAGACGATCTTCAGCTAGAACGTGGCATCTACGACCGAAGCGCAGCACCCGCCGGCGGCGACGAAACGTCGTCGCCGGCGCCGCGTGCGGCGGCTGACCCCCCGCGACAGGATCATCGTCGCCCTGCTGCTCGGCATTCCGCTGCTGCTCGACCTGGCGTTCGTGTGGTTTCCCGCACTGGCATCGGTGTTCCTGTCGTTCACCAAGTGGACGGGCGTCGGGGGCATCCACCTCAAGTCGTGCAGTGAGTTCCACACGCTCCCCGGACTTCCACAGCCCGGCTGTCTGTACGGCACGCAGAACTACCACCAGGCGTTCAACTCGTCGATCACTCCGGACTTCTGGCCGGCGGTTCGCCACAACATGCTGTGGCTGCTGGTGTTCATCGTGATCGCGACTCCGCTGGGCATGCTGTTCGCGGTGCTCATCGACCGCGGTATCCGGGGTAGTCGCATCTACCAGAGCGTGCTGTTCCTGCCGGTCATGCTGTCCCTGGCGATGATCGGCATCATCTGGGAGCTGATCTACTCGCCCAACCTCGGCCTGATCAACACGGTGATCGGCCGAAACAGCAACTCCAACCTGATCGACTGGCTCGGCAATCCGCGGCTGAACATCTGGGCCATCCTGGTCGAAGCCACGTGGCGACAAGCCGGTTACGTCATGGTGCTCTACCTGGCCGGGCTCAAGGCCGTCGATCCGGCGCTCAAGGAGGCGGCGGTCATCGACGGCGCCAACTCGTGGCAGACGTTCTGGCGGGTCGTGTTCCCGGTGCTGCGGCCGATCAACATCGTGATCCTCGTGGTGACGGTTATCGAGTCGCTGCGCGCCTTCGACCTGATCTACATCACGGGTAAGGGCAATCCGGTGAAGGGCCTGGAGCTGCTCTCGGTGCTGGTGACCCAGAACATCGTCGGCGAGACGCAGCGCATCGGCTTCGGGTCGACGCTTGGCGTGATCTTGCTGGTCATCTCGCTCGTCCCGATCTCGATATTCCTGTATCAGGTGTTCCGCCGCGAGGAGAAGCAATGACCGTTCTCACCACGACGGAGGCCGTCGAGCAGGTCAGCAAGCCCGTGCCACCGGCTCGGCGTCGGCGGACGAGCGCGGGCAGCATCGCCGCGCAGGTGTTCATGCTGGTGATGGCGCTGCTGTGGATCACGCCGATCGCGTTCGCGATCTACGTGTCGCTGCGGCCCGAGTCGGAGACGAACCGGCTCGGCTACGTCTCGATCGCGCACTCGTTGACGTTCTCGAACTTCGCCGACGCCTGGTCGCAGTCGGACATGTGGCGGTTCTTCCTCAACTCGGTGTGGATCACGGTCCCGGCCGTGATCATCACCTTGTTGTTCGCGTCGTCGGTGGCGTTCGTCCTCTCCCGGCTGAGCTTCAAGTTCAACATCCCCCTGCTGATCCTGTTCACGGCCGGCAACCTGCTGCCGCAGCAGGTCATCATCACCCCGCTGTACCGGCTGTACCTACAGATCCACGTGCCGCATCCGATCAGCGACAGCGGGCTGCTCTACGACTCGCGGCTCGGCCTGGTCGTCATCAACGTTGCGTTCCAGCTGGGCTTCTGCGTGTTCGTGCTGAGCAACTACATGAAGACGATCCCGACCGATATCGACGAGGCGGCGCTCGTCGACGGGGCGTCGCTGTTCATGCGCTACTGGCGGATCGTGCTCCCGCTGTGCCGCCCGGCGCTCGCCGCGCTGGCCACGCTGCTCACCACCTGGATCTACAACGACTTCTTCTGGGCGATCACCCTGATCTCGACGGGTAACAAGCGGCCGATCACCTCGGCGCTGGCCAACCTGCAGGGGCAGTTCGTGTCGAACCAGAACATGATCGCCGCCGCCGCCCTGATGGCGGCCATCCCGACGCTGATCGTCTACATCCTGTTGCAGAAGCAGTTCATCGCCGGTCTGGCGCTGGGCTCGTCGAAGGGCTGAGCGCTCGGCTCGGTTTTGGTCGCCGGGCCGGTTATATGAGACCTGGTGACCAAAACCGGGGAGGGTCAGCGGGTCAGGCGGGGTGGGCGCCGGCCGAGGGGCGGGCGGTGAACGCCGAGGCCGGGGCGAAGCCGCCGTGCCGGTACGCCCGCTGCACGGCGTTGCCGGCCCGGGTGACGCCACCGGGCGGCACCAGCGCGATCACGCAGCCGCCGAAGCCACCGCCGGTCATCCGCGCGCCCAGGGCGCCGGCGCCGAGCAGGGCCTCGACGGCGGTGTCGACCTCGGGGGCGCTGATCTCGTAGTCGTCGCGCATCGACGCGTGCGAGGCGGTCAGCAGCGGGCCGATGTCGCGCAGCCGGCCCTCACGCAGCAGCTGCACCGTCTCCAGCACGCGCGCGTTCTCGGTGACCACGTGCCGCACCCGCCGGCGCAGCACGTCGTCGGGCAGCCGGGCCAGGGCGGCGTCCAGGTCGGTGACGTCGCGCAGGGCCGGGACGCCGAGCAGGCCGGCTGCCTTCTCGCAGGCGGCCCGGCGGTCGGCGTACTCGCCGTCGGCGTGCCGGTGCCGGGCGTGCGTGTCGACCACCAGCAGCTCGAGGCCGGCCGCGGCCAGATCGAACGGCACCTGCTCGATCGACCAGGCCCGCATGTCGCACAGCAGCACGTGGTCGCGCTCGCAGAGCAGAGCGGCCATCTGGTCCATACCGCCGGTCGGCGCGCCGACGTAGTCGTTCTCCGTCCGGTGCGTGATCTCGACGAGTTCCGGCCGGGACAGCCCCAGCGCCAGGTGGTCGTTCACGGCGGCGGCCAGCGCGCAGATCAGCGCCGCCGACGACGACAGGCCGGCCCCGCCCGGCACGTCGCTGTCGAGGTGGACGCCGAGCGCCGGCACCGCGACGCCGCGTTCGGCGAGCGTCCACAAGACGCCGATCGGGTAGGCGGCCCAGCCCTCGACGGAGCCCGAACGCAGTTCGCCCAGTGGCAGCTCCACGATGTCGTCGCGCTGGGCCGACGACACCCGGATGACGTCGTCGGCCGAGTCACGCACCGTGGCTGTACAGCCTTGCTGTATGGCTAGGGGCAGAGCGTATCCACCGTTGTAGTCGGTGTGCTCGCCGATCAGGTTGATGCGTCCGGGGGCCCGCCAGCTGGTCGTCGAGGTCATCGGGTCGCGAACCCCCAGGCGTCGGCCACCATCTGGTCGAGGTCACGGGTCGGCGTCCACCCCAGCGCATCCGCCGCGCGGGCGTTCGAGGCGATCAGCACGGCCGGGTCGCCAGCCCGCCGATCAGTCTCGTGCACCGCCACCTCCTGCCCGGTGGCCCGGCGCACCGCCTCGACGACCTGGCGCACCGAGTAGCCGCTGCCACTGCCCAGGTTGATCACCCGATGCCCGGGGCCGGCCGCGTCGAGGGCCCGCAGGTGGGCCTCGCCGAGGTCGACCACGTGCACGTAGTCGCGGATGCAGGTGCCGTCGGGGGTGGGGTAGTCGGTGCCGTAGATGTCCAGGGCGGGCCGGGCGCCGGCCGCTACCTGCAAGGCGATGGGGATCAGGTGGGTCTCGACGGTGTGCCGCTCGCCGTAGGCGGCGTCGGCGCCCAGCAGCGCGCCGGCCACGTTGAAGTAGCGCAGGCTGACCGCGGCCAGGCCGTACGCCCGGGCGTAGTCGCCGAGAGCCAGGTCGACGGCGAGCTTGCTGGCCCCGTACGGGTTGGTCGGCGCGGCCGGGGCGTCCTCGACGATCGGCACCGCCGTCGGCTCGCCGTAGGTGGCGGCCGTCGACGAGAACACGATGCGACCCACGTCGTGCGCGCGCATCGCGTCGAGCAGGGCCAGCGTGCCGCCGACGTTGTTGTGCCAGTACCGGTCCGGGTGCTCGACCGACTCGCCGACCAGCGACCGCGCGGCGAAGTGCACGACGGCGTCGTAGGGGTGCTCGGCCAGCACCGCGCCGGCCTCGGTGATCGAGGCCTTCACGAACGACGCGGCCGGCGCGACCGCGTCCTCGTGGCCGGTGGACAGGTCGTCGAGCGCGGTCACCTCGTGGCCCGCGTCGAGCAGCATTGCCACGACGACGCTGCCAATGTATCCGGCGCCGCCCGTCACCAGAACTCGCATCCACACATTCAAACAGATCCGAACGGAAACGGTCGGCGTCGGCCGGTCACGAGTCAGGCACGCACCGGGCTGGCTTTCACGCGGCCAGCCAGCACGACTGACCGTAGACTGCGCGAGGTGAGCAGAGCTCCCGCGAAGAGCCGGTAGGCAATGGGCTCGATCCTGCTCAACATCGCCATCGTGCTGGCGCTGATCGTGGTCGAGGCCTTGTTCGTCGCGTCCGAGATCGCGCTGGTATCGCTGCGCGACGGCCAGGTGCAGGCGCTGGCTGAGTCCGGCCGCCGGGGCGCGGCGGTGGCCCGGCTGATCAGCGACCCGAACCGCTTCCTCGCCACCGTCCAGATCGGCGTCACGCTCACCGCGCTGCTATCCAGCGCGTTCGGGGCGGTGACGCTGTCCGACTCGGCCAAGGACGCTCTGGTCCGCCACGGGATGAGCTCCGGACTGGCCGGCCCCCTCGGCTTCATCGGCGTCACCCTGATCATCTCGTTCGTCACGTTGGTGGTGGGCGAGCTGGTGCCGAAACGTATCGCCCTGCAGCGCTCGGACGGCACGGCCAAGCTGGTCAGCCCGACGCTCGAGCGGGTCGCCCGGCTCGCCCGGCCGGTGATCTGGCTGCTGTCCAAGTGCACCGACCTGCTGGTACGGATGCTCGGCGGCGACCCGAACGTCGGCCGCGAGGCCATCACCGAGGAGGAGTTGCGGGGCCTGGTGGCCGCGCACGAGTCGCTGACGCCGGACGAGCGGCGGCTGATCGACGACGTGTTCGCCGCCGGTGAGCGCACGGTCAGCGAGGTGATGGTGCCGCGCACCGAGGTCACGTTCATCGAGGCATCGCTGACCGTCAGCCGGGCCCGCAAGGTCGCGGCCGAGTCACCGCACTCGCGCTACCCGGTCATGGGACGTGGCCAGGACGACGTGCAAGGGTTCGTGCACATCCGCGACCTGCTGCTCGACGAGAAGGCGCATCGCGGCATGACGGTGGGCGACGTCGCCCGCGAGGTGAAACGCCTGCCCGGGTCCAAGAACGTGCTGGCCGCGCTGTCCGAGATGCGCCGCGAGGGCTATCACCTGGCGATCGTGGTCGACGAGTACGGCGGCACCGACGGCATCGTCACGCTCGAAGATCTGATCGAGGAGGTCATCGGCGACATCCGCGACGAGTACGACGTGGACCAGTCCGGCCCGGCCCGGCTGGTGGGCGGCGTGGTCGAGGTCGACGGCCGACTCAACCTCGACGAGTTCGCCGAGTTCACCGGCCTGCACCTGCCCGAGGGCCCTTACGAGACGGCGGCCGGCTACGTCATGTCTGCGTTGGGCCACCTGCCGAATCTGGGCGACGGCGTCGAGTACGAGGGCCACTCGATCGTGGTCAGCGCCGTCGACGGCCGCCGAGCCGCCCGGGTACGCGTCACGCCGCCGGAGAGCCTGCGCCAGTCGGGCGTCGGTACCACGGCTGGAGGTACCACGGCGGGTGCGGCCGGAGGTCCGGCCCGCTGACGCCGACCCCGGCTTGATCGAGCGGGCCGGGATGCCAGAATCGGGGCCATGGCGACTCGCGAACGGGTGCTCTCCGGGATCCAACCGACCGCGTCGTCGTTCCATCTCGGCAACTACCTGGGCGCGGTCAAGCAATGGGTCGCCCTGCAGGACACGCACGACGCCTTCTACTGCGTGGTCGATCTGCACGCGATCACGCTCGACCCGCCTGCGCCGGACGAGCTGCGCCAGCGCACCCGCATCTCGGCCGCTCAGCTGCTGGCCGCCGGCCTCGACCCGGACCGCTGCGTGCTGTTCGTGCAGAGCCACGTGCCGCAGCACACCCAGCTGTCCTGGGTGCTCGAGTGCCTGACCGGCTTCGGCGAGGCCAGCCGGATGACCCAGTTCAAGGACAAGTCGGCCCGCTCCGGCGCCGACCGCAATTCGGTCGGGCTGTTCACCTACCCGGTCCTGCAGGCGGCCGACATCCTCCTCTACCAGGCCCACTCCGTCCCGGTCGGCGAAGACCAGCGCCAGCACGTCGAGCTGACCCGCAACCTGGCCCAGCGCTTCAACGGCCGCTACGGCGACACGTTCACCGTTCCCGAGCCGTTCATTCCCCCCGAGACGGCCAAGATCTTCGATCTGCAGGACCCGACCGCCAAGATGAGCAAGTCGCTGGGCGACGCCGGCACGGTGAACCTGCTCGACGAGCCGTCCGTGCTGGCCAAGAAGATCAAGCGCGCGGTCACCGACACCGAGACCGAGGTGCGCTACGACCCGGAGAACAAGCCCGGCGTGTCCAACCTGCTGACCATTCTGGGCGCCGTGACCGGCCACCCGGCCGACCCTGACCAGTTCGGCGGCTACGGCGCGCTCAAGACGGCGGTGGCCGACGCCGTAGTGGCCTTCGCCGAGCCGTTCGCCAAGCGCACTGCGACGCTGCTCGACGACCCGGCCGAGCTCGACCGCATCCTGGCCCAGGGCGCCACACGGGCCCGGGAGGTCGCCGAGGGCACGGTTCGGGCCGCGTACGACCACGTCGGCTTCCTGGCGGAGGCAGACGCTGTGGTCGGCCGGGCGGAGACCTCATGACGGATGAGGTCACCCTCGGCGTCTCCATCGCCGTCCCGGAACCGCACGCCACCGTGCTGACCGGCTGGCGCCGGCGGGTCGGCGATCCGCAGGCCGACCTCATCTGGCCACACGTCACGCTGTTGGGCCCGACCCAGGTCGCGCCGGAACGGCTCGGCGTCATCGAGGAACACCTGACGTCCGCGGCCGCCTCGCGTCCGCCGTTCGTCATGCACCTGCTGGGCACCGGCACGTTCCGGCCGGTGTCGCCGGTGGTGTTCATCCAGGTCGCCCGCGGGCTGTCCGACTGCGAGGTGCTGGAAAAGACGATTCGCACCGGACCGTTGCGGCGCAAGGTCGACTTCCCGTACCACCCGCACGTCACGGTCGCCCAGGACGTGCCGGACGTGGCGCTCGATCTCGCCTACGAGGGCCTGTCCGGCTTCGTGGCCCGGTTCGCCGTCGACCAGTTCACCCTGTTCGAACGGCATCCGGACGGAAAGTGGTTACCCCGCCAGGATTTCGCGCTCGGGGCGACGTGAAGCTTCCGGGTTGGATCACCCGGACCCGAACCGCGGCCCAGGCGCGGTGGCACGCCCTGGCCGAGCGCTACTTCTGGATAAAGCACGTCGTGCTGGCGTGGAACCGCTTCAACGACAACGACGGCAACCACTACGCCGGCGCGCTCACCTACTTCAGCTTCCTTGCGCTGTTTCCCTTGCTGTTGCTGGCCGCCTCGGTGCTCGGGTTCGTGCTGCGGCACAACACCGAGCTGCAGAACCAGCTGTTCGACAAGATCACGACCGGGCTGCCCGGCGGTTTCGGCGAGACCGTCAAGGACTCGGTCGACGCGGCCATTCGGGCCCGCACCAGCGTCGGTTTGGTCGGCCTGGCCGGCCTGCTCATCGCGGGACTGGGCTGGGTGGGCAACCTGCGGGCCGCGGTCAACGCGGTGTGGGGCCTCGAGCCGCCGCGTCGAAATTTCTTCCTGGCGAAGGTGGCCGACCTGATCGTGCTGGTCGGCCTCGGCGTGGCGATCTTCGTCTCGATCGGACTCACCGTCTCCGGGACGGCGCTCACGGACAAGATCCTGCGCGCGATGGGCGCCGACCGCGTTGCCGGCGTGCACACGATCGCCCAGATCGCCGGCATCGTGCTGGCGGTCGTCGGCGACGTGCTCATCTTCGCCTGGGTGCTCGTGCGGCTGCCTCGAGCCGAGTTGCCCGCCCGCATCGTGTTCAAGGGCGCCTTGTTCGCCGCCGTGGGGTTCGAGATCCTCAAGCTGATCGGGACGTACTACATCGCGCGGGTGACGCACAGCCCGGCCGCCGGGGTGTTCGGCAGCATCATCGGCGTCCTGGTCTGGATCGACCTGGTGTCGCGCTTCCTGCTCTACTCGACGGCGTGGACGGCCACCGCCCAGCAACCCGAGCCGCCCGCGACCGAGGCGGCGCTCGAGCAGGTCGGGCCGACGGTCGAGGTGCCGCCCCGTGCGGTGTCGCCACTGCGCCTGGCCGGGACGCTGTTCGGGGCCGGCGCGGCGGTGGGCGGCGGCGCGGTGGCGATGCTGAGCGCTAGGCGCCGCCGGGCGCGGGCCCGCCGCCTCGAGGTGGGCCGCCCCGGTGCGGGCCGCGGGTGAGCCAGCGGCCGGCCAGCCACAGCACCCCGATGCCGGCCACCAGGATCCCGATGCCGATCACGATCCAAGGCGGGCCGCCGTCGTCGCTCTTCGCGGCGACCTCGACCGGGCTGCCGTCTGCACGGATCGGAGGCGCCGCCGACGACGTGCCGACCGGCGGCGCGGGCGGTGGGTCGAGGTGCCCGACGGCGGTGCCTTTCGGCAACGCGTAGCCCCAGTTGAGCAGCTCGGCGGCCTGTTGCCACTGGTCGATCGGGTACTTCTGGGCGCGCAGGAAGATCACGCCGAGGCGGCGCCCGCCCCGCGACGCCGCGCACAGGTAGGTGTGCTGCGCCGCGTCGGTGAACCCGATCTTGGACACCAGCGCGCCGGGCACGCTGGTCAGGAACGGCCCGCCCTGGTTGCCCAGCCACACGGTGCCGTACCTGCGCCCGCCGACGTTCTGCGCGGGCAGCAGCGCCGTCGGCGTGCGGTCGTAGGCGACGAAGCGCGGCATGTTCACCGCCTCGCGCAGGAAGATCGCCATGTCGTAGGCGCTGGTCAGCTGCTTCCAGCCGTCCAGCCCGGACGGTGTCTCGACGAACGTGTCGTACGCGCCGAGGCGCAGCGCCGTCTGGTTCATCAGCGCGACGGTGTGCTCGACGCCGCCGGCCGCTTCGGCCAGCGCCGTCGCCGTGTCGTTGCCGGACATCAGCAGCAGGCCGTCGAACAGGTTGTCGACCGTGTACCGGCCGCCGGCGACGATGCCGACCGCCGAGCCCTCGGCGTTGGCCGCGTTCTGGCTCACCGTCACCACCCGCTTGCCCGGCAGTAGCGGCAGCAGGGTAATGGAGGTGAGCGTCTTGAGGATGCTGGCCGGCTGGTAGCGCCCGTGCGGGTCGCGCGCGGCGATCACGTCGCCGGTGTCGAGGTCGGCCAGCACCCAGGCGGTGGCGGTCAGGTTCGGCGGCAGAGGCTTGGCGTGCGCCGGCAGGACCAGTCCGCGACTCTGCAGGCGCGGCCCGCCGACCAGCTCGCCGTTCGGACCGATGCCGCCCGCCGGTGGGTGCGGATCCGGCGCGTCCGGGGAGTTGGCGCTCGCTGTCGGTTTCGGCGCGGCCGGCGGCACGCTGTGGGTCCCGTCCGCCGCTCGGGTCACCTCGGCCGCGGTCGCCGGGACACTGCCCAGTGTCGGGGAATTGGTCTGCGTCGGCAAGACGTTCGGCGTGGGCGTCTGCGTGGGCGCCGGCGTCGGATCGGCGGACGCGTAGACGGGCGTGGCCAGCATCGCGCAGACCAGCACGGCGAGCGGGATCGAGCGGCGCACGCGCCCGATGCTAGGACGACGCCCGCGCCGGGACGGCGTATGCCGGCGGCGCGTCGGCGATCGGCTCGTCGACTCCGCAGGATCCGGCCCGCTCGGGCTCGTAGGCCAGCCGGTAGCCCCGCTTGACGACGGTCTGCACGATCCGCGCGTCGCCGAGTGCGGTGCGCAGCCGGCCGATCGCGACCTCGACGGCGTGCTCGTCCGGCCCGTCGCTGGGCAGGGTGGCCAGCAGCTGCGCGGGCAGCGAGGTACTCGAGTACCTGCTGCGCCGCGACCTGACCGGGCAGCGCATCGCGGTGCAGCTGCACGGCGAGCCGGTGCCAGATCTCGTGCAGGCGCTCGAGGCCGCCGGCGCCGAGCTGATCGAGGTGCCCGTCTACCGCTGGGTGCCACCCGAGGACGTCACCCCGCTGCGCCGGTTCGTGGGCGCCGTCGCGGCCCGGCAGGTCGACGCGGTCGCGTTCACCAGCGCCCCGGCCGCGGCGAGCTTCCTGCAGGCCGCGCGGGACGAGCCGGGCACGCTCGACGCGCTCCGCGACGGGGTGCTGGCCTGCTGCGTCGGCCCGGTGACCGCCACGCCGTTGCAGCGCGCCGACGTCCCGGTCGTCGCGCCGGACCGGCCCCGGCTCGGGGCACTGGTCCGGGCGATCGCCGCGCAGGTGCCGGCCCGGTGCGGGGTGGTGCTGCCGGCGGCCGGCCACACGATCGGCGTGCGCGGACACGTCGCGGTCGTCGACGGCGAGATCACGCCGCTCGGCGCGACGGCCATGTCGCTGCTGCGCGTACTCGCCCGCCATCCCGGACGCGTCGTGTCCCGGGCCGACGGTGACCCCGGTGATCGCCTCGACCCGTTCCGGCCAGTACCCGGCCACCGCTTCGCGGACCGCGTCGAAGCCGGACGTCCGCTCCGCGATGTAGGACGCGTCGACCCCGCCGGTCGTGATCGCGATGTGCAGCAGGGCGTTGGCCAGCGCCAGGTCGGTCGGTGCCGGGCGTGGCCTGCAGGTGCAAGGTGGCCAGCCGCGCGGTCGGCGTCCGGCGCGGGTCGACCACGATGAGACGACCCCCGCGGGAACGTTGCGCGGCCAGCCACTGCAGGAACGGGGGCATCGTCTCGGCCGCGTTGCTGCCGATCAGCAGGATCGCCTCGGCGTCGGGGATGTCGGGCAGCGGGAACGGCAGGCCCCGGTCGATGCCGAGCGCCCGGTTGCCCGCGGCCGCCGCGGACGACATGCAGAACCGGCCGTTGTAGTCGATGTTCGGCGTACGCAGTGCGACCCGGGCGAACTTGCCGAGCAGGTAGGCCTTCTCGTTGGTCAGCCCCCGCCGCCGAAGACGGCCACCCGATCGGCGCCGTGCCGTTGCGCCGCCCGGACACCGGCCACGATCCGGTCCAGCGCCTCGTCCCAGCCGGCCGGCTCGAGAGCGCGACCACGCGGACCAGCGGGGTGCGCAGCCGGTCCGGCGAGTCGAGCAGGTCGGTGGACGTCCAGCCCTTGCGGCACAGACCGCCGCGGTTCGTCGGGAAGTCGCGGGCCTCGACCGTCACGGCGCCGTTCACCCGCAGGCGCATGCCGCACTGCAGGGCGCAGTACGGGCAGTGGGTGGCGACGGGCACCGCTCTACCGTCGGCACCGGCCGTTCCGGCCCCGAGTCGGCGACGTTAACGCCGCGCAACGGAGCTCTCTCGGCGCGGCCCCGCCGTTGTGCGCTCACATCCGCCGGGACGCCGTTTGCGCGCTTC
>DATBER010000045.1:0-8945 GCA_036558905.1 Jatrophihabitantaceae bacterium | reverse complement strand
GCCTTCGTGCACGAGGTCGACGATCAGTGAGCTGATCGTCGTCCGGGACAGCCCGGTGCGCTGCATCAGGTCGGCGCGGGACACCTCGCCGGTGTCGGTGAGCGTCTGGATCACCCGCAGCCGGCCGAGCCGCCGCATGTTGACCGGCGTGTCCGCGTCGCGGCCCGCGTCGGGGGAGGACATTCGCGCACCCTACCAGCGAGTTCTTTCGACTTTGGACTAAAGACGGCCGCCAAGTCGGTGAAACTCTTGACTTATGACGCTGCATAACGGAAGTGTGACGTCCGCGCTATTCACCCCCTCTCGGCGCTTCACCTGGTTCGCGAAGCGGCGGCCCAGGACCACCTTCGGCCCCCCAGCGGAGGTCAGTCATGGCCCACACGGATCCCGGTCGCGGTCGCTATCTGGCTCTCGTCGCCACCTTGCTGAGCGGAGTCGGCCTTGCGGTCGCCGTGGCCGGAGGTCGGTCGGCCGCCGCAGCGCCCGCGCCGCCCGACACCCCGATCTACCGCGACACCAGCTACAGCTTCGCCGAACGCGCCGCCGATCTCGTGTCGCACATGACGCTGGCGGAGAAGGTGGCGCAGCTGCACACGAACAACGCGCCGGCGATCCCGCGCCTCGGCGTGCAGCAGTACACCTACTGGAGCGAGGGCCAGCACGGGCTGAACCGGCTCGGCGCCGACGCCGGCGAGGGCGGCCAGGGGGCCGTCGACGACGTGCACGCGACGAGCTTCCCGGTCAACTTCGCGTCGTCGATGTCGTGGGACCCGAGGCTGACGTACGCCGAGACGACGGCGATCTCCGACGAGGCGCGCGGCTTCCTGGACAAGTCGCTGTTCAACACCGGGCAGAACAACATCGGCCCGGACGTGAATGACTACGGCTCCCTGACCTTCTGGGCGCCGACGGTCAACCTCGATCGCGACCCGCGGTGGGGCCGCAGCGACGAGGCGTTCGGCGAGGATCCCTACCTCGTCGGGCAGATGGCCGGAGCGTTCGTCAACGGCTACCAGGGCAATACGATGACCGGCCAGCCGATGACGCCCTACCTCAAGGTGGCCGCCACCGCCAAGCACTACGCGCTGAACAACGTGGAGAACAACCGGCTCTCCGGCGACTCGGTCACCACCGAGGCCGACCTGCACCAGTACTACCTCAAGCAGTTCCAGAGCCTCGTCGAGGACGACCACGTCAGCGGGATCATGACGTCGTACAACGCGATCAACGGCACGCCCGGCGCCGTCAACACCTACACCGTGAACCAGCTGGCCCAGCGCACGTTCGGGTTCGGCGGCTACAGCACCTCCGACTGCGACGCGATCGGCACAGCATGGCAGCCGCCGCCCGGCGGTCACATGTGGGCGGCGCCGGGCTGGAAATCGTCGATCGTCAACGCCCAGGTCGTCTGGACGAACAGCACCACCGGCAAGACGATCCCGGCGGCGGCCGGTGCCGAAGCGTACGGCCTGCGGGCCGGCACGCAGCTGAACTGCACGGGTGACCAGGCGACGCTCGCCAACATCCAGGACGCCATCGACGTGGGCCTCCTGAGCGAGGGCGTCCTCGACGCCGACCTGGTCAAGCTGTTCACCATGCGCATGGCCACCGGCGAGTTCGACCCGCCGGCGCAGGTCGGCTACACGAAGATCGATAAGTCCATGATCGAGAGCCCGGCTCACCAGGCTCTCGCCACGAAGGTCGCCGACAACGCCATGGTGTTGCTGAAGAACGCGGCGCTGCCGGGTGGCAACACGCCGCTGCTGCCGGTCGACCCGGCCAAGACGGCCAAGGTCGTGGTGCTGGGCAACCTGGCCGGCAAGGTCACGCTCGGCGGGTACAGCGGCCAGCCGACCCACACGATGAACGCCGTGCAGGGCATCACCGCCGCGCTGCCGAACGCGTCGGTGACGTTCGACGCGGCCGGCACGTCGACCACCGCCACCACGCCCGCGGTGCTGAGCGATGCGACCAAGGCGGCCGTCCAGAGCGCCGACCTGGTAGTGGTCTTCGCCGGTACGGACAGCTCTACGGCCAGCGAGGGCCGCGACCGTTCGACGCTGGCGATGCCTGGCAACTACACCTCGCTGATCGACCAGGTCAGCGCGCTGGGCAACCCGCGCACCGCGCTCGTGCTGCAGACCGACGGGCCGGTCGCCCTCGGCGGTGTCGCCGACAAGGTGCCGGCGATCCTGTTCAGCGGCTACAACGGGCAGAGCCAGGGAACGGCGCTGGCCGACGTGCTGTTCGGCGAGCAGAACCCGGACGGGCACCTCGACTTCACCTGGTACCAGGACGACGCGCAGCTGCCGGCCATGCAGAACTACGGGCTGGACGCCGCGAGCACCGGAGGACTCGGCCGTACCTACCAGTACTTCACCGGTACGCCCAGCTACCCGTTCGGCTACGGGCTGAGCTACTCGACGTTCCGCATCTCCGACGTGGCGACCGACGACTCGTCGGTGTCCGCGAACGGCACCGTGAACGTGAGTCTGACCGTGACGAACACCGGGCAGCGCGCCGGATCGACCGTCCCACAGCTGTACGTGTCCACGCCCGGCGCGGGCACGGGCGACGTTCCGCTCGAGCGGCTCGCCGGGTTCCAGAAGACCCAGGTCCTGAACCCGGGACAGTCGCAGCACGTCGTCCTGCGGGTGAGGATCAGCGACCTCGCCCTGTGGGACACGGCGCATTCGCGGCAGACGGTGGCCGACGGCACGTACCAGTTCCGGGTCGGCACCGACGCGTCGACGACCGTGGCCCGCCGCGAGGTCCAGGTGACCGGCGCGCTGACCACGCGCGTGCAGTACGTGACCGTCCAGCCCGAAGCCGTCGTCTACAACCCCGGGCAGAGCATCGACCTGACCGGTACGAACCAGTGGCTGGCCGACGACACGAACCCGGCCGAGGAGCCGGACCGCGACCTGAACCTCGTCGCCGACCACGTGGTCGAGGCGGTCGACGACGATCAGTCGTTCGTCGACCTGAGCAGCACGCACGTCACGTACAAGAGCAGCGACCCGCACGTGGCCAGCGTCGATCACAACGGCGTCGTGCACGCGATCAAGGACGGTGTCGCGACGATCACCGCGACCGTGAACGGGGTTTCCGGATCGGCGCCGATCGTCGTACAAGGGACGCTGACCAGCAACGTTCCCTCGATAGTGGCGGCCGGCGCCTCGGACACCGCGCGCGCGACGTTCAGCAACGGCAGTGCGAATGACGTCCGGCGGCTGTCCCTCGCGATCTCGGTGCCGGACGGCTGGACGGCCACGCCCACAACGCCGACCAGCTACGACCGGGTACCCGGGGGCGCGACCGTCACGGCCATGTGGACGATCACCGCGGCCTCGGACGTGACCCCCGGGGCGTACACGATCGGGTTCAGCGCGACATCCAGCGCCGGGGCGTTCACCGCGACGGGCGAGATCAAGGTGCCGTACCCGTCGGTGGCGGCCGCGTACAACAACATCGGCATCAGCAACGACGACGCAGCGGCGGCTGGAGCCTTCGACGGCAGCGGGCTGAACTACTCGGCGCAGGCGCTGGCGGCGGCCGGGTTCGCGCCCGGCCAGACCGTGACGTCGGGCGGGATCGACTTCGCCTGGCCGCGGCCGAACGTTCCCGACAACATCGTCGCCGGCGGGCAGGTGCTGCCGGTCAGCGGTTCGGGTCGGCTGCTCGGCTTCCTGGGGGCCAGCGCCTTCGGCAACACGTCGGCACCCGGCACCGTCGTCTACTCCGACGGCAGCACGCAGAGCTACACGTTGTCCTTCGCCGACTGGTGGTCGGGCAGCGCGTCGGCGGGCACGTCTATCGCTGCCACCACTCCGTACATCAACACCGGCCCGGACAGCGCCCGGCAGAACCAGATTGTGCACGTGTACCTGGCCTGGGCCGCCCTGGACCCGAACAAGACGGTCAAGTACGTGATCCTGCCCGACATCGCGCGGAGCCAGACCGGCGGCAACCCCGCAATGCACCTGTTCGCCGTGGGGATTGCTCCGGCGGGTGACCAGTCGGCGGTGGTCGCCGACGACCTCGGGAACCCGGACACCTCGCACGGCGCGAGCGTGCAGGACGGCGGCGACGGGCACACCACCGCCACGACGGCCGGCGGGCTGCCGGCGCGCACCACCGGATCCGGCTCGTTCTACATGTACGTCGACCTGGACGACGGCGTGGTGCCCGGCGGCACGTACCAGGCCACCGCCTACGTCAGCTACTTCGACCACGGCACCGGCAGCTGGGACATCCAGTACGACTCGTTCGCCGACGTCTCGAACAATGCGTACCGCGACTCGGTGCGCGTTACCGATACCAACACCGACACGTGGAAGACGGAGCAGATCCCGTTGCCCGACGCGGCGTTCGCCAACCGGGAGAACAACCACTCGGACCTGCGGCTGAACATCGGCGCGGGCGCCCAGGCGATCGGCCGGATCGCGTTCACCGTCGCCGGCGACAACGTCGTGCCGATCCATCTGGTGTCGGCGCCGCCGAGCACCCCGGTGGTGACGCAGCAACCGTCCGATGCGACCGCGTCACCCACCACGGACGCGAGCTTCACCGTGTACGCGGTCGGCGACCCGGTCCCGCTCGTGCAGTGGCAGTCGGCGGCGCCCGGGGGAGCGTGGGCCGACGTGCCGAATGCCACGACGAACACGCTGACCGTGAGCCACCCGCCGGCCGCCGCCGACGGGACCCAGTACCGCGCCGTTTTCGTCAATGTGGCCGGCACCACCACCAGCGACCCGGCGACGTTGCACGTTCAGTAGGGCGCGGGAGTTTCGCGACAACCGCGCACTATTGCCAGCTGTTGCGTGCCCAAAAAGCGGCTACCTCTTTTGGAATGCTTCGATCACCGCAGCTGGAATGCGCCCGCGATCAGCGACCTGGTAGCCGTTCTGATTCGCCCAACTGCGGATCTCGGCGAGGTCGGCCGACTCCGCACGGCGACTGCGCCGAGCAGTAGGGCCGGCCGAACGGCGGACCTTACGTGCGGCGCTGATATACGGGCTTAGCGCCTTCTCAAACGCCTTCGCATTCTTTGCCGATAGGTCGATCTCGTAGGCGGATCCGTCATAGGAGAACTGGATGGTTCCCTGCGCCTTTGAGCCGTCGATGTCGTCTGTGTACTGCGTGACGATGGTCTTGGCCATGCTGCCCGTATCTCCTACTGGAAGGGGTTCGGAAGCAGCAAGTATAGGACCCGGCTAAGCCGAGTATCCAACTGCGACCCGCGGAGTGATCCAGACCGCTGTCGGGAGCCGGATACGCGGAAAGCGCGCCTGCACATATGCGGATCTCACCCAGCCCGCCAGCCGGACTTACCCGGCGATGTCGCGTCGATATCAGGCGTATAGCCGTGGACGTCGCCGGGTAATTCTCAGCCTGCTCCTGGATAGGTGCGTCAACTCGTCACCGGACAGCAGGCTGATCCCGCGGTCTACGATCCGCTCCAGCGGCCGAAATCCGCGTCGGCCCAAGGTCGATCGGCCCACGCCGGGTGTTCGTAGACGCATCGTGCTCGGCCATCGGCGAGCGGGTAATTCGAACTCGCTGTATACACGGCGAGAAAGAACGGCTCCTCAGAGTGTTCTCGCCGGAATGCGACGGGCGTGGATACGCGGCGAGCGGTCAGCTCCAACTCGCCTCCGGAACCTGCTTGGTGGACACGTTGATGCGATTCCAGAGGTTGACCAGACCGATGGCCATTACCAGGGCGCCGAGCTCCGGTTCGGAATAGTGCCGGGCAGCGTCGTTCCAGACGTCGTCCGGCACCGGATCGGCCCGGTCGCTGAGACGGGTGACGGCTTCGGCCAGGGCCAGCGCGGCCCGCTCGGCGTCGGTGAAATAGGGCGCTTCCCGCCAGGCGGCGACCATGAGCAGGCGCTTGTCCGTCTCGTCGGCCTTCCCCAGATCGGGAGCGTGCAAGTGGATGCATGCGGCGCAGCCGTTGATCTGGCTCACACGCAGATGGACGAGATCGCGGGTCGTCTTGGGCAGGCCGACTTTCTCGATGACCTTGGACAGGTTGAGCAGGGCGGGCAGGCCGTCGGGAACGACCATCACCGGGTTGGTCATCCGGGCTGGCATCGGGTCTCCTCCTGGAGGTTGGAATTGCGCCTTCATTGGTATGACGGATCTGCGCGCGGAAATATGACCGATTGATAAGGTGCGCGAAGCGTCGCGTGTCGATGGCGGGCCGCGTCAGGCATGGAGGCGCCGAACCGGAAGGCGGTCGACATGACCCCTCCATCGAACCCGCGGTGAGCGAGAGCGCTGGGCACAGGCTCATCGCCTGGAATCGGGAACTGATCGCAGCGCACGAGCGGCTACGGGCGGCATTGCGCCTGGCCCGCGAGTCGCTCGACGGAGAACCGCCGGCGCGAGATCTCCTGCTGTACTGCCACGGCTTCTGCGCCGCGCTGAGCGGGCACCACGAGCGCGAGGACACCGGGTTGTTCCCGGCGCTTGCGGCGCGGTATCCGGCCCTGAGCGCCGTGCTCACCAATCTGCAGCAGGATCACCGGGCGCTCGCGTCGCTGCTGAAACAGTTCGACGAGGCAATGCGCTCATCGGCGCCGCTGACGCCTCACCTGGACGGCCTGGCCGCGATCATGGAGTCGCACTTCCAGTACGAGGAGCGGCAGTTGCTCGAGACGCTGGCGGAGCTCGATCTGGACGCCGAGCCCCGCTCGATGCTCGGACCGCTCTGACCGTCAGAACGGGTAGTCGGGTAGCCGGCTCTGCGCGGTCACCCACTGCGTGTCGGTGAACGCGTCCAGGTTGGCTCGCGTCCCGCCGACCCGGGCGCCGGTGCCAGACACCCCGACGCCGCCGAACGGGATCACCGGCTCGTCGGCCACCGTCTGGTCGTTGATGTGCACGGCGCCGGTCGGAATGCGGGCGGCGAGCTCCAGGGCGCGCAGCCCGTCGCCGGCCAGGATGCCGAGCGACAAGCCGTACGGCGAGTCGGACGCCAGCGCCACCGCCTCGTCCAGCGAGTCGAACGTGACGACCGGAGCCACCGGCCCGAACACCTCCTCGGTGTACGCCGGCGCCGAGGTCGGCACGTCGGCGAGCACAGTCGGCCGGTAGAAGAGCCGGTCGTACGTGCCGCCGGTGACCAGCGACGCGCCGGCCGCCACCGTGCTCTGCACCAGCTCGTGCACGTGGTCGCGTTGCCGGGCGTCGATGAGCGGGCCGAGCGCCACTTGGTCGGTGGCCGGGTCGCCGACCGGAAGTCGGGCCGCGCGTTCGGCCAGCCGCGACACGTACTCGTCGGCGATCCGCGCGTCGACGATGTGCCGCCCGGCCGTCATGCAGATCTGGCCCTGATGCAGGAAGGTTCCGTACGCCCCGACCGACGACGCCCGCTCGACGTCCACGTCACCCAGGACGACGAGTGCCGAGTTGCCGCCGAGTTCGAGGTGGGCCCGCTTGAGGTGCTGGCCGGCCAGCGCGCCGACCGCGCGCCCGGCCCGGGTCGAGCCGGTGAACGCGATGACCCGGACCTGCGGGTGCGTCACGAGCGCTTCGCCGACCGACGCGTCGCCCGGCAACACGCTGAGCAGCCCGTCGGGCAGGCCGGCCTCGGCGAACACCCGGGCGAGGGCCACGCCGCCGCAGACGGCGGTGCGCGGGTCCGGCTTGAGGATCACGGCGTTGCCCAGGGCCAGCGCCGGAGCCACCGAGCGGATCGACAGGATCAGCGGGAAGTTGAACGGCGCGATCACCCCGACGACGCCCACGGGCACCTGCCGGGAGAACGACAGTCGCGGCTCGGCGCTGCGCAGTACCTCGCCGTACGGTGCCGCGGCCAAGGCGGCCGCCTGGTGGCACTCGCCCTGGGCCATCTGCAGTTCGAAGTCGGCCTTCGGCGGGATGCCCCCGGACTCGCGCACGATCCAGTCGGCCAGTTCGACCGCATGCTCGCGCCACAGGTCGCCGGCCCGGCGCAACACCGCCGCGCGTTCCTCGTAGGACGCCTCAGCCCACGCCGGTTGCGCGGCGGCCGCGGCCCGGGCGGCGGTGTCGACGTCGGCGGCACCGGCTCGGCCGAGCCGGCCCAGCTCGCGACCGGTCGCGGGTTCGATCACGGGGTAGTCGTCGGTCGCGTCCACCCATCCGTCGATGCAGAGGCGCGACGTCCATTCGACCTTGTCCAGAAACGACTCCGTCATGCCCGGACGGTACGCCCCGTCCGGCCCGGTCGGGAGGGTCGGATTGCGTCGCACAGCGAAACCAGCGGATTCGGCCTTGACGTATGCTGCGCGAGACACCTCGGGGGAGGGTGATCGCATGCGGAATCCGTCGCGTCGCCGTTGGCGTGCCGCCCTACTTGCCGCAACAGCACTGCTCGCGTCAGCGCTCGTCGGCGTCGCCGCGCCGGCGCAGGCGCACGGCACCGACCCGACCGCTATCTCCGTCGCCGTGACGACCGACAACTCCGGACTCGGCGGTGCGGTGCCGGACGTGCTCGTGCAGGCCGGCGATCAGTTCACGCTCACCATTAGCCTTCTGCCCCACGGCGCGACGTTCCACAAGAGCACGGTGCTCGATCTGACGCCCAGCCTGGAGCCATCCGTCCTCGGCCGCCCGCACGGAACGTTCAATCCGTCGAAGATCACCATGCCGGCCGGGGTGTCGCACGCGTCGTTCGCGGTCGCCTATTCGGCGGCGGATAACGGCGTCGTTCTGACCGCAACGGTCGATTCGCGTTATTCGACGGTGACGTCCGGGCGGTCGGCACCGTTCGACGTGGTCGCCACGCTGCTCGAGGCGGCCAGGGGAGATCCGCAGTTCAAGACCGGTCTCGGCGTCGGCGATTCGTCCTGCGCGAAGGGCACGTCCGAACCCGAGTGCGGAATCGTCGTGCTGCCCAACGACATCAGCTCGGCCGCCGCCGCGCTCACCCTGGGCCGGTGCACGGTCGACCT
>DATBER010000044.1:0-3856 GCA_036558905.1 Jatrophihabitantaceae bacterium | reverse complement strand
CCGGCTGCGCCCCGGCGACCGACTACCCTCCGAACGCGAACTCTGCGAACGCATGGGCGTCAGCCGCGTCACCGTCCGCGAAGCCCTGCGCATCCTCGAAGCCGGCGGCCTCGTCGAAATCCGCGTCGGCGCCCGCGGCGGCGCCTTCGTCACCACCCCCTCCTCCGAACGACTCGGCGCCGGCCTCGCCGACCTCATCACCCTCGCACCCGTCACCGCCGTCGAAGTCACCGAAGCCCGCCTCGTCTTCGAACTCGGCATCATCCCCACGATCGTGGAGCGCGCCACCGACGAGGACATCGAGGATCTCCGCCGGCTGACCCGCGACCATGTGGCCGCGCTGCGGCAGGGCGAATACACGATGGCGAAGTCCGCCGAGTTCCACGTCCGGCTCGGCGCCTGCACCCACAACGGCGCGATCGAGATGCTCGTGCACTCCTTCCACGGCCCGCTGCTCATGTCGTTGCGCGAGGCGTCGACCGCGTCACCGCTGATGGGCCAGCGCGGCACGTACGAGCACCGAGACCTGGTCGAGGCGATCGCCGCGCGGGACGTGGCTGCGGCGACCGAGCTCATGCACCGCCACCTCAGCCGGACGGCACGCCGGCTCGCCCGGGCCAGCTCGTTCTGACCGGCCGGTGACCGCCGAGACCGCGACCGTCACGCCCGTCGCGGGGGGCATGTTCGCCTCCCTGCGCATCCGCAACTTCCGGCTCTACATGGCCGGCCTGACCGTGTCGGTCGCCGGCAACTGGATGCAGAACGTTGCGGTCGGCTGGCTGGTGCTCCAGCTCACCGACAGCGGCACCGTGCTCGGCCTGGTCACCGCGGCCCGGTTCGCTCCACTACTCGTGCTCGGCGCCTGGGGCGGTCTGGTCGCCGACCGGCACGACAAGCGGCTGCTGCTCCGGCTCACCGCGATCGTCCAGTTGGTGGTGGCCGCCGTGCTCGGCGCGCTCACCATGACGCACGTCATCGACATCTGGTCACTGACCGCACTGATCCTGGTGGCCGGTGCGGTCGACGTGATCGACACCCCGAGCCGGCAGGCGTTCATGAACAACCTCGTCGGCCGGGACCGGATCGGCAACGCGATCGCGCTCAACTCCGTGCTGATCAACGGTGCCAGGGCGGTCGGTCCCGGCATCGCCGGGTTCGTCATCTCCACCGTCGGTGTCGGACCGTGCTTCCTGCTCAACGCGGCCAGCTACGCCGCCACCTGGCTCGGGCTGCAGCTCATGCGCCGGGACGAGCTGATCCCCACCGCGGTCGAAGTCGCGGCCAAGCGGCAGATCCGCGCCGGCCTGCGCTACGTGCTGTCCACACCGGACCTGCGCACGCCGCTGCTGCTGGTCGCCGTGGCCGGCGCGTTCGCCTGGGAGTTCCAGGTGTCGATCCCGCTGTTCACGTCGGACACGTTCCACGGCGGCGCCAGCGAGTTCGGCTGGGCGCTGTCGGCCATCTCGATCGGCTCGATCGCCGGCGGGCTGCTCGCCGCCCGCCGCCGTTCCGTGACCCAGCGGTCGGTGGCGGTCTCGGCGCTGCTGTGGGGGATCGCGATCCTCGCGGCCTCGTTCGCCCCGTCCCTGCCCGTCGCGTACCTGCTGCTGGCGATCGTCGGCTCCGGCGCGGTGACCTTCAACGCGATGTCCAAGACGTTCCTGCAGCTCACCGCGCGGGATCAGATGCGTGGGCGGGTGATGGCGCTGTGGTCGATCGGCTGGCAGGGCACCACCGTGCTCGGCGCGCCGGTGGTCGGCGTGCTCGGCCAGACCCTCGGCGGCCGGTACAGCCTGGCGTTCGGTGGGATCTGCTGCATCGTCGTCGCGGTGCCGGTGCTGCTGTTCCGGACGCGGTAGCGACACAGAGGTCTACCTAGTTTAAGGTAGGACCGTTTGGCGCGATGTGCTGTCCGACCCGGGCAGAGGTGCGGATGCACGACGAGGACGGGCTGGAGCAGCACACGCTGCGTTCGGTCGGCATCGACATCGGCTCGGCCACCTCCCACTTCACCGTTTCCCGGTTGGTCGTGCGCCGGCGCGGGTCGGCGCTGTCGGCCGAGTTCGTCGTGTCCGAGCGGGAGACCGTGTTCCGCAGCCCGATCTGGCTCACGCCGTACCGGGGCGGGGACGAGATCGACACCGGCCGGCTGCGGGCGCTGTTCGAGGCCGGCTACCGCGCAGCCGGGATCGCGCCGGCCGACCTCGAGGTCGGCGCCGTCGTCATCAGCGGGGAGGCGCTGACCAAGCGCAACGCCGAGCCGATCGCCCGGATGGTGGCCGACTGGTCCGGTCGATTCGTCTGCATCAGCGCCGGCCACAACCAGGAGGCCGTGCTCGCCGCGCACGGCTCGGCGCGGTGGCGCTGTCGGCCGACACCGGCGCGACGGTGGTCAACCTCGACGTCGGCGGCGGCACGACGAAGTTCAGCGTGGTCCGGGCCGGCACCGTGACACACGTCGAGGTGATCGGCGTCGGCGCCCGGCTGGTCGCGTACGACCCGGCGTCCCGGGTGGTGACCCGCCTGGAGCACGCCGTCCGGCCGCTGCTCGACCGGCTCGGCCTCGGGCTCGACCTCGGCGACCGACTGTCCACTACGGACACAGCACGGCTCGGCGAGCTGATGGCCGACGAGATCGTCGGGCACGGTCATGCCGATGCGCCGGCCGAGGATCGCCCCGGCCCGCAGCGTCGCCTCTCCCGGCCCGACCACCGGGATCGCGACGCGGCCGCGGGCCTCCTCCAGCCCGGGGTCCGAGCAGCAGTGCATGACGACCGCGTCGTAGCCCTCCCGCGCCGCCTGCTCGACGCGGTCGGGGTAGAGCACGCCGTGCTTGGTCGCCGCCTGCGCGGTGCCGAACTCGTACCGCTCCTGCACGTCCGGCAAGTAGCCGATCTCCAGCTTCGTCCCGGACCCGCAGTACGGCAGCCAGGTCTCGTACCGGGCCTGGTCGGCACCGCCGGCGTAGCGGACGCGGGAGCCGTTCATGATGAGCAGCAGTCTCACGGGGGACTCTCCTCCGGGACGGTGACGAGGCGGACCAGCTCGGCGACGTCAGGCACGGTCTCCAGCGCGGCGACGGCCTCGATCACCGCGGCGGCGCGGTCGGCTCCGAGCACCGGCTCGGCCAGCGAGCGGAACTTGTCGGCCAGGTCGGCGTCGCTGACCGGGTTGCGCGGGTGGCCGGGGAAGTGGATGGTCGTGTCCTCCAGCTCCGCGCCGGAGCGGAGTCTGATGTGGACCCTCGCCGGGTTGGCCCCGGGCCAGTAACCGGACAGCTCGCGGTCCGGAGCGTGCAGCATCCCGTACGAGTGGATCCAGCCGACCAGGGCCCGCCAGCCGAACTCGGCCCGCTCCGCATCGCCATGCCAGCCTCGCGCGCCGCCCGGCTCGTCCGAGCCAGACTGTATGAGGTCTGACCAATAGGTCAATGCCCATGGTGGTACCGCGAACCGCCGGCGACCCCACGGGGTTCCGTTCTCGTGCCCGATCGGACACAGTGGTGACGAAGGGTGGGGAATGGTGGACTGACCGACTATCCTTAGCGGCTCAGCAGGCCCGCCCACCCGAGCGGGGACGAGAGGTGAGGTGATGGCGCGGTGGCCGTGCGTGAGTCGAGCGCGGAGGCGGGTCGGGACGGCATGTTCACCGCCGTCTCCCCGAACCGCATGTCCGAGGCGATCGTCGACCAGATCAAGACCCTCATCCGAACCAACCGGCTGCGCCCCGGCGACCGACTACCCTCCGAACGCGAACTCTGCGAACGCATGGGCGTCAGCCGCGTCACCGTCCGCGAAGCCCTGCGCATCCTCGAAGCCGGCGGCCTCGTCGAAATCCGCGTCGGCGCCCGCGGCGG
>DATBER010000043.1:0-23509 GCA_036558905.1 Jatrophihabitantaceae bacterium | reverse complement strand
ACGAGGGCCATCATCTCGTGGTCGTGCTGGAAGTCAGGAAACTCAAACCCGGCTGCCCAGGTCACGGTGTCTAGCGCCAGGTCCAGCGCGACGCGCAGCTGCTCGGCCAGAGCCGCCATCTCGGCCCTGGCCGGCGCGCGGATCCTCACCGCGCTGGCCGCGCTGTCCTGGACGCCCTCGTGGCTCACCGCCTTGCGCGTCGTCGACGTGACCATCTTGTGCGTGGCGCTGGCCGGCTACCTGGCGCTGGTCGTCGCGGAGGTCCGCTGGCCCCGCCCGGGCTACGACGTCCGGCGGTGGGCCACCGCCTTCCCGCTCGGCATGACGGCGACGGCCGCGTTCAGCGTGGCGAGGGCCGCCGATATCAAGGGGTTTCGGGTGGTCGGCCAGGTGCTGATCTGGCCCGCCGTCGTCATCTGCGTCGTTCTCGCCGCGGCCGGGACGGCCCGCGTCTACCGGGCAGGAGCGCACGAGTAGCCATTACCGTGAGGGTCGGTCACGACCGAGGGAGGCTCACATGCGCGTGTCTGCTCTTAACCGCTCGCGGGCACGGTCGCCGCGGTCGAGGTGGGGCTTGACGGTCAGCTCACCGGTCACGGTCGTTATCAAGTCGACCGGGGTCATGCTCGCCGTCGAGTAAGGCTCAGGCGACGAGCTGGATCGGCTCGTCCGCCGCGTAGTGCAGTGGGAATTCGAACTCGGTGACCGCGATGGTCACGTCCGCCGGGCTGAGCGTCACGGCGCGAACGTGCAGTGCCCAGTCGCACTGCTGCACGATGTCGCCGGCGTGCAGGTCCCTGGCCCGGACCGGCCCGAGGACAGCCGGCCCGACGTTCGGGGTGGTGGTGTGGTGCTGCATGGCTGCCTCCTCTGCCGCCTGCTTGCCGCCGACGCTTATGTAGAGACGTCGATCGGCACTCGTGATGTCGGTACTGCGGGTTTGTTTCGGTGCGGCCGGCTCAGCGCGTCCGGCGGCGGATCTTGCGGCTGGTCCGGGTGCGCCGCGCGGCGGCGGCATCCGCGATCAGCTGGTTCCGGCGCTCGGTGGCGACGGCCTGGTTCAGGTAGGGGTTCATCTCTCGCTCCTCAGTTGCCCTGATGACGACCAGACTGCGGCTAAGGGCGGGCCCCCCACATCGGGTAGCGGACTTAGATCGCTGCCGGCGGGCACCTCAGATTCGGCCGAGCCGCGGAAATACGGGCGTCTAAGGCCTTAGAGCGGCGCGGGATCATGGTGGCCATGACGCGACGCCGAGCCCCGCGCTGGTCGGAACTCGCCCCGCTGGTGCGTACGCAGCCGTTTACGCTGAGCAACCGGGCCCGGCTGGTTCAGGCCGCGTCGGTGGCCGACGTCCGGCTGATCGCGCGCCGGCGCACCCCGCGCGCGGTGTTCGACTACGCCGACGGGGCCGCGGGCGACGAGATCAGCCTGAACCGCATGCGCGAGGCGTTCCGTCGAGTGGAATTCGTGCCGCGCGTGCTGCGCGACGTGTCCACCGTGGACCTGACGACGACGGTCCTGGGCGCCGAAGCGGCACTGCCGTTCGCGTGCGCGCCGACCGGCTTCACCCGGATGCTGCACCACGAGGGCGAGCGGGCGGTGGCCCGGGCCGCCCAGGACGCGGGCATCCCGTACGCCCTGTCGACGATGGGGACGACGTCGCTGGAGAACGTCGCCGAGGCGGCGCCGTCCGGGCGACGGTGGTTCCAGCTGTACCTGTGGCGTGACCGCGACGCGAGCCGGGACTTCGTCGCCCGCGCCAAGGCGGCCGGCTACGAGGCGCTGGTGCTCACCGTCGACACCCCGGTCGCGGGCCAGCGGCTGCGCGACGTCCGCAACGGGCTCACCGTTCCGCCGGCGCTGACGTTACGCACGCTGGCCGGGCTGGCCGCGCATCCGACCTGGTGGGCCAACCTGCTCACCACCGAGCCGCTGGAGTTCGCGTCGCTGCGCTCCTGGAACGGCACCGTGGCCGAGCTGGCCAACCAGATGTTCGACCCGGCCGCGACCCTGCACGACGTCGCGTGGCTGCGCGAGACCTGGCCCGGCAAGCTGGTGATCAAGGGCATCCAGACGCCCGACGACGCCCGCACGGTAGCCGACGCCGGCGCCGACGCGATCGTCGTCTCCAACCACGGCGGCCGCCAGCTCGACCGCGCGCCGACGCCGCTCGAGCAGCTGCCCGGCATCGTGGCGGCAGTGGGCGAGCGTACCGAGGTCTACCTCGACGGCGGCATCATGAACGGGGCCGACATCGTCGCCGCGGTGGCGCTCGGCGCCCGGGCCTGCCTGGTCGGCCGGGCCTACCTGTACGGCCTGATGGCCGGTGGGGAGGCCGGAGTGCGCCGGGTGATCGACCTCCTCAGCCACGAGATCCTGCGGACGATGCAGCTGCTCGGCGTCACATCCGTCACCGAGCTGACGCCCGAGGCGGTTAGGCTCCGCTGACATGGACGTCGTCGAGTTCACCCCGTCGGTCGAGCAATACGCCTATACGTTCGGAGGTGTCGCGCCGATACAGCGGGTCGAGCCCGGAACCGCGCTGCGCCTCTGGTCGGAGGACGCGTTCGGCGGCAAGCTGCGCAGCCCGTCGGACAAGTCGAGCGAGAACGTCGACCTGCGCTTCGTGAACGCGCAGACCGGCCCGTTCTACGTCGAGGGCGCTGAGCCCGGTGACGCGCTGGCGCTGCACTTGGTCAGCGTCGAGCCGGCGCGCGACTGGGGAGCCTCGGCCGCGATCCCGTTCTTCGGCGGGCTGACCAGCACCGACCGGACCGCGACGTTGCAGGACCCGCTGCCCGACACGACGTGGATCTACCACCTCGACAGCGCCAAGCGCACCGTCGGCTTCGAGGCCCAGCACAGCGACCTGCGGGTCGAGCTGCCGCTCGCACCGATGCTCGGCACGGTCGGGGTCGCCCCGCCCGGCGGCGAGGTGCGCAGCTCGCTCGTGCCCGAGCGCTTCGGCGGCAACATGGACTGCCCGCAGATGCGCGCGGGCGTCACCTGCTTCCTCGGCGTCAACGTCGAGGGCGCGCTGTTCTCGATCGGCGACGGGCACTACCGCCAGGGCGAGGGCGAGGCGTGCGGAACCGCCGTCGAGGGGGCGATGACAACGACGCTCATCGTCGACCTGGTCAAAGGCGCGGCTCCGGCCTGGCCCCGCCTGGAGGACGACGACCACTGGCTGGCCGTCGGGTCGTCGCGTCCGCTCGAGGACGCCTGGCGCATCGCCCAGGTCGAGATGGTGCGGTGGTTCGGTGAGCTGTACGGCCTGCACCCGATGGACGCCTACCAGCTGCTGTCGCAGCTCGTCGAGGTGCCGGTGTCCAACGTGGTCGATGCCAACTACAGCGTCACGGTCTCGGCGGCCAAGTCGCTGCTGCCGGCCGCCGAGGCGTTCGGTGGCCTGCACCGCAACCTGCGCGCCCGCGCGGCGACCCTGCGCTGACCGACCGAGGAGGAGCCATGGATCTGCAGCTGACCGGACTGCGGGCACTCGTCACCGGCGGCACGCGCGGCATCGGCCGGGCCACCGTCGAGACGTTCGTGAACGAGGGCGCCGCCGTGGCGTTCTGCGCGCGGACCCCCGCCGACGTCCAGGCCACCGCGAAGGCCCTCAGCACCACCGGAACCGTGATCGGCACGTCGCTCGACATGGCTGACGGTGACGGCGTCGCCGCCTGGGTGCGCGACTCGGCCGACCGGCTGGGCGGCATCGACATCGTGGTGTCCAACGTCAGCGCGCTTGCGATCCCCGACACCGACGAGAACTGGGCCGCGTCGCTGGCCGTCGACGTCATGGGCACGGTGCGCCTCGTCAAGGCTGCGATGCCCTACCTCGAACAGAGCCCGGCGGCGTCGATCGTGGCAGTGTCCAGCGTCTCCGGGCGCGAGGTCGACTTCGCCGCCGGGCCGTACGGCGTGGCCAAGGCTGCGCTCGTCCACTACATGCAGGGGCTGGCCTACCAGCTCGCGGCCAAGGGCATCCGGGCCAACACCGTCTCGCCCGGCAACACGTTCTTCGAGGGCGGAGTCTGGGACGGCATCAAGCAGGGCAATCCGGAGCTGTACGCGACCGCACTCGGCCTCAACCCCACCGGGCGCATGGGCACGCCGCAGGAGATGGCCCGCTCGATCGTGTTCATCGCCAGCCCCGTGTCGAGCTTCACCAGCGGCACGAACCTGGTGGTTGACGGCGCGCTGACCCGCGGCGTGCAGTACTAGCCGTCAGAGCGCGGCCGCGACCAGCCGCGCGTAGGCCTGCGCACCGGCCCCGCCCTGCGGCATGTGCACGCCGTCCGGGGCGTCGGCGAACCAGTTCGGGTTCGCCTCGGCCAGCTTGTACCAGTCCGCGAGCGTGCAGTGCGCCGCCGCCGTGCACCGGCTGCGGAGCATGCTGTTGTCGGGAATCACCCAGCTGCAGTGCCCGCAGTGCGCCGTCACGACGACGAGATGCCGGCCGGAGGTCAGCTGGACGAGCTCGTCGAAGGCGTCGGACGAGAACGTGCCGTTCGTGCCGAGTGCGAACACGACCGATCCGCCCAGGCGCCCGGAGGCGCGCATCGACTGCAGCAGGCTCAGCCCGTCACTGACCTGGCGGCTGACCGCTGCGTCGACGTAGATTCCCGGGATCGTCGACTGCAGGCTGGGCGTCGCGTCCACCAGGACCGAGTCGCCGATCGCGGTGACACCACCGGAGGGAGGCGGCCCGGCCACCTTGGTCGGCGTCGGCTTCGGCTGCGGCCGAGACGCCGGCGGCGGCGCGTGCCTGACCGGCGTCGACTTGGGCCTGGGCTTCGGCGTGGTCTTCGGCCGGGTCGGCGTCGCCGGCTTGGTCGGCGTAGGCGTCGTCGTGCTGGTCACCGGCGGAGCGGGCGAGGACAGCAGGCTGGCCGAGACGGGTGACCGCGCGTGCGAGCTCGAACTGCTGCACGCGCCTATGACAGCGGCGACTATTGCGATCGATACGGCAATCCCCCACCGAACCCGCACTCTGCGTATAGCTGACAGAGTCATAGCCGGGTCGGAATTGTGTTCATCGCACGTCCGTTCTCGCTGCGCGGGTCGGTGATCACTAAATGTCCGGGCGGCCCACCACACTACCTTGCACCGGCCCGCGCGTACTTCCCGTGATCGGCCAATCACGTGGTTCACTATGTAACAGCGCACGATCCGGGGTGGCACATCTTCGTTAATTCACCTCCGCTTTTGTCGTGACCAAACGGGCGGGTACGGGATTCCGGGGGAGTCGCCGATGGGATCCGGCAACGACCGGCAAGGCCTCGTCCGGGCCGTGCTGCCCGATCGTTTGCAGGCCCGGATGCGACGCCGCTCGGCTCACACGCTGGCGTGGTGGCCGCGTCGCGACGCTGCGGCCCCGGCGCGCGGCCACCTGCCCGGCCTGGACGGGCTGCGGGCAATTGCGGTCACCGCCGTGGTGATATTCCATCTCAACTCGAATTGGCTGCCCGGCGGTTTCCTCGGCGTCGACATCTTCTTCGTAATCAGCGGCTTTCTGATCACCCAATTGCTGCTGCGCGAGCTGCGCGACACCGGTCGGCTGTCGTTGGGCGCGTTCTACCTGCGACGGGCGCGCCGGCTACTGCCGGCCGTCGCGTTCCTGATCCTCGCCGTCGTCGTCGCCGGGACGCTGGTCTGGCCGGACGAGCGGGCCACCCTGTGGCCCAGCGTCGCCTCCAGTGCCGGATACGTGACGAACTGGTGGCTGATATTCGATCACCAGTCCTACTTCGTCGCCAGCGGCCGGCCACCGATGCTCCAGCACCTGTGGTCACTCGCGATCGAGGAGCAGTTCTACCTGTTGTGGCCGATCACCATCCTGGCTGTCGTGTGGTGGTTGCGCCGGCAGCGCCGGTTCTCGCGAGCCCGCACCCGCCAGCTGGCCCTCCTGGCCGCGGCTCTGGCCGGCGTCTCGACCGGGCTGATGGCCTACCTCGCGGCTCGGTCCGGTATCCCCTACCGCGCCGACTCGGCCCGCGTCTACTACGGCAGCGACACCCACGCGATGGGCCTGCTGCTGGGCGCGGCGGTCGGCGCGTGGGTGGTGACCGACGGCGATCGGCCCCGAAGGGGCCCAGAGCTGCCGGCCGGGTCGCTCGACCTGCTTGCCGTGGCCGGCCTGATCGTCGTCGGCTGGCGGCTGCGGAACCTCACCGAGTTCGACCCGGCCCTGTACCGGGGTGGCTTTCTGGCGTTCGACGCCGTCGTGGTGCTCGTGGTGTTCGCGGTCAGCCGTCGCGGGAGCGTGATCGGCCAATGGCTCGATCACCCGCTGCCGCGCTGGATCGGGCAACGCTCGTACTCGATCTACCTGTGGCACTGGCCGATCGTGCTCGTGACCCGGCCCGGGCTGGACGTGCACGGGCCGACGTGGCTGCTGACGTCCCTGCGGGTCGGCCTGATCCTGCTGTTCGCCGACCTGAGCTATCGCCTGGTCGAGCGGCGTTTCCGGACCCGCCGGCCAGCACCGGCCGCGACCACGCGCCGGCTCATCCGTCCGTCGGCCGCTCTGCTGGCCGGCCTGACCGCGGCCGCCCTCGCGATCTTCGCGGTGTCGGCCCTCTCCCGGCACACCACGCCCTCGTCCGCTCCGGCGGCCCGGACCCAGGCCGCCCCGACCCTGGCCGCCCGGACGCAGGCCGCACACCCGATACCGCACGCCCGCTCGGCCCCGGCCCCCGTCCCCGGCCGAACCCCGTCGACCGGCACGTCGCAGCGCACCACGGCGCAGCCCACCACGCCGCGGCCGAGCCCGGCTCCGCGGCCGTCGCCCACCGCCGTGCGGATCAGCGCGTTCGGCGACTCGGTGCTGCTGGGCGCCCGGTCGGCGTTGCAGGCGTCCGGCGCGCAGGTGTCGGTGGACGCCGTCGAGGGCATCCAGGCCTACCAGGTGCTCGATGCGGTGAACGACGCGCGCACCGGCGGGCGGCTCGGCCCGGTCGTGCTCATCCACACCGGTAACAACGGAGTCATCGATCCCGGCCAGCTCGCCGGCACCCTCGACCGGCTGCGCGACCGCCGGGTCGTCCTGTTCAACGACCGCGTGCCGCGCGACTGGGAGGGACCGAACAACCACACGATCAGCCACGTCGGCGGGCGATACGCCAACGTGGCGCTGATCGACTGGCACTCGATCTCCGGCTCGCACGGGGGCGACTGGCTCTACGGCGACGGGATCCACCTGACCCCCGACGGTGCAACCGCGTACGCGCAGCTGGCGATCTCGGCCGCCGGGTCCGGCTGATCGGCCGGTACGGTCGGGGCGTGCGTGTGGTGTCGCTGCTGCCGTCGGCGACCGAGATCGTCTACGCGCTGGGCCTGGACGAGCAGCTGGTGGGCGTCACGTTCGAGTGCGACGAGCCGCCCCGGGCCCGGCGGGAGAAGGCCGTAGTCGTGGGCGGTCGGGACACTACCGGCCTGAACCCGCGCGAGATCGACGACTACGTGCGCGCCGAGGTGGCGGCCGGGCGCGACCTGTACGTGCTGCACGCCGACGCGCTGGCCCGGCTGGACCCTGACGTGATCCTGACCCAGGACCTGTGCCGGGTGTGCGCCCTGCCGTCCGGGGCGGTCGAACAGGCGCTGGACTACCTGGGTTGCCGGGCCGACGTGGTGACCCTCGATCCGCACACGCTGCCCGAGGTGCTCGAGACGATCGAGCTCGTCGGGCGGCGGACCGGGGCGGTTGACGCGGCGCAGCGGCTCGTGGCCGGACTGCGCGGCCGGCTGGCGGCGGTCGGCGACCGGGTCGATGGGCGGGCCCGACCTCGGGTCGCGGTCGTCGAGTGGGTGGATCCGCCGTTCACGGCCGGCCACTGGGTGCCCGACCTCGTCGCGGTGGCAGGCGGCGACCCGGTGGACGCCCGGCCGGGGGGCCGCTCGACGCCGACGACCTGGGCCGCCCTGCGCGACGCGGATCCGGACCTCGTGCTGGTCGCGCCGTGCGGGTTCGGCGTCGACGGGGCGGCCGAGCAGGCCGCGGCCGTCGCCGCCGAGCTGCCGGGCCGGCCGGTCTGGGCCCTGGACGCCAACGCGCTGATCGTGCGGCCCGGCCCGCGTCTGGTCGACGGCGTCGAGACGATCGCCGCGATCCTGCACGGCCCGGGTCCGCGCGCGACGGCCGCCGTCCGGGTGGCGTGAGGCGTCAGCGCAGCTCGGTGACGAGCAGGCGCAGGCCGACGTCGAGGGCGGGCAGCGTGCGCAAGTGCCCGTACTTGCGGTCCCACGCCCCGGTCTCCAGATCGTGAACGAGGCGGGCCAGCCCGTCGGCTTCGCGCGCCTTGTCCAGCAGGGCGAAGCCGCTGGTGGCGGCCCGGGCGCCGGGATCGAGAACGGCCTCGGGCCGGTCCCACAAGGCCACCCCGAAGCCGTCGACGCAGTTCGCGGGCACCGGCACAGTGATCACCCGGGTCGGCGCGTCCAGCTGGTCGACGACGTGGGCGATCGGCGGGAACGATCGGCTGTCGCGCTCGGCGATGTCCGGGAAATAGTCGCGCAGCAGCCACATCTCGGCCTGGACCCGCGTGTCGATCGTCAACAGCACGATGCGCCGCCGCGCGACTCGCACCAGTTCGGCCAGCCCGCGGTCGACGTCGGCCCAGTGGTGCATCGTCAGCATGGCCATCGCGGCGTCGGCGGTGCCGTCGGCCAGCGGCAGGCTCTCCGCAACGCCCAGGACGGCCGGCGGCCGGGTCGGGTCGCGCTGCAGGGCCATTGCCGTCGACGGCTCGACCGGAATCACCGGCCGGTCGGTCGGCTCGTACGAGCCGGTGCCGGCCCCGACGTTCACCACCGTGCGCGCGTCGCCCAGGGCGTCGAGCACGGCGGCGGCGATGCGCGGATCGGACCGCCGGTAGGCCGAATAGCCCCGGCCGATCGTGTCGTAGCGGACGCCACCGGTGGACATGCTGGTCACCAGCGTCTTCAGCTGGGCCCACGTGGCGAAGCCGTACTCGCGGGCCACGACGAGCTGAGCGGTGCTCAACTTCGCGGTCAGGCCGGGCGCGTGGCCTGACAGCCGGGCGGCGGCGTGCGGCTCGCCGGCCTGCAACTGTCGCAGCAGCTGCCGGGCCTCGCGGCGCAGGTGTTCCAGGTCGGGATGAGCGGGCAGAACCGGGGTCACATCGACCACCTTCCTGACGGCTCGACGGGTCCGCGTCAAGTCGAGCACAGGAGGGTGGTGTGCTGCCGGTGCTGCTCGTCCGGGGTGGGCGTGACGCCCGATCTGCGGACCAGACGCGGCCCCGGCCGCGCTGCGGTCACCTTACCGCTGCCGCCGATACTGCGGCGTCCGGTCAGCGCGCGGGCGGTGTGAACCGGCGGCCGAACGCAACGGCGTCGACGGCCGGCGCATCGTCGCCAGGAACTGTTCGTCACGTTCATCGGTCCCACCGCGTTGCGCCTGAGCGGCCGTCGCCGGCCCCGACGACCCCTCAGCCGGAATTCAGGACGCACCCAGATTCTCGGCGTACCGTCAAGCCCGTGGTCGTGCTCTTGTTGTTGGGTGTGCTGCTCGCCGCCGTGGTCGTGTTCTCGCTGATCGGACTCGCCCTGTGGGCAATCATCAGCGTCGGCATCGTCGGCATCATCATCGGCGGGTTGGCCCGCCTCATCCTGCCCGGTACGCAAAACGTCGGGTTGCTCGCGACGGTGCTGCTCGGCTGGCTCGGTTCGATCATCGGTGGGTTCATCGGCTACCGGCTGCTGGACACGAATCGGCCGCTCACCATATTGCTGGAAATCGCCGTCGCCGCCGGACTGATCGCGATCTACGGCCAGTCGCAGCGCAACCGGCTTACAAGTGGCCGATCCGGCGGACGGCCCTGGTAGGCGCATGGCGACCGACGACCGAGTCGAGCTGATCCGCGCCGCCGACCGCCGCGAGGCCGACCCGACCCCGGGCATGATCCGCGAACAGGCCATCGGCTCCGACGGCATGTGGGCCGGCTATGTCCGCACGGACGGCCATGCCACGTCGGCCTGGCACCACCACGGCGACCACGAGACCGCGATCTACGTGCTGAACGGCGGGCTGCGCATGGAGTCCGGCCCGGGCGGGCAGGACGTGATCGACGCCGGGCCGGGCGATTTCATCTACGTGCCCAAGGGCGCGATCCACCGCGAGACGAACCCGGACGAGGACGAGAGCCAGATCGTCGTCGTCCGCGCCGGCAGCGGGCCGACCACGATCAACGTGGACGGCCCCGCCCAGTAGAGCCCGCTCGATCAGGCAACGACCGGAGACGCGCGTACGCTGCCCGGCGTGATCGTTGCCCACTCCGCGCGGATCGCGGCGATTGCGGTGTGCACGTTTGCGCTGGCCGGCTGCAGCAGCCACCATGCGCTGGGCTCGCCGGCGAGCGGCACCACGTCGGCGGCCGTCCCGAGCCAACCCCCGGCGCTGCACGTCAACCCGCTGACCGGCGGCCCGCCAACCCACAGCCCGGCTGTAGCAGTGAAGGTCGACGACACCGCGGACGGACGCCCGCAGGTCGGCATCGACTCTGCCGACATCGTCTACATCGAGCAGGTGGAAGGCGGCCTGACCCGACTGCTGGCCGTGTTCGAAACCAAGCTGCCCAAGGTCGAGGCGGTGCGCAGCACCCGGGTGGGCGACCCGGAGATCGCCCTGCAGTACGGGCCGATCGACTACGTGGCGTCCGGCGGATCCGACGGTGAGCTCAAACCGCTCAAGGCGTCGAAGCTGCGCTGGACCGTCGGCGACAAGGGCGGCCCGGGCTTCGGCCGCGACCCGAGCCGCCCCGTTCCGTTCAACCTGACCGCCGACCTGGCCTCGATCGCCAAGCGGCTGAAAGGCCCTACGGCCAAGGACATCGGGCTGACCTGGACGGCCGACATCACCAACGGCGGCGTCATCCCCGCCACCAAGGTGCGCACCGTCGTCGGCGGCACCGCGATCGAGTTCGACTGGAGCGCGGCGCGGCACCGCTACGTGCGGATCATCAACGACGCACCGGCCAAGGCCGCCGACGGCAACGTGGTCGCGACGCCCAACGTCGTCGTGCAGAGCTGCCAGGTCACCACGTTCAACGGCGACATCGACCAGTCGGGCAGCCCGGCGAAGGTCACGCACACGATCGGCCAGGGGTCGGTCGCCGTGTTCCGCGATGGCCGGCGCATCAACGGCACGTGGCACCGGGCGACCGTCGGCGATGTCACGCATCTGGTCGACACGCACGGCCGGCCCATAACCTTGGCGCCGGGCGGCGCGTGGTTCGTGCTGGTCGCGACCGGCACGCCGATCAGCTGAAGGGGGCGCAATGGCCTACGACGTGGAGTTGGCGAACCGGCTGCGTGAGCAGGTCGGTGACGAGAAGGGCCTGACCGAGAAGGCGATGTTCGGCGGCCTGGCGTTCCTGATCAACGGAAACATGGCGGTGAGCGCCAGCGGCCAGGGCGGCCTGCTGCTGCGGGTCGACCCGGCCGAGACCGAAGCCCTGATCCAGCAGCCGCACGCGGCCCGGTTCGTGATGCGGGGCCGCGAGACGGACGGCTGGCTGCGCATCGACCCGGCCGGGATCACCACCGACGACGAGCTGCGCCGCTGGACCGATATCGGGGTTGCCTACGCCCGATCGTTGCCGCCGAAGTAGTCAGGTCCAGGTCAGCGGCGCCGGGCCGAGCAGCGGCAGTGCGGCCCAGTCGGCCCGGCCCGGCGAGTAGGTCTCGGCGACGACCGCCCCGTCCGGTCCGACGTCGACGTGGTGCGGCACGTTCGAGCGGATGCACCACGTGCCGCCCGGTCCGAGCGCGCGCACCTCGTCACCCACCGTGAACGTCACCGAGCCGCTGATGACGAACCCGATCTGCTCGTTGTCGTGGGCGTGTTCGGGCACGCGCCGGCCCGCTGGGATCTCGACGATCGCCAGCGTCATCCGGTCGCCCTCGACCATGCGGGCGATGACGCCGTCCCAGATCTCGCGGCGACTGACCTCGTCGATCGCCTTCATGGATTCCACGGTCCGATCATCCTTTCTCGTAGACGGGAGTGGTCCACTCCGGGTGCCGGTCGTCGTCCCGGGTGTTGATGGCCCACAGGTCGGCCCGCAGCTGCTTGCCCTGGGCGCCCACGGCGCCGTCGCCGACCGCCCGGCCGTCCACCTCGACCACCGAGGCGACCGTCGCGGCCGTGCCGCACAGCAGGATCTCGTCGGCGCAGTACAGCTCGGAGCGGTGGATGCGCCGCTCGACCACCGGCGTGCCCGTGCTCTCGGTCAGCAGGGTCATGACCTGGGCCCGGGTGATCCCCTCCAGGATGTCGTCGGTGCCTGGCGGGGTGCTCCACCGGTCGCCGAAGCGCATCAAGACGTTCGCCGTCGTCGCCTCGGCCACGTGGCCGTCGACGGTCAGCATCAGCGCCTCGTCGAACCCGGCCCGCACGGCCTCGGTCTTGGCCAGCGCCGGGCCGACGTAGCTGCCCACGACCTTGGCCCGGTTCGGCGTCGTGACATCGGGTGCCCGCCGCCACGTACTCACCGCGCAGCGAACGCCCTCGGTGGCGAGGTAGTCGCCCGGTAACGGCGTCACCGCGATCGACAGCCGGACGTCGACGTCGTGCATCCGCACCGGGAGGACGGCGCCGGATTGCAGGAGGATCGGCCGGACGTAGGCATTGCCACGCACGCCGTTCGCCCGTAGCAGCTCGCGAGTCAGCCCGACGAGCTCGTCCACCGAGAGCGCCAGTGGCAGGCCGAGGATTCGCGCCGACCGATGCAGCCGATCGAAGTGGCCGAACGCCTCGCTCAGGTAGAGCTGCTCGTGTCCCGGGTTCCAGTACGCGCGAATGCCCTCGAACGTGCCGGTGCCGTACGACATGACGTGGGCGTGGACGTCGAGCGCGGCCTCACTGCGGTCCACCACCCGGCCGTCGACGTTCACCAACGGGTAGGGCGCACCGAACGGATTCCCGGGTGCCATCTGGCCCTCCGACTCACTGAAACGACTGTTTCAGTGGACGGTAGCAGAGAAGCCCGTGCCAGTTAAGCGCATTGCTCAGCCGAAGTGCGCCCGCACTGCCGCCGTGACGCGCCGCTCGTCGCCGGTCGCCAGCAGGTCGAGCAACGAGCCCCGCAGGACCGCCAGGGCGAGCGTCCGCTCGGCTGCGCCGGCCCGGGTGCGCCGCGCGGCGGACGGCTGAGCCGCGGCCAGGATCGCCAGCCAGTCGTCCACCGTCTGGCGGGCGAACTCGCGCCACGGTCCGGTCGGATCGAGCAAGGACCGTGCGTACGCCTCGGTCCAGAGCTTGAGCAGACTGCGATGTTCCGGCGCGGCCAACCAGCTCCAGATACGCAGCCCGGCTGCAGGTATCCCGCCGCCCGCGTCGACGTCGGCCTGGCGCAGCAGGGCCAGCTCGTCCTCGCGTGCGCGGGCGAGCAGCGCCTGGACCAGCCCGTCCTTGCTGCCGAACAGGAACAGCAGCACGCGTGGACTCGACCCGACGGCCTCGGCCAGCGGGCGCAGCGACATCTCGACCAGCCCGTGATCGGTGACATACGAGTAGGCGGCCTGGAGCAATTCCTGCTTACGGGCCGAGTCCTCGGCCGGCCGGTCCCGCGCGGTCACCCCCGCGACGATAGCGGCCCGGACGCCGGGTCAGAGATCGTCCTGGCCCAGCCCGACCCGGCCGTCGAGCAACTCCCGCGCCGCGTCGAGGTGGCCGAGATGGCGGGCCGTCTCCTCGACCATGTGCAAGACGATGAAACGCAGATCGGCCACCTGATCGGCGGTGCGCCGGCTGTGCCGTCCCACCGGCGGCGTCTCGAGCGACGTCGCGGCCAGCACCTCGTTCGACTCCTCGATCTGGGCGCGGTAGAACGCGAACACGGTCTCGGCGTCGCGCGGCGTGGCGAACGGTCCGTCGGCGTCGTCCTCGTCGGTCCAGGGCAGCGGCGCGGCCGCGCCCCGGGCGACCTGCTGGAACCAGTGCCGCTCGGCGTGCCCGAGGTGCTCGATCAGGCCGAGCGGCGTCCAGCCCGAGGGCAGCACCGGCGTGGCCAACTGCTCGGCGTCCAGGCCGGCCACGATGGCCAGGGCACGCGCCCGCTGAGCGTCGAGGAAGTCGACGATGGCCCGATCGGTCCCGTCGCAGGCGGCAACGGTCGTCATCGCAGCCCGGCGGCCTGGTCGTTGTAGGCCGGGGACAGCTCTTTCCACCGCGCGAGCCAGTCGCCGGCCGGCCGGCCCACCAGATACGCCTCCAGGTCCTCGATGTGCGCCTGCCATCCGGCCCCGTGGGCCGCCACCACATTCAGCGGGAACCCGCGTTCCTCGACGACCAGTCGCGTGTACTCGCCGTCGGGCGTCAGCTCGGCCGCGACGACCGTTTCGCCTTCCTCGTCGCGCAGCGTCACCGCGAGCCGGCGCGGCGGGTCGCACACGTCCACCCGGCCGTTGCCCTCCCAGGTACTCGTGAAGCGAGCCCGGAACTCGCCCCCGAGCCGCAGTTCGCCCTCGACCGCTCCGATCCAGCGGGCCAGCCGGCCCGGATCGGTGAGGGCCGACCACAGGTCGTCGACGTCCGTGGCGAACCGGTCCTCCATGCGGACGGTGCCCTTGCCGTCGACCTCTAGTACCGAGCCCACCAGCGTGCCCTGTTCGGTCATGTGCCCTTCCTCCGTTGTCTCTTCCCCCGCGCCACCTCGGTGTGCAGCGCCTGGAACCGGTGCTCCCACAGCGAGCGGTAGCGCCCCAGCCAGTCGTCGAGCTCGGCCAGCGGCTCCGGCCGCAACCGGTACACCCGGCGCTGCGCGTCCTGGCGCACGTCGACCAGCCCGGCCTCGCGTAGCACCCGCAGATGCCGGGAGACGCCCGGCCGGGCGATCGGCAGCAAAGCCGCGAGCTCGCCCGCGGTCGCCTCGCCGCCGCCCAGGGCTTCGACCACCGTGCGCCGACTCGGATCGGCCAGCGCGTGCAACACCGCGTCCACGCCTGTCAATGTAACTGATCAGGTACGTAACCAGCAAGGTACATAGACAGGCTGCGGAACCGGGCCGGCCGCTCGACGCCGGAGGAGGCGGGCCCAGCCGGGCGACATAGAGAGCCGAGGTGCCCGGCGGGGGGACGTGGGCACCTCGGCTCTAGCAGAAGGCACGACGCCCCCTGCCCACAAGGCGCACATCGGACATCCGATCTGCGCTAGGCGTTGTTCGGCGGCCGGTCCGCAGCGCCGTCGCCCGGGACCGCCCGCCAGAGGAAATGAGGGAACAAGAGCGCGTCACGGCCGTTGTTTGGCGAACTGCGCCTTCACGAAATAGTGCTGCTACCTCGACCCGCACCTTACTCAAACATCGGGCCGGGCGCACTACCGCAAAGCATGTCGATACCGTTATGAGCGGGTCGCGGCCAGCAACTCGGCGGCCGCCCCGACGAGGCGGCGCCCACGCGGCCACACCGCGCGCAGCGATCGGCGAAGGTCGAGCCCGGTGGTCGGCACCTCGACCAGCCGGCCGTCGGCCAGCTCACCGGCGACGGCCAGGGTGCTGAGCACGGCCACCCCGGTGCCGGACGCGACCACCACCTTGACCGCGGAGTTCGAGTCGAGCTCGAGGTAGGTGCGACCCGCTCCGGCCAGCGCGCGTTCGAGGGTGGCCCGCGTTCCGGACCCGCCCTCGCGCATGACCACGGGAAGCGCAGCCAGCTGGTCGGCCGGCACCGGAGCGCGTCGGCGAGCCAGCGGATGGCCGGGCGCCACGACCACGACCAGGCGGTCCTTCGCCACGACCTGGCTGGCCAGATCGCGCGGCACGACCGGGGTCTCGACGAAGCCCAGCTCGACCTCGTGCCCCCGGACCAGGTCGATCACCCCGGTCGAGTTGGCCACGCGCAGCCGCACCGAGATGGAGCGGTCCCGCATCCGGGCCAGCCACTGCGGCACCACGTACTCGGCGATCGTCTGACTGGCCGCCGCCGATACGCCGGCCGCCGCATCAGCTCGCAGGGCCTGGGCCCCGACCACCAGGGTCTGCGCCGATTCGACGACGGCGCGCGCCCAGTCGACGACGGGCCGGCCGTGCTCGGTGAGGCGCGAGCCCTGCGGGCCCCGTTCGAGCAGCGCCACGCCGAGCCGGTGCTCGAGCGCGCGGATCCGCTTGCTGGCCGACGGCTGGCTGATTCCGGCGGCGGTCGCCGCGGCCCCGATGCTGCCCAGGTCGGCGATCGACACCAGCAGCGAGAGCGAGTCGAGGTCGGGAAGCTGAAGCAGGGTCATAGCCACAGGCTATGACCAGCCAGCCAAATGACGGCTACTGCCGGGCCGACCGGGCGGACACCGTGGTTATGTGATCCTCGCTCCACCCAGCGCGCCGGCCCGGACCCTGCCCGGGCTGGCGGTGACGGCCGTCGCGGCGCTCGCGGCCACGGGCGTGGCGCGGCTCGTCCCGTCGCTGAACGCCTCGACGGTGGCCGTCGCCCTGGGGGCGATGACGGTCAACCTCCGGCTGATCGCACCGAGGATGCGACCGGGCCTGGACCTGGCCGCGAGGCAGCTGCTGCGGATCGCCGTCGTGCTGCTCGGCCTGCAGCTGTCGCTGCCGCAGCTACGCCAGATCGGCGGGGCCGGTCTCGGCGTCGTCGCGCTGACTGTCGCCGTGACGTTCGTCGGCACCCAGCTCCTGGCCCGGGCGCTTCGGCTGCGTCGCGCGCTGGGCCTGCTCGTGGCCACCGGCTTCGCCATCTGCGGCGCGTCGGCCATCGCCGCGATGCGGCCGGTCGCCAACGGAGACGACGACGACACTGCGGTGTCGGTCGCCCTGGTGACGTTGTGCGGCAGCCTCGCGATCATCGTGCTGCCGCTGCTGCGCACCCCGCTCGGGCTCGACTACCACGCCTTCGGCTCGTGGACCGGTGCGTCCGTCCACGACGTCGGCCAGACGGTGGCCACCGCGGACCGGGTCGGGCACGGCGCGCTCGAACCGGCGGTGGTCGTCAAGCTCACCCGGGTGGTGCTGCTCGCCCCGCTGGTCGCGCTGGTCGCCACGGTGCGTCGTCGCGACCGGTCGGTGGCCCAGCCGGCGCCGGTTCCGGGGTTCGTGCTCGCGTTCCTCGCCGCCATCGTGATCCGCTCGACCGGCCTGGTCCCCTCGGGCGTGCTCAATGGCGCCCGCGACGTCCAGCAGGCGCTGCTCACCTCCGCCCTGTTCGCCCTCGGCACCGGCATCTCGTGGCGGGTGCTGCGCCGGGCCGGCGGCCGGCCGATGCTGCTCGGGCTGCTGGCCTGGGTGCTCGTGGCCGCCGTTGCATACGCCGGGGTGCGGCTGGCCGGGTCGTAACGGAGGTCAGATGCCGTGCTCGACGGGCAGCCGGCCCCGCTGGACGGCCGCCTGCACCGTGTCGTAGTCGCACTCGACCTGGTCGGCGTAGCGCATCGCCCACTGGGCAACGGCGTGGTCGAAGTGCTCGGACCGGCCGAGGTATCCGCGAACGACCGCGCCGTCCGGGCTCTGCGAGTGCGCGCGGGCCAGCACGGCACCGCACAGCCGGGCGTAGTCGCCGAACTCGGGCCCGCTCAGCGGGCTGAGATCGATGGAGCCCTTCGTGTGGACTGGGCCTGCAGGATGCGCTGCGCCGAGACGACCCACTCGCCCTGGGACCACTGAGCCTGGGGGTTGGCGATCGCGATCGGCTCGCGGGCGTAGCTCTCCAGCACCGACGGCGGAGCTTCCTTCGCCTGCAGGAACAGCGGCTCGCCGTTCGGACCGACCAGCAGCAATACGTAGCAGCGGGTGCCCACCGAACCGACGCCGACCACGCGCAGGATGAAGTCGGCCAGGGTGAACTGGGACAGCAGCAACGCGGTGTCCGGGCGCGTCGTGGCCTGTTACTCGCCGACCAGGCCGTGCAGGTCGTCGAGCGCGACGTTGGCGACGCGCTGGGCGATCGGCGGGTTCTCCTTGATCGTCAGGCGGCCGTGGTCGTCGACCGTGCTGAGCTTGTCCAGCACCTGGTCCGAGGTGCGGCGCCGGGCTGCGGGCGGCCCGGGCGACGAGATCGCGTCGATCGGGCGCTGCCAGCTGCTCGAGCCGACTCGTCTCGGCCAACCGACCCTCGTTCTGCCGGGTCATGATGCCGACCGGGTCGCGGGCCGGCAGCCGCAGCTCGGCGTGGGCCTCGCGCGGCATCGACGAGCGCAGCGACCGGCCCTTGTCCCGCATCTGCCGCAACGGCGACGGGTGGCCGGACGCGCTCCGCGCTGGCAACACGGTCAGACCTCCTCCCTCGGGGCCGGGGCCGGTTGGACGTCGCGGCATGGTCATCGGCCCCCTCTTCCGAGTGAACGGCCAGGAGGAAGCGTGCGGAATGACGCGTGACCGAACAAGAGCTCCGCGGGGGTGCGTTGACGCAATCGTTGGGTTGCGATACTGTGGCAACCAGTCAGTTGCTATACAGCGTCCACCGACCACTCGCAGAGGAGGACTCGAAATGCTTCCCGTCGCCGCTGATATCGCCGCCAACTCGGTACGTGACCTCGTCGGGTCGGCCCGGCCCGAGGCGCCGGTCATGCTCGTCGGCACGCCACGAGAATCCCGTTTGCGGCGCCGATTCGTTACGTTCCTCCGGGCTTCGGCCCAGCGCCGTGACCGGCTGGCCGACCGGCTCGAGCCCCGCTCGGGTTCCGCTCGCATCGCCCTGGGCCGGTAACGGTCCCCGACAATTCCTGGAGTCCGTCATGGCCTTCCCCGATCGCATCGAGCGAACTCTCGAGCTCACTCATCCACCGGACAAGGTATGGAATGCCCTTACCTCGGCCGATGCGCTGGGCACCTGGTTCGGCAACGAGGCGACGATCGACCTGCGACCGGGTGGACGGGTTCGACTGGCCTGGAACAGCGGGAACACAGCCGAGCTGCGGGTCGAGCGGGTGGACGAGCCGACGACGTTCGCCTTCAGCTGGGAGATCTACGGGCTGCCCGACGGCGATCCCCGCCGCACGTATGTCGAGTTCACCCTCGAACCGGTCGACACCGGCACGCGGCTGCACGTCGTCGAGTCCGGATTCGCCCAGCTGCCCGACGACGCCTACCGCGAGCTGTACGACGACCACCTGCAGGGTTGGACGAATGAGCTCGGCGAACTGGTCGACTACCTCGATGCGGCCTGACATCGAGGCTGTTGCCGAACAGGTCTTCACCGCCCTGGCCGACCCGACGCGGCGGGCCATCCTGGCCGCACTCGCCGCGGGCGGGCCGGCCACGGCGACCGACCTGGCCGCCCGGCTGCCCATCACCCGGCAGGCGATCGCGAAGCACCTGGCGCTGCTGGGCGAGGTCGGGCTGGTCACCGCCGAGCCGGGCGAACGGCGCCGGGTGCGCTACCGGCTGCGCTCGGCTCCGATGCAGGTGGCCCAGCAGTTCCTGGCCGCGCTGGCCCGCGACTGGGACGGACCCCTCGATGCCTTGAAAAGACACCTGAACCGTTGAAGCACTGTCCATTGGAGGAAGCAATGTCCGACCAAATCCAGATGCGCCCGATCGTGTCCGCGGCCGAATGGGACGCCGCGCTCGAGCGGCTGCTCAGCAAGGAGAAGGAGCTGACCCGCGCCCGCGACGCGATGGCGGCCGAGCGCCGGCGGATGCCGTGGCTGGCCGTCGACAAGCAGTACGCGTTCGACGGGCCGGACGGCCGGGTGAGCCTGGTCGACCTGTTCGCCGGGCGACGCCAGCTCGTCGTGTACCGCGCGTTCTACGACCCCGACGTGGACGGCTGGCCCGAGCACGCCTGCCGCGGCTGCTCGATGGTGGCCGACCAGGTCGCTCACCTCGCCCACCTCAACGCCCGCGACACCACGCTCGTGTTCGCCTCGCGGGCGCCGCAGGACCTGATCGCGACGCTGAAGCAGCGGATGGGCTGGACCATGCCCTGGTACACGCTGACCGACGAGTTCGACGCCGACTTCGGTGTGGCCGAATACCACGGCACGAACGCGTTCATCCGCGACGGCGACCGGGTGTTCCGCACCTACTTCGTCAACAACCGTGGCGACGAGGCCATGGGCAGCACGTGGAGCTACCTGGACATCACCGCGCTCGGCCGGCAGGAGGAGTGGGAGGATTCGCCCGACGGGTATCCCCAGACGGCGCCCTACGCCTGGTGGAACTGGCACGACAGCTACGAGAAGTCCGAGTCGGCCTAGGCCGACGCCCTTTCGGGGAAGGGATCCACGATGGTGAATCCGGCGTGGCTGATGCTCGGCCTGGCCGTCGTCACCCTCAGTACCGCGGTGTACTGCGCGGGCCGGCTCGGCTACGCGCTGGCCCGGCGGCGGCCGACCGACCGCGCCGTCGACACTTTCCATATCGCGATGGGGGTGGCGATGGCCGGCATGCTGGTGCCGTCGTGGAGCGCGATCCCGAACCGGGCCGGGCTGCTCCTGTTCGGGGCCGCCGCGGCATGGTTCGCCGCGACGCTGATCCGCGGGTGGCACCGCGGCTCCGCGTCGGCCGCGCACGCCGGGCACGTCCTCGGCGGAGCGGCGATGGCCTACATGTTCTGGTCGATGCAATCGGCCGGTCCGGGCGGCACGGCCATGCCGGGCATGGCCCATGCCGGCTCGGAGCAGTTGCCGGCCGTCGGCGTCCTGCTGGCGCTCGGGCTGCTCGGCTACGCCTGGTGGACGGCGCTGCGCCTGGCCGGGCTGAGCAGTGCCCCGGCGGTGGCGGTCGGGCACCACTTGGTCACGCCACGGCTGGCCGCCTGCTGCGAGGTGGCGATGTCGGTGGCGATGGCCGTTCCGCTGATCGGGTTGGCCTGACGAGTCGGCCGTCAGGCGCTGCGGCCGTCCACGCCCCATCGCTCGGGCGGCCCCTCCCCGAGGTGCCCCCGGTTCAGGTGCTTGGACATCTCCCGGGCGACCCGGCGCGACTCGGAGAAGTAGACGCACCGGCCGGCCTCGTCGGCGTCATGAACCTCGTAACCGCCGTCCGAGCGCCAGACCGTGTAGCGCTTGGGGCTTCGCGTCAACATCTCGGTTCCTCCCTCCAGACCCATGGGCGGGAACCAGACTTTGACGCTGCGCGCTGTGCGACCACGTGTCAATCCGGCGCACCACGCGCCGTCACCAACCTGCCTACGTAACCGGCGGAAGCCTCGCGAACAGTACCACGCACGCCATACGCCGGCGTACGGGCTATCTCGACCGGGCGCGGGACCGGACAATCGAGCGGATGAGCAGCAGCGCCGCCGCCAACAGCAGTTGCCCGCCTACGACGATGCGCGTGACGTCGACGGCCGGCTGCCAGCTCACCTGCTCGCCCCGGATCACGTACACGCCGACCGGGCGTGCGTTCAGCCCGAAGCCTCCGCCCGAGCCCTCCTCCCCCTGGCGGCCGCCGCCGCCCGCCCCCGCGCCACCTCGTACGCTGGCCACGGCCACGACGGTGACGCCGTCCTTCTCGTACGGTTCGCCGAATACGCGACGAACGGTAAGCGCGTCGCGGGCCTGAGCGAGCACATCCTGGGGTTTCATCGCGGCGTTCCTTCCTGCTGAGCGATTGCCGAGGCCCCGACGGTAACGCGCCGTCCAGCCAGGACGGCCGCCGCCGCACGTCGGTGCACGCCGCTCGAGACTCGTCGGCGTGCTCGATCGCTGCACGTCCGCGCATGCCTCCTTCCCGCTGATCAACAGCCAATGAGCCGGCGACTTCGCACGGTGGCCGGCTGTTGATCACGGGAGCTCGTCCGGGAGCGCGTTCATCCGCGACGCGCTGGCGGTTCTAGAGCGGCACGCAGTGCTCGACGGATGCAACCAGGCCGTTGGCGTAGCGCTGCTTGTCGGTGGCGTTCAGCCCGGCCATGCCCGGGCTGTTGCCGCCGGCCTCGTTGTAGATCCACGGCACGTGCGAAAGCAGCTGCACCATCCAGATGTTGCCGCCGGCCAGGCCTCGACCGCCGAGGTCGTAGCCGGTGTCGCCCTGCAGCTGGATCTGGTGGCCCTCCACCCTGGATCGCTCGTCTTGGAAGATCTGCCCGTACCGCGCGCTGACGTTGGCCAGCTGCTGATCGGTGAAGTAGTACTTCTTGCCGCTCGACGTCGCCCGGTACTTGCCGACCGACTGGTAGTAGACGATGTTGTTGCCCTCGGCGAACGGGATCCCGCCGTTCGAGCCGGCCTGGTCGTGGATGCTCAGGGCCAGCGCCGCGTGCGCGTTGTTGGCGATCTGAGCCCGCTTGAGCAGCGAGGCCGGGGTGTCGAGGGTGGCCTTGGTCATGACGACGCGATAACCGGCCGCCTGCAGCTTGGCCCGGACCAGTTCGGCGACAGCGAACACGTCGCGCATCTCCGGCTCGTTCTCGTAGTCCGAGACGTTCAGCCCGGTGGCCGGGTCGGTCGCGCTGATCGAGACGCTGTGGCCGGGGTCGAGCACGATGACCGGCCCGCCCGACGACGGCGGCGCCTTGTGCGTGCTGGGCGCAGGTCGGCGGCTGGTGGGCGTGGGTCGCGGCTTGGGGTGCGTGGACGTGACCGGCCGCGGCGGCACCGGGATGGAGGTCGTGGGCGACGGCATGACCGACGAGCTGGGCTGACTGCTGCTCTGGGTGGGGGGCGCCGCTGCCTTGGACGATGTCCCGCAGGCCGCGGCGCCGACGACGGCTCCCGCGGCGACCAGAGCCACGACCACCCGCCGCGACTGCTTTCCGCAGCGACTCATCCCGCCACGGTAACGACCCGGCGGGCGGACGCCCGGCCACCCCCGGGGGTCCGCGTGTCGCTCAGTCGCCGAGCACCCGGAAGGCGAGGTGGCGGTTGCCGCCCCGGGCCCGCACGAGCGTGAACCACAGCGACATCACACTGTCGACCACCGCGTGCTGGTCGGCACCGAGGTAGGCCGGGCGCAGCCCCACGTCGGAGATGAGCCGCTCCACCGTCTCCCGATCGGCGGGCGGGCCGGTGAAGAACAGGTCGGCCGACACCCCGTCGAACGTCGGCTCGACGAAGTTCTCCCAGCCCAGCGAGTTGAACGCCCGGACGTAGCGGGCGCCTGGCACCGCCGCGGCGATCTGCGCGGCGGCGTTCGTGGTCGAGGCGCCCATCCGGTTGGTCGCGTCGATGACGAGCCGGCCGTCGAGCGCATCGCCGTTCGATGCGAGCAGCCCGTCGACCGCCTCGCCGCCGGGCAGGGCGAGCAGCACGACCTCGGCGCCGTCCAGGGCCTCGGCGATCCCGGCAACGGGGGCAACGTCGCTGCTGTGCGGATGGCGCGACCCGAACGTCACGTCGTGGCCAGCGCGCGCCCAGGCCCGCCCGACCGCACTGCCGATATTGCCCGTACCGATCACGGCGATCCGCATCAGCGCCTCCAAGTCTCGCCGCCGATTATGGTCGGTCGGGCCGCGCTGCGATCATGCGGACGGTCAGCGCCGGACTAGACCGTGTCTGGCAATTCCCGCTCGTCGCGAGCGGCGGCCAGGTGCGCGAGATGCAAGGACGAGGAGGAGGCCATAGCAGCGCTATGGACGACGACGAGGACGCCG
>DATBER010000042.1:0-29958 GCA_036558905.1 Jatrophihabitantaceae bacterium | reverse complement strand
GGCGACGAGTTCGGGCGGGGGCCGCCGAGCCGCCAGCGGACGGTCGTCGCGACCGCCGGCTTGCCGGTGCGCCCAGGCCCCGTCCGGACCGAACCGGGCACGCACCTCGCCCGGCGGCAGCGCCGCGAACGCGCCCAGGGTGCGCAGCCCGAGGCGGCGCAGCAGGTCGATCAGCGGCGAGTCGCCGGACGGGTCGAGCAGGCTGACCGGCAACCCGGCGAGGAACTCGGCCGATTCGCCGGGCGGCACGATGATGCCCTGCCGGGCGGCCTGCTCGGCGGCGAACGAGCCGTCGGCCACCCCGATCAGCGCGGTGACCGCCAGCCGCTTCGGACCGTCCTGCGCCGGCGCGGCCCCCACCGCGCGCGACAGCGCGTGCAGCACCGCCGTCTCGCTGCCGAAGTACCGGGTCGGCCCGCGCATCCCGATCGCGGCCAGCCCCGGCCGGGTGACCTCGACGCCCGGCGCGATCGACTCCAGGGCCAGCACGATCGGCTCGAACAGCCGGGCCTCGGCCGCCTCGTTGCGGGCCAGCACGGCCAGCTCGGGGCAGCGGGCCTGGGCCTCGCGCCGGCGCAGCCCCCGGCGTACCCCGAACTCGCGCGCCTCGTGCGAGCAGGCCACGACCCGGTTGGCCGTGAACACGGCGACCGGGCCCTCGTCGGACGTGCCGACGTCGGCGCAGGCGGCGGTGACCGGCCAGTCCGGGCACCACACCGCGATCATCCGGGGCGGCATCGCTCACCCCGCCCGCAAGGCCACGACGGTGCTTTCCAAGGCGCCTGGACTTGCCGGAGCCGACCCGCGTACCGCGGCCAAGCTTTCCAAGGCGCCTGGACTTGCCGGAGCCGACCCGCGTACCGCGGCCAGGTTGTCGAACGCATCGACCCCGCCCCCGGCGGCCGGTAACCACAGCTGGGCGGTCCGGGGCTGGGCCGCCCGGCCGCGGCCCTCGGCGGTGACAACCACCCGCCGGCGCCGCAGCCGGCTGTACCCGTCCGGGCCGATGCCCTCCCACTCGCCCTCGCGGATCCGCAGCCGGACCTCGGCGCCCGGCCAGTCGGCGCCGAAGGGCATCAGCACCGACTCGTGGGTGCGGGCCCGGGCGCTCAGCCGGCGCACGTCGCCCGGCACGACCCGCGGCGGCGGATGGGTGGCCACCACGTCGACGGCGTCGAGCAGCGCCCCGATCGCGGTGGCCCAGCCCGGGCCGGGCTCCGGCACGACGGCCAGCCGGCTGAGCTCGATGCCGTACTCGTCGGCCGCCTCGGCGCTGACCATGGGCAGCCCGACCAGCGCGCACCAGGCCCCCTCGGCCGAGGCCGTGCCGAGCAGGGCGAGCAGCAGCGACACCGACCCGGCCACGTGCACCGTGCTGCCCCGCCGCAGCCCGTCGGGCAGCAGCGGCTGCAGCGCGGAGGCCACCGGCAGCGGGGGAGCCGCGTACCGGCGGCCGCTGTCAGCCAGTCCGGTTAAGGTCTCCCGGAGAGCGAGGTCGGGCACCCCTCAATGTTCGAACAGTTGTTCGAGTTAGTCAACTTTTCCGGGTCAAGCTTCCGGTCCCTGCTTCGCGGCGTCGGCCGCCCGCTGGATCGACTCGGCCATGGCCCGGATCCGGCGCAGGCGGCCGTCCCAGGCCTGGCCGACCGCGGCCAACTGCGCCACCGCCTTGGCGAACTGCTTCGCGTCCACGTCGTAGCGCACCTCTCGGCCGGCCGGCTCCGGGCTCACCAGGCCGGCGCGCTCCAGCACCGCGAGGTGTTTCGCGACGGCCTGCCGCGTCACCGGCAACTGCCGGCTGAGCCCGCTGGCCGTACCCGGGCCGCCGGCCAGGAGCAGGTCGAGGACACGGCGGCGGGTCGGGTCGCCGATCGCGGCCCACAGCTCGTCGTCGATCTCGTTGCCGGTCATCGAGTGGCGAGTGCGGCGGCGTAGGTCGCCAGGTCGGCGAGGTGCTCGTCCCAGCCGCGGTCGTGGCTGCGGTAGTACTCCTCCTCCAGGACCGCGGCCTCCCAGCCGCGCTCGCGGAAGCCGTCCTCGACGACCTTCAGCCGCGTGCCGTCGCCCTCGGGGGTGAGCTGGAACGTGACCAGCATCGAGTTCTGCGGCGTCGGAGCTTCTCCCTGGGGGTAGTCCCAGCGGAAGACGAACCGCTGACCGGGGATCGCCTCGACCACCGTCATCGGTACGAACAGGCGCCCGGCGCGGCCCGGCGTGGGGACGAAGTCGACCTGCTCGGTCCACCACTGCCGGATGTGCTCGGGCCGGCTGATGACCTCGTAGACCACCGCCGGCGAGGCGGCGATATGGATCTCCTTCTCCAGGGACCCGCGTTCCATGTGCTCTCCTTCGCGTGGTCGCAACCGATGGTTGCACGTCGTCGCGTGTTCTGCCAATATGCAACCAATGGTTGCGCATCGACTGCCGGACGCGCGAGGAAGGACTCCCATGACACCCGTCTCCACTCGTCCGGGTCGGACGCTCGCGGTCGCATCGGTCGCGGCGTTCATGACAAGCCTCGACACGATGGTCGTCACGACCGCGTTGCCGACGCTGCGCTCCGACCTCGGCGGCTCGGTCGGCACGCTCGAGTGGACGATGAACGCCTACTACCTGGCGTTCGCGTGCCTGCTCATCACCGCGGCCGGCCTCGGTGATCGGTTCGGGCGGCGCCGGATGCTCGGCCTCGGGCTGGCGGTCTTCGCGCTGGCCTCGGCCGCAGCGGCGCTGGCTCCCGGCATCGGCGCGCTGATCGCGGCGCGGGCGGTGCAGGGTGGCGCGGCGGCGGCCGTGCTGCCGTTGACGTTGACCGTGATCAGCGAGGCCTACCCGGCCGAGACGCGCGGGAAGGCGATCGGGATCTGGGGGGCGCTGCTCGGGGCCGGCGGCGTGCTCGGCCCGCTCGTGGGCGGCGGCCTGCTCGAACTCGTCGGCTGGCGGGCCATCTTCTGGGTGAACGTGCCGATCGCCCTGGTCCTCGCGGTCGCGGCCGGTCTCGCGATCACGGAGACGTTCGGGCCTCGGCACCCCCTCGACGTCGCCGGCCTCGTCCTCGCCTCGACCGGCTGCCTCGGCCTGAGCTGGGGACTGGTGCAGTCGACCTCGCACGGCTGGGGCGACGCCGCGGTGTGGATGCCGCTGCTCGCCGGGGTGCTGGTGCTGGGCGGATTCGTCGCCCGCGAGCACGCCGCGCGGTTCCCGATGATGCCGACCGGCCTGTTCGCGATCCGCAGTTTCAGCGCGGCCAACGGGGTGAGCTTCTGCATCTATGCCAGCCTGGCCGGTGGCGTCTACCTGATGTCGCAGTTCTTCCAGATCGCCCAGCACACCAGCCCGATCGTGGCCGCGCTGCGCTTCGTGCCGTGGCCCCTGCCCAGCCTGCTCGTCGCGCCGTTGGTCGGCTCGCTCGCCACGCGACTCGGGAACCGGCCGTTCCTGGTCGCCGGCATGGCGCTGCAGACCATCGGGATGGTGTGGTTCGCCCTCGTCGTGCACGTGTCGACGCCGTACCCCGTCCTGTGCGCACCGCTGGTCCTGTCCGGGATCGGTATCGCATTCGTGTTCCCGACCGTCTCGGGCGAGGTGGTCTCGGCGGTCCCGCCCGAGCGCATGGGCATCGCCGCCGGGGTCAACGGCAGCATCCGCGAACTCGGCGGGGTGCTCGGGGTTGCCCTGGTCGCGACCGTCTTCGCCCATACCGGGGGGTACGCGAGCCCGGCCACGTTCACCACCGGGTTCGTCCACGCGATCTGGCTCTGCGCCGTGATCGCCGGTCTGGGCGCCGTCTCCGGTCTGCTGGCCGCGCCGCGGGTTCCGGAGGCGACACCCGAGGTCGCAGGCCGCGTCGCGGATCGGATCGGGTAGCCAAGGGACGTTAACGTTCGGGGCATGCATCCGACCGATGCCGAACTGGCCGTCGCGGCAGCCGAAGCCGGCGCCGCCGTCGTCCGGGCCAAGTACGGTGGGCCGCTCGCGCGCTTCGACAAGTCGCCGATGGACTTCGCGACCGACGCCGACCTGGAGGCCGAGCACGCGATCATGGACGTCCTACGCGCGGCCCGGCCGGACGACGGGTTCCTCGGCGAGGAGGCCGGTGCGGTCGGGCCGGTCGCGGCGCGGACCTGGCTCGTCGACCCGCTGTGCGGCACGCTCAACTACGCCGCCCGTACCCCGCTCGTGTCGGTGAACGTCGCCCTGCGCGACAAGGGATCCGTCGCGGCCGCCGCGGTCGCCGACCCGCTGGCCGGCGAGGTGTTTTGGACCGACGTTGTCCAGGCCCGGCTGCGCCACGACGGCATCGACCAGCCGCTGGTCCCCTCCGCGCACACCCGGCTCGTCGACGTCAACCTCGACCCTCCCTTCCCGAACGGCGACCGGTTCCAGGCCGTTCGGATGCTGGCCGCCCCGGAGTTCGCCGACCGGTTCCGTCCTCGCGTCTCGTCGACGACGCTCGCCCTGGCCTGGGTCGCGGCCGGGCGGCGGGCCGGCTACGTCACCGACGGGCGGTTGCGCGACAGCGTGCACTTCACCAGCGGCATCGCCCTGTGCGAGGCGGCCGGCTGCGTCGTCACCGGCCTGCAGGGCCAGCTGCTGCACACCGGCGTCGAGGGTCTGGTCGCCGCCGCCGATGCGGACACACACGCCGCGCTCGTCGCGATCATCGGCCAGCAGTTCTAGTGCCCCGCGCCGGGAATTCAGCCGGTAATTCCGGCGCCCAGATGCACGCTCGCGGCACCCGATCGGGCCGCCCGAGCGGCGATCCTCGAGCTGCACCTGCGCGGCAAACCGGCCGACGCCCTCGACCTGGGCCGGATCGCGAAGTCGACCGACGGCCTGTCCGGCGCGGATCTCGCCCTCATCTGCGACCACGCGACCGAACGCGCGCTCGAGGCCTCGGTGAACAGCGGCCGCGTGCGGCCGATCACCCAGGCCGACCTGCTCGATGGCGCGGGCACCGTCAAGAGCAGCGTGCGGCCCTGGATGGAGACCGCGCGCAACTACCCGTGTTCGGCAACAGCTCGGGCGCCTACGACGAGTTGGCCGGGTATATCAAGACGCGCCAGCGCTGACTCTCGCGTCGGCGCGCCGTGCCGATCATGACACCCCGCCGGCCCGGACTCGCCTGAGCCGGGGTCCCCACCGAACCGAGGTATCCGCGTGCCTGCGAGCAAGGACCGCCCGCTCTGGGCCGAGTTGCCGGCCGACGTTCGCCGCGGCATCGAGCGGATCGCCGGCGCCCGCGCGGTGGCCGACCGGAGTCAGTCCGGCGGCTTCTCACCCGGGCTGGCCGCGCGCCTGGGGCTGGCCGACGGGCGCCGCGTCTTCGCCAAGGCGATCGGCGCCGAATGGCCGATCGAGCGGCCCTTCCACCGCAGGGAGGCCCGGATCGCGGCAGCGTTGCCGGCAGGTGTACCGGCGCCCGCCCTGCTCGGGACGCTGGACAACGGCGACTGGATCGCGCTGGTGTTCGCCGACATCGACGGTCACGAGCCGGCCCAGCCGTGGCGAGCGGCCGAGCTCGAGCGCGTGGTCGCAGCGGTGTCCCGGCTGTCGAGCGTCGGCGCCGACTCGCTGACCGACGACCATCCCCGCCTGGGCGGATGGTCCGAACTGGACGCCGCCCAGCTGGACGCCCTCCCCGGGCTGTCGCCGTGGGCGGCCACCTGACCCGGCTCGGCGAGCTCGAAATCGCAGGGCTACCTCACCTGGCTGGCCCGCCGTCTGTCGAGCTAGTGCCGCGCGGGGCACTAGACAGCTGGGCTGTATTAGTCGGGGTGGTGATCCAGAACCGATCCTCGCCGCGCGCCTGCCCGTCGGGCACCCCGCCGTTGGCCAGGATCACCCGCCGCGACGGCTCGTTGTCCAGCGCGGTCGTCACGAGTACCCGGGACAGGCCGATCCGGCGCGCTTCGACCAGCCCGGCGGCGAGCATCCGGGTCGCGTGACCTTGCCGGCGCCACGGCGCCACGACGTGGTAGCCGATGTGGCCGCCGGCCTGGGCCAGGTCGTCGGTCAATTCGTGCCGGACGACCAGCGTGCCGATGTAGTGCTCGCCGGCGACATACCAGAAGACGGTAGACGGCACGTCCCACCGGGTACGCACGCCCTGGCGTTCGGCGACGTAGCTGTCGAAGTCCTCGCTGGCCGGGCCGAGCCAGTCGGTTTCGGTGCCGCGCAGCAGGCAATCGGCCTGCTCGCCGGTCAGGTAGGACACCCGCACCGCGGTGGTCGGCTCGATCAGGCGGGGCGGCTCGGGAAGGGTAATCATCGTCGACCATCCAAGCGCGCGAGCCGCCGGCTCCGCCACCGAATTCAGGACGCGGACGCGTTCACGCCGGTCAGCTCGGCCGACAGCGTCTACAGCCCGGCGGTCTGCTCCGGATCTACAGCGTAGCTGCATACCCCGCCATTGAACGGCTCGCCGCCCGGGGCGATTTCGGCGATGTCGCAGTCCTCGCAGTAGACGCCGCCCTGGCCGTCCAGCTGCGGTGACGTGGCCGCCCGGGTCTGCGTGGCCGCGCCCTGCTCGGGCGTCTTGAAGTCGACGTCCGGACGCGGGTTGCGGTCGTCGTCGATCCAGCCCAGCGCGTCGAGGTGCACGGCGAACAGCACGTTCGCCGTCTGGGCCTGCGTCCGACCAGTACCTCGGCGCCCGTGCTCCGGGGCTCGCCCCGGGACCCCCGCACCGCCGACTACGTCCACGGCAGCTTCGGCTGAGGCGGAGGGTCAGCCGAGCCAGAGGCAGAACGGGTGGCCGACCGGATCGAGGCAGACCCGCACGTCGCCCTGCGGTTGGTACTCGGCCAGCGTCGCCCCGCAGGCCAGGGCGTGCTCGACGGCGGCGGGCAGGTCGTCGACCCGGATCTCGAGGTGCATCATCATCTGCTGGTCGTTCGGCCCGGCCGGCCACACCGGCCGCTTGTAATACGGCTCGTGCTGGAACGAGAGGCGCACGCCGCCGGCCAGGTCCTGCACGAGCAGCACCCAGTGCTTCTCCTCCACTGCGATGTCCCAGCCGAGCAGTTGCTCGTAGAAGCGGGCCAGGGCGACCGGGTCGGGCGCGCCGATGTTGACCGTCGTGAGCGTCAGCCGCACGGACGCCTCAGGAGGGGTCACGCCACTCGGTGGCCAGCGTCGCGTAGACGAGCTCGTCGGTCCACTCGCCCTTGATGAACTCGTTCTCCACAAAGTGCGCCTCGCGCCGCAGTCCGAGCTTCTCCAGCACGCGGGCCGACGCGGTGTTGCGGGCGTCGAGACGGCCGGTGATGCGGTGCAGGCCGAGCTCGTCGAAGCCGAGCCGCAGCAGCGCGGCGCCAGCCTCGGTGGCGTACCCCTTGCCGGCGTGCTCGGGGTCGAGCACGTAGCCGATCTCGCCGCAACGGTGCTCGCGGCTGTGCCACATCAGCACGAGGTCGCCGACGAAGGCGCCGGTCTCGCGCTCGATTGCGGCCAGGGTCAGCACCTGACCCTCGTCGGTCAGCTCCGAGCGGCTGTTCTCGATCCGGGCGACCAGCTGGTCGAGCGTCTGCGGCGGGTGCAGCAGGTAGCGGCACACGTCCTCGCGGCTACGGTAGCGGTACAGCGACGCAGCGTCGTCGGGTTGCAGCGGGCGCAGCAGCAGGCGCTTGGTCTGGATGGGGTAGGTAGGTCGAAGCACGCAGCAATACTCGCAGGAACTTCACGCGTCCGCCGTCTGAGCGACCACCCAGTCGGCGTACGCGGGGGCGGCGGCGAGCACCGGCAGGGCGATGACGCACGGCACGTCGTACGGGTGGTCGCGATCGGCCCGGGCGACGATGGCCGGGACGAGCTCGCGCCGGGTATGTAGCGCGACCCGGGCCTCGGTCTCGTCCTCGATCTGGCCCTCCCAGCGATAGATGGAGCGCACCTCGGCGATGTTCTGGCCGCAGGCGGCCAGCCGGTCCGACACCAGCGCGCGGGTGAACTCGGCCAGCCAGGCCGCGTCCGGGCCGGTGATGACGACCTCGCAGATCTCGGTGCTCGTCATGGTGCAGCCCGGATAGCGTCCGACATCTCGTGGGAAATCACGCATAGATCGTCGGCGACCGATCAATCCTTGACAACTTGACAAGACCAGCGCAACGCTGTGAGGCGTTCAGTCGCCGTAAGTCGGAAAGTATCGGTCCCCCAGAACCCGGGCTCGGGCCAGCCAAGAAAGTGCCGGCCTCACCCACGAGCCCACAGGAGCCCGCAGTGGCACGGCATCGCCTCTCGGCGCGGCGGTCCAACCGCACGCGCCACTCAGGCAGTCATGAGCTGGTTCGTGATCCGCGTGAGGTGGTTCCCGGCAGGGTTGATTCGCGGGCCCCGCTCAACGTGCGGGCCACCATCCAGCAGTACTGGGCCGACGGCCTGGACGCCCCGGACATCGCCGAGCGGCTGTCCGGCCAGGGCGTCACCATCCACGACGTACTGGTCGAGCGATACCTGCATTCCGGCTAGCGTTTCGGGCATGGGATGCTCGGCGGCCGTCGTGTGGGACGAGCGCTACCTCGCCTACGACTTCGGCGACCACCCGCTCAACCCGGTGCGCCTCGACCTGACGATCCGGCTGGCCCGCGAGCTCGGCGTGCTCGACGACGTCACCGTCGTCCCGCCCGAGCCGGCGACCACCGAGCAGTTGCTGACGATCCACGACGCCGACTACCTGGACGCCGTCCGTAAGGCACCCGACGTGCCGGGATTCAGCGGGTACGGGCTGGGCACCACCGACGATCCCGTGTTCGCTGGCATGTACGACGCCTCGGCGCTGGTCGCCGGCGGCTCGGCCCTGGCCGCTCGCACCCTGTGGGACGGCGGCGTCGAGCACGCGGTGAACATCGCCGGCGGGCTGCATCACGCCATGCGCGATCACGCCTCCGGCTTCTGCATCTTCAACGACGTCGTGCTGGGTATCCGTACCTTGCTGGCGCACGGCGCGGCCCGGATCGCGTACGTCGACGTCGACGTGCACCACGGCGACGGCGTGCAGGCCGCGTTCTACGACGACCCGCGCGTGCTGACGATCAGCCTGCACCAGGACCCGCGCACCCTGTTCCCGGGCACCGGGCTGCCGACCGAGATCGGGCGGGGCGACGGCGAGGGCACGGCGATCAACGTGGCGCTGCCGCCCGGCACCGACGACGTCGGTTGGCTGCGCGCGTTCCGCGCGGTGGTGCCCGGCGCGGTGCGGGCGTTCCGGCCGGACGTGCTGGTCACCCAGTGCGGCTGCGACACGCACCACGACGACCCGCTGGCCAACCTGGAGCTGACCGTCGACGGGCAGCGGGCCGCGCTGGGCCAGCTGCACGCGCTGGCGCACGACGTGGCGGGTGGCCGGTGGCTGGCCTTCGGCGGCGGAGGTTACGGCCTGGTGCGCTGCGTGCCGCGCACCTGGACCCACCTGATCGCCGAGACGTCCGACCGGCCCGTCTCGCTGGACACCGCGATCCCGCCGAGCTGGGCGGCGCACGTGCGCTCGCGCGGCGGCCGTCCACCGGAACGGATGGGCGAGCGCGCCGAGCCGCCGGAGGTCCGGGCGTGGCAGCCGGGCGGTGACTCGTGGCTGGACCGGGCCGTGGCCGCGACCCGGCGGGCCAGCTTCCCGCTGCTCGGGCTCGACCCCGACGATCCCCGTGACTGAGGACCTTCTCCGATCGTGCAACTCTCGGCCGCGTGAGGCGGCCGAACGTTGCACGATCGGGGGGGAGAGCAGATGAGCTACCCGCCGCATTGGGAGGCCGACGTCGTCGTCGCGGACGGCGGCACCGTGCACCTGCGCCCGATGCGGCCGACCGACGCCGATGCCGTCGTCAAGTTCCACGCCGGGCTGTCGCCGCGCACCCGCTACCTGCGCTACTTCTCGGCCTATCCGCGCATCCCGGAACGGGACCTGTACCGGTTCACCAACGTCGACCATCACGACCGGGTGGCCCTGGTGGCCTGGTTGGGCGACGAGATCATCGCGGTCGGCCGCTACGAGCGCGAACCCGGTACCGACGAGGCCGAGGTGGCCTTCGTCGTCGCCGACGCCCACCAGGGCCGGGGCATCGGCTCGGTGCTGCTCGAGCACTTGGCCGCCGCCGCCCGCGAGAGCGGCGTCGTCCGGTTCACCGCCCTGGTGCTCGCCGAGAACGACGGCATGATCCGGGTGTTCCGCGAGGCCGGCTACCAGACCACGCGGCACGTCGAGTACGGCGAGATCAGCCTGGCGTTCGACATCGACGAGACGGTCCTGACCGAGGAGGTGATGCGCGAGCGCGAGCAGCACGCCGAGGCCCGCTCGATCCGGCGGCTGCTGTTCCCGAGGTCGGTGGCCGTCGTCGGGGCGAGCAGCGACGTCGGCAAGATCGGCAACGTCGTGTTCCGCAACCTGCTGCGGATGGGCCTGGAGGGCACGCTCTACCCGGTCAACGAGCACGCTCCGCACGTGTCGGGGGTGCGCGCCTACCCGTCCGTGCTCGACGTGCCCGATCCCATCGACCTCGCCGTCATCTGCGTGCCGGCCGACGTCGTGCCGCCCGTCGTCTCGCAGTGCGCGGCCAAGGGCGTGCACGGCCTGGTGGTGATCAGCGGCGGCTACGGCGAGCACGGCAGCGAGGCCGGCCGCACGGCCCAGCGGGCCCTGGTCGCCGAGTCACGGCAGCACGGCATGCGGGTGATCGGCCCGAACTGCCTGGGCGTGATCAACACCGATCCGGCCGTCCGCCTCAACGCCTCGCTGGCCACGCTGGCGCCGCTGGCCGGGCGGGCCGGGTTCTTCTGCCAGTCCGGCGCGCTGGGCATCGCCGTGCTGGGCGAGGCCGCCCGGCGCGGACTGGGCGTGTCGACGTTCGTGTCGGCCGGCACCCGGGCCGACGTGTCGGGCAACGACCTGCTGCAGTACTGGGAGACCGACGAGGCCACCGACGTCGTGCTGCTGTACCTGGAGAGCTTCGGCAATCCCCGCAAGTTCGCCCGGCTGGCCCGCCGGCTCGGTCGGCGCAAGCCGATCGTGGCGGTGAAGAGCGGCCGTGCCTCGCTCGGCCCGGTGTCGACCGGCCCGGCCAGCACGGCGGTGCAGCTGCCCGACGTCACGGTGGCGACGCTGTTCGAGGCGTCCGGCGTCATCCGCGTCGACACGCTGGGCGATCTGCTCGAGGTCGCGTTGCTGCTCACCACGCAGCCCCTGCCGGGCGGTGACCGGGTCGCTGTGGTCAGCAACTCGACGGCGGTGGCCGTGCTGGTCGCCGACGCCTGTGCGTCCGAGCAGCTGCCCCTGCAGCGGCTGATCGACGTTGGCACCGATGCCGCGCCCGACGTGTTCGAGGCGGCCGTGCTGGACGCCGTCAACGACCCCGAAGTGGACGCCATCGTCGCGGTGTTCGTCCCGCCGCTGCAGCACATCCCGGCCGACGAGTACGCGCTGGCCCTGCACGCGGCGTCGGCGGCGGGGGACAAGCCGGTGCTGTCGACGTTCCTCGGATTCGAGGGCGTGCCCTCCGCGCTGGCCCAGCCGGGCCCGTACGCACCGAGCCGCGGATCGGTGCCGTCGTACCCGACGCCGGAGCGGGCCGTGCGGGCACTGGCCAGCGTCGTGCGTTACGCGCAGTGGCGCCGGCGACCGCCCGGCGAATTGCCCGTGCTCGACGCCGACGTCGACGGGGCGCGCGCCCTGGTCGAGACGGCGCTGGCGTCCGGCTCCGATGTCGACGCCCCGGCCCTGTTGGCCTGCTACGGCATCGCCCTCGACTCCTCGACGGCGGCCGCCGAACGCGGAACCGCTCCGGCACGTCCAGGCGCTTCGGAGAGCTCAGCCGTCGAGGTGGTGCTGGGCCTGCACGACGACCCGTCGTTCGGCGCGCTGGTGTCGTTCGGGGTCGGCGGCGTGGCCACCGAGCTGCTCGGCGACCGCGCCTACGCCTCCGTGCCGCTCACCGACGTCGACGCCGCCCAGCTCATCCGCGCGCCCAAGGCGGCGCCGCTGCTGTCCGGCTACGGCGGAGCGCCGCCGGCCTCGCTCGACGCGCTGGCCGAGGTCGTGCTGCGGCTGTCCGCCCTGGCCGACGACTGTCCCGAGGTCGTGGAGTGTTCGCTCGTCGCCCGGGCGACGCCCGCCGGCGTGCACGTCGACTCGGCCCGCATCCGCGTCGGGCCGCCGACCGCTCGCGCCGATACGGGGCCGCGCCGGCTCCGGGGGCTATGACGGCCCGGGGCCGTGGTTCTTGGTGTGCCCCGGAGCGGCCGGGATCGGTGCGTGTCCTGAGCTGGCGCCGATCTCCAGCTGGGCCAGCAACTGGCCGGCATCGCGTGACGCGGTGCCGTTCGACGTCGTGCCGCAACCGCCGACCTGGCCGACCACGGTGGGGGCGGGTCCGGACGGCGTCACCGGGATCAGCGCGACGGTGATCTGGGTCAGGAACTGCGGGCAGACCTGGGCGCCGCGCCGGGTCGGCAGCCCGTTGAACTGTTGCGCGTAGGAGCGGGCGGTCGGCCCGGTGACGTCCTTGCTGTCGCTCAGCCGCTGGACGTGGTAGACGCACACCTTGATCGAGGTCACGTCGTCGGGGAACAGCGGACCCGTGCCGTTTCCGTGCGGCATGACCGGCGCGCTGCCCGGGCAGCTGACCGACACCCGTGGGGTGGAACTCGGACCGCCCGCGCCGGTCGTCTTGTGGTCGTCGCGGCTGAGCTGGATGCCGGTGATCACGCCGCCGACCGCCAGTACGGCCACCACCGCCCCGCCGATCGCGGCCAGGTTGCGCCGCCGGTCGCGGCGGGCGGCCCGGGCGTGCGCGACCACGGTGTCGACGTCGAGCCGCTCGCCCTCACCGGCGCGCAGCGAGGCACGCAGCTCCGATTCGCTGGGACTCATCGCAGAACCTCCACTCGCAGTCGGGTCAGGGCCCGGGCGGTCGTGCTCTTGACCGTGCCCACCGGGATCCGAAGGGCCGCGGCGGTGTCCTTCTCGGTCAGGTCGCAGTAGTAGCGCAGCACGACCACCGCGCGCTCCTGCGGGCTGAGCTCGCCCAGCAGGCGGCGCAGCTCGTCCCGGTCGTCGCTCGCGACCAGCGCCGGATCGTCGGCCGGCTGCTCGGGCAGCACGTCGGTCGACCGCTCGCCCCACCATCGTCGGCGACTGCTGTCGATGTGCGTGCTCACGAGCACCCGTCGCGTGTACGCCAGCGGCTCGCGGGCCCGGCCCCATCTCAGGTACAGCTTGGTCAGCGCCGTCTGGACGAGGTCCTCGGCGCGTTGCGGATCACCGGTCAGCAGCCGCGCGGCGTGCAGCAACGTCGTGCCGTTCGCTTCGACGAATTCCCGGAACGCCGTCTCGTCGCGCATAAGGCCTCCTTCCCTAACTAGGACGAGGTGGCCGCGCCGAAAAGTTGTCGAGGTTCTGGATCGGGCGCCACATGCTGCGATGCGGCAGGTTGTTCTCGATGTAAGGTTCGCCGTACAGGACGAGATCGTGCCGGGCGTAGAAGGGCACCGCCGTCTCGCGCGCGTGCAGCCACAGCACGCCGCCGCCGCGCCGTCCGATGTACTCGACGACGCCGGCCAGCACCGCCGAGCCGACGCCTGAGCGCTGCCGGTTGGGCGCGGTGGCCATCTGGCGCAGCCGCCAGCCCGTCTCGTCAGGCCGCCACGGGCACTGCTCCGGGTAGACGAAGCAGGTGCCGACCGCCTCGTCGCCGTCGAGCGCCGCGATGTGCACCGGGTCGGACACCTCGTCGCCGGGCAGCACGTCGTCCAGGGACAGGTGCGGCCGCAGCACGGCCCGGCGTAGCTCCCGCGTGCGGGCCTGGTCGACTACCTCGACGTTCACGTGCCCGGCCGGTAGACCATGAGGAACACGATGCCGGCGAAGATCAACCCGACGACGCCGCCGGCCGCCGCCACGCGCGCGGTCAGCGCCTGCGCCGCCGCCGTCTCGCCGGCCTTGATCTGCTCGGTTGCGCGGTCGAGCGACGGGACGATCAGCGCCAGCACGAGCGCCACCGCCGCCAGCCACAGCACGAGCGACAGCCACACCCAGGTGTCGCCGAACTCGGCGTTCCACTTCGGGCGGACCAGTGACATGCCCAGAACGACGACGATCACCGACACGTAGCCGTAGATGCGCGCCGTCCGGGCGCTCGCCCGGGTCGCTGCGGCGTCACCCTGGCGCACCCCGCGCCCGGCCGTCGTCGCCGCGTGGACCAGCGGCCCGATCGCGAAGATCGCGGTGAGCACGTGCAGGGCGAGCAGGAACTTGTGCACCAAGCGAGGCTATCCGGACGCGTTCGCTCGCCGGCGGAGCGGCCCGGTGCTTTGCGGCGGCGCACCCGACATTGCCCTGCTGCGCGACCGCGCAGCCCGGCTCGCTCGCCGGCGGAGCGGCCCGGTTCGTTATGGCGGCGCACCCGACATTGCCCTGCTGCGCGACCGGGCAGTGCGGTAGTTCACCGCCCATGGCGGACCGACTCAGCTGGCCCTCTTTTGTTACTCCACCTCGGTGCGCGGTAATAACCGCCGCGTGCCGGCTGGCTACCGCGGGATGCCGTAGTTACCGCGCCGCGCGGTGCGTTGAGAAAAGAGAGCCGCATCGGTCGCACCTCGCCGAGCGGTCGAATACCCCGCGCTGCGGTCAGCCCTTGGCCCGCGGCGCGCTCGGCCCCGCCCGCTGCGGTCAGCCCCGCCCACGGCGCGCTCGGCCCCGCCCGCGCTGCGGTCAGCCCTGGGCCCGCGGCGCGGTCGGCCCCGCCCGCGGCGCGGTCAACCCAGGCCGAGGGACGGGCCGCGATCACGACGCGCGGCGGCGCCGTCCTCGGCGAGAGCGCAGGTAGTCCGACACGACATACTCGCCGAGCTTGCCCCGGTTGGGCAGAAACACCCGCCCGCCATTGCGCCGGCCCAGCTCGTGCATGAACGACACCAGCCGTGGCTCGTCGTCGAGCATGAACACGTTGATCGTGGCGCCGCGCCGGGTGCATCGCTCGACCTCGGCCAGCGTGGCCGCGATCGTTTCGCGGGTGGGCGGCCAGGCGAAGTCGGCGAACCCGTCGGAAGCCAGGTGCGCGGTCGGCTCACCGTCGGTGATCACCAGGATGACGGGCTCGGCGTCGCGGTGCTTGTCCAGATGGCGCCGAGCCAGCATCAGCGCGTGCTGCAGGTTGGTGCCCTGCACGCGGTCCCAGTCGTGGTCGACCAGCGCCCGCGGTGTCATCACCCGGGCGTAGTCGGAGAAGCCGATGATCTCGATGGAGTCCTGCGGGTACTTGGTGCTGACCAGCGAGTGCAAGGCCAGCGCCGTGGTCTTCGCCTCGCCCCAGGTGCCGCGCAGCTCCATCGAGTACGACATGTCGACGAGCAGGGCCACCGCCGCCGAGCTGCGCCGCTCGGTCTCGTCCACCTCGAAGTCCTCGGCCGCGAGCCGGACCGGAGCGCCTCGCTGACGCAAGACCGCGTTGCGCACGGTGCGGACGACATTGATCGGCTGCTCGTCGCCGAAATGCCACTCGCGGGTGGCGCCGGTGACCTCGCCGGCCGCCCCGGCGTCGCGCACGTCGTGATCGCCGCGGCGGCCGTTCTCGATCGTCGAGAAGACGCGCCGCAGCGCCGACGCGCCCAGCCGGCGCAACGCCCGCGGGGTGAGCTGCAGCCCGTCGCCACCCCGCTCCAGGTAGCCCTGGCGTTGCAGCTCGCGCTCGATGCGCCGCAGCTGGTCGAGGTCGTCGACGGCCTGCCGGCCCAGCGCGCGCTGCACCAACTCCTCGTCGATGTCGTCGAGGCTGGCGCCGGGGTAGTCCTGCAGGGCCAGGTCGGACAGGTCGTCGAGCTCGGCGATCTCCGCGAGTGCGGCGGTCGCGTCCGAGTAGCCCATCGGCTCGCTGCCGTCCATGCGCTCGGCGCCGCCCCACTGCAGGTCGGGACGGGCCGCGCGCAATCCGGACTGCAGGCGGGCCATCTGCTCGGCCAGGCCGGCGTCGCTCATCGCCTGGGCCATCAGCCCACCCAGCTCGGCCCGCTGCTCGGGAGTCAGCGAGTCCATCAGCCGCTGGGCGGCGGCGGCCCGGCGGGCCAGCGAGTCGATCAGCTCGGCCAGATTCTTCGGGTTCTCCGGGAAGAACTCGCTGTACTGGCGCATGAACTCGTCGAACTGCTCCTGGGTGTGCTCGCCCCGGGCGTCGGCGTCGAGCATGTCGTTCAGCGCGCTCATCATCTCGCGCACCCGGGCCAGGTCCTGCGGCGTGGCGTTGGCCAAGGCGTCGCGCATGCCGGCGAACTGCGCGTCGAGCACCTCCGAGCGCAGCAGGTCCTGGATCTGCTGGTACTTCTCCCGCGCCTCGGGTGAGCGCCACTGGTAATCGGCCAGCTGGCGCACCGCGCGGGCAGTGTCGCGGGGCAGCGCGTCGAGCTCGGCCTCGGCCAGCCGGGCGGCGTCGTCCGGATCGGGGAACAGCTCGCGGCGTTCGGCCGAGATCGCCTGGTCGAGCAGCTCGCGCACCTGCTGCAGGGTGCCGTCGAGCTGCCCACTGCGGCGCAGGTCGCGAGCCCGGTCGCGGGCCCGACGGCGCAGCGAGTCCAGGCCGTTGCGGCCGCTGGTGCCCCGGCGCAGCAGCCGGTTCAGCGCGGCCCTCGGCGACATGCCGGCCAGGACGTCCTCGCCGATCTCGTCGATCGCGCGGCGGATGTCGTAGGGCGGCTCGAGCGGATCCGGGCCACCGTGGTACGCGCCGTACCGAGACCTAGGCACCGTAGACCGTTCGGTTGCCGGAGCTGTCCTTGGCCAGCCGCTTGTTCAGGTACAGCCCTTCGAGGGCGAACTCGACGACCGCGGCCGCCACGCCGACCGCCGCCGGGCCCTCGCCCACACCGTCGGGTTCTAGCCGGTCGAGCAGCTCGGACAGGCCCGGCACCGAGCCGATCTGGCCCAGCAGCCGGTCGGCGGACACGGTGTCGCCGGACTCGACGAGCAGCCCGCCGTCGAACTTCTCCTGCAGCGGGCGCAGGTCCAGGCCGGCCAGCCGGGACCGCGACGTCTCGGCGACGGCCCGGCGCAGCAGGTGCTCGAGCACCTCGAACTCGCGGCCCTCGTCGGCGTCGTCGAACTCGACCTTGCCCAGTGACGCCGGCACGACCGACGGCAGGTCGGCGACCCGGGCCACGGCCGCGCTCTCGCCGGTGATCGCGGCGCGGCGGACCGCCGAGGCGGCCACCGTCTCGACCGCCGCGATCGCGAACCGGGCGGAGACGCCGGAGCGCTGGTCGACCTGCGGCGCGTCGCGCACCGCGCGGGCAAAGCGGCCCACCACTTCGAGCAGGTGGGACGGAACGAGCGGCGCGGCGTGCGGCGAGTCGTCCCAGAGCACCGCCGCCTCCTGCGCCACCATGCTGAGCTCGTCCTCGAGCGACAGCGGGTAGTGCGTGCGCACCTCGGCACCGAAGCGGTCCTTGAGCGGGGTGATGATGCGGCCGCGGTTGGTGTAGTCCTCGGGGTTGGCGCTGGCGACCAGCAGTACGTCCAGAGGCAGCCGCAGCTGGTAGCCGCGCACCTGGATGTCGCGCTCCTCCAGGACGTTCAGCAACGAGACCTGGATCCGCTCGGCCAGGTCGGGCAGCTCGTTGACGGCGAAGATGCCGCGGTTGGTGCGTGGCACCAGCCCGTAGTGGACGGTCTCGGGGTCGCCGAGGGTGCGGCCCTCGGCCACCTTGATCGGGTCGATGTCGCCGATCAGGTCGCCGACCGACGTGTCGGGCGTGGCCAGCTTCTCGCCGTAGCGCTCGCTGCGGTGCTTCCACGCGACTGGGGTCAGCTCGCCGTCGGCGGCGACCAGGACGACGCACCGCGAACATACCGGGGCGTACGGGTGATCGTTGATCTCGCAGCCGGCGACCACCGGGGTCCACTCGTCGAGCAGGCCGATCAGGGTGCGGATGAGGCGCGTCTTGCCCTGGCCCCGCTCGCCGAGCAGGACCAGGTCGTGGCCGGCGAGCAGGGCCCGCTCGACCTCGGGGGTGACGGTGTCGTCGAAGCCGACGATGCCGGGCAGCGACGGCTGGCCCGCGGCCAGCCGCTCGATCAGGTTGGAGCGGATCTCGGTCTTGACGCTTCGGTGGACGTGACCGGACGAGCGCAGCTCGCCCAGGGTGGCGATGGAGGGGACAGTCACCTGCTCGACGCTACGTCGCGGCCGGGGCCGGTGCCAGGCGTTCGCTGTCCGGGAAATCCTGAGAACTCACGGAATAGCGGGCCGAAGATGTCGGGGCGACACGGTACTTTGCGCGCACGCATCGACCGGGGTGGCCGGCCATCGAGAAGATCACGATGTCGTGAACGACATTGTGGTGATGTCATGGCGATGACATCATGACGTCACCCGACGATCAGCGTCGATGCGACGACCAGCGAGGGGGACATGACAGACGCCGTAGTGGCCGAAGGCCTGGTCAAGACCTTCGGCGAAACCCGAGCCCTCGACGGCCTCGATCTCGCCGTCCCGGAAGGCACCGTCCTCGGCCTGCTGGGCCCGAACGGAGCTGGCAAGACCACCGCGGTCCGGGTGTTCTCCACCCTGCTGCGCCCCGATTCCGGCCGGGCCGAGGTGCTCGGCTTCGACGTCACGAAGCAGCCGCAGCAGGTGCGGCGCAACATCGGCCTGACCGGCCAGTTCGCCGCCATCGACGACTACCTGACCGGCCGCGAGAACCTGCTCTTGTTCGGCAAGCTCTACCACCTGGGCGCCACCGCAGCCGCCCGGCGGGCCGACGAACTGCTCGAGCGATTCGACCTGGTCGACGCCGCCGGGCGCATCGCCAAGACCTACTCCGGCGGTATGCGCCGCCGGCTCGACATCGCCGCGTCGCTGATCGTCCGCCCTCCGGTGATCTTCCTCGACGAGCCCACGACCGGCCTCGATCCGCGCAGCCGCCTCGGCATGTGGAGCGTGATCGAGGATCTCGTCCGCGACGGCACCACCATGCTGCTGACCACGCAATACCTCGAGGAGGCCGACACACTCGCCTCGTCCATCGCGGTGATCGACCACGGAACGGTGATCGCCCAGGGCACGTCCGACGAGCTCAAGGCTCAGGTGGGCGGTTCGCGGCTCGAACTCGCCGTCGACTCCGCCGGCGCCGTCGGCACGGCGAGCGAGATCATGCGCAAGGTGGGCGACGGCACCGAGCCGTCCGTCGACGGCCGCGAGATCTCGGTGCCGGTCAGCGACGGCGCGAGCGTGCTGGTCGAGGTGGTCCGCCAGCTCGACGCCGCGCAGATCACGATCGCCGACCTGGCAATGCGCCGGCCGACGCTCGACGACGTCTTCCTGCGATTGACCGGGCACATGGCCGAAGAGACCACGGAAGGGGCAGCGTGACTGCCGTGACGCAGGCGCCGACCCAGGCGCCGCAGGCGGCCGGCCGGCCGCGGATCGTCGCCGACTCGTGGATGATGGCCTGGCGACTGCTCAAGGCGACGCCTCGTCAGCCCGAGCTGTTCATGTTCACCACGATCCAGACGATCATGTTCGTGCTGCTGTTCCGCTACGTGTTCGGTGGCGCTATCAACACCGGCGGCATCCCGTACGTGCAGTTCCTCATGCCGGGCATCTTCGTACAGACGCTCGCCTTCAACGGTGCGGTCACCGGAATCGGCATGGCCGACGACATGGCCAAGGGCATCGTCGACCGGTTCCGCTCAATGCCGATCTCGCCGGTGGCGATGTTCGTCGGGCGGGCCGTCTCCGACCTGGTCCGGTCGGCGTTCATGCTCGTGATGATGATCGCGGTCGGCATGCTGACCGGGTTCCGCTTCCACGGTTCGGCGGTCCACGTCATCGCCGGCCTGGCGCTGCTCCTGCTGTTCAGCTTCGCGTTCAGCTGGATCGGCATCTGGATCGGGCTGGTCGTCAAGTCGGTCGAGGCGGCCCAGTCGGGCGGGTTCATCTGGCTGTTCCCGCTGACCTTCGCCAGCGCCGCGTTCGTGCCGGTCGCGTCGATGCCGGGTTGGCTGCAGTCGTTCGCCAAGTACAACCCGATCACGCTGATCGTCAACGCGCTGCGCGGCTGGTTCGACGACGGGGTGCGCGAGACGCTGCACATCCACGCCGGGGTCAACGCGCTGCAGTCACTGGCCTGGATCGTGGGCGTGCTGGTCGTGTTCGTGCCGCTGTGCGTGTCGCGCTATCGCCGCCTGTCCGGCTGACCGGGTTGGCGGCGCAGGTGGTCTAGCTTGGCGGCGTGACGCGTCCGATCGATGCCCTCGACGCCCGGCTGCTGCGTGAACTGGACGCCGAGCCACGGATGGGCGTGCTGGAGCTCTCCCGCCGGCTCGGCGTCGCCCGGGCCACCGCGCAGGCCCGCCTGGACCGGTTGGTCAAGCGCGGCGTCATCGCCAGCTTCGCCCCGCGCATCGAGCCCGAGGCGCTGGGCTACGGGGTGACGGCGTTCGCCACCCTGGAGATCCGGCAGGGCGCCGGGGCGGCAGTGCTACGCCACCTCGACGACATCCCCGAGGTACTCGAGGTGCACACGATCACCGGGCAGGGCGACATGTTGTGCCGGCTCGTCGCACGATCCAATGCCGACCTGCAACACGTCATCGACCGGGTGAACGGCGACGAGGCGATCGTGCGCACCTCGACGGTGATCGCCATGGCCAATCCGGTACCGCACCGGGTGTTGCCCCTGGTGCACCGGGCCGAGACGGACTAGATCAGCAGATCAGCCGGAGAACGGCTTGGCGGTGAGCAGCTTGACCTTGAGGGTCTTGCCGGTCGGCGTCTCGTAGGAGACCGTGTCGCCCTCGCGGGCCCCGGACAGCGCCTGGCCCAGCGGCGAGGCGGCCGAGTAGACGTCGATCTCACTGGTCGCGGCCTCTTCGCGCGAGCCGATCAGAAACGTCTCGGTCTCGTCGTCGCCCGCGAACTGCACGGTGACGACCATGCCCGGACCGGCCGTGCCGTTCGTGGTCGGCGCCTCGCCGACCTTGGCGTCGCGCAACAGCTGCTGCAGCTGCAGGATGCGGCCCTCCTGTTTGCCCTGCTCCTCGCGGGCGGCCTGGTAGCCACCGTTCTCGCGCAGGTCGCCCTCTTCGCGGCGATCATTGATCTCCTTGGCGATCACGGTGCGGTTGGCGATGAGGCCTTCGAGTTCCTTGGACAGGCGGTCATGAGCGTCCTGGGTGAGCCAGGTTGCGGTCGGGGCGCTGTTGACGCTGTCGTTGGACACGGGAACTCCTTGCGGTGCCGGTTGGTGCTGAGAACAGACGAACGTCGAACGTAACACCGGACCCCGGGGTTCCGCGAAACCGTTGCGAATCTTCGCCGCGGCGTCAGCCCGGGAGGTCGGCCGGCCGGGCGGGCCTCGGATCGGCGGCCAGTGCGTTCAGCAGCCATTCGCACCAATCGCGGGCGTGCCGCTCGAAGGACAGGCCGCGCCGCAGCGTGGCGTACGAGCTGAACTCCGGCGTCGTCGGATCGCGCAGCTGGTCGGCCTGCTCGGACTCCACCTCGCGGGCGATCTGCTCGTAATGCATGAGCTGGGCCTGATGGGCCGCCCGCTGCGCGCTGATCAGCTCGCGCGCCCGGGCCGGCTCGACCAGCCACAGCGAGTAGATCTTCAGCAGAAATTCGTCACGCGCCGTGGCCGGGGCAGCCGGCTCGGCGGCCCATTCGGCCAGGACCCGCCGCCCGGCCGCGGTGATGCTGTAGCGCTTGGTGTCACGGGGACCCGGTCCGTCGATCACCGCGTGGCCGACGTAGCCGGCCGCCTCCAGCCTGGCCAGCTCGGGGTAGACCTGGCTGTGGCTGGCGCTCCAGAAGTAGCCGATGGGCTGGCGCATCGCCTGCGTCAGGTCGTACCCGGTGCGCGGCTTGCGCGCGAGCAGGCCGAGCAACGCGAACCCGAGCGTCGACGTCGCCACAGCGGTAGGGTACGACTATGTCGAGCTCGACATATATCCGACGGGCCCTGGCAGTGGGCGCAGCGGCGGTGCTGACGGCCTGCGGCAGCGGTGGTCACTCCGGCCGGGCGTCCCCACCGGCGCCGCCCGCCAGGAATGCGCTCGCGCAGTGGCCGTGCCTGGCCGGCACCGGCGCGACGCGGCTGGACCTGCCCGGAACGCCGGCCCTGACCGCGGCGGCCCTCGGCACCGGCCCGCGGGCGGTCGTGTTCGTGAACGAGAGCGACCAGGACCTGTGCTCGTGGCTGACCTACGCGAAGACGCTGCCCGGCTGCCGGGTCGTCCTCTACGACTACGCGGGCACGCCACAGGGCGACCTGGCCCGGGTCAGCGACTACCTGCGGACCCACGGGGCGAGCGCCGTGGGCTTCGTCGGCGCCTCGCAGGGGGCCAAGGCGGCGATCATCACGGCGGTCACGGCCCATCCGCAGGCGGTGGTGAGCCTGTCGGCCGAGGACGCCCTCCAAGGCACGGCGGTCGCGCCGTACGCGGCCAAGCTGATGACCCCGACGTTGTTCGTCACTGCCCGGGGCGACGAGTACGGCGCGGCCACGGCCACACCCGGTTTCGAGAAGGCGGCGGCGTCGAAGGCCAAGCGGCTCGTCGTCGTGCCGGGCTCGGCGCACGGCACCGCGTTGCTGGCCCAGCCGGCGATCGCGCGTGACGTCACGCAGTTCCTCGCCCGCTACGACCGGTGAATAAACGTTGTCGCCCGATCCGCAACAATGGGACGCGTGAACCACCGCGACGACGCGCTTCGGTTGATGGCCGTGCATGCCCACCCAGACGACGAGTCCAGCAAAGGCGCCGCCACGATGGCGCGTTACGTCGACGAGGGCGTCGACGTCCTGGTCGTGACGTGTACCGGTGGCGAGCGCGGCAGCATCCTCAACCCGGCGCTGCAGGGCCGGGAGGACATCGAGGCCAACATCGCCTCCATCCGTGAGGCGGAGATGCGCCGGGCCCGCGAGATCCTCGGCGTGCGCCAGGCGTGGCTCGGGTTCGTCGACTCGGGCCTGCCCGAGGGCGACCCGCTGCCGCCCTTGCCCGAGGGGTGCTTCGGCCTGCAGCCGGTGGAGGTGGCCGCCGAGCGGCTCGTGGCCCAGATCCGCACCTTCCGCCCGCACGTCGTCACGACCTACGACGAGAACGGCGGCTACCCGCACCCCGACCACATCATGTGCCACAAGATCACCATGGCCGCGTTCGAGGCGGCGCCCGACTCGGAGGCCTACCCCGACGCCGGTGACCCGTGGCAGCCGCTGAAGCTCTACTACGACGTCGGGTTCAGCCGTGATCGGATGATGGCGCTGCACGGTGCGATGATTGACCGCGGACTGGAATCGCCCTATGAGGAAGTCATGCAGCGCTGGAGCGAGTACGAAGAGAAGCGCCGTGAGCCGAACATCACGACGCGGGTGCCGTGCGGCGAATGGTTCGAGCGTCGTGACGCCGCGCTGATCGCTCACGCCACGCAGGTCGACCCGAACGGCTGGTTCTTCAAGGTGCCCCTCGACGTCCAGCGCGAGGCGTGGCCCACCGAGGACTTCGAGCTGGTGCGGTCGCTCGTCGAGACGTCGCTTCCCGAGGACGACCTGTTCGCCGGCGTGCGGGAGAAGGCGTCGGCCTGATGGCCCTTCCGGGAGTCGCGGCGTCGTCGGTGGCATGGGTGGTCGCCGCCGCCGACAACAGCGGCGGGGGCGAGGCCAAGAAGGCCGGCCCGATCGCGCTGGCGGTCATCCTGGTGCTGTGCGTGGCCTGCTACTTCCTGTTCCGGTCGATGACCCGCCACCTGCGCAAGGTGCGCGAGGAATTCCCACGCGACGATGACCCGGCTCGGCCGCCCGAACCGGCCGACCCGCGCGACATCCCGGGCACCAGCTCGCCGCGGCGCCCGGTCAACGGCACCTCGGACAAACCGCCGCCGTCCTAGCGGTATCGCTCGGCGAGGGCCAGCGCGGCCGTCGCGAACTGCTCGCGCAGGGCGGCCGGCGCGAGCACCTCGACCTCGGGGCCCAGTTGCAGCAGGGCGTGCAGGCCGTGGCGCGCCGACTCGATCGGCACGGTGGTGGTGGCCCAGCCGTCCTCGTCGGGCGGGCTCATCTCCGCGCGGGCGGCCCGGGCCGCGATCGTCCCGACCAGGAACAGCAGTTCGCGGCCGGCCGGCGACAGCCGCACGACGGCCCGCTCGCGGTACACGCGCTCGGCGTAGTCGGCCTGATAGGCCTCCCAGTGCTCGCGCAGGTCGAAGCCGTCCGGCCGCTCGAACGTCTCGTCCAGCAGTTCGGACGCGCGCACCCGCGACACCCGGTAGGTGCGCGGCCCCGTCGATCCGTCGGCCCGGGCGACCAGGTACCAGGTGCCGGCTTTGAGCACGATGCCGAGCGGATCGAGCACGCGGTCGACCAGCACCCGGTTGGCCCGCTCGTAGTGCACCCGCAGCCGGCGCTGCGCCCACACGGCGTCGGCGATGACCGACAGGGCGGGCGGCGCCTCGGTCTCGCGCAGCCAGCCCGGGGCGTCGAGGTGGAACCGGTCGCGGATGCGGGCCGCCCGCTCGCGCAACGGCGGCGGTAGCGCGGCCAGCAGCTTCACCTGCGTGGCGGCCAGGACAGTGCCCAGGCCCAGCTCGGCGGCCGGCCCGGGCAGCCCGGTGAGGAACAGCGCGTCGGCCTCGTCACCGGTGAGACCGGTGAACCCCGGGCGGTAGCCGTCGAGCAGCGCGAACCCGCCGGCCCGGCCGCGCACCGCGTACACCGGGACGCCGGCCTCGCTCAGCGCCTCGATGTCGCGGTACACGGTGCGCAGCGAGACCTCGAGCTCGTCGGCCAGATGCTGGGCACTGACCCGGCCGCGCACGTGCAGCAGCGACATGATGGCCAGCAGGCGGCTCGCACGCACGCCGTCGATTCTGCCGCGAAATCATGCCGCTCCCTGACAGGTTTTCGCGCAAGGATCGGACGCATGATCCGAGCCCAAGTGCGAACGACCGCAATTGCCACTGTTACCGCCAAGTCGTGGGACGAGGCCCACTACGACGCTCCCGAGGGGCAACCGGCCCTGGCCCAGGCCGACTTCGGGCTGAGCTACACGGGCGACCTGGTCGGCGAGTCGACCACCCGGCTGCTGCTCGTCTACACCGGCGGCGACCCGGCCGAGCCCAAGACGCTCGCGGGCGACTACGTCGGCCTGGAGCGGGTCACCGGCACCCTGGACGGGCGCACCGGCAGCTTCGTGGTCGAGCAGCGGGGCCGGCACGAGGGCGGCGTCGCCCGAACGAAGGGCCGCATCGTGCCCGGCTCGGCCACCGGCGAACTGGCCGGGCTGCACGGCGAGATCGAGGCGGAGGCCGGCGACATGACCTACCAGGTCACGCTGTCCTACGCATTCGAGCCCGACCCCGCGGTGCACACGTGATCGAGCTGACCCGCGAGCAGGTCGTCGCCTACCGGGTGGCGGCCCAGGGCCTGTCCCGCGAGGCGTCGAGCCCGGACAAGCTGGCCGTGCTCGACCTCGGGCTGCAGGACACCTCCGGGTCGGCCCGGCTGTCACTGGACGCCCGCCTGGCCAAGCCGGCCGCGATCCCGGCGGAAGTGGCCCTGGCCTGGACAGTGCGCGGCGCGCCGTACCTGCACCGTCGGCGTGACCTCGACCGGCTGGGCGCCGCGTTGTGGCCGCTGTCCGACGCCGACGCGGCCAACCGGCTGCTGGCGTCGGCTCCGCTGCGAAAGGCCGGCATCGGTGGCCTCGAGGCCTTCGACCTCGCGCTGACCGGCCTGCGCAAGATCGTCACCGCGCCGATGGGAAAGGGCGCGGTCAGCACGGCGCTGACCCGGGCCACGCCGGATGGGATGAGCCGCTACTGCCGCGGATGTAAGGCCACGCACGTCTACGAGATGGTGCTGCGCTTCCCGACGCTGGCGGCCGGCATCGAGCTCGAGCCCGACTCGTCGCCGCCCGTGCTCGCGCCCCGTTCCGGCGCGAAGCAGCCGACGGGCATCGACGTCGCGGCCCTGCAGGACCTGGTTCGGACGTACCTGTCCCTGCTCGGTCCCGGCACGCAGGGCGAGGTCGCCGACTACCTGGGCGCGCGGCGGGCCGACCTGGTCGAGGTGTGGCCCGACGACCTGGTCGAGGTCAGCGTCGACGGCCGTACCGGGTGGTTGCCGTCCGACGCGGCGGCATCGGCCCGGCGGCGGCGCAAGACCCCGCGCTTGACCCGGCTGCTCGGCGCGTTCGACCCGTACCTGCAGGCCCGCGACCGTGACCTGATAGTCCCGGACAAGTCGGTGCACAGGGCGTTGTGGCCGGTGCTCGGCCGGCCGGGCGTGCTGTTCGTCGACGGCGAGGTGGTCGGCGCCTGGCGGCCCAAGTCGAGCAAGGGCCGGCTGCAACTGGCCGTCGAGCCGTTCGTCCCGTTCCCGCCGGCCGTACGGCGCGATATCGAGGCCGAAGCCGAACGCGTTGGCGCTGCCCGCGAGGCCGACGACGTCGAGGTGAGGTGGGTGGACTAGTCCCGGTAGGTCGGCAAGGATGCGACACAACCCCTTTCGCCCTTGAGGAGAGGTTGTGTCTGGTTCATTCACGAGACTCGCCCGGCGTGGGCTGATCCTCGCCGCCCTGGCCGCCCTCGTCGCGCCGGCCGTCGCCGCAGCGGCTGCTCCCTCGCCCGGCAGCGACGGCATCGGCGACCCGTACTACCCGCGCTACGGCAACGGTGGCTACGACGTGTGGCACTACACGATCGCGATCGACTACGACCCGGCGACCGGCGTGCTGACCGGCGACACCACCATCTCCGCGCGCGCCACCCAGGACTTGTCCCGGTTCGACCTCGACTTCCTGCTGCCGGTGACCTCGGCGACGGTGAACGGCCGGACGGCGACCACCACCGAGTACGCGTACGACACGCCGGCCCGCAACTACGGCGGTGAACTCGTCGTCACTCCGGCCCAGGCCATACGCCGGGGTACGGGCATCACCATCCGGGTGAAGTACTCGGGCCGGCCGGCCGACACGCTGGTCGGCGGCTTCTCGCCGTGGTTCAAGACGCCGACCGGAGCGGTCATCGCCGACGAGGCCGAGGCGTCGGCGTGGTGGTTCCCGGCGAACGACCACCCGCTGGACAAGGCGACCTACGACGTCTCGATGACGGTGCCGGCCGGCCTGCAGGCGATCGGCAACGGCCGCCTGACCGGATCGAGCACGCACGGGGGCCGGTCGACGTACCGGTGGCGCGAGGACCGGCCGATGGCCACCTACCTCGCCTTCGTCGCGATCGGCAAGTACACGGTGACGAACGGGCGCACGTCCGGCGGCATCCCGTACACGACGGCAGTGGCCCAGCAGGACGTGCCGCCGGCGGCCGCTGTCGACATCGCGCGCACCCCCGAGGTCATCGACTGGGAGACCCAGCAGTGGGGGCCGTACCCGTTCGACGCGACGGGCGGCGTGGTGCCCGACCTGGCCTTCGGGTATGCGCTGGAAACGCAGACGCGGCCGACGTACTCGTCGGACTTCTGGGACGACGGCTCGGACATATACGTCGTGGTTCACGAGAACGCCCACCAGTGGTACGGCGACAACGTGTCGGTGCACCACTGGAGCGACATCTGGCTCAACGAGGGGTTCGCGTCGTTCGCCGAGTGGCGGTGGTCCGAGACGCACGGTGACGGCTCGGCTCAGTCGCTGTTCGACAGCACCTACGCCAAGTACCCGGCGAACGATCCGTTCTGGACGGTGAAGGTCGGCGATCCGGGCGTGAACAACATCTTCGCCAACCCGATCTACGAGCGCGGCCCGATGGTGTTGCAGGCGCTGCGAAACCGGATCGGCGACTCGACGTTCTTCTCGCTGATGCGGCTGTGGCCGCTCGTGCATCGGTACGGCAACGCGACGATCCAGCAGTTCGAGTCGCTCGCCGAGTCGTTGTCCGGGCAGCAACTGCAGACGTTCTTCCAGAACTGGCTGTTCACCCCGACCAAGCCGGCTCCGACCGCCGAGAACGGGTTCCCGACCGGATCGGCCGCCACGGCCGTCGCCCCGAAGTCGCTGCCCCAGATCCAGCGCGTGGAGCGGGCCCTGCAAGCCGCCCCCTGACCGCTCACCCTCACCGGTTTTGGTCACCAGGTCTCATATAACCGGCCTGGTGACCAAAACCGGAAGGCGCTCACTCGTCGCGGATACGGCGGGCCGCCTTGAGGGCCCCGCGCCGCCGCTTGGCGTCCAGTCGGGCCTGCTTGGCCGCGCGAGACGGACGGGTCGCGCGGCGCACCGTCGGCGGAGTGAGCGCCTCGGCCACCGTCGCGGCCAGCCGCTCGCGGGCGGCGACGCGATTGCGCAGCTGGGCCCGGTGCTCGGACGCGCTGATGGTGAGCACGCCCTCGACCAGTCGGCCGCCCAGGCGGTCGAGCAGGCGGGCGCGCTGCGAGTCGCCGAGCGCCGCCGACCGGGCCACGTCCCAGGACAGCTCGACCCGGCTGTCGGCGGTGTTCACCGACTGACCGCCCGGGCCGGACGAGCGGCTGAACCGCTCGGCCAGCTCGGCGTCCGGGATCACCAGCCCGTCGGGCAACCCGCGACCGGGCGGCAGGACGAGGTCGCCGGTCGCGGCAATCCGGGCTGGACGGGTCACGCCGACCATTCTCCGCCGTCACGATGCGGTGTCACTGACCCGCCCGGACTGTGCAACGGCGTGCGGAGGTGCAGGATACTGCGAACGCACCCACTACTCGGGGAGTCGGTATACGGCAGCGCCTGGTCGTCATCGGAACAACACTGGTGCTGGGGGCGGCCGCCGCGTCGCGCTACAGCACGCGGCCGGTGCCAGCCCGTCGGCCATGCCGGTCGGACAGGTCTTCAAGGTCAACCCGGTGCAGTCGTCGGGTGACGAATCCCTTGTGGACGCGAAGGATTCCGACTCGGCCGTACTCGCGTCGGAGTACGCCATGGTGCCACTGCGCAACCTGGACGGCTCGGGGAAGCTGTCCGGCAAGTACGTCGTGTGCGCTCGTCGACCGGGAGCCTGGCCGACGCGGTCAGCGGTTTCGGCCGGGCTTCGGGTCGTCCGAGGAGGCCGGCGCCATCGGCGAGGCGTTCGGCGACTACCTGGCGGTGAGCGTCGGGCTGGCCGCGGACGCCCGCTACGGCTGGCCGAGGCTGACGGATGCGCCGTGCGTCGCCGGCTGGGACTCGACGAGTTCCACGCCCGGCCCGGTGCACTGCCTGCGCCGCGTCGACACGGACAAGACCTACGCCGACCTCGACGGCGAGGCGCACGACGACGGCGAGATCTGGTTGCGCGCGCTCTGGGACATCCGCACCGCCCTGGGCGATCGCACGGCGAACCGCATCATCATCAACGCCCAGTTCGGCTTCGCCCCGGACACGTCCTTCCACGACGCGGCGCTGGCCACGATCAACACCGCACGGCAGATGAACGGAACGAACGCGGCGAACACCGTCCGGGCAGCGTTCCACGCCCCCGGGGGATTCCGGGGATCTAGGGAGCGGCCGGCGTCGACTGCACCTCGCGCATCCAGGCCGTGACCTCGGCCGGATCGCGAGGCAGCGACGCCGACAGGTTCACCGGCTCGCTGTCGGTCACCAGGATGTCGTCCTCGATGCGGACGGCCAGCCCGCGCAGGCCGTCCGGCACGGTGCGGTCATTCACCTGGAAGTACAGCCCGGGCTCGACGGTGAGCACGTGGCCCGGCGCCAGCGTGCCCTTGCGGTAGGTCTCCTCGCGGGCCAGCGCGCAGTCGTGGACGTCGATGCCCAGCATGTGCGACGTGCCGTGCAGGGTGTAGCGGCGGTGCAGGCCGGCGCCCGGGTGCGCGGGGTCGGCGGCGCAGGAGACGTCGGCGGTGACGGGCAGGATTCCCCACGAGTGCAGGTGGTCGGCCAGCACCCACATGGCCGCCCGGTGCGCGGCGAGGAAGTCGGCCCCCGCCTTCACCTCGGCGATGCCGGCCTCCTGCGCCTCGTGCACCGCGCGATAGACACGCAGCTGGGCCGACGTCCACTCGCCGTCG
>DATBER010000041.1:0-43374 GCA_036558905.1 Jatrophihabitantaceae bacterium | reverse complement strand
CCGACGACGGGCCGGGCATCGCCGCCGAGGACCGCGAGCGCATCTTCGAATCTTTCCAGCAGGGCGGTCGTGGTCCGACCAGCGAGGAGGGCACCGGGCTCGGACTCACCTTGTGCCGGCGGATTGTCGAGCTGTTCGGCGGGCGGATGTGGCTCGAGAGCGAACTCGGTCGCGGCAGCACGTTCGGCTTCGCCATCTCGACGGCCCACGCGCGCAGTCCGTCCGAGCCGCACGTCGCGGGCGAGAAGCCGCGAGTCGTGGTGATCGAGGACGACCGGGTCGCGGTCGACCTCTTCTCGGCCTACCTGGAGGGCACCGGGATCGACCTCGTGACGACCGGCGACGGCGCGCAGGGACTCGCGCTGCTGCGCAGCTCCGCCGCCGATGCCGTGTTGCTCGACATCCGCTTGCCGGGCATCGACGGGTGGGACGTGCTCCGCGAGATGAAAGCCGACAGCCGGACCGCCGGCATCCCGGTGATCGTGCTGACCGTCGTCGACGAACGCTCACGCGGGATCGAGTTGGGGGCGCAGGACTATCTGACCAAGCCGGTGCGCCGTGACCAGCTGCTGACCGCGCTCGCGCGCGCCGGGGTGCCCACGGGCGCGAGCCGAGCCGGACGCGGGGAGGCGTCGTGAGCGCCCGGATCCTGGTCATCGAGGACAACGCGAAGAACCTCAAGCTGGTCCGCGACGTCCTCGAACACGCCGGCTACGAGGTGCTGCCCGCCACCACCGGTGAGGACGGCATCGACGTCGCCGGCCGGTACGCCCCGGATCTCGTCCTGATGGACCTGCAACTCCCGGGGATCGACGGGGTCGAGGCGCTGCGCCGGTTGCGCGGGGCCGGACGCGGCGACGTGCCGGTCGTGGCGGTGACGGCGTTCGCGATGCGCGAGGACCGGCAACGGGCACTGGACGCCGGATTCGACGGCTACCTGGAGAAGCCGATCAGCGTGCGCGACTTCCCCGCCCAGATCCAGGCCTTTCTCGATCGCGAGGTGGCGACGTGAGCGCGGCCGCAACGGACTCGGCGCCGGTCACCGTACTGGTCGTCGACGATCAGCCGGCCAACCTGCGGCTGATGGACGCCGTGCTGTCTCCGCGCGGGTACACCGTGGTGAACGCGCAGTCCGGAGAAGCCGCCCTGGCCGCGTTGCGCGAGTCACCGGTCGACATCGTGTTGCTGGACATCCTCATGCCCGGCCTGGACGGCTACGAGGTCTGCCGCCGGATCCGCGCCGACGAGGCGACCGCGTTCCTGCCGGTCGTGATGATCACCGCCAGCGGTGCCCAGGAACGGCTGCGCGCCCTCGAGTGCGGGGCCGACGACTTCGTCACCAAGCCGTTCGACCAGGCCGAGCTGATCGCGCGGGTGGCCTCCCTGTCGCGGGTGAAGCGCTACCACGACACGATCCGCTTGCAGTCCGACGAGCTGGCCGCCTGGAACCGGGAGCTGACCGATCGCGTCGAGCGGCAGGTGGCGCAACTCGAGCGGGTGAGTCGGCTGCGCCGGTTCCTCTCCCCGCAGATCGCCGACCTGGTGCTGACGTCGGGCGACGACTCGGTTCTCGACAGCCACCGCCGCGAGATCGTCGTTGTCTTCTGCGACCTGCGTGGATTCACCCGGTTCGCCGAGTCGAGCGAGCCGGAGGAGGTGATGGCGGTCCTCACGGACTACCACGCGGCACTCGGCGATCTGATCTTCCGGTTCGAGGGCACGCTGGAGCGCTTCACCGGCGACGGCGTGATGGTCTTCTTCAACGATCCGATGCCGTGTGAGGATCCGGCACTGCGCGCGGTGCAGATGGCGGTCGCCATGCGCAGCCGGGTCAAGGAGCTGGCCGACGCCTGGGCCAGGCGCGGTCACGACCTCGGCCTGGGCATCGGCATCGCCCAGGGGTTCGCCACCCTGGGCCGGATCGGCTACGAGGGCCGCTTCGACTACGCCGCCATCGGCAGCGTCACGAACATGTCGGCGCGCATGTGCGCCGCTGCGGCCGCCGGCCAGATCCTCGTCACTCAAAGGGTGTTCTCGGCGACGGAGCCGTTCGCCGTGGGCGACAGCGTCGGCGAGCTCGACCTTCCCGGGTTCAGCCAACCGCTGCGCGCCTACAACATCCGCGGCCTCGACCAGGCCCGGCTGACCCGATGACCGGCTACCTCGAGCCACCACTGGCCACCGCATCGACGCTGTCGGCGCTCAGCGAGGTCGAGCGCTACGAACGCTTCGACCGGTTGCAGGATCGGATGCCCGACGTGTGGTCGGCCATGCGCCTCAACCGACCGGACGAGAGCGTCGTCGTAGTGCCGTCCATGACCCTGGATCGGGCCGTGCAGTCGTCGGGCACCCTCGACCAGGCCTACGAGGAGCGCTACCTGTTCTTGCTGCTCCTGTTGCGCCAGCCCCGGCTGCGCATGATCTACGTGACGTCGATGCCCATCGCCCCGGAGATCATCGAGTACTACCTGGCCCTGCTGCCCGGAGTGATCCCGAGCCACGCGCGGTCGCGCCTGTCGCTGGTGTCGGTGGGCGACTCGTCGGCGCAGCCGCTGAGCGCGAAGCTGCTCGCCCGACCGCGGCTGCTGCAGCGCATCGGCGACCTGATCCCGAACCCGAGCTGTGCTCATCTCGTGCCCTACACCACCACCGAGCTGGAACGCGATGTCGCGATCATCCTCGGAATTCCCATGTACGGCGCCGATCCGCGACTGGCCGAGCTGGGCACCAAGAGCGGTTGCCGGAAGCTGTTCGAGGAGGTCGGCATACCGCATCCGCTCGGGGCGGAGGACCTGCACAGCGTGGCCGACGTCGCCGAGGCAATCGTGCAGATCCGAGCCCGCCGGCCGGCGCTGCGCCAGGTGATCGTCAAGCTCGACGAGGGCGTTTCGGGCGCGGGCAACGGAATCGTCGACCTGACCGGACTGTCCGAGCCCGGCGGCCGCGGCGAGCCGGCCGAGGTGACGCAACGCGTCGAGCGACTCGAGCTCGAATCGCCCGACGTGCCCCGCGACGTATACCTCGCGAAGCTGTCCGAGGGCGGCATCGTCGAGGAGCGCATCCTCGGGACCGAGGTACGCAGTCCGAGCGTGCAGCTGCGTATCACGCCGGGCGGGGACGTCGAGCTCTTGTCGACCCACGACCAACTGCTGGGCGGCCCGTCCGGCCAGAGCTATCTGGGCTGCCTGTTCCCGGCCGATCCGGCGTATGCCCGAACGATCAGCCGGCACGCGATGATCGCCGCCCGGCGTCTGGTCGAGCTGAAGGTCACCGGCCGGTTCGCGATCGACTTCGTCGTGGTGCGCGAGGCGGACGGCACCTGGTCCGGCTACGCGATCGAGCTGAACCTGCGCAAAGGCGGCACGACGCACCCGTTCCTGACCTTGCAGTTCCTGACCGACGGCCGGTACGACCCGGACACGGCGCTGTTCATGACCGCGACCGGGGGCGAGCGCCATCTCGTCGCGACCGACCACCTCGAGTCGAGCCGGCTGAAGTCGCTCACCGTCCCGGACCTGTTCGACGTCATCGCGCGGAACTCGTTGCACTTCCACCCGGCCCGGCAGAGCGGCGTCGTCTTCCACATGATCAGTTCGCTGACCGAGCACGGCCGGGTCGGGCTGACCGCGGTCGGGGCCAGTCGCGCCGAGGCCCAGTCGTTCTACGAGCGGGCCGAACGCATCCTGCTCGAGGAGAGCGCGGCCGCCGTCGCCGAGATACGGCTCACCCCTTGACGCCGCGCGATTACGGCAGCCGGCGTACGCCCGAACAGCGGCGGCAGGAACCGCAGCATCAGCGTCGCCCAGGTCAGGTGGGTGACCACCGGCGCCCGGATGCCGCCCGTGGCCCGGCGCTGCTGGCCGAACAGAGCGCCCATCACGGCCGAGGCGAGGACCAGCGCCGGGTTGCGGGTGCCGGCCGCCGACGCGGTGTAGAGCGCAGTGCTCACCGTGACCGGATGCCGGCCGGCCACGCCGTACACGGCGCCGCGGAAGAACACCTCTTCGCCGAGGCCGTTCAGCAGCGTCGTGGCCAGCACGAGGGGGTCCGAGCCGCGATGCGCGTAGTGCAACACCGACGCGACGGCCTGGTCCGACGCGGGGATGCGCCGGGCGACGCGGGCGGCCGCGTAGAAGGCGACGAACGCTGCCACCCCGGTGGCGACCGGGGCCAGCACGCGCCGCTCGTCGCGCGACGCCGGCGGCCGGGAGGCCGCGCCGCCGGCCAGCCAGGTGGCCGCCGTGGTCAGCGACAGCGCGTAGAAGCGCCGCGAGCCCGGCTCGGACGCGAACGAAGCCCGCAGCAGCAACGTCCCGGCCAGGCCCCAGCCGGTCAGCCGGAGCCGGTCCGCGGAGAGCGTCACCGCTTGGCCCGGGCCCGTTCGCCCAGGGCCTGCAACACCGCCGCGTCGAAGTCCATCGGCTCGAACGGTACGAGTTCGCGGATGCTGTGGTCGCGCACCACGACCTCGTTGGCCATCGAGTCGACCAGCGTCCGCCCGGCCCGGAAGTCCACGTCGGTCACCAGCGCCAACCACAACGCGGACAGCGACGGAGTCAGCAGCGGCACCGGCACGATCACCCGGGTGCGGCCCTCGATGGCCGCGACCCGGCGCAGCATGTTCACGTACTCCATGACGTCGGGCCCGCCGATGTCGAACGCCCGCCCGGCGGTCGCCGGCACGCTCAGCACGCCGACCAGATAGCGCACGACGTCGGCGACCGCGATGGGCTGGGTGCGGGTATGCACCCACCGCGGGGTGACCATCGCCGGAAGATGCTCGACCAGCTGGCGGGTGATCTCCCAGGAGATGCCGCCGTGGCCGACGACGATGCCGGCCCGCAGCGTGGTGACCGGCACGCCGGCCGCGCTCAGCCGGGCCTCGACCTCCCGGCGGCTGCGCAGGTGCGGCGACAGCGAGTCGTTCTCGTCGCCCAGCGCGCCGAGGTAGATGATCCGGTCGAGCCCGACCTGCAGCGCCGCGGTGCCGAACGCCTCGGCGGCCGCCGCGTCCTCGCGTTCGAAGCTGACCCGGTCCAGCGAGTGCACCAGGTAGTACGCCACCTCGCAGCCGCAGGCGGCGGCCACCAGCGACTCGACGTCCGTGACGTCGCCCTGCACCGCCTGCCCGGCGCCGCGGTAGCCCTCGGGCCGGCGGGTCATGGCCCGGACCTCGTGGCCGGCCTGCTCCAGCGCCGGGCCCAGTCGGCGACCGACGAACCCGGAGGCGCCCGCGACCAGTACCCGCATACCTCGACCATGTCCGTACGGGCGCGGTCTGAAACCTCGGATCCAGTCGTCTGACGGATTCGACGGCCGGCCCGGCTGCCTAGCGTCGGCGGCATGATGCGTGACGTAGGGGTCCTCATCGTGGGCGCCGGCCCGGCCGGGCTGACCCTGGCCTGCGAGCTGGCCCGGCGCAACGTGCCGTTCGAGCTGGTGGAGCGTCTCGACGGCCCGCGGGTCGGTTCGCGGGACACCGAGCTGCACCCGCGCAGCCTGGAGGTGCTGGACGACCTCGGGGTGATCGAGCCGGTGCTCGCCGGCGGGCAAGCCGGCCTACCGATCCGGCTGCAGCTCGAGGCGCAGCCGCCGGTGGAACTGATGTCGCGCGGGCCGGACGAGCTGCCCTACCCGCAGATCGTGACGTTGCCGCAATGGCGGCTCGAGCAGATCCTGCGCGATCGGCTGGCAGTGCTCGGGGGCACCGTGCGGTTCGGCGTCGAGCTGAGCGCCCTGGCCCACAACGACGTCGCGGTGGTGGCCGGGCTGACCGAGCGCGGCGGCGACACCGAGCTGGTGCGCTGCTCGTACCTGGTCGGTTGCGACGGCAGCCACAGCACGGTCCGCTGCGAGCTGGGCGTCCACCCGCACGAGCACCCGCACGACGACCGCTACTTCCTGGTCGGCGATCTGACCATCGACGGCCTGGCCCGGACGAGCGCACACGCCTGGCTGGCACCGGACGGCGAGTACGTGTCGGCCACGCCGTTGCCGGGTACGTCCGACTGGCACTTCGAGGCCACGTCGCCGTTGGGCTACGTGCCCGAGCACGGGCTGGCCGCGTGCCGTGACCTGCTCCACCGGCGCACCGGCCGGGCCGACGTCGTACTCGGCGAGCTGCGCTGGCTGTCCGGCTACCGCCAGCACACCCGGGCGCTGGACCGTTACCGCTACGGGCGGGTCCTGCTGGCCGGCGACGCCGCGCACACCCACGGCGCGCCCGGCGGGCAGGGCATGAACACCGGCATCCAGGACGCGCACAACCTCGGCTGGAAACTCGCCGGACAGCTGGGCGGGGCCGACCCGATCCTGCTGGACAGCTACCAGACTGAACGGTCGGCCGCCGCCGGGCTGCTGCGCGAGGCCCAGCTGGCCGGGGTCGCATCGGCCCGCGGTCACGCCGCCGTCGGTGCGGTGGTCAGCCATCCGGCCGCGGCCCGGCGGCTGCTCGCCCTCACCGCCGAGACGGCTCTCACCTACCGCGACTCGCCGCTCACCCGGTCGGACGCGCTGTCGCGCGGATCGGCACCCGGTGATCGCGGTCTCGACGCGCCCGGTACATGGCCCGGCGGGCGCCCGATGCGACTGCTCGACGTCCTGCGCGGCGCGCACTGGACGCTTCTCGGCTTCGGCCCGGGCGCGGCGCCGGGGCTGGCGGCGGTCAAGGAGAGCGCCGGCACCGTGCACTGCTGGCAGATCGCCCGCTCGGCCCGCGACGGCGGCGACCTGATCAGCCCGCAGGCCCATCAGGCCTACGGCGCCCGACCGGGCTCGCTGGTGCTCGTCCGGCCCGACGGCCACGTCGCGCTGCACACCCGTGACGCCGGGGCCGTCGGCGAATACCTCAGCCGGCTGTATCCGGACGGCGAGCGCGTCGGCGCGCGCCGGTCGGGCCGGCACCGCTGGGTCCCGGCCCGTCCCGGACCGGTCGTCGCCGGGCGCGCCGCGCGGCGATAGTCATCGGACCGGCCCCGGGTGTTAGCCTCACCCCCGGTTGTACGCCCGGCGCCCACCCAAACCGCGGGTGGTCCGTGGCCAGCGCATTTCGTCTTTCTCGGCCCAGCGGTGAGACAGGCAGGTACGCGCGACCCGAGGTGCCGCAGGGTGCGGCGCCTCGCCCGTCTCATCAGGGAGAACAGCAGTGGCTCAAGGCACCGTGAAGTGGTTCAACGCCGAGAAGGGTTTCGGCTTCATCGCCCCCGACGGCGGCGGCGACGACGTGTTCGTGCACTACTCGGCGATCGAGGCTCAGGGCTACAAGAGCCTCGACGACAACCAGCGGGTGGAGTTCGAGACCACCCAGGGCCAGAAGGGCCCCCAGGCGGACAAGGTCCGCCCGCTCTAAGGTCCGACGCTCCAATACGTAGGGCTCACCGGCGATCGATCCGGAACGGGGCCAACACCTCCGGACGCACGCCGGTTCGCAGGTAGTCGGCCAGCGCGGCGCCGGTCGCCGGGCCCAGCGTGACCCGAGCATGGCGTGCCCGGTCGCGATGAACACGTTGCCCGCCACCCGGTCGATCACCGGGATGCCGTCGGGCCGGCCTGCAACGGGATGCGGCGGCCCAGCAGGCTCAGCGGGTGCCCCGACCACGCGGCTTCAACCTGGTCCGCGCGGCGGATGCCCTGCCCGTGCACCGCAACACCCTGCTGTACCGGCCGGCCAAGATCGAACGGCTGGCCGGCCGCGACCGGCACGACCACGCCGGCACCCTGACCTTGTACCTGGCCTGACTGGCCGGCGAGTTCGGCGCCGGTGCGCCCTAAGGCTGGCTGTCGACGGCCGCGGCGGTCGCCTGGATCGCGGCGACGAGCTCGCGCGCCCGAGCGCGACGGAACCGGATCGACGGCATGGACACCGAGATCGCGGCCGGAATGCCGTTGCGGTGCAGGGCGACACCGATCGCCGAGATGCCCGGCTCGCTCTGGTCGGGATTCTCGGCGTAGCCCTGTTCGCGGACGACGTCCAGCTCGGCCAGCAGGTCGTCGAGCGTCTTGATCTTGCTGTTGGAGCTCTCCGGGATGCCGGCCGGGTAGAGGTCGCCGACCGCCTCGTCCGACAGGGCGGCGAGCAGCGCCTTGCCGCCGGAGGTCAGGTGGGCCGGCATCGAGGCGCCGGCGCGCGAGGCGACCCGCAACGCGGCCGGGCCCTCCACGCTGTGGATGAACCGAACCGTCGTGCCCTGCCGGACCATGAGGTGGGTGGTCTCGCCAGTCTCAGCCGACAGCTTGGCCAGGTGCGGCACGACGACGGCCAGCAGCGCGTCGGGGTGCGATGAGGGCAGCCGCAGCCGCACGAACGCCGGGCCCTGCACGTAGCACCGGTCCTCGTTCTGGGCCGCCAGGCCGAGCTGCGTCAGGGTTGTCAGCAGCCGGTGGGCGGTCGACGGCGCGACCCCCAACTCGTCCGCAGCCGACATGACCCGCAGCTGGCCACGGTCGGCCAGCATCAGCACCAGTCGCAGGGCGTTCGCCGCCGACCGCGACGGCGAGTCGTCACCTCCCGACACGGTCGTCACAGCCACTTGGGAAGCTCCGGAAGCTCCACATAGGACAGACCCTCCCCTTCCGACCGGCCGGTCAGCCAGGACGCGAGATACGCAGGTTCGCCCTGGATGAGCGGGCCGTCAACCCCGATCGACCAGGTCCGCTCGGCGCACGACAGCCGGACGGCCGGCGCGCCGGCCCCGGCGGTGAAGAACCCCACCACGTCGTCGACGAGCTCGGCACTGAACGCGGGCGGTAGCTGCCCGGGGCCGACGCCGGCGTCGAGGTCGAGCGCGTGCAGCCAGACCTCCCGGGCCCGCATCCACGGCACCTCGGCGGCCGGGATCTCGCGGCCACGCGCGCTGCGCACCGTGGCCTGCCACTCGCCGTCGCTCAGTGCCGCGACGTCGTCGTCCAGGGCGGCGGCCGTCTCGGCGAACTCGCGGCGCAGCCGGGCCAGGTCGAACTGCGCCGACGACTCGATCTCGCTCGAGCGCTGTTCGGGGCTCGCGTACATCGGTGTGGGCACCCCGGTCCGGGCCCACGCCAGCAGCCGGGCCAGGGCCTCGGCGTTGCGGGCCAGGTGCGCGACCACGTGCCGCCGCGTCCAGCCCGGCAGCGCGCTGGGCCGGTCCAGCTCGGCGTCGGGCAGCGGGTCGAGCGTGCGCGTCAGCACCTCGGTACCCGAGCGCATCCAGTCCCGGGTCAGCTGGACGTCGTGCCGGATCATGGCTGCGTTCCCTCCGGCAGGCATCGGTTGGCGCATTCGCCGATCCCCTCGATCCGCGTCACAACCGTCGAGCCGTCGCGCAGGTACACCGGTGGCTTGCGCGCATGGCCGACGCCGCCGGGCGTTCCGGTCGCGATCAGGTCGCCCGGAGCGAGCGTGATCAGCGTGGATATGTAGGCGACGAGCTCGGCCGGCCCGAACACCAGGTCGCCGGTGTCGGCCTTCTGCGTCTGCTCGCCGTCGACCTCGCAGGTCATGACCGCCGACGGCTCGTCGAGGTCGGTCACCAGCCAGGGACCGACCGGCGTGGTCGCCTCGAAGGTCTTGCCCTGCAGCCACTGCGCCGTCCGGTACTGCCAGTCGCGCGCGGTGATGTCGTTGACCACCGTGTACCCGGCGATCGCCGCTCGGGCCTGGTCGATGTCGCCGTGCCGTATCGGCGCGCCGATGACGACCCCGAGCTCGGCCTCCCAGTCCATCGCCGTGGACGCCCCGGGCAGGACGATGTCGTCGCGGGCGCCGATCAAGGCCCGCCCGTACTTGGCGAACAGCGTCGGGTACTCGGGCAGCTCGCGACCCATCTCCATGATGTGGTTGCGGTAGTTCAGCCCGACGCAGACGACCTTCTCGGGGCGGCCGACGACCGGGGCGTAGTCGAGCGCGGCCAGTTCGTGGCGCGGCCCGTCGGCGGCAGCAGCCTGCGAACGCCACTGCGGATCAGCGAGCAGGTCGACGACATCGGCGTGACCGGTCTCTACGGCGGCGTCGTCGTCCACGCGTACGGCCCGGGTGCCGGCCGCGGTGCGGATCGTTGCCAGCCTCACTCGGCCACCTCCTGCTCGACGCGGGCCAGGCCCAGCGCCTCGTACACCGGCTCGTCGCTGAACCGGAACGCGTCGAGGTCGGACGTCGCCTCGATGCCGACCCGGGCCCAGGACGGGACGGCGAACAGGTCGCCGGTCGCCACCTGGTAGCGCTGCTCGCCCACCTGCACCACGCCCGTCCCGCCGAACACCTGCCACACCGCCGATCCGACGTGCCGGACGCCGGCCGTGCGAGCGCCGGCGACGAGGCGATGCATCTCGGTACGGATCGTGCGTAGCGCGTCGGCGCCGGTGGCCGGGTTGGTGAAGCGCACGGCGGCGTGCCCGGCCTCGACGGTGGCATCGTGCCCGGCGGCCGCACAGGCCAACTGCTCGCGCAGGGCCGCGTCGGTGTGCTCCCACCGGTAGGCCATCAGCGGCGACGACGGATGCGGCTGGCTCGCCCCGGCCACCGGGCGCAGTCCCGGATGGCCCCAGATCCGCTCGCTGAACGAGCGGTCCGGCGTGCCGGTCGTGGCCAGCTCGTCGGCGCCGAACTCGAAGAAGCCGGCGTCGAGCTGGTCGACGAGCGGGATGTCCAGGCCATCGATCCACGCCATGGGCCGGTCGGTCGTGTTGTGGTGCTCGTGGAAGTGCCAGCCCGGAGTGAGCAGCAGATCGCCGCGCCGCATGGCCACCGCATCGCCGTTCACGTTGGTCCAGACGCCCTCGCCCTCGACCACGAACCGGAACGCCGTCTGCGTGTGCCGGTGCGACGGGGCGGTCTCGCGCGGCCCGAGGTACTGGATCGCGGCCCAGAGTGTGCCGGTGGCATACGGCTGGCCCGGATAGCCCGGGTTGGCCAGGGCGATCGCCCGGCGCTCGCCGCCCCGGCCCACGGGCACCAGTTGTCCGGCCTTCTCGGCGAGCGGGTACAGCGTCGACCAGCGCCACATCGCCGGAACACCCGACGGTTCCGGGGTGATCGGCATCAGCCCTTCGCGTTGCGTCCACAGCGGAGTGAGTCCGGCCGCGGCGAATTCCCGGTAGAGCTCGTCGAGCTCGGCGTCGGCCGTGATCGGCGGTGTCTGATCAACGTCGGTCATGTCGGTCCTCGTTCAGATGACGAAGTGGTCGGTCGTCTCGGGCGCGAACAGTGTCTCGACGTCCGGTTGACGGTCGGCCAGCCCCTGTTCGGCGGAGTATCGGCAGAAGGTATTCAGCACGTCGCGGTTCGGCCCGACGCCGTAGGCCCAGTAGTCGGCGCCCATGGTCGCGACCGTCCGTTCATATTCCTCGCGCACGAACGGCAAGGTCAGCGAGAGCGCCACGGTCCGGGCCAGCCGCTGGTAGGCGATCTCCTTCGCCGCGGTGAACGCCTTCAGCAGTTCCTGGGCCAGCCAGCGATTCCGCTCGTACACATCGCGGCGGATCACCACCACGTGCATGATCGGGAAGACTCGCGAGCGCTCGAAGTAGCGCTCCTCCTCGCCGCGGGTGTCGTCGAACAACCGCCGCACCGCACCGGTGCCGAAGCACTCCGGCGCGCGGGGCGAGTACACCGCGTCGAGATCGCCGGCCGCCAGCAGCTTGGAGAGGGTCAGCCCGTCCGGTATCGGCCGGACTTCGATCTCGGGCGGCAGCTTCAGGGCCACCTTCTCGTGCCGGCCGGCCGTGTTGAGCCCGCCCGTGCGGTAGCGCACGGAGCCGACCGGCACGCCGTAGTGCTCGGCCAGGATGCCGCGGATCCAGACGTTCGCGGTCAGCTGGTACTCGGCAACCCCGACCGTCTTGCCCGCAAGCTGCTCGACCGCCGGGCGGGACGGGTCGAACGAGTCGCCGTTGATGTAGACGCTCGTGTGCCGGAACATGCGCGACGGGAACACCGGAATCGCGACGAAGGGCCCGTCGGCCAGATGCGTGAGCAGGTAGGTCGACAGTGACAGCTCGGCGACGTCGAACTCGCCGTAGGTCACCATCCGGAAGAAGATCTCCTCCGGATCGAGCGTGACGTAGCGCAGGTCCGCGCCCGCGACCGTGACCCGGCCGTCGGCCAGCGCCTGCGTTCGGTCGTACGGACCGCAGGCCAAGGTGATCGGTAGTAGCGCCACGGTCATCGCCCCGGCACGAACGCCACGCCGTGGCGCGTGCACTCGGCGCTGAACAGCTCGTCGATGTAGGGCGATTGCTCGTCGTACTCGATCTGGTTGCCGCCCAGCCGGCGGTCGGTCAGGGTGCCCTGGTACTTGTGGTTGATCATGTGCTTGCGACTGCCGAACCGCAGGGCTACGTAGCGGGCGGGCTCGGTGCCGGAGTTGAAGTGCTGGTGCCACCACATGTCCGGCGGTACGAAGATCGAGTTCGGTCCCCAGTCGACGCGCTTCGGATCGTCCCCGTCCTGCTGCCACAGCAGCGAATAGCCCTCCCCGCCGAGGATCACGATGTTGGCGCCCGGTCCGTGCCGGTGCGCCTTCTTGTACTGCCCGGACGGGAACTGCGAGATGTGCGCGATGAGCGATCCCTCGCCGAGCTGGAAGGTCACCATGCGGCCGTCGCCGCCGCGCTTGGCCAGCCGCGGCAACTCGAAGGTGTTGACGTCGTCGATCCAGGTCGTCTCCCAGATGCCGGCGCCGTCGGGTCGGCGCCACAACCGGCCGCGCGGGTCGAAATAGTTCTCGACGCCGGGGGCCAGCCGGTCCGCGAACTCGAACGGATTGTCGTCGGCGAAACGCAGGCTGTGGAACAGGTTCAGTACCGGCGGCGCGCCCGTGACGCAATACAGCGTGGCATCCGTGTCGGCGGTGAGCCGGTACGCGAAGTTCAGCGGTGGCGCGAACACCGCGCCGGGCGTCCACTGCCTCCGCTCGACCCGCTCGCCGATGCGCACGTCGATCGCGCCGGTGCCGGACACCGCGTAGAACAGCTCCTCGTACATGTGGCGCTGCCAGGCCGACGCTCCCGAGCGGTCGATCTTGATCAGGTACGAGCCGTTCGTGTCGTCGGCCCCGTCCAGCGCGATGATTGCGCCGGCCACGTCCCGACCGGCCCACGGCCCCGTCTCGACCTCGGTCAGGTCGGGGACGTGGAAGCCACGCACGATCGGCACACCCTGCTGCTCGCACCACTGCTCGTACGGGGTCTTGTCCGGCCACGGCATGGGCGGCGCCGTGTCGGACAGCTCCACCGAGTACTCGCCGGTCGCCGTGGACTGATCGGTGAATGTCATGCTCACTCCGCCACCGGTATGCCGAGCTCGGCCAGCTGCTTGCGGTACGTCTCGCGGATCGACTCGGTGAGGTCCTCCCGGTCGACGATCCGGCCCGGCGCGTACTCGACGCCCTGCACGGTCGCGAAGGTCGCACCGGCGCCGCCGCCGTAGCGGAACGCCACCTGGCGCAGTGGCCCGCGGCCGGTGTTGGCGTGCAGGTGGAACCACCCGGTACCGACCGACACGGCTCCCGAGTACCGGAAGTCCTGCTTCACCACCACGTCGTCCGGCGGCTGCGGCCCGGCTGTGTTCGGCCAGGACTGGGTGTAGCCCTCGCCGGCCATGGAGACCAGCACCGCACCGCCCATGTGCCAGTGAGCGTTGGAGATGTGGCCCTCCGGCAGCTCGCCGACGTGGCAGCCGTACACGCCGCCGGACAGCTGCAGCAGCAGGTAGCCGAATCCGGGGCCGCGGATGAACGCGTGCTCGGGCAAGGGCACCGAGCCCAGGTCGTGGAACGCCGGTCCCCGGAATGCGGTGCGCCGCCCGACCTGATGGGTGCCCGGCCCGACCGACTCGTCCAGCACGACCGCCTCGCGCTCGGGTAAGGCCAGCTCGCAGGCGAAGGCCGCGTCGGAGCTGCCGAGCAGGTCCATCCACAGGTGGGCGTTGTTGATCAGTGCCAGGCGGGCCGGCTCGGACGCGTTGTTGCGCAGGGTGAACGGCATGTTGAGCGGTATGGCGAACACCGACTCGCGCCGCCAGCCGAGTTCCCGCTGCCCGCCCTCGGAGCCGTGGAACACGACGCTGCCCTCGCCGGACAGTACGAGCACGTACTCCTCGTACAGGTGGCGCCGCCGAGGGGTCTGGTAGCCGGGCGGCAGCTCGACGACCTCCATGCTGCTCAGCCCCTCCATGCCCGGCAGCTGCACCGCGACTGCGGACGTGCCGTCGGGTGCAGGGGTCAGCTCGAGGTCGACCAGGCTGGGCACGTGCCCGTCCCGTATCACCCGGGTGCCGCGGCCGGCCAGGTACCGCTCGTAGGTCGAGCCGCGCCGGCCGTCCGAACCGGCCTGGACCATCGGTTGGGCCTCGCCCGCGACCGGGGAATCAGTCCGGATATCGCTCGTGGTCATGCCAGTGACTCCTTCGAGATGTCGAGCTGGTGCAGGTCGGAAACGTCGGTGACGCTCAGGGCTCGCTCGACCAGGTCGGGCGAGGCGCCGAAGGCGCGCAGCTTGGTCGCGAGTGTCTCGGCCGAGATGTCGTGCTCCCCCGGCACGTCGTCCGTCACCGCCTCGACCGTTCCGCCGGTCACGGTGACCCGTACCCGGGCCGGCCAGCGGACCGGGTACTGCGCGGACAGATCCGCATCCGGGTGCACGTGTACCCGGGCCATCAGGGCGCGGAACGCCTCATCGGTGCGCAGCACCGCCCGGTCGACGTCGTACAGCCCGGCTGGATCAACGGCTGCGAGGGCCAGCTGGTACTGCGCACTGGACAGGCTCTCCCGCCGCGACGCGACGGCCGGCTTATCCAGCATGGCTGCATACTCGGTCGGCACGTGCACGTCGATGCGGCCGATGTCGTCCAGCGTGACCTCGCCGGTGTCCAGCACGGATCGCAGGGCGCTCACCGCACCCATCGTCTGGCGGGCCGAGCAGATCGGTTTGATCGACGGCCGGTGGATCCGAGCTGACCCGCTGACCTCCGCGGACGCATCGAGCAGGTCGTCGACCACGCCGGCCCCACCGCTGATCGCGAAGCCGCGCCGGGCGGCGACCGCGCAACAGATACCAGTGACGACCGCGCCGGCCAGCAAGATCTCGCGGGCGTTACCCCGCGGGTTGCCGGCGATGCTCTGCCGGGCGGCCAGGTGGACCGCAGCGGCTACCTCGTCGTCGGCCGCCCCGAGCAGCCAGGCCGCGACTGCGGCCGCCGTCACGCCGCCCACCGTCAGGCTCGGCCACACGCCGGTCGCGAGCCGCTGTGGTCCGCGGATCGCCTCGCCCAGACCGAGCGCCACCTCGTACCCGCGCACGACCGCGTCGAGCACGCCGTCGACGTCGACCCGGATCTTGCCGGGACCGCCGACGAGCGCCAGAACGGTTGGCACCACGATCGCGCCAGGCGTTACGCAGGACAGCAGGTCGATGTCGTCGATCTCGGTCAGCCGGCCGGCGGCGACCAGGCGGAAGGCCCGCCCGGCGAGCGACCTCGCCCCGTGCAGCTCGTCGGCCACCTGGACGCCGAGCCGGCCCGGTCCGGTGCGGCTGCCCACGAACGTCGCGAACGCGGTGTCGGCCAGGCGCAGCCGGGCCACGTACCGGTCGTGGTCGCGCACCGGTGCCGCGGCCAGTTCCCGGACGAGGCCCGCGAGGTCGGTGGACAGGGTGGTCATGCCAGCGATCGTGCCCCCGTCTCGTCGATCACGACGGTGCGCACGTCCAGTTCGAGTGCGCCGGACGACTCGCCGAGGTGGGCGATGCTCACCACGTCGTTCGGTCGCAGCGCCGCGTCGGGCTCGACGCCCCAGCTCGGGGCCTCGACCAGACCACAGCCGATGCCGTTGACCAGGAACGACGCGTCACGGTTGGAGAACGCCGCCCGCGCATCGACGCCGGGACGCAGCCGGGCCACCACCCGGTCGATCGCCAGGTTGTCGACGGCTTCCGTACCTAGACGTATGGCGGCCACTCCCCAGTAGCCGAGGTACTCGGCGGCGATGACCGCGGTGAGCGGCCCGCGGTCGTCGCGCACCTCGGAGATCCCGGCCACGCCGCCGAGCCCGGTGCCGGCCGTGATGCGGCAGTCGTGGGCGTTACCGGCCCGGGCCGCGTAGTCAGCGGCGGCCAACGCCGTCCGCCGCCCCGCTCCGTCCGCGTACGCCTCGGCGGCCGCCGCAGCGGCCCGGCCGGCGATGGTGTTCGCCGTGGCCAGCACGGCGATCTCGCGGGCCGACTTGGCCCGCCGCTGGTCGACGACCAGATCGTCGACGCCGGCCAGCCGGTCGCCCAGCGCCGCCCCGACCTCGTCGCGCACGTGGTGCGGCAGGCTGGTGTCGAGTCCGGCCACGCCGAGTCGCCCGGCGCCCCACCCGTCGGCCACCTCGGCCACGGCCGGCCCGATCTGCGCGGCGTAGCGGACGTCGGCCACCCAGCTGACCGTGCGGATGTAGGGATGGTCGCGGGCACCGCCCTTGCCGGCGAACAGCACGGGCGGCTGGCCGGTGCGCGCGACGAGAGCGCCGTGGAACGTGGTCGGGGTGTAGTTGGCGTAGTAGACGAGGTTCTCCGGCGTGTGCGCCGCGCCGAAAATCACGACGCCGTCCAGCCCGCGCTCGGCCGCCGCCGCGAGCAGGGCGTTCAGCCGCTTCTCGTTCTCGTCGCCGGGCAGCACCTCACGGTCGAGGAAGCTGCGCCCGCGCCGCAGCACGGGCTGCATCATCGGCAGGAACGCCGGCGCTTGCGTGGTGAGCGTCATCAGGCCTCCACGATCTCGAGTCCGGCGATCGAACCGGTGACGATCTCGCCGGCCGACTCGCCGACGATCACCGGCTCGCCGCACATCAGGTAGCCGGCGCCGGGCATCATCTGGTTGGGGTGCAGCACGAAGCTGTCGCCGGCCTGCAGCTCGAAGGTGTTCTTGCTGAGGAAGTCGCCGGGCGCGACGCTGCCGAAGCCCATGCCGTGCCCGCGCACCCGCATGAACGGCGGCTTGGTGTACTGCTCCATCCCGAGCGCGACGAACGGGGCGTCCATCGCCGCGACGACCCCGGACACGGTCTGCCCGGCGCGGCACTCCTCGACGCCGGCGGCCATGACGTCGACCAGCATCGCGTGGTCGCGTTGCAGTTCCTCGCTCGGCGTACCGAACGCGACGGTGCGGCAGATCTGGGCGAACACCCCGCCCACACAAGGGGAAAGCTCGGTCAGCAGGATGTCACCCGGCATCAGCACCCGGCCCCACGGCCGTTGTACAGCCCGGTTGCGGGTCGACGCGGACAGGAACACGAACGCGTCGTCGGCGCCCAGCTCGCGCAGCCGCCGCTCGATGATCGCCTCGGCCTCGACGTCGGTCAGGCCGATGCGCAGGTGTTGACGCAGGGAGTCGAACGCGACCTGCGAGATCTCCGACGCGCGGCGGAACTGCGCCAGTTCGAGCTCGTCCTTGCTGCGGGCCTGGTCGTCGAGCTCGGCGTCGACGGGCGCGAGCTGGTGGCCGGCGAACGCTCGATACTCGACGGCGTTGAGCTTGCGCGCCCCGGCCGTGCCGACGCGTTGGCCGGCGCTGCGGGTGGACAGGTCGGCCGCGGCCGCGGCGAACGGATCGTCGGCCGCGACCACCTTGGGCGCGGACACGACCTGGCGGGCGCGCCCGGCTTCCCACTCGCCCTGGGCGTAGAGCACGCGCTCGCCGTCGGCGGTCACGACGACCGCCGCGGCCAGCATCGGCTTGAACCCGGTCAGCCAGATCACCGGGTCCATGTCCGTGAACAGGTGCCGGCCACTCGAGACGAACACCGCCGTGGCGACGCCCCCCTCGCCCATGGCCGTGGTGGCCCGCCGGGTCCGCTCGGCGATCACGCGGGCGACGTCGACCGGCGGAGTCCAGTCGGTCACTCGGCACCTCCCGCGCTCAGCTCGGCGCGGCGTCGCTCGGTGGCCGCCGCATCCAGCCGGCCGTCCGGGTCCAGCACGGCGCCGTAGGCCGAAACCGCGGTCGCGGCGCTGACGTACCCGCGGGCCAGGTCGGTGGCCAAGGCGTCGACCGGTCGCTCGAGCGGTGGGCCCCAGCCGCCCCCGCCGCCGGTGAAGATCCGGGCGACCGATCCGGCCGGTGCGTCGACGCGCCCGTTCACCGGCTCGAAGTCGCCCCCCGGCCGCTGCAGCGCGTGCCCACCGGGCTGGGCGTCGGCGCCGTCCCACAGCCCCCACGGCGGGGTCAGGTGCCGGCCGGCCATCGACAACCGCCACGACCCTTCGACCAGGTTTCGGATCTCGGTGACCACGCCGAGGCCGCCCCGGTGTTTGCCCGGGCCGCCCGAGTCCTCGCGTAGCGACCTCTTCTCGACGCGGACCGGGAAGCGCAGTTCGAGCGCCTCGACCGGCGAGTTGCGCACGTCGCCCTGGCAGACCGACACCGACGCCGACATGCCGTCCTCGCCGGGACGTCCACCCCAGCCGCCGCCCTCGATGCCCTGGGCCACGAACCGGCCACCGGAGCGGTCTTGGCCGAAGAAGGCGAAGCTGCCGCCGAGCGTGCCGAAGTGGGCGGCCGGGATCTTGTCCGGCTGGGCCTCGGCCAGGGCGGCGATCACCGTGTCGACGACGGTCGGCAGTGCCACACTCCAGCTGGCCATCGGCGCCGGGAACCGGGCCATCATGAAGTTGCCCTCGTTGATCTCGACCGTCAGCGCCCGGAACGAGCCTTCGTTCACCGGCTCGGTCGGCGTGGTCAGCGCCTTGTAGGCGACGTACGCCCCGGCCAGCGTGCGGGCGTTGATCGAGCCCTTGCGCTGCTCGGAGCAACGGGTCAGGTCGATCGTCATGTCCGAGCCACTGACCGTCACCTCGACCTCGATCTGCACCGGCACGTCCAGGTCGGCGAAGTCGTGGTCCATCACCGAGCTGGCCCGGTACACGCCGTCAGCCATGCTCGCGACCGCGTTGCGGCAGCGAGCCTCGGTCGAGTCGAACACCTCCTCGATGGCGCCCTCGACCTGCGCCACGCCGTACCGCCCGACCAGGTCGGTCAGCCGCTGCTCGGCCGCCCGGCAGGCGGCGAACTGGGCGCGCATGTCGCCGAGAGCCGCGTCGGGGAAGCGGATGTTGTCGGAGATGATCTTGAGCAGCTTCTCGTCGTAGACACCCTGGTCGATCAGCTTCAACTGATCAAGCTGCAGGCCCTCCAGCCAGGCGTCGACGCCGGCGCCCCGGGCGCCGAATCCCGTGCTCATGCCGCCGACGTCGGACCAGTGTGCTCGGGTCATCGCGAATCCGAACAGCTCACCGTCGATGATCACCGGCGTGTAGGTGACGACGTTGTTCAGGTGCTGGCCGGCCACCCGCTGGTGGTTCATGAGGAAGCCGTCGCCCGGGTTGAAGCCGTCCGGGCCGAACCGTTCGAGCGCGTCGGTGATGATGACGCCGAGGTCGGCCACGAAGTGCGATACGCCGCCGACGTTCTGCGACAGCAGCCGGCCGTGCTTGTCGATCAGCGCGCAGCAGAAGTCGCGGACCTCGTAGATCATCATGTTGTACGAGCCCTGCTGCAGGTCCAGCGCCATCTCGTCGGCGATGGCGGCCAGCGTGTTGCCGACCACCTCGACGGTGACGGGATCAGTAGTCGTCATGCGTGCGCTCCGGTGGTGTCGATCTGGATGTCGATCGCCCCGTCGGTCCCGACGACGGCGACATCGCCCTCGCCGATGATGAGGGTGCTGGCGTACTCCTCGATGACGGCCGGCCCGGCGAGCTGGTAGCCGACGGGCAGCTGCTCGCGCTGGTAGATGTTCCAGTCGGCGGCCCGGGCCTGGCTGCCGACACCGGTGACGACCCGCCGTCGGGTGACCTCGACCTCGCCGGACGGCGATCCGATCGTCGGGCGGATGCGCTCGCGCCGTCCGATACCGACCACGCGCAGGTTGACGATCTCGACCACCGATCCGGGTGAGCTGTGCCCGAACCGGGCCTCGTGCAGGTCGTCGAAACGCCGGCGCACCTTCTCCAGGTCCTCGCGCGAACGCAGTTCGCCGGCGGCGCAGGGAGTGCGCAGGGTGAACTCCTGTCCCCGGTAGCGCAGGTCGCAGAACAGCTCGATCGTCTGGTCGTTCTCGGCGATCAGCTCGGTGGTAAGCAGATCCGTCACCTCGCCCGACATCTCGGCGGCAACGGCGGTCAGCTCGTCGCCCTGGATGTCGTCGGTGGTCGCGTAGATCGTGCGGACCAGTTCGTGCCGGATGTCGGCGAGCAGCATGCCGAGGGCGGAGAAGTGCCCCGGCAGCACCGGCACGATCACCCGGGGAATGCCGACCTCGCGGGCCACCGCGCAGGCGTGCAGCGGCCCGGCTCCGCCGAACGCGATCAGCGCGCAGTCACGCGGATCGACGCCGCGCTCGATGGACACGCTGCGCACCGCCAGCCCCATCATGTTCACCGCGATGTTCACCACCGCCAGCGCGGCCTCGTCGGCCGACAGTCCGAGCTGATGGCCCACCCGCTCGTCGAGCGCCGTGCCGGCCGCCGCGACGTCCAGCCCCATCTCGCCGCCGAGGAAGTGCGCCGGGTTGAGCCGGCCCAGCACGGCGTTGGCGTCGGTGACGGTGGGTTGCGTGCCGCCCCAGCCGTAGCAGACCGGGCCGGGACGCCCACCGGCGCTCTGCGGGCCGATGCGCAGCGCGCCGGCCACGTCGAGGTGCGCGATGCTTCCGCCGCCGGCGCCGACCTCGATGACGTCGACCACCGGCACCCGCACCGGGACGCCACTGGCGAAACCGCCGACGTAGTAGCCCTGGGCGATGTCCGGCGTGCCGTCGCGCAGCAGCGCCGCCTTGGCGGTGGTGCCGCCCATGTCGAAGGCGACGGCGTGGGCGATGCCGTACTCGGCGGCGATCGAGCCGGCCGCCACCACGCCGCCGACCGGCCCGGACTCCATCATCATGACGGGCGCCTGCCGGGCGATGTCCGGGATCATCACGCCGCCGTTGGACTGCATGATGAACGTCCGCCCGGCGAACGAGCGTTTCGTCAGCACCGCCTGCAGGTCGTCGAGGTAACCGCTGACCTTCGGCCCGATGTAGGAGTTCATGGCGGCCGTCGAGATGCGCTCGTACTCGCGGTACTCGCGCAGGATCCGGTGCGAGAGCGTGCGGAACAGCCCGGGGGCCAGCTCGTCGACCAGCTCGCCGATGCGCTCCTCGTGTACCGGGTTGGCGTACGAGTGCAGCGTGCAGACGGCGATCGCCGTGGCTCCCGAATCGACCGCCGCACCGATCGCGTCGCGCACGCTCTGCTCGTCGAGCGGGTGGATGACGTCGCCGTGCGCGTCGAGCCGCTCGTCGACCTCGAAGATCAGCTCCCGGCCGACCAGCGGAACCGGCCGCCGGAACATAAGGTTGTACGCCTCGGGCCGGTTGCCGCGACCGATCTCGTAGACGTCACGCATCCCCCGGGTCACCAGCAACGCCGCGCGCGCCCCGGTGCGCTCGATCGCCGTGTTGATCGCGACCGTCGAGCCGTGCACGAACTCCGGGACGTCGGCGAGCGCGATACCGCTCTTGTCGATGCACCGGCCGATGCCGCTGCTCAGGTCGGCTGGATCGGTGTAGTCCTTGGCCTGGTAGATCTCCCCGGTGTCCAGGTCGTAGGCGGCCAGGTCGGTGAACGTGCCGCCGATGTCGGTCGATATCGCGATCGCCATGAATCCTCGTTCAGCTCGCGGCCGCTGGGCCGGTGGGTTGTGTGGACTGGGACCTGCCCGGCCGTCGCCGCGCCCGGGCCCCGTTGCGCTGCAGCCGGCCGCCGGCGAGCGCGGTCGCGACCAGGCCGACGATGACGGTGACGGCGGCCATGATCACGCCGAGGGCGGCCGCCTCCTCGAGCTCGCTCGTCGAGCTGTACTCCAGCAGCAACACGGAAAGCGGCCGCGAGTTGCCGCTGGTCAGCAGCACCACGGAGCTGATGTCGCGGATGGCCGTGTCGAACGTCAGCACCGCCACCGCCGCGATCGACGGGCCGATCAGCGGCAGCATGACGTGCCACAGGCTGCGCAGCGGGCGGGCGCCGCAGGTCCGCGCCGCCTGGTCGTGCTCCGGGCTGATCTGCACGATGCCGGCCTTCATCTGCTGCGTGCCGGTCGCGAGGTGGTTGATGACGATGGCGAGGATCAGCCCGGTCACGCTCCCGTACAGCACGGTACGGAGCGGGGTGCCGAGGTAGAGCCAGAGCAACCCGAGCCCGAGCAGGATCCCGGGCAGCGCCACCGGCAGCCAGGCCAGCACGTCGATGGTGCCGCGACCGCGCAGCTTGCTCCGCACGATGACGTAGGCGATCGCGAAGTAGATCACCACGCCGAGCACCGTGGCGCCGATTCCGATCTTGAGGCTGTTCATCGCCGAGGTGGCGAACAGGTTGTCGTGGATCAGGTTCGTCCAGTTGGACGTGGTGAACGGGTGCGGGATGTGGAAGAACCCGAACCGCCGCATGAACGAGCCCACGATCAGCGCGCCGGCGGGCAGCCCGATGATCAGCAGCACGTACAGGTAGGCGAAGCCGGCCACCATCCACCGGCGCACCGGACCGAGCGCCATCGGCACGTCGCTGAATCCGCGGGAGCCGACGGTGACGAACGTGCGGTCGCGCACCAGCAGCCGTTGCCCGATCGCCAGGAGCACCATGACCGGGATGATCAGCATGCCCAGTGCGGTGGCGATGCCGTAGAGCGGCGGGTCGCGGTAGATCCAGTCGTAGATCTGGGTCGAGAACACCTTGAACCCGATCGGGTTACCCAGCAGGTACTCGATCTCGAACGTCTTCAGCGAGTAGATGAAGCTCAGCAGGGCCGCGCCCAGGATGGCCGGCCGGGCCAACGGCAGGGTGACGAAGAGGATCGTCCTGAACCGCCCGGCCCCGCAGCTGCGCGCCGCCTCCTCCAGGCCGGAGCTCATCCGCCGCAACGACGGGACGATCAGGATCGTCATCAGCGGCACGGTCGACGAGCTGATGTGCGCGAGGATGATGCCCCAGAAGCTGTAGATGTTGAACGGGCCGTGATGCCCGGTGATGCCGAACCAGGACCGCAGCGTCGTGTTGAGCACGCCGTTCGACGGGTCGAGCAGGACGATCCAGCCCAGCGTCATGGACAGCGGCGGGATGAAGAAGGCGAACCACAACGACACCTCGACGATGCGCCGACCGGGCATGTCCGTGCGGGCGATCAGCACCGACAGCGCGGTGGCGATCACCGTCGCGATGAGCGTTCGGGTGATGCCGAGGCGCAGCGTGTTCCAGACGGCGGTGGTCAGCTGCGGGTCGTCGAAGGCCTTGCGCCAGTTGTCCAGCCCGTAGTGGGAAGGCTCGCCGGGCCGGGACACGTTGAAGCTGTTGATCAGCAGCAGTACGACCGGCACGGCCGTCAGGACCGCGACGAGCAGCACGACCGGCACGCCGCGGAAACTGCGCAGACCGATCCGCGAGCGGCGCGGCGGCGGAGGCGCCTCCGGCGACGGAGCCTCGATTACCGGCGGGGGCGAGGTAGTGAGCGTCATGCCGGCCACACCGACACGTGCGCCGGGTCGACCTGCAGCACCACGGTGTCGCCCACCTGATAGCCGGTCCGTCGAGGCGCGTCCAGCACGCCCGTCGACCCGCCTACCTCGACGCGGTACTCGAAGTGGTCGCCGAGGTACTCGTCAGCGACGATCGTGGCCGGTACCTGATTCGGCGCGAGCGCCTGCGTCGCCGGGACGATCTCGACGTCCTCGGGCCGGAAGAACATCCGCACCCGCTCACCGTCGAGGTTGGCCAGACCCGAGTCGTGCAGCGGGGTGACCCGGCCGCCGGCCACGTCGGGCAGCTCGATCGAGCCCTCCGAGCCGGACCAGGTCAGGGTCCCCTCGAGGCTGAGCGTGCGGCCGAGGAAGTCGCGCACGTACGGAGTGGCCGGGTGGTCGTACATCTCGGTCGGCGTGCCGACCTGCTCGAGCCGGCCGCCGGCCATGACCCCGACCCGGTCGGCGACGGTGAACGCCTCGTCCTGGTCGTGCGTGACGAACAGCATCGTGACGCCGAGTTCCTGGTTGAGGCGGCGGATCTCCCGGCGCATCTGGGTGCGCAACTGCGCGTCCAGGTTCGACAGCGGCTCGTCGAGCAGCAGCAGGTCGGGCTCGTAGACCAGGGCCCGGGCGAGCGCGACCCGTTGCTGCTGGCCGCCGGACAGCGACGTCGCCGACTTGTCGGCCCACGCGTCCATGCCGGTGATCTTCAGGACCTTCTCGACGCGAGCCCGGCGCTCCGAGCGCGGCACCCGCCGCATCCGCAGCGGGAACGCGACGTTCTGGGCGACGGTCATGTGCGGCCACACGGCGTAGGACTGGAAGACGATCGCGATGTTGCGCTTCTCCGGCGCGAGCGACTTGCGCGTGCCGGCATCGGCCAGCACGCGCCCGCCCATCGTGATCCGGCCCTCGTCGAGAGGTTCCAGGCCGGCGATCATGCGCAACGTAGTCGACTTGCCGCAACCACTCGCGCCGAGCAACGCGAACACCTCACCCTGGCGGATGTCGACGTCGATGCGGTTCACCGCGGCCTCGCGCCCGAAGTAGCGCGAGACACCGTCCAGTCGCACCAGCGTCTCGTCCGCGGTGGCAGCCCTCCCCGGAGCGGATTGCTCCGTCGCAGCGGACCCGGCGGTCTCGGCCTTGGAGAGCATCACCGTGGGCTCCTCCTTCTCTCGCACTGCTCGGCTCATGGCATCACCCGCGCGTTACTTCAGGTCCCGGCTGAGCTGGTCGACGAACTGGTCGGTCGTGTTCGAGGTGAGCAGCTTCCAGTCGTAGGTGTCCCAGAACGTGCTGTTCAGGTCGGCCTTGATGAAGTCCGGAACGTCGACGCTGACATCCGCACGCGTCGACTGGTAGCGGTTGGCCTCGTTCCAGGCCTTGTTGCCGTCGGGGCACAGCACCCAGTTGGCGAACAGCTTCGCGGCCGCCGGGTGCGGGGCCTTGTTCATCAACCCGATCTCGCCGTACCCGGCCGACACCATCTGCGGCGCGTCGTCCGGACGGGAGACCACCCGAATGGGCAGCCCGTCGGCGATGAGCTGGTCCAGCTGACCGTTCGCTTCGGACACCCCGATCGCGACGGCGTACTGGCCCTTGGCGACGGCGTCGGCGGCCTGGCGGTCGTCGCTTTGCAGCACGACCTTCTGGCCCTTGTACAGCTGGTTGATGAAGTCCGTTCCGAACTTGTTCTGCAGCATGACGGCGACGTTGAAGCCGAGGCCCGAGCCCGTGGTCGGGTCCATCGCGACGATCTTGCCCTTCCACTTCGGGTCGAGCAGGTCCTTCCAGCCGTTGATCTGGCCGTCCTTGACCAGGTCGGTGTTGACCATGAACTGCTCCTGGCCCTGGATGCTCAGCTTGGCCACGCTGTTGTAGCTCGGCTGGTCGACGAACGGCGCACCCGTGGCCTTGCCCTGCCAGGTGGCGGCCTGGGTCAGCTTCGGCGATACGAGCGCTGACTTCAGGTCGTCCAGCCAGTGCGATCCGTAGATGACGGTGGACATCGTGTTACCGCCGGCCAGGAAGTCATCGAGGCTGTAGATGCCGGCCGAACGCTCGCTCTTGATCTTCTGCGCGGTCTCGCCGCTCTGGCCGGCCAGGTAGGTGACGCTGATGCCGAACTCCTTCTTGAAGGCGGCCGGCACGTCCTTGTTCACCGTCGGGTTCGGCGGACCGGCGATGGAGAGCTTGCCCTCCTTCTCCGCGGCGCTGATCAGCGTGTTCCAGTCGGCCTGGGTGCCGCCGCACGAGGTCGCCATGTCCGCAGCCGCCTCGCCGGCCGACTTGGCCGGCTTGCTCGAGCTCGACGAACAGGCCGACGCGACCGTCAGGCCCAGGATGGCGATGCCGGCCGCGAGGGGCAGCCGCCGGGCCCGCCGGCTTCTCCACGCGGGGGACGGGTGGTTTTCGGTCACGGGAAGGACCTCATCTCTTCACTACGGCAATGGGAGGGATTTGGGGGCCGAGTAGCAGCGAGCACCGCACGGCGTCATGCCGGTGAGGGCTCCGCCCGGGAGGGACGTCCCTGGGTCGAGTGGGAACACGTCTCGGCGAGGGCGTAGAACGGCGCGACGTGCCGGAGGTCGTCCGGGTCACGTTCGCGCAAGTATGCGTTGCGCAGGATCTCGACCAGCCCGTCGGAGTGCCACATGTCACCCCAGAGACGCGCACTGCGCTGGGTGCGCGATGCCGGGCCGACCCGGTGCTGCTGGTACCGGGCGAATCCGTCGACGACGTCGCGGCCGGCCTCGGTGGCGGCCGCGAGCGAGTAGCCCAGGCAGTCGGCGTCCTGGATGGCCTGGCAGGCGCCCTGGGCGAGGTACTGCAACATCGGGTGGGCGGCATCGCCCAGCAGCACCGTGCGCCCGTGCGCCCACCGCGGCAGCGGATCGCGGTCGTACATGGGCCAGTTGACGCTGCGGTCGATGGCTTGCAGCGCGGTTCGGATCTTCTCGCTGGTCGCCGCGAAGGCGGCGTCCAGCTCGTCGGGGGTACCCCACTCCGCCTCGCCGCGCAGGTACCGCTCGCTGCGGAAGACGGCCACCTGGTTGTAGAGACGGCCGCCTCGCAACGGGTACTGGACGAAGTGCAGCCCGTGGCCGATGTAGGCGACGACGTCGCGGCTACCCGAGCGAGCGGCCACCGTCTCGGTCGGAACGGCACCGCGGTAGGCGACGTATCCGGAGCAGATCGGGTCGGTGCGATCGAGCACCGTGCGCACCGTCGAGCGCAGCCCGTCGGCGCCGACCAGTGCGTTGCCGGTGTACGTCGAACCGTCAGCGCACTCGACCGCCACGACGCCCTCGTCGGGCTCGGCCGCCGCGACGACGGCCTTGCCGGCGAGCAGCTCGATCGAGGGCTCGGCGGTGCACGCCCGAAGCAGGATCGACAGCAGGTCGCCGCGGTGCGCCACGACGTAGGGCCCGCCGAACAGCTCGTCGAAGCGGCGAACGTCGACCGCGGTCAGCTCCTCGTGCGTAGCCGCATCGGCCAGCACCAGGCGGTCGGGCAGCACGCCGACGTCGAGCACGTCGTCGAGCAGGCCGAAGCTCTTGAGCACCCGAGTCGCGTTGGGAGCCAGCTGCAGACCGGCGCCGATCTCGCCGAACTCGGCTGAGCGCTCGAGCACTGTCACCTCGAAGCCCCGGCGGCTGAGCGACAGCGCCGCGGTCAGCCCGCCGATGCCGCCTCCGGCGATGACGATTCGAGGTGCCCTCATCGGCTCCGCCCCGAGACGGCGGCGAGGTCAGTGGCTCGGCCCCGGAGCGGGTCCCGGAAAGAAGCGGAGATCATGCTCGGGAACCCTACTGACTGACGGAACAGGTTCAATAAACTTCCGCTATGCCGAATTAAGAACGCGCACAGAGCACCGCAGTCGGCTCGGCCGGTCACCCGTACCGAGCGGCGAGCGGGCTCAGCCGGCGGTGGCGGCGAGCGGCTCGTCCGGGCTGACGGCGGCGGCCGAGGCGTACCGGTCCAGGCCGTAAAGCCGGTAGGCGTTGGCGTAGCAGATCTTGTCCAGGGAGTCGTCGTCGAGGTCGAGTTCGTCGATGATCCGCAACGCCGCGTCCGGATCCCAGCACGGGTAGTCACTGCCGTACATCACTTTGTCGGCACCGTAGAACTCGACGGCGAACCGGACGCCCGCGGTGTGCGGCGACACCGTGTCGGTGTACATCCGGTGCAGGTACTCGGTCGGCGGCTTGGGCAGCTTGGCTGCTCCCGAGTTCTTGTCCATGCGCCCGGCCTGGTATGGCAACGCGCCGCCGGTGTGCGACACCGCGATTCGCAGGTCCGGATGGCGTTCCATCAGGCCGCTGAGCACCAGACGGTACGCCGACACGCTGACGTCGATCACCCGTCCGAGGCTCAGGTGCAGGGCTCCGTCGTAGCCGGGCAGGACCGGCTCGAACGCCTCGTCGTTCGGGTGCACGAAGATCGGCACGCCCAGCTGCTCGATGCGTGCGTAGAGCGCTTCCAGGCGCGGGGCGTCCAGGTTGTCGGACGGGCCGATGCGACCAGGCAGGTTGACGCCGACCAGGCCCAGCGTGCCGACGGCGTACTCCAGCTCGGCGAGTGCGGCGTCGGTGTCGAGCAGGGGCAGCACGCAGGTGCCCCAGACCCGGCCCGGATGGCGACGCTGACCGTCGGCCATCGTCTCGTTGTACAGCCTGGTCAGCGCGCGCGAGTTGCCGGCGTCGATGCCGGTGAACAACCCGGTGAACGGCCCGGTCGAGGAGATGACGTCGACGCGACGGCCCAGCGCGTCCATGCGCGCGAGCTGCCCTTCGAGGTCGAACCAGTCGGCCGAGTGCCTCCGGGTGTTGCCGTTGACCCGGTTCAGGCCGTCCTCGACCGCTTGCGGGTACCAGTGAAAGTGGCAGTCCAGCAACCTGGTCGCACGTGGGGCATCGGACACCGAGATCCTCCTGGTACGCGGGGCGAGGCCGGGAAACCGCATCGCTCGATCCTTTGTACTCGACCCGGCTGGGCGCGCGTCGGCCACTTTCGCGTGACAGAAGAGCGCGCCGTGTCTCACGCCGCCACCGCAACCGGCTCGCCGCACGGCACTGTCGCGGCCCGCTCGGCGCGGTGGGCCAGACCGATCAGCGTGCCGCCGACGCCGGCGGCGAGCCCGACGACGATCCAGCCGGCGCCGGCCACCCCGCCGGTGCGGCTGAGCGCGCCGAACAGCAGCGACGTCGGCAGGAAGGTCAGCCACGACAGCGTGCTTACGCCCGAGGCCACACCGGTGCGCAGCTCGGACGGTGTCGCGTCGTGCAGCAGCCGGGACAGGTAGATGCCGATGGTGGCCAGCAGGGCGGCGAGCACGATCTGCCCGGCGATCACGACGACGCCGGTCGCGCCGCTCGAGAGGGTCAGTCCGCCGCCGAAAAGCACCAGCGCGACCGCGGCCGAGACTGCGGGCCGCTCGAACTTCAGCCGGCTGGCCAGCACGCCGCCCAGGCCCAGGGTGGCCGTCATCCCGGCCGTGTAGGGACCGAACACCGCCGTGGCCACGCCCGCCGCCACCAGCCACAGCGGACCGAACTCGAACATCATCTGCATGGTCGCGGCGGCCAGCACACTCGCCACGACGACGGCGGCGACACGCGGCTGGCCGGCGACTGCACGCCAGGTCGCCGCCAGCTGGGCGCGGGTGCCGGTGCGCGCGGCCCGGCGGTGCAACTGCGGCTCGCGGAACCGCAGCAGCAGCAGGACACCGGCCGCAGCGAACGGAACGGTCAGGACGTAGGCCAGCCGGGGCGAGGCCAGGCCGGCGATCACGCCGCCGACCAGAGCACTGCCGGTCAGCGCCGCGCTGTTCCACGCCTGCATCCGCCCGAAGTACCTCTCGTAGGCCTCGGCCTGGCCGGCCTCTTCGAGCAGGGTGTCGTAGACGATCGCATCGACGGTGCCCGACTGCAGCGCGAAGTACACGCCCAGCACCATCGCGCTGGCGATGTAGGTCGCCACACCGGTGCTGATCGCGCCGACCAGGACGCTGACCAATCCGGCGCCGCCGGCCAGCATCAGCACGCCGCGGCGGCTCCACCGGTCGGCCAGGATGCCGGACGGGATCTCCAGCAGCGGCACGATCGCGGCGTACGCGGCGGCCATCGTCGCCACCAGGGACGGGGTGAAGCCGAGCTGGGTCATGAAGACCTTCTCGACCGGGACCCAGGGGGCGATGCCGGACACGAAAATCGCGAGGGTCAGCGGGCGGAGCCGCGCGGTGATCCGGTGAGCTGTGGTGGCCATGCTGATGTGACGAGGTCGGCCGGCCGAACTAATCGCGCGGGCGCCAATCCGATCCGGGCCAGAGCTCGGGCAGCCCGAAATAGGGGAACAGCGACGGCTCGAACGTGGTGATCTCGGCCAGCTGCCCGTCGGCGAAGCGCAGCAGGTCCAGCGACAGCGCCCGGAACTCGGTGTCGCCCGGGGCGCGCAGGTAGTTGGCCGCGGCCGGCATCCGGTTGGCCGTCGTGGCGAGCAGCCGGAACTCGCCGCCGACCCGCAGCGCCTCGCTCAGGAACGTGCCGACCTCGGTCCGGCCCGCGTAGTGGCTGGGCTGCGGCGGCATGGTGAACCGGATGTCTTCACGCATCATCGCCACCAGCGCGGGTGCGTCGGCCCGGGCGTGGGCGTCGATGTAGCGCTGCAGCAACGCCCGCTCGTCGGCCGAGGGCTCGGTCACCGGCCGCCACTCGCCTGGTTCGTCCGGGCGGTTCTCGCGCAGCGTGGCCCGCGCCCGTTGCAAGGCGCTGGTCACGGTCGCGACGCTGGTGTCCAGGCATTCGGCCGTCTCGGCGGCGGAGAAGCCCAGCACGTCGCGCAGGATCAGCACGGCCCGCTGGTTGGGCGCCAGCAGCTGGATGGCCGCGAGGTAGGCCAGCTCGATCGTCTCGCGGGCCACGACCAGCGCGTCCGGCTGGTCCGCACTCGGCGCGACTCGGTCGAGCAGCCGGTCCGGGTACGGCTGCAGCCAGGGCAGCTCCGACGGCGGCGGGCTCTCGGTGTCGCCGACCGGCACGACCCGTTCCGGGTGGGTGCGCAGCGTGTCGACGCAGGCGTTGGTGGCGATCCGGTACAGCCAGGCCCGGATGGTCGACCGGCCGGCGAAGCTCGACCGGTTGCGCCACGCCCGCAGCATCGTCTCTTGCACGTGGTCCTCGGCGTCGGTCAGCGACCCGAGCATGCGGTAGCAGTGCACCTGCAGCTCGTGGCGGTACCGCTCGATCATCGCCCCGAACTCGGCGTCGGTGCCCGAGCGGGCGGTCGTGACCTCATCGTCGGGCGTCATGTCAGCCATGACCATCAGGACGAGATCGCACGCCGGAAATCATCGCCGCCGCCCCACCGGCGGGTCCAGCCGGCGTCAGACAGCCAGTCGCGGGTAGACGCGGCGGGCGTTGCGCTCGAACACCTTGCGCCGGTCGTCGTCGGACAGCCCGGCGGCGTCGACGTAGCGCTTGGTGTCGTCCCAGTGGAAGCCGGTCTCCGGGTCGATGCCCCGTACCGCACCGATCATCTCCGACGCGAACAGCACGTTGTCGATGTCGATGACGCGCAGCAGCAGGTCGATGCCGGCCTGGTGGTAGACGCAGGTGTCGAAGAAGACGTTGCCCATCAGGTGCTGGCCCAGCGGCGGGCGGCCGAGCCGGTCGGCCAGTCCGCGGTAGCGCCCCCAGTGGTAGGGCACCGCTCCCCCGCCGTGCGGGATCACCAGCCGCAGCGTCGGGAACTCGGCGAACAGATCGCCCCGCAGCAGCTGCATGAACACAGTTGTGTCGGCGTTGAGGTAGTGCGCGCCCAGGGCGTGGAAGTTCGGGTTGCACGACGAGGACACGTGGATCATCGCCGGAACGTTCAGCTCGACGAGCGCCTCGTACAGCGGGTACCAGCACGGATCAGTCATCGGCCGCGACGTCCAGTACCCGCCCGACGGGTCGGGGTTGACGTTGGCGCCGACGAAGCCCCGCTCGGTCACGCACCGGCGCAGCTCGGCGATCGACGCGTCCAGCCCGCCGTCCGGCGTCTGCGGCAGCTGGCAGACGGCGGCGAAGTGCTGCGGGAACAGCTGCGCGACCCGATGGATCAGGTCGTTGCTGACCCGGGCCCACTCCGCGGCGACGGCCTGGTCGGGTTCGTGGTGCTCCATCCACGACGCCTGCGGCGAGAAGATCATGAAGTCGCCGCCGCGCTCGCGCAGGAATCTGAGTTGGTTGGCCTCGATGCTCTCCCGGACGGCGTCGTCGCTGATCCGCGGCGGCGCCGGGTGTCCGCCGGCCAGTTGCTCGGCCCGGAACGCCCGCAGCTCGGGCGGCGCGGTCGTGTAGTGACCGTGGCAGTCGATGATCATGCCGGGCCGTCGACGTAGGTCAGCCCGGCCTGCGCGAGCTTCTCGCGCATGTTCGAGACGTCCAGGCTCAGCTCGCCGGCCGCGTAGCGCTTGCGCAGGTCGCCCTCGCGCTGTTCGCGGGCCTGCGACGCCGTGAGCACCTCGGCGGCAGCCGTCCGCCGGACCGCGACCACGCCGTCGTCGTCGGCCACCACGACATCGCCCGGTTCGACGAGCTGCCCGGCGCACACCACCGGTACGTTGACGTCGCCGAGCGTGGCCTTGACGGTGCCCTGGGCCGACACGCAGGCCGACCAGACCGGGAAACCCATCCGGGTCAGCTCGGCCACATCGCGGCACCCGGCGTCGATCACCAGCCCGCGCACCCCTCGGGCGGCCAGCGCGGTGGCCAACAGCTCACCGAAGTAGCCGTCGGGGCACGGCGACGTCGGCGCCACGACGAGCACGTCGCCCTCGGCGCACTGCTCGACCGCGACATGGACCGTCCAGTTGTCGCCGGGCGGGACGCTGACCGTGACCGCCGTTCCCGCGACGTGCGCGCCGGCGTAGATGGGCGTGATGTGCGGGGCGAGCAGGCCGGTCCGGCCCTGGGCCTCGTGCACGGTCGCGACGCCGTAGCCGGCGAACGCGTCGGCGACGGCTCGCTCGGCGCGGGGCGGATTGCGTACGACGGTCGGCATCGCTAGGCCCCCCAAGGCATGAGCGACACGTGCACGACGTCCTGCTCGACCTCGCCGCCGACGGCCCGGATCGCCCGGTCGACGTCGTCCAGTCCGAACGTGTGCGTGGTGAGCCGCTCCAGCGGGAAGCGGTTCGACGCGAGCTGCGCGAGGGCCAGCTCGCAGGACCGGTAGCTGTGCCCGCGGGCGCTCTTGATCGTGATCGCCTTCTCGGTCAGCTTCTTGACCGGGAAGTCCGGGAAGGCGGCCAGCTCGCCCTGGATCAGCAGGGTGCCCGCCCGGCGCTTGAGCGCGTCGATGCCCAGCAACACCGGCGTGACGCCGGCGCCGGACGTGCAGTCGAGCACGACGTCGACACCCTGCCCGCCGGTGATCGCCCTTATCCGGTCGAGAGGATCCTCGGTCTGCACGTCGATCACGTGGTCGGCGCCGAGCGTCTTGGCCAGGTCGAGGCGGGCGGCGTCGCGGGTGGTCCCGGTGACGATGATCAGCGACGCCCCGGCCTGCTTGCAGGCGACGGTCTGCGACAGGCCCTGCTGGCCCGGTCCCTGGATGAGCACCGTCGAGTCGTAGCCGACACCGCCGTCGAACAGCGCCCACTCGATGCCGTTCGACATCGGCGTCACGATGCCGGCCAGCTCCGGAGTGACACTGTCCGGCACGCGGTGGATGACGGCGTTCCACGGCAGGTACAGGTACTGGGCGAAACCACCCCACAGGTGGTACGGGTTCAGCGCCGAGGTGTAGCCGTAGCGGCGCGCGTCCGGGTTGGTGCGCCAGTCGGTGTACTCGCAGTGCCGGTATTCGCCGTGGTGGCACCACTCGCAACGCATGCAGCCGACGTAGTGCTCCAGGAACACCCGGTCACCCTCGTCGAACCCGTGCTGCTCGACGAACTTGCGGCCGGCTTTCGCGATCACGCCGACGTTCTCGTGGCCCATGATCACCGGGTCGGCGAACGGCGGCTTGGCGTACATCTTGACGTCGGTGCCGCAGATGCCGGCTACCTCGACCTTGAGCAGCGCGCCGTCGTCGGGGATGTCGGGCATCGGGAACTCGCGCAGCTCGGTCGTGCTCGGCGCGGTCCGCACCGCGGCCACCACCTGCTCGGCCATGAACGCTCCCCTCGTCGGAGGATCGACAGTCCGGGAATGGTCTGATGGTTTGCTATTCTACGCACGTGACGGAGCGGCTCACGACGGTGACGCGGACCCAGGGCAACAACCGGGCGCTCAAGGCGGGCGAGGTCAGGCCCGAGCACTACGAGCTGGCGTTCGAGGAGATTCCCGTTCTCGTCCAAGGGTTTCGACGGATGGTGCGCGACCTCGAGTTCGACGTCAGCGAGATGGCGATCACCACCTACCTGTGCGCCAAGCGCTACGGAATCGCGTTCACCGCGTTGCCGATCTTCCTGGTGCGCGGCTTTCACCACGGCGCGATCGTGGTGAACACCCGGGCCGGCATCACGTCGCCGAAGGACCTGGAGGGCCGGCGGGTCGGTGTCAACCGGGGCTACACGGTCACCACCGGAGTCTGGGCCCGCAGCATCCTGGCCGACGAGTACGGCGTCGACCTGGACAAGATCACCTGGGTGCTGTCCGGCGACGAGCACGTCGCCCAGTACCGGCCGCCGGAGAATGTCGTGCCGATGGAGCCGGGCCGGACGCTCGCCGACCTGGTCGCGACGGGCGAGCTGGCCGCCGCGGTCGGCATGGAGGTCGATCACCCCGACGTCGCACCGCTGATCCCGGACGCCGCCGCTGCCGGGTTCGCGGCCCTGCGCGAGCGCGGCCACTATCCGATCAACCACCTCGTCGTGGTGCGCGACGACGTGCTCGCCGAGCATCCCGACGTCGCGGCCGACGTGTTCGCCGCGTTCGCCGAGTCGAAGCGACGCTACGTCGCGCAACTGCGGTGCGGCGCGATCGAGGCGCCCACCGCCGTGGATCGCCTGCACGAGCAGGTCATGCAGATCACCGGCGCCGACCCGCTGCCCTACGGCATCGCGCCGAACCGGGCCGTGCTCGACGAGCTGATCGGACACGCGCTCAGCCAGCACATCCTGGCCGAGCCGCCCGACGTCGACGCGCTGTTCGCCGCCGGAACGAGGGAGCTGATCGGGTGAGGATCGCCATCGCCGCCGACCACAACGGCATCGCGCTCAAGGCCCGGCTGATCGCCCGGTTGCAGGAGCAGGGCCACGTCGTCGACGACCGCGGCGCCCACTCGCCGGACGAGACGGTGGACTATCCCCCGCTGTGCCTTGACCTGGGCCGGCAGGTCGTCGACGGACACGCCGAGCGCGGCATCGTGATCGGCGGCAGCGGCAGCGGCGAACACATGGCTTGCAACAAGATCCGCGGGGTGCGGGCCGGGCTCGGCCTCGAACGGTTCACCACCGAGATCTCGCGCGCCCACAACGACGCCAACGTCCTGGTGCTCGGCGCGAAGGTGCTAACTCCGGAGCTGGCCGAGGAGCTGCTCGACCTCTGGCTGGCCACCCCGTTCAAGGGTGGGCGTCACCAGCAGCGCCTGGATCAGATCGCCGCGCTCGAACGGGGCGAAACGCTGTCGAGGAACTGAAGCACCCGGTCCGGAGCGGTATCCGCCGTCTGCTCGCGGACCGGCACGTCCCAGTACTCGGCGCGGGGCAGGCATTCCTGCAGGTAGCGCGCGGCCGATGGCGCGTGCGAGGTGTCCTGGCCCGGGACGATCAGGGCCGGGATGTCCAGTCGCATAAGGTCTTCCGGCTCGGCGCCGGGCACGGTGTCGCGGTCGAACATCGTCCGGGCCAGGCCGGCCAGCAGGGTCAGGTAGTCGTCGCGGTCGTACTTGGCGTACTCCAGGGCGAACGCCGCGTCGGTGCGGATCACGGTCGCCCACGGGCCGACGCGCGGATCGCCGGTGAACGAGGCTTCGCTCGAGCGGGCCAGCTCGACCACGGCGGCCAGCCCGTTCGTCTCGACGTACGCGGCGTGCGCGTTGAAGCGGGCGTGCTGCTTCATGCGGTAGCGCGGGCCGCCGGCCGGCGAGTACAGCACCAGGCTGAGGACGCGGTCCGGACGGGCCACTCCGGCGGCCAGGACCGACGAGCACCCGACACAGCCACCCATCAGGTGCGCCCGCTCGATGCCGAGGCGATCGAGCAGGCCCAGGCCCTGGGCCACGTAGTCGGACCAGCCGACCCGCTCGACCCGCCCACCGGACCGGCCGGACTCGCGCCGGTCGAACGTGACGCAGCGGTAGCGGGCGGCCAGCCGCGGCAACAACCCGAGCCGGGCGTAGTTGCCGAGCGACGACCAGTTCTCCAGCCGCGAGTCGAAACCGCCCGGCGAGTACATCAGCAGCGGCGGGCCGTCGCCGGTGACCTCGTAGCGGGTCGCGATCCCGTCGATGACGGCGGTGGGCACGGCGTCCTCCTCAGAACACGTTCCTAGATCGGTATCCGCCCTAGATCGGTATCCCGCCCTTGATCTGGCGCGCGGCCCGGACGTCGCCGGCGTACGCGGTGATTGCGTCGAACGTTATGCGGGCGACGTCCGCGTAGGTGTCCGGCGGGTTGTCCAGGCCGGCCGCCGCGTAGCCGATCGCGGCGTGGGCCATCCGGACGCGCCCGTCCAGCCACGGCCCGCCACCGAACCCGCCCAGCACCGGGATCGACACGGCCCGGGCGACCTCCGGCCCGACGACCGGGCCGGAGTTCGTGAAGTCGATCAGTGCGGCCCCGGCCGCCTCCAGCCGCTTGGCCTCGCCGACCAGCTCGTCGGCCATCTCCTCCGGTACCCGCGCGCCGGGCTGCGACATCGTGCCGTAGTCCAGGCCGAACCGCAGGGCGCGTTGCGGCGTGATGCCCATCTGCCCGAACACCGGGATGCCGGCCCGGTCGACGGCGGTCACCGCCTCGGGATAGTCGGCCGCGCCGTCGAGCTTGACCATGTCCACGCCGGCCTCCTTGACCAGCCGGACGGCCGCCCGCACCGCCGCGGTGGTGCCCTCCTGTAACGGCCCGAACGGGAAGTCGCAGCTGACCAGGGCGTTCGACACGCCGCGCCGCACCGCCTGGGCGACGGTGACCATCTGGTCCATCGTCACCTCGAACGGGTTGGCCTGTCCCCAGAGGTTGACGCCGACCGTGTCGCCCACCGACACGATGTCGACGCCGGCCCGGTCGACGATGCGCGCGATCTGATAGTCCCAGGCGACGACGCCGACGATCTTGCGACCGGTGCGCTTCATCTCGTGCAGCGCGGGAACGCTCACCCTCGCCATGACCTAGGCCCCCACCGCGGACAGCACCTCGGCGGCGTCCTCCTCGTCGTGCGAGACGAGCAGCACGCGGGCGTGCGGGCGCAGTGCTGACACCGCGGCGTTCGCGTCGCCGCCGTTCGCGAACACCAGGCCGGCGGTCATGATGCCGTGCAGCGTGCAGGCGTTGCCGATGGCTGTCGCCGCCTCCGCCCCGTCGTCCACGGTGGCGATCATCATCATGAAGTCGGTGCTCGGCAGCTGCTCGCTCAGCGGCACGTCGCCGTCCGCCGACGTCAGCACCACGTCGGCCAGGTCCCGGCGAGCTCCGTCGGCGTGATCCGGCTCGTAGCGCAGGAAGCGCGCGCCCTGCCAGTCCCGTGCGGCGAGCCGTTCGACGATGACGGCGGCGCCGGCGTCGAGGGCCACCACCAGCGCAGCGCGGGGTGGCTGTGGCCGGCCGTCGATCCGGAACCGGGCCTCGGCCGCGGTGGTCGCCAGCGCGCAGCTGCTCAGAAGCGTCGGCCGCATCGAGGTCATGGCGGCTCAGACCGAGGTCTGCGGGACGCCCGGAGTCGCGACCACCGCGTCGGCGCACGCCTCCAGGAACGACTCCTGCTGCTCCAGCACGATCGCGGCCGAGCGCACCCGATGGTGGGCCGGATCGACCCCGGGCGGCGTCACGCCGTCCTCGCTCAGCGCCAGCGCGGCCTGCACCAGCTTGCGCCGGGCTTTGATGATGCCGCTGTCGGCCGACACCAGGCGCTCCTTGCTGCGGTCGACGATGGGGCCCATGCTCTCCTGCAGCGAGGCGTCCTGCATGGCGATCCCCTTGATGCCGGAGAACGTCTCGCCCCGCCGTTGGGCCTCGCGATCCATCAGGTAGTCGTTGTCCTTGTTGGCCAGCGGGCGATAGGTGCCCGGCACGTATTCGTTGTGGACGCCGTGGCCGTCCTGCATGGCCTGCCGCTCGCTGGCGGTCAGCGCGCGCACCGGCAGGTAGTCGAACGTGTAGACCCAGCAGTTCTCGTCGTCGATCGGCACCCAGAAGTGGCCGTGCACCGGGTGGTCGCCGCGCGGCGGCACCATCGTGAAGGCCGGCATGACCCACGGCGTGATCCGCCAGTAGTACTTGCCCTCCTCGGCGTTGCGGCGGACGCCGACGAACAGCCCGCCGTCGGATTCGACGACCTCGAAGAACGGCCGCATGTCGGCCAGGTTGTACTCGTTGCCCTTCGATCCCTTGAACAGTGGGTCGTTGCGCAGCCCCGCGGAGTGCAGCCACGAGACGTGGCTCGAATCGATGCCGCCCTCGAGCGCCTGCAGCCAGTTGCACTCCTGCCACCGCTTGGAGGTGTAGGTCTGCTCCGGCGGGACGTGCACCCACTCGAACTCGGGAAGCGGCGGCTGCTTGGCCGGGTCGCCCATGTACGTCCACAGCACGTCGCCTACCTTCACCAGCGGGTAGGCGGTCAGCTTGACCTTCTCGCAGAACGTGCTGTTGTCCGGCTCGGACGGCACCTCGACGCACTGGCCGGTGACGTCGTACTTCCAGCCGTGGTAGGCGCACCGCAGGCCGCCGACCTCGTTGTTGCCGAACCACAGCGACGCACCCCGGTGCGCGCAGAACTCGTCGATCAACCCGTACCGGCCGGCGTTGTCCCGGAACGCGATCATCCGCTCGGACAGCAGCTTCACCCGCACCGGCGGGCACCCGTCCTCGGGCAGTTCCTCGGCCAGTAGCGCCGGTACCCAGTACTGCCGGAACAGGTCGCCCATCGGGGTACCCGGCCCGGTCCGCGTCAACAGCTCGTTGATGTCCTGTTTGAGCATCCTCGCCCGCCCTCTCGCCGCCGACCGGTGCTGGCCCGGTGCTCACGACCCTTACCGCGCCAGCCGTTCAGGGACTGCGTTCAGGATCTAAATGTAAGACCATTGAGTCGAACATACCATTGGCGGACCGTCAGCCGAAGGTGCTGTCCGATCTTGTCAAAGCCATGTCCGGTGCGTCAGGATCTTTTGGCATTACCAATAGGCCTTTGCCTCCGAACGTGAGGATTGCCGCCACTTATGAACGTGTCGCCGGCGCTGCGCCATCGGGACTTCAACCTCTACTGGTTCGGGGTCGTGGTCTCGCAGATCGGGACGCGAGGCACAGTAGCCGCCAACCTCTACCAGGTCTACCGGCTCACCGGCTCGACGGCGCTCACCGGCCTCGTCGGCCTGGCCCAGGCGGTGGCCCTGCTCGTGCTCAGCCCGTTCGGCGGCGCGTACGCCGATCGCCTGGACCGGCGACGCCTGCTGCAGGCCGCCCAGCTGCTGGCCATGGTCGTGGCCGCGGCACTGGCCGCCCTGACCGAGGCCGGAGTGGCCACCACCGCCGACGTGCTGCTGTGCGTCCTGCTGACAACCGCCGCGGCGACGTTCGACCAGCCGGCCCGGCAGGCCCTGATCCCGGCGATGATCCCGCGCGACGAGCTGCCCCAGGCGTTCGCGCTGCTCAACCCGTCGCGCGAGCTGGCCGTGCTGATCGGCCCGGCCCTGGCCGGCCTGCTGATCGCGGTGCACGGACCCGGGCTGATGTACATCGTCGACGCGGCCACCTACGCCGTCCTCGTCGTCGTGCTCGGGGTGCTGCGCACACCCCGGCTGGTGCCCGAGGCCCGCAAGCACGGCGTCGTGCGGACCATCGCCGAGGGAGCCGGCTTCGTGCGCCGCCGGCCGCTGATCTGGCTGATGATGAGCATCGACCTGTCGGCCACCCTGTTCGGCGCCTATCGGGTCGTGCTGCCGGCCCTGTCACTGAACGTGCTGCACGCCGGCCCGACCGGCTATGGGCTGCTCTCGGCCGCACCCAGCGCCGGTGCGCTGCTGGCGACCTACCCGGTCTTTCGGGTGATGGCCCGTTGCCGCCCGCTCGGCCTCGTGCTGCTGGCCGCGTCCATGGGCTACGGCGTGACGACGATCGCACTGGCCCAGTCACCCTGGCTGCCGGTCGCACTCCTGGCCGGAGCGCTGGTCGGTGCGTGCGACGCCGTGGCCACGACGATCCGGCAGGCCGTCGTCCAGCTCGAGACGCCCGACACGATGCGGGGCCGGGTGTCGGCCATCTACCAGATGGCCTCCCGGGGCGGACCGGCCCTCGGCGATCTGAACATCGGCTGGATCGCCGCGCTCATCGGCCCCGTGGCTGCGCTCTCCGTAGGCAGCCTGGTACCCATCGCGTACGCCGTGCTGCACGTTCTGCGGCACAGCAGCGTCAGCCGCTACCGTATTGAACGCGAACCCAGCCCGGCCCCCGAGTCGGAACTCCGACGGGTCACGGCCTAGCCGATTCCATTGACAAATGGTCCTACCTTATGGCCATACTCAGTGGTGACGTGACCCAGCGCACTCCCACCGTGGCTCCCGAGCGCGCTCCGGCCCGTTTGGCAGCCGCGACGGATGCGCGCCAGCAAGAGACTCCAACGGCCAGCATGGCCACCGGCTCGACCTGTACCCGAGGGGAACCACGATGAGAGCAAGGCTGAGGCTGTACCAAGCGTTGACGTCCATGGCGGCCGTCGGATTGGCCGTCACTCTCGCCGCCTGCGGCTCCAGTAGCGGGGCCCCCGGCGGCAAGGCCCCGCAGAAGTCGACGTCGCTCGACGCCCTGTCGCCCGACCAGCTGGCCGCCCAGGCCGCGAGTGAGCACTCGCTCACCTGGTACACGACGTTCGCCGACGACGACGTCCAGCCGATCGTCGCCGCGTTCAACAAGAAGTACCCGAACGTGAAGGTGAACCCGCTGCGGCTGTCCGCCGACAAGATCCCGCCGCGGATCATCACCGAGCAGCGTGGCGGCAAGTACAACGCCGACGTCGTGTCCGGCGACTCGCCGCAGGTGGCCCAGCTGCTGCAGGCCGGCTCACTGCAGCCGTACACCCCGAAGGACATCGCGCCGCTGCCCTCCGGGCTGGACCTGCCGGCCGGCTACGAGGGCGTGGTGTACATCGTGACGACGTCCATCGCGTACAACCCGACGATCGTCAAGCAGAAGGGTCTGCCGGTCCCGACGTCCTGGGAAGACCTGACCAAGCCGCAGTGGAAGGGCCAGTTCTCCATCGACCCGGGCGCGGTCAACTGGTACGACAGCCTGGTCAAGGAGATGGGCCACGACAAGGCGCTCGCCCTGCTCAAGGGCCTCGGCGACAACAAGCCGGTGTTCGTCGAGAGCCACACCCAGGCGTTGACCCAGGTGCAGGCCGGCGAGCCGGCCGGAGCGGCCACCGCCTACGGGTACAAGGCGTCCAGCCTGAAGAAGAAGACGCCGAACGCGGTCGAGTTCGTCAACACCAACCCGCTGCCGGCGTCGCTGACCCTGATCGACGTGGTGAAGAACGCGCCGCACCCGGCCGCCGCCCGCCTGTTCGAGGACTGGATGGTGTCCAAGGACGGCCAGGCCGCCGTAGTGTCCATCACGAACCACACCTCGATCCGCAACGACGTCGACAATGATCCGAAGGTGTGGGACGAGTCGAAGTGGCCGCCGGCCTGGGGCGAGCCCAACCTGTCCAGCGCGCAGTACAACCAGGAGCTCGACGAGATGAAGAACGCCCTGCACGCGCCGTGATCTCGGGATCGCCGCACCTCCAGCCGACGACGATGGGAACCGCATGACAGTGCTGGCCGACCGCCCGGTCTCACCGACCCGGGATCGGGCGCGAGGGCGGCGGCGGACGTGGCGCGACTTCCTGGAGCCGCGCTACATCACGCTCGCCGTCGCCGCCATAGCGGTGGCCTACCTGGCCCTCGTGCCGATCGGCACGATGCTGTACGCGAGCCTGCAAACCCAGTTCCTCGGCGTCACGCAAGGCACCTGGACGTTCCAGCACTACGTCGACACGTTCACCGCGCCGGGCTTCGGCGAGCTGGTGCTGAACTCCTTCGTGTACGCGACGGCCACGGCGGTCGTCAGCACCGTCATCGGGTTCGGGCTGGCCTGGCTGGTCGTACGCACCAACACGCCGGCGAAGGCGTTCGCCCGGGTGGCGGCTCTGGTGCCGCTGATCATCCCGGGCATCCTCAACACGGTGGCCTGGAGCCTGTTGCTCTCCCCGCAGCGCGGGCCGATCAACGTGGTGCTGCGCGATGCCCACCTGCCGATCTTCAACGTGTTCTCGCTGACCGGCATGGTGTTCGTCCAGTCGATGCACGTCATCCCGGTGGCCTACCTGATGGGCACCGCGGCGTTCACGTCGATGGACTCGTCGCTGGAGGAGGCGGCGCTGGCGTCGGGGTCGTCGCCGCTGCACACGTTCCGGCGGATCACGCTGCGCATGGCCCGGCCGGCGATCATGTCGGCCGCGCTGCTGATGTTCATCCAGACGATCTCGACGTTCGAGGTGCCTCAGCTGATCGGCGTACCAGGACGGCGATTCGTGTTCGTCAGCCGGATCTACTCGGCGTTGCAGAGCTTCCCGCCCGACTACGGCACGGTCGGTGTGCTCGGCATCTTCGTGCTCGTGGTGGCCTCGCTGGGCCTGCTGCTCGCGCAGCGGCTGGGCAAGGGCACGGCCGTGCAGACGATCACCGGCAAGGGATTCCGCTCCCGCCCGCAGGACCTCGGCCGCTGGCGGTGGCTCGGCTTCGCCGGGTTCATGCTGTTCTTCGTCGTCGCCGTGGCCCTGCCGATCGCCATGCTGGTCTGGTCGTCGCTGCTGCCCGGGTACGAGCAGCCGTCCTGGCACGCCCTGCACGATCTGACGTTCTCGAACTACCACCAGATCCTGAAGCGTCCGGGCCTGACCCAGTCGGTCAAGAACAGCCTGGTCACCGCGATCGCGTCGGCACTCATCGTCACGGCTCTCAGTGCGGTGGTCGCCTACATCACGGTGAAGACGAAGGTCTTCGGACGCGGGCTGCTCGACGGCCTGGCCACCGTGCCGATCGCCGTGCCGAGCGTGGTGATGGGCGTCGGCATCCTGTACTGGTACCTGGCCGCTCCGCTGCCGGTGCACCTCTACGGGACGTTGACGATCCTGATCGTCGCGTTCGTGACGATCACCTTGCCCTACGGGATGCGCTACCTCGTGCCGGGCATGTCACAGATCAAGGACGAGCTGGAAGAGGCCGCCACCGCGAGCGGCGCCTCGTGGACGCAGTCGTTCCGGCGGGTGTTCGTTCCGTTGCTCATGCCCTCGCTGCTGGCCGCGTTCCTGTACACGATGATCGTCGCGTTCCGCGAGATATCGGCGGCGATCTTCCTCTACTCCTCGGGCACGGAGGTCGTGTCCGTTCAGGTGTACGACCTCTACTCCAACGGCAGCTACCCGGTGGTGGCGGCGCTCGGCGTGCTCATCGTCGCCTTCCTGACCGTCCTGGCCGCCACGGTGAGCCTCGCCAGCCGTCGCTTCGGCATCCAAAGGGGAACCCGATGATCAAACTGACCGGCCTCACCAAGCGCTACCCGGGTCGCTCGGTCACCGCCAACGCCGTCGACGGGATCGACCTGGAGATTCCCGAGGGCAAGCTGGTCACGCTCCTCGGCCCGAGCGGCTGCGGCAAGACACCACGCTCCGGCTCATCGCCGGGC
>DATBER010000040.1:0-25352 GCA_036558905.1 Jatrophihabitantaceae bacterium | reverse complement strand
GTTGGCCAGGTAGAACGCGCCGGCCACGATCGGCTGCCCGGGGTCGAAGCCAGCGCGCTCGGTCGGGTCGCGCACCATGGCGGCCAGGTCCTGAGCGGTGCGATCCATGCCGGTGACGTGCGGGCGCGTGTCACTGCCCTGCACCTGCGCCAGCACCTCACCGTCCACAGTGGACAGTACAACGTCGGTCTTGGAGTTGCCGCCGTCCGCTGCAACGACGTATCGCGTCATAGCAGGTCGCCGAGCGGGTCGCGGATCGGCGACCACTGTCGCACCAGCGGGTTGGCTGCGCGCACGTCCGGGCGCCGAACGCCTCCCGTAATTGAACGGAGACTTTCCTATTGGACAGCAGGCGCCAGACAGCCTTCGCCGACCCGTCAACCCCCTGCGCTGTCGGCGCCCATTCGTAGGGTGCGCGCATGAACGCGATTCGTCTCGATCCGTGCTGCGCGATCGTCGACTTCCGCCAGTACACGCTGCATCCCGGACAACGCGACACCCTCGTCGAGCTGTTCGATCGCGAGTTCGTCGAGACCCAGGAGAAGGTCGGGATGCACGTGGTGGGCCAGTTCCGTGACCTGGACGATCCTGACCGGTTCGTGTGGCTGCGCGGCTTCCCCGATCACGCCGCGCGGGGCGAGGCGCTGGCCGCGTTCTACGGCGGCCCCGACTGGAAGGCGCACAGCCGGGCGGCCAACGCCACCATGGTCGACTCCGACGACGTGCTGATGCTGCGGCCGATCTACCTGGGCGACGGCTACCCGCACCTGGGCGAACCTCGGGGTGGCGACCCGTCGCTGATCGCCGCCACCGTCTATCACGTGACCGACGAGGCAGCGGCCCTCGACGAATTCCGACGGAGCGTCGAGCCCGAACTCGACATCGCCCCGCTGGCCTGCCTGCGCACCGAGGCGGCGCCGAACACCTTCCCGGCGCTACCGGTCCGCGAGGACGCCCGGGTGGTGCTGTGGCTGGCCCGATTCGCCGATGCGGACGAGTACGACGCGCACCGGCGGGCGACGTCGAGGGTCCACGAACGCCTGGCCGAGTACCTGACCGAATCTCCGCAGCAGCTGCGCCTGGCGCCGACCGCGCGCTCGCAGCTGCGCTGAGCCGTTACCAGCGACTGCCGCCGGACACTTCACGCACGGCCGGACGTACGTCGCACAGGTACACCAGCGCCGCCACCAGCGAGATCAGCGACACGATGTGCAGCGGGTAGAAGAACAGCGACCCGAGCCCGCCGCCGATGATCGTGATGGCGAGCCAAGCCGGCTTGGTGAGCTTGTCGGCCGCCGGGAATGCGGCCGCCTTCCGGGTTGCGCAATCGATGACGGCCCAGGCCCGCAGCGCCACCATGCCCCAGTACAGCACCCAATTGACCCACCAGTAGACGTCGTCGATCAGGTGCATGCAAGAAGCGTAGTTGTTCGTGTGAATAGGCGACCGCCCCGCACCGGGCGGGGGATCCCGGGCAGGGCGGTCAGTCGTGCGGCCAGGGCGCCGGGCCGGCCGGCGGCCCGCTCAGGCCTTGGCCGTGCGCTGCGTCGTGCGCTTGGCCGGGGTGGCCTCGGCCGGCGACGTCGTCTTGACCGGAGCCTTCTCCGTGGCCTTGGCCGGAGCCCTCTCGGCGGCCTTGGCCGGCTGCTTGACCGCGGCCTTGGCCGGCTCCGAGTCGGCGGTGGCCGTCTTGGCGCCGGGCGCCTTGGTCACAGTCGCCGGCTCACGGTCGAGCACGGACTTGACCGGCGTGACCACGCGCTCGTTCACCGTCTCGATGACGACACCGGCAGCCGCCTCGGCTGCACCGAGCATCCTGGCGGCCTGGTCGTTCTTCTTCAGGTCGGCGTAGGCCTGCTCGACCTTCTCCGCGACCGTGGTGCGATAGCCGTTGAGCTGCGCACTGAACTGGGCCACGTAGGGCTCGACGGTCGAGGTGACCCGCTCGACGACGGGCAGCGTGCTGACCCGGCCGTACAGCGCCTCGCTCTTGGTACGCAGGTCGGCGTAGGTGGCGCTCGCCTTGTCGGCCGCCTTGCCGGCGAAGTCCTGGGCATTGCCCTGGACGCCACTGAACCGAGCCTGTGCCTGGTCGACGACCTGGCGACTCTGCTCGAGCGCGCTGTCAGCGTAGGAACGAACGTCATTGGCAATCGACATCAGTGCTACTCCTCATTTCCTCTCTGGGCGGCCGGTGCCGCCGTTGGCCGCCACGTCGGTGTGCTCGGCGCTCTGCCCGCCGGCCGCGTTCTCGCGCCGGAACGACTCGTAGATCTCGATGAGCACCTGCTTCTGCCGCTCGACCAGGCCGGTGTCGGCCAGGATGGCGGCGATCAGTTCGGGGTCGCCGTGCCGGGACTCGAGGATCCCCGCCCGGATGTAGAGCTGCTCGGCGGAGATCGCCAGGCCCTTCGCGATCTGCTGCAGGATGTCGGCGCTCGGCTTGCGCAGCCCGCGTTCGATCTGCGACAGGTACGGGTTGGACACCCCGGCCAGCCGAGCCAGCTGGCGCACCGACACCTGCGCCTGCTCGCGCTGCTCGCGGATGAACTCCCCGATCGTGCCGGCCTTCTTGGCCCGCTCACGGATCCCGTCGACGTTCACGCCACCGAGTGTTACCCACAAGTGCTAGCAGATGCAAGCGCTCAGCTAGCGGCCTCGGTCACACTCGATTCATGACTCTCAGGTGCCTTTAACACTGTCAGGCGCCTGAGAATCGGGTCGCGTAGGAGCCAGTCACAAGGCACCCTGCAAGGGCCCGAGGTGTCGTTGATTTTCCGGAGTGCACTCATGCAAAGGCTCGCCCGCCTCGCCATTCAACGGCGTTGGCTCGTGATTGTCGCGTGGCTCGCGTTCATCGTCATAACGCAAGGCATTTCCGGATCGCTCGGAGGTGCCAACTACAAGGACACGTTCAGCCTGCCGGGCACCGAGACCCAGACGGTCATGGACCTGCTCAAGCACTCCGGGCAGGACAACCAGAACGGTCTGACCGGCCAGGTCGTCATGCACGCCAAGTCCGGCAACCTGCAGTCGCCGCCGGCCGACGTCATGTCCGACCTGCAGAAGCTTTGCGCCGAGAACCTGAAGGTCACCAGCGTGACCAGCCCGTGGGGTTCGGTCACCTGTGGCCCCAACGGCCAGGCGACGCAGGGGCCTGCCGCGCCGACGCAGCTGTCCCAGGACAAGACAGTCGCGATCGTCAACGTCACCTGGTTCACGACGAAGTACGAGCAGAAGCTGTTCGACGGGGTGTACGACCACCTCAAGCCGCTGAACAGCTCTAACCTGCAGGTCGAATTCACCGGTGACGGCTTCCAGGGCCAGGGCCAGAAGGAGAGCGGCATCCCGCCGTTCCTGATCGGCTTCATCGCCGCGTTCATCATCCTGGGCATCGTCTTCCGCACCATCGGCGCCACCGCGCTGCCGCTCGCCAGCGCCATCGCCGCGCTCACCAGCGGCCTCGGCCTGATCGGCATGCTCAGCCACGCGATGAACGTCTCGAACATCACGCCTCAGCTGACCGAGCTGATGGTGATCGGTGTCGGCGTCGACTATGCGCTGTTCATCGTCACCCGGCACAGGCGAAATCTGCGCCGCGGCATGAGCGTCCAGGACTCGATCACGGCGGCGATCAACACGTCCGGCCGGGCGGTCCTCTTCGCCGGTACGACCGTGTGCATCGCGATGCTCGGCCTGACCCTGCTGGGCGTCAGCTTCTTCTACGGCCTGGCCATCGGCACGGCCATCGCAGTCGGCCTGACCATGCTCGCGTCGGTCACGCTCCTGCCGGCCCTGCTCAGTCTGCTCGGCCTGAAGGTGCTGCCCCGCAAGCAGCGGCGGGCCGTGCGCGCCGGCGAGTTCGTCGACGTCCACCCCGGCTTCTGGACGCGGTGGGCGGAGATGGTGTCCCGGCGCAAGTACGCCACGGGGTTCGTCGGCGCGGCAATCATGATCGCACTCGCGATTCCCTTCTTCTCCATGCAGCTGGGCCACGCCGACCAGGGCAACGACCGGGCCAGCACCACGACCCGCAAGGGCTACGACCTGATCGCGCAGGGCTTCGGCAAGGGCTACAACTCGACGCTGACCCTGGTCGTCAGCGGCAACTCGGCCCCGCAGACGGCCACCAAGGTCGCCGGCGCGGTGAAGAACGTCAAGGACGTCGACCCGAACAGCGTCGTCGTCGGCAAACCGCTGACTCCGACGCTGAACCTGATCTCGATCAAGTCCACGACCTCGCCGCAGGACAAGGCCACGACCAGCCTGGTCAACGATCTGCGCAAGGACGTGTTGCCGCCGCTGTATCAGGGCACGTCCGACCACGTCTACGTGTACGGCCAGACGGCGATCTACGTGGACTTCGCGAAGGTGCTCTCCGAGAAGCTGCCGCTGTTCATCGCCGCAGTGGTGGGCCTGTCCTTCCTACTGCTGCTCGTGGCGTTCCGCAGCCTCGTCGTGCCGCTGACCGCCGCGGCGATGAACCTGCTCGCGGCCGGTGCGTCGTTCGGTCTGGTCGTCGCGATCTTCCAGTGGGGCTGGGGATCGGAGGCCTTGGGCATCGGCAAGGGCGCACCCATCGAGGCGTGGGCCCCCGTCATGTTCTTCGCGATCCTGTTCGGGTTGTCGATGGACTACCAGGTGTTCCTGGTCAGCCGTATGCACGAGGAGTGGGTGCACAGCCGCGACAACAAGCGCGCGGTCACGGTCGGCCAGGCCGAGACGGGCGGCATCATCACCGCCGCGGCATTGATCATGATCACGGTGTTCTTCGGATTCATCCTGGACCCGAACCGGGCGGTGAAGCTGCTCGGCCTGGGGCTGGCCAGCGCCGTCTTCCTCGACGCGTTCGTCCTGCGCACGGTGCTCGTGCCGTCGCTGATGCACATGTTCGGTAAGGCTAACTGGTTCTTCCCGAAGGCGCTCGAGAAGATCACGCCGCACGTCTCGATCGACGCCGAGGACGCCGCCATCGCGCGCGGCGTGCCCACCGGCCCCCGGCCGGACGAGCCCGACGAGGTGTACACCAGGGTCTGACCCGAACCGGTCGCCGAATCGCGCAGCCTGCTCGCAGGTTGCGCGATTCGTCTTTTCCGGGCGCTACACAGGCGCTACCACCGGCCCAGCCCGTGGTGGGCGGCCAGGCCCAGCGTCAGCCCGAGCAGGAACGACCCGCTGACGTTGATCATCATCGTCCCGTAGGGGAAGTCGCCGGCCACCCGGTGCCCGACGAACTGGTCGAGCAGGTAGCGGGCCACGGCGCCGAGCCCGGCGGCCCCGGCCACCGCAAGGGCGAGCAGCATCAGCTGTCCCGGCCGACGTAGCGCACGATCTCGACGTCGTCGCCGATCACCAGCCCCTCGGTGATCAGTTCGTCCAGCTGCGGGAGAAACTCGGTGATCCGCTCGGCGGTGTCGACGATGACGATCGCGATGGGCAGGTCCTCGGACAAGCTCAGCACGTGCGCGGTGGGCACCCGCTGACTGGCCCCGAAGCCTTCGACGCCCCGGAACACCGAGCAGCCGGCCAGCCCGGACCGGCGGGCCCGATGCACGATCTCGGTGCACAACGAGTGGTGGTGGTAGTGGTCCGACTCGCCGATGAAGATCGTGAGGCGCTTGACCGGTTGCATCGTGAGCTCCCGTCTGAACGTCGACCGAGCAGCCGCCCGGTGGCGAGGCCGGCCGCCGCCGCGACCAGTCCGGCGGCCGAGGCTGCCGATCAGGTAGAGCACGCCGATCCCCGCGTGGTCGTGGGCCACGAGCTGATCGGTCGACGCAGCGACCGACGAGAACGTCGTCCAGGCGCCGCAGAAGCCGGTGCCCAGCAGCGGGCGGACGTAGCGGGTCGGCGGCAGCCAGTCGGTGATCAGCACCAGCAGCAGGGCCAGGACGAACGCCCCGCTGATGTTGACGACGAAGGTCGCCCACGGAAACCCGTTCGCCGGCGCCGGCCACAGTCGGGTGACGCCGTACCGGGCGATTCCGCCGACAAATCCGCCGACGAGCACCGCCCCGACCAGCGACAGGGCGGGCCCGCGGGACACGCGCCGACGCGCGAACGACGAGCGGCGGCTCTCGGCCAGGGAAGCACGCGTCACGACCAACCTCCTCGGCTCCGGTAGGGACCGTCGGCCGCGACATCGCGACGGTTGTACGGCGGGCCCCACCGCCGTTACGCGCGTCCGGGGATAGGCAGATCACTCGAACTGGGTCTTGGCGGTGGCCCGGGCTATGGTTAGGCTTGCCTAAACGGCCGGCCGAACCCGGCCCGAACCGCCGAGGAGCTCCGTGTTCGCCTGCATCTGCCACGCGGTGTCCGACCACCAGGTCGTCGACGCCGTCGATGCCGGCGCGACGACCGTCGAGGCGGTCGGCGACGCCACCAAGGCCGGCACGACCTGCGGAACCTGCCACGACACGCTCGAGGACCTGATCGAGGCCCGCTGCGGCGGTTGCCCACTTGCGGACGCCGGCCTGCAGGTGGCGTAGGGGCGGCTAGCCTCTCGAGCATGCGTGGCGACGAGAAGGTCATCGAGTTCCTCAACGAGCAGCTCACCGCCGAACTGACGGCGATCAACCAGTACTTCCTGCACGCCAAGATGCAGGAGAACTGGGGCTGGGTGAAGCTCGCGGCCCACACCAGGGCCGAGTCCATCGACGAAATGCGGCACGCCGAGACCCTGACCGACCGCATCCTGTTCCTTGACGGCCTGCCGAACTACCAGCGGCTGTTCACGCTGCGGATCGGACAGAACATCAAGGAGATGTTCGACGCCGACCTGGCCGTCGAGGTCGAGGCCGTCGATCGGCTGCGCAAAGGTATCGAGTACATGCGCCGGACCGGCGATGTCACCAGCGCGAACATCTTCGAGTCGATCCTCTCCGACGAGGAGGAGCACATCGACTACCTCGAGACGCAGCTGGAACTGCTGGCCAAGCTCGGCGAACCGCTCTACATCGCGCAGCTGATCGAGCAGCCCTCGGACTGAGTCAGCCGGATCCGCGCACCCGCGCTTGATCGCGCGGCCCGCCAGCATGCGCTGGTGCCGCCGGCGCATCCGCGGCCCGAAGAACACCACGAACTGGCCCAGCCGCCACCGGGCCAGCGGCAGCGCCACGACGAAGTCCAGCCCGTCCCACCTCGCCGATGCCGTACTCCCCCGGCGCGAACGGCAACACGATCCGCTCGCCGTCCGCGCAGAACAGCCGCAGCCGCCGGCGCCAGAGCCGCCCGCTCTTCGCTGCCCGGACGCCCAGCCGGGCGGGCGGACCGCCGGCCGTGGCCAGCTCGGCCGAACCCGGTCCGAGCACCCGAAGCGCCGCGACCCGGTTGGCCACCTCGACCAGGAACACCCCGGGTGACAGCGGATTGCCGGGACGCGCCGCGAGCTGACGGTCCTGCTCGCGGTGCAGCGCGCGCGACCTGGGCCGCCTGCCGGCTCGATGTCACGGTTCGAACGTAGCGATGCGGCTTATGCCGCGAATGGGCGGCCTCAGTCGATGGCCGCGGCGCCGCCAGCCACCGTCAAGGCGGCATCGTCGGGCAGCGACCGCTTGATCACGGCCAGCGCGATCGGGCCGAGCTCGTAATGGTGCACCGCCGTACCCAGGAACCCGACCGGCCGGCCGTCCAGTTCGACCGGCGTCCCGGGCAGGGGCAGCACGTCGGACTCGCCGGCCAGGTGCAGCAGCACCAGCCGGCGCGGCGGCCGGCCCAGGTTCTGCACGCGGGCCACCGTCTCCTGCCCGCGGTAGCAGCCCTTGTCCAGGTGCACGGCGCCGCCGATCCAGCCCACCTCGTGCGGGATGGTGCGGTGGTCGGTCTCCAGGCCGAGGCGGGGTCGCCGGGCCGCGACGCGCAGCGCTTCGAAGGCCAGGGTGCCGACCGGGGCGGCACCGGCCGCCACCAGCGCGTCGAAGGTCGACGTCGAATCGGTTCGGCGAACGATCAGGTCGAAGCCCCAGGGCGCCCGCCGAACGAACCCGCCCGACGGCAGCGCAGTCGCGCGCTCGCGCGGCGCCGGCAGCCCGGCGGCGCCCAGCACGTCCGACGCCGACGGCCCGGAAACGGTCAGCACGGCCCAGTCGTCGGACACGTCGGCCGGCTCGACCCGCTTGAGGAAGCGCATCTTCTGCAGATAGCCGAGCACCTCGGAGGCAGTGCGCGGCTCGACGTCCAGCCACACCGTGCCGTCGAGTTCGGTCACCTGCCAGTGCTGCTCGACGTGGCCGTGCGGCGACAGCACCAGTGCCTCGGTCGACTGGCCGTCGGCCAGCTCGGACACGTGTTGCGAGCAGATCGTGTGCAGCCAGGACAGGCGATCCTCCCCCGGCACGACCAGCACGTCGCGGTTCGACCGGTCGACCACGCCGGCCGCGGTGGCCAGTTCGCGCTGCTCGCGCAGCGGATCGCCGTGGTGGGCCGGCACGCCGGCGTCGATGCCTTCTACTGCGACAGTCACATCAGAACTCATCGCTGGACGGTGCTCGTTTGTTCCGCGCAGTCGCGGCACCGCCCGAACACGGTGAAGTGCGAGCGATCGAGCACGAAGCCCTGCTCGACGCGCAGCCGGGCGGCCAGCTCGTCGGTCAGCGACTCGGGCGCGTCGGACACGCGGCCGCACTGGTGGCACACGACGTGGACGTGCTCGTCCTCGGCCGGGCGGAACGTCGGCGCCCCGTGCCCGAGGTGGGTGTGCCGGACCAGCCCGATCTTCTCGAGGACCTCGAGCGTGCGGTAGACGGTGGTGATGTCGACGCCCGGGACCGCGTCGCTGATCTGTTCGGGCGTCGCGTGCCGCAACTCGCGCACGGCCGTCAGCACGTTCTCGCGCTGCGGGGTCATCCGCATGCCGCGAGATCGCAGTTGGGTCGCGAGGTCGACGTCCTGGCTCATCAATATCCATCGTAGGCGTCCGGGGCCGCCCCGATAGCCTGGCGCGATGCAGGTGATTGGCGTACTCGGCCAGGGACTCGTCGACCCGGCCACTCCCGCCGTATTTGCCGACGATCTGGGCTTCACCCGTGGCGACGGCTGCTTCGAGGGCTGCCGGGTCGTCGACGGGGCGATAGACAAGATCGAGTTGCACGTGGCCCGGATGCACCGCAGCGCAGCGGCCCTCGGCATCACGTTCGACGAGCCGGCGTGGCTGGCCCTGATCGACGAGGTCGTCGCCGCCTGGCCGGCGGGCGTCGAGGGCAGCATGCGCTGGTTCCTCACCCGGGGCCGGGCCGGTGCGCCCGAACCGACCGGCATCGTGAGCATCGCCGAGCTGCCGGCGCCGTTCGGGCCCCAGCGCCGCGACGGCATCCGCGCGGTGACGCTCAGCCGGGGCACGGCGTACGACGCCTTCGGCGACGCCGACTGGCTGCTCGGCGGCGTCAAGACGATCTCCTACGCGGTGAACATGGCCGCCCAGCGCGAAGCGGTGCGCCGCGGCGCCGACGACGTGATCTTCGTCAGTGCCGACGGCCAGGTGCTCGAGGCGCCGACTTCGTCGGTCGTCTGGACGGTGGGCAACAGCATGTACACGATCCCGCCCGGCGCCAACGGCATCCTGGAGAGCACCACCCAGCTGCGACTGTTCGAGCGGGCGGCCGAGCAGGGTTGGCAGACGGCGCACACCGCTGCGGTCGTCGACGACCTGCACGCCGCCGACACGGTGTTCCTCGCCGGCACCGTGCGCGGCCCGGTGGACGTGATCGAACTCGACGGCCGCGAGCACGCCCGCGACGTCGACCTGGTCCGCACCATCCAGAAGCTCGCCGGCTTCTGAACGGCCGCTGAAAGCGGTTCCCAAAGATCACACCGAAATCCGTTGCCGCGCCCGTTACGCGAGCCCTACGGTTGAGGTACACGGGAAAGGAGGTGGTCCGAAGTTGAGTACATACCGGACACGTGAGGTGGCTGTCCGCTAGCCGCCAAAGGCGGCCGTGCCGACCGTAGGTCCGAGTACCTGGGTCAACACAGCCGCTGGAAGCTCCCGGACAAACGAGGTTTTGCACCGCTGGCAAGGCGGCACAGCAATCCCCGACAGCTACCCGGCCCCCGAACCGTCGGTCCGTCCAACCGACCCATCCTGATTACCCAGAGTGGCAAGGTTCGGGGGCTGTTTAACCTTCGACGCATGGTCGATCCAACGTGGGTCGTACGGCGTCGGAGGGTAATCTGGAATTCAGGCAGTTCTACTCATAGTCACAGGCTCGTGCGGATGAGCGCAGTGCCGCGTCCACTCGCAGAAGGTGTTCACCATGACTGGCCAGGCGGTACGAACTGGCGAGGTACTGATCAGCCGCATTCAACGAGCGGCCGGTCGACTGACCCCGGCCGGCTGGGCCGCTGTCGTCGGTGGCGTCCTGGCCGCGGTGTACCTGGCCTGGCGACCCCTCGCCCCTGACCTCGCCGCACAGATCGCGCGGGCCAACGTCGTCCGGTCGGCCGGCAACGTCTCATGGTGGACCGGCTGGTTCGGCGGCCTGTCCCTGCCTACCTACAGCCTGCTGACCCCGAGCTCGATGGCGATCTTCGGCGTGCGCGCCACCGGTGTCGCCGCCGCCGTGGTCGGCGGGGTGATCACCGCTCGCCTGGTGGCCAACTCCCGGCGCCCGCGGGCCGGCGCCGTCGCGTTCTCCGTCGCCGAGATGGCCAACCTGCTCGACGGCCGGGTCACGTTCGCCGTCGGCGTCACGCTCGGCGCCGCCTCGCTGCTGGCCCTGCAGCACCGCCGGCCGCTGTTCGCCGCACCGCTGGCCGCGGCCGCCTACTTCGCCAGCCCGCTGGCCGGGCTGTTCCTCGGCCTCGTGCTGCTCGCGGTCATCCTGACCGACGAGAGCCGGCGCAAGGCCTCGTTCGTAGTGGCCGGCCTGCTCGGCGCCATCGGCATCGGCATGGCCGTTCTGTTCCCGGGCACCGGCGAGATGCCGTTCCTGGCCACCGACCTCGTCCCGGCCGGGCTGTGCTGCATCGGCGTCGCGCTGTTCTGCCCGACCAAGGTCGTCCGCACCTCGGCGCTGCTGCTGCTGATCGCGCTGCCCGTGTTCCTGATCATCCCTGGTGCGATCGGCAACAATGTCACCCGGCTGGCCTGGATCTGCGCCGCGCCGGTGGCGGTGGCCTACTCGCCGCTGCGCCGCTGGATGCTCGCCGTGGTGCTGGCGCTGCTGGCCCTGTGGCCGACCATCGACGTCGTGCAGCAGGTGTCCTCGACGGCCGCCCCGTCCAGCACGGCGACCTACTACCAGCCCCTGCTCAGCCAGCTGACCGAGCAGCAGGCCGCCGCCGGGCCCGAGGCGGTGGGTCAGCGGCTCGAGGTGCTGGACCCGAAGAACCACTTCGCGACGGTGTACCTGGCCGGCAAGGCGTCGCTCGCCCGCGGTTGGGACCGCCAGGCCGACGTCGCCAACGATCCGATCTTCTACCAGAAGGCCGCGCTCAACGCGACGAGCTACCACGAGTGGCTGCGCGACCTGGCCGTCGGCTGGGTGGCCGTGCCGGCGACGAAGCTCGACTACTCGGCGGTGGAGGAGTCCAAGCTGGTCGCCGGCGGCCTGGACTACCTGAAGCTGGTGTGGTCGACGCCGCAGTGGAAGCTGTACCGGGTCACCGACGCCACCCGGCTGGCCGAAGGGGCGCAGGTCAAGACGGTCGAGCCGGCCCGCATCACGATCCAGACCCCGTCCGCCGGCGCGGTGTACCTGCGCGTGCGGTGGTCGCCGTACCTGACCGTGCGGCACCCGGACGGGACGATGGCCGTCGGGGCCTGCCTGGCCAACGCCGACGGCTGGCTGAACATCACCGTTCCGCAGGCCGGCGAGTACCGGGTGACCAGCCGATTCGACCCGGTGGCCCGGCTGCAGTCCCAGCAGCGCTGCCAGACGTCCTGACCGCTGCTCAGGCCCGCTCGAGCGTCGCGTTCAGGTGCGGTGCGTACTCGTCCGTCAGCGCCAGCTCGGTGGCGTACGCCAAGGTGTTGCCAGATATCGCGTAGAGGCGCCGCTCGCCACCCACCTGCTTGGCCGTCGGGGCGCTCACGATGGACGAGGTGGCCAGGTCCCAACGCCGATCGCCGGCCACTCCGGCCAGCTGCAGGGTCAGCCCGGTGATCGAGGCGAGCACCGCCTCGATGTCGTCCGGGCCGGCGCCGGGGCGCCAGAACCCGGATTCGCGAAACGCCGGGCGGATGTCGTGGCCGTCGGCGTCGATCAGCCAGGCCCGCGCGTCGTAGGCGAGGAAGGGCCGGCCGTCGTGGCTGAACGTCAGCCGCTGCCGGAACGCGAATCCCTCGCCGCTCGACGGCTTGATGCCCGCGCCGGTCCCGGCCCAGCGGCCGACCAGCGGCAACAACGCCAGCAGCGAGTCGTGCAGCGGGGCGCCGGCATGCAGGTCGGTGGTATCGCTCAACGTTGGCTCGCGAACAGCTTGTAGAGGGCGTAGCCGCACAGCACCGCGACGCCGATCAGAGCGGTCACGAGCACCACCAGGTACGTCGCCTCCATACCGGGCAGGATAGCCGGGTACCGTCCCCGGTTTTGGTCACCAGGCCGCATATATGAGACCGGGTGACCAAAACCGAGGAGCGATCAGGAGAGGACGAGCGCCGCCTCGACGAGGCCTGGCTCGAGGGCGTGCACGTCCTTGCGAACGGCCCCGTCGTGGTGCAGCACCGACAGCGTCCACTTGCCCGGGGCGGCGAAGAACCGGTAGTCGCCGGTGGCCGATGTGACGACCTCGGCGGTGAACTCACCGGTCGAGTCGAGCAGTCGCACGTACGCCGCGGGCACCGGGGCGCCGTCCCTCGTGACGGTGCCGTAGATGACCGTCTCCTTGTTGATGTCCACGTGGGCGGGCAGGTCAGGCGCCTGCGCCGGCGCGCCGCACATCAGACGTCCTTCTCGATCGGCACGCCGACGAGCGAGCCGTACTCGGTCCAGGACCCGTCGTAGTTCTTGACGTGCTGGTGGCCGAGCAGCTCGTGCAGCGCGAACCAGGTGTGGCTGGAGCGCTCACCGATCCGGCAGTAGGCGATGGTGTCCTTCGACTCGTCCAAGCCGGCCTCGTCCACGTACAGCTTGCGCAGGTCGTCGTCCGACTTGAAGGTGCCGTCCTCGTTGGCCGCCTTGCTCCACGGCACGTTCAGCGCGGTCGGGATGTGCCCGGCCCGCTGCGACTGCTCCTGGGGCAGGTGGGCCGGGGCGAGCAGCTTGCCGCTGAACTCGTCCGGCGACCGCACGTCGATCAGGTTCTGCGCGCCGATCGCGTCGACGACCTCGTCGCGGAACGCCCGGATCGAAGTGTCCTGATCCTTGGCGGTGTACGTGGTGGCCGGCCGGGACACGGCGTCCTTGGACAGCTCGCGACCGTCCAGCTCCCACTTCTTGCGGCCGCCGTCGAGCAGTTGCACCTTGTCGTGGCCGTACAGCTTGAAGTACCAGTACGCGTAGGCGGCGAACCAGTTGTTGTTGCCGCCGTAGAGCACCACGGTGTCGTCGTTGCCGATGCCCTTCTCGGACAGCAGCTTCTCGAACTGTTCCTTGCTGACGAAGTCGCGGCGGACCGGGTCCTGCAGGTCGCTCTTCCAGTCGAGCTTGACCGCACCGGCGATGTGGCCGCCGTCGTAGGCGCTGGTGTCCTCGTCGACCTCGACGAAGACAACCCCGGGTGTGTTCAGGTTTTCTTCGGCCCAGTCGGCCGATACGAGCACGTCTGCACGGCTCATGGTTACTCCTCCTGTGATGGGGATGGGCGAGATTGCAGCGTCGGCGCAGCCGAGAACGCGCTCGAACGGCGCGACAGGACGGGTTCGTCTACCCGATCAGCGGGTGCGACACAGGCAGCTGCCCACACGGCACAGGTCGACCGTGCGGCGAGAGGTGAGCAGCGGGGTGCCCACCGCGCAGAGCGCGTTGCCCATGGCGATCAGCCTAGCTGCCGCCGTCAAATGCTGTCAGCTGGTGTCGACGACGATGTGGTCGGCTCGGGCGGTGGCCTGGATGCCCGAGGACGTGGGCTGCACGCCGGTCACCTGCAGGTGGTAGGGCAACCGGGGCAGGGTCAGCGAGCCGTTCATCAACTGCTGCAGCTGCGGGACGAGCGCGTCGGCGGCCGGGATGCCGTTCACCGAGATCTGCCGCACCGAGTAGGACACCCGGTTGCCGGAGGCATGCAGGTCGGCGTCGCCCGATGCGGTGATGTTGCCGAGCCGGGGCAAGCTGACCGCCAGCGACACGTGCAGGGCACCGTGGTTGTCCGACATCTGCAACCCGTCGATGCCGGTCTGCTTGGCCGCCTCGGTGTACGGAACCGTGGCCGTCGCGTCGAGGTGGTCGATCGGCAGCGAGTTGACCTTGCGGTCGACGGCGTCGCCGAGCGGTACGTGCACGCCGTGCATGTGCGCGTCGAGGTCGATGCCCTGTATCCGGTCGATGGTGAGCGCCCGGCCGGACACCTCGATGTCGTCGTACTTGCCGGAGAGGGCCTGGGTCAGGAACGGGAACCCGTTGATCGACACGTGCGGCTTGGCCCCGGTTTCGACGAACGGCGACTCGTTGGCGATGCGCTTGGACACCGCCGATTCGGCCACGCCGGCGATGACCCGGTCGGCGATCACGAGCAGCCCGAGCAGAACCACGACCACGATGCCGGTGATCCACGGCCAGCGCTTTCGCCGTCGGCGGGCCGTCGGGGGCGCGTACGACACTGCGCCCCCGGCCGACGGCTCGAAGTTCACCACGGGGGCCGACCTTACCGAGTGGCGACCGGCTCGCGGCGCTTCGCCGCCGGCCGGCCCACGAGGTCGGGCAGAACTCGTAGCCCGAGCACCGCCGGCCCGGCCAGCCGGAACGGCATCTCTACCCCCGGATCTGCAGGCAGATCAGGTAGCCGACCGGGATCAGCAACGCGAAGGACAGCACCGCGGTCGCCACCGGACGCACGATCGTGGGCCACCGCCCGGCCAGCCGCAAGCCGTGCTCGATGAACGCTGTCCCGACGGCGAACAGGCTGACGATCGCGCCGACCGCCGCGCCGAAGTACAGCGAACGGTTGCCGGCGAACTCCACCGTGTTGTGCAGCCGGAAGTACGTGACCGCCGCGCCGACCGCCGCGCCGACGATCACCGCCGGCAGGCCGCGCGGCACCTTGGCGTCGAACCGCATCACCGGGGCCACCGCATCGACGACGTGGCCGGCCACGAGCGCCCCGCCGGCGGCCAGCACGAGCGCGCTCACCATCAGCGCGCCGACCGTCTCGTGGCGCAGCTGCATGAGGGCGGCCAGCGCCACCACGCCGACGACGAGCACGGCGATGTCCGACAGCGACTCGACGACCCGGGCGCGCACTACTCCCCGGGTCAACTGGTGGATGAACATCACCGGTACGGCCAGCGCCAGCACCCCGAGCAGCGTGCCGGCCTGACCGTGCGGCCACCGGGACACGACGAAGTCGGCGCCGGCCGCGGCCAGCGCGCCGACCACGAGGGCACCGACCCGGCCGGGCAGCTCGGTACCGATCACCCACGAGACGATGAGCAGCCCCTGGGTCACGGCGATGCCGATCAGCAGCGGCGTGACCCCGAATTTCGACGCGGCGGCCAGCCCGACGGCGACGGCCCCGGCCGCGATGGCGCCGCCCAGGTGGTTGACCGCCGGCGGCAGGATCAGCGGAGCGGTCACCTCGGCCGCGCTCACCTCGTCGAACCGGTCCGGCCGAGCAGGTCGGGCCGTCGGTGGTCGCTTCGGCGGCGCCTCGCCGGGTGGGTTCGGGTCGTGCGGACCCCCGGCATTCGGGTCGAACGACGTGAACTCGTCGATCACCGGCATCTGGGCCGTGACGCTCGCAGCGTCCGTCCGGTCGGCATCTGACGATTCGCGAACCACGGTCTTCATGGTTGCAGACGCTGGGTCACTGTCGAGTCCAGTGCCGCGCGCACCCACCCGTCGATGCGCTCCACCAGGGCCGGCGTGGTGGCACTCTCGGCGTGGCCCATGCCCGTCTCGCGCCAGAACTCGGCGGTGCCCCCGGCGGCCGCCACCAATGCCTCGGCGTGCCGGATCGGGAAGTAACGGTCGGAGTCGCCGTGCACGATCAGCAGCGGACGCGGTGCGATCCGGGCCACCACCTCGACCGGCGACTGCGGCAACTCCTCCCAGCCGGTGGCGCCCAGCCGGGTCCGGGTGGTCAACCGGGTGGTCAACCGGCCGAGCCGTGTCTCGGCCGCCCAGTGCACCAGCCGCATCGGTGGCGTACCCCGCTCCCACCAGTGCCCGGGCGAGCTGACGCTGACCACGGCGTCGACGTCGCCGCCCAGCCCGGCGTGGCGCAGCGCCACCGACCCGCCCATCGACCAGCCGAGCACGGCCACCGTCCCGTACCCCTCCGAACGCAGGAAGGCCACGGCGGCGCTCAGGTCGTGCACCTCCAGGTCGCCGACGGTCGAGTGCCCGCCCGAGCCGCCGTGCCCGCGGAAGTCGAGCGCCAGCACCGCCACCCCGGTGCCGGCCAGCTGGGTGGAGATACGGCGTACGCGGGGAATCGAGCGCGATCCGGTGAAGCCGTGTGCCACCACGTAGGCGAGCCCGGAGCCGGCGGCGGGCCAGTAGTCGCAGGCGATCGCCACGCCGTCCGATGTGGTCAAGGTGACGGTTCGAGCACGGTCCACGTTGATATCCTCCCTAGGACTCGCTGGGCAGCGCCGCCTGGTATGCCAGGCGATGCCAAGCAGGAGACGCGTATGGATCTAGTCCTACTCACCGGCGCCTCGCAGCCCACCACCGAAGTGCTGCCTGCCCTGGGCCTGCTTCCGCATCACGTCACGGTCCTGCCCCTGGACGCCGGCCGGCTGATCGAGCATCCCGGCGGCGACGCCATCCTGATCGACGCGCGCCGTGACCTGGCCGGGGCCCGGGCGTTCAGTCGGGTGCTGGCCGCCCTCAGCCGTCCCGTGCCGGTGTTCGCCGTACTCACCGAGGGCGGACTGATCGCCCTGTCGGCCGACTGGGCCGTCGACGACGTGGTGCTCGACACGGCCGGACCGGCCGAACTCGACGCCCGGCTGCGTCTCGCCGTCGACCGGCACGCCCGCACCGCTGATCCCGCCCCCGAGCAGGTGCAGATCGGCGAACTGGTCATCGACGAGACCACCTATACGGCCCGGTTGTCCGGCCGGGCGCTCGACCTGACCTACAAGGAGTTCGAGCTGTTGAAGTTCCTGGCCCAACATCCGGGACGGGTGTTCACCCGGTCGCACCTGGTGCAGGAGGTCTGGGGCTACGACTACTTCGGCGGCAGCCGGACCGTCGACGTCCACGTGCGGCGACTAAGGGCCAAGCTCGGCCCCGACAACGAGATGCTGATCGGTACCGTGCGCAACGTCGGCTACAAGTTCGTCCGCCCGGCGCCCGACTCCGCGGCGCTCGAGTCCCGTCGCGCTACCGCCGAGGATCTGGTCGACCTGTAGCTTGACGACGTGGACGTGGCCGTCGTCGATGAGCTCGACGGTGATCTGCGCGATCAGGTTCGCGCACTCATCAAGCAGGTCAAGTCTCGCGACGGTTCGCCGCCGCTGAGCGATCACGCCATGCTCCAGCTCGGCGCGCACCGGCCCGGACTGGTCCACGTGCTGGCCCGGGCCGGCGGGGAACTGGCCGGCTACGGCCAGCTCGACGAGGGCACGGCCGAGATCGCCGACGCGGGCGGGGCGGCCGACCCGCTGCTTGCCGAGATCGAGCAGCACGCCCTGGACCTGGTCGTCTGGTCGCACGGCAGGAGCAGCCCGGTCGGCCCGGCCGCGCAGGCCCGCGGCTACGCCAAGCACCGGGCCTTGTGGCAGCTGCGTCGGCCGCTGACCGACCTGCCCGACAAGCCGATGCCCGCCGGCCTGACCCTGCGCGCGTTCGTCCCCGGACAGGACGAGAGCGCCTGGCTGGCCGTCAACGCCGCCGCGTTCGCCGACCACGCCGAGCAGGGCCGCTGGACTCGGGCCGACATCGAGGCCCGCGAGGCCGAGCCGTGGTTCGAACCGGCCGGGTTCCTGCTTGCGGAACGTGACGGCGCCCTGCTCGGGTTTCACTGGACGAAGGTGCACCGGGCCGGCGTCGGCGAGGTGTACGTGCTGGGCGTCGCGCCGGCCGCCCAGGGCCTGGGCCTCGGCCCGGCGCTGCTCGTCGCCGGGCTCAGACACCTGGCCGGACAAGGCCTTGACGACGTACTGCTCTACGTCGACGACGACAACACCGCGGCGACGAAGCTGTACCGCCGATACGGTTTCCACGACCACGATCTCGACGTGCAGTACGCTCGCCGCTCCTGACTCGACCCGAACCTGTTAACCCGGCGGACATGTGCCGGTTTGAGAAGCGTCACGCCAACGCCGGGTCGGGTTCACCCTGCGTTTACCTGAGCCATGCCGGGGCGCCACCTGTCGGCCCTACCGTCCGAACGGCATCCACCTGTAAACGAAAGGGACTCACGTGAAGCTGTACCGGACTGGCGTAGCCGCCGCCTTGCTCGCTGGCGCGCTAGCGCTGGCGGCCTGCGGTTCGGACAAGAACAGTTCTAATTCCACGACCCCGGCCGGCGGCGGCAGTAGCGGCGATACCTCCGCGTCGAGCGCGTCCGGTGGTGCCGTCACTTGCGCCTCGGGCAGCCTGAAGGCTGAGGGTTCGACCGCGCAGACGAACGCGATCCAGCAGTGGATCCAGGACTACAAGAAGCAGTGCTCGGGCGCGACCATCGACTACAACCCGACGGGTTCGGGCGCCGGCGTCAAGCAGTTCACCGGCGGCCAGGTCGACATCGGCGGTTCGGACGCGGCGCTCGACCCGTCCAAGGGCGAGGTCGCGGCGGCCAACAAGCGCTGCGGCGGCCAGGCCCTGGACCTGCCGATGGTCACCGGCCCGGTGGCGGTCGCCTTCAAGCTCAACGGCGTCAGCGACCTGACCCTGACCCCGGACGTGATCGCCAAGATCTTCCTCGGCCAGATCACGACCTGGAACGACCCGGCGATCAAGTCACTGAACCCCACCGCCAACCTGCCGTCGTCCAAGATCACGGTCTTCTTCCGCTCGGACGAGTCGGGCACCACGCAGAACTTCGAGACCTACCTGTCCAAGGCCGCTCCATCGGTGTACACGGCCAAGCCGAGCAAGACCTGGTCGGGCAAGGTCGGTCAGGGCAAGGCGAAGTCGCAGGGCGTGCAGCAGGCGATCGGTTCGACCGAGGGCAGCATCGGCTACCTCGAGTGGTCGTTCGCCGGTAGCGGTGGGCTGTCGATGGCCAAGATCGACAACGGCGGTGGCGCGGTGGCCCTCACGGCGGACTCGGCCGGCAAGGCTGTCTCGGCCGCGCAGGTCGCCAGCAACGGTGGCGACGACCTGACCCTGAAGCTCGACTACGCGACCAAGGCAGCGGGTGCGTACCCGCTGATCCTGGTCACGTACGAGATCGTCTGCCAGAAGTACTCGGATCCCGCGATCGGCTCGCTGGTGAAGTCGTTCCTGACCTACACCTCGGGCCAGGGCCAGGCCGGTCTGCCGGACCTCGGCTACGCGCCGCTTCCCTCCGGGATCGATCAGCAGGTGCAGGCGGCGGTCGCCAAGATCAGCTAGCTGACGGTTAGACCACCTCATCGATGAAGCCCCGTCGGGCGGGCCGGCCAGCCCGGCAGCACGGCGGGGCTGCACTGTTCAGAGACGGACCGACATGGCAGACCGAGACACGATGACCAGCGGCGGCCGGTCCGAGAAGCCTGCCGCTCCGCTGCCGCCGCCAAGCATTGGAGGGGAGTCGGTGGAAGGTCCTCGACACGGCCGCGACGACGATCCGCAACGAGACATCGACAACCAGGTCGACATCGTCGAGGATCCGACGCTCAACCGCGCCGGGGCATCCGGGGTGGTCGGTTCGGCCGAGCCGCTCGCAGTGAGCACGCTGGAACAGGCCCCGCCGGTGGCCGGCGCGGGGTCGATCTCGGTCGGCACGCCGCGCGGACGAATCCGCATCGGCGACCGGGTGTTCCACGGCTTCGCGGCCGGATCCGGCGCGTTCGTCGTGATCCTGATCGGCCTGGTGGCCGCGTTCCTGCTGGCCAAGGCCATCCCGTCGATCGCCGACGACAAGTCCAACTTCCTGTTCTCCCGCGACTGGGACGTCGACGGCGCTCAGTTGCGGTTCGGCATCCTCGACATGCTCTGGGTCACCGTGATCATCTCGCTGGTGGCCATGGCGATCGCGGTACCGATCGCTATCGGCATCGCCTTGTTCATCACCCAATACGCGCCCAAGCGGCTCGCCCGGCCGGTGGCCTACGTCATCGACCTGCTCGCCGCGATCCCGTCGATCATCTACGGCATCTGGGGCATCATAGTGCTGGCCCCGAAGCTGGAGCCGGTGCAACGCGCGCTGTACCACCTCGGCGGCTTCCACCTGTTCAAGGACGAGGGCGTCAACCTCGGCACGATCTTCAACGGCGGCGTCGTCCTCGCGGTGATGGTCTTGCCGATCATCACCGCCATCGGCCGCGACGTGTTCGAGCGCACGCCCCGGCAGAACATCGAGGCCGCCTGGGCGCTCGGCGCGACGCGCTGGGAGATGATCCGGCTGGCTGTGCTGCCGTACGGGCGGCCCGGCCTGATCAGCGGCTCGATGCTCGGCCTCGGCCGGGCGCTCGGCGAGACCATCGCGATCATGCTGATCCTGTCCAAGCGCGGCAACGGCGCACCGTTCTCGTTCTCGATCTTCAACGGCGGTGAGACGTTCGCGTCCAAGATCGCCAACAATGCCGCCGAGTTCAACGACCCGAAGCGCACCGGCGCCTTTATCGCGGCCGGCCTCGTGCTGTTCGTGCTCACGTTCGCCGTCAACGCCGCGGCCCGAAGTGTCGTCAACCGGCGCAAGGAGTTCTCGTGACCGCCACCACCACCACGTCGCTGTCGGCGTCACCCGGACGGGGGCTGCGCCGGGTCAAGAACAATGCCGCGACCGTGCTCGTCACGCTGGCGTTCGGCATCGCGCTCGTCCCGCTCGTGTGGCTGCTGTGGACCGTGATCAGCAAGGGCTGGCACGCCATCACCCGCAACGGCTGGTTCACCCAGGACGTCGGCACCCGCACCTACCGCGACCCCGGTGGCGGCGCCCTGCACGCCATCGTCGGAACGCTCGAACAGGTCGCCCTCTGCTCGCTGATATCCGTGCCGATCGCGGTGATGGTCGGCATCTACCTGGTCGAGTACGGACGCGGCCCGCTGGCCAAGGCCACCACCTTCATGGTCGACATCCTCAGCGGTGTCCCGTCGATCGTCGCGGCGCTGTTCATCTACGCGGTGTTCATCACGACCTTCCACGGCGAACGCGGTGGCTGGCTGGTGTCGTTGGCCCTGGTGCTGCTGATGATCCCGGTGATCGTGCGCACCACCGAGGAGATGCTCAAACTCGTGCCCAACGAGCTGCGCGAGGCATCCTACGCGCTCGGCGTGCCGAAGTGGAAGACGATCTCGCGCATCGTCATCCCGACCGCGCTGACCGGCATCATCACCGGCATCGTGCTGGGCATCGCCCGAGTGGCCGGCGAGACGGCTCCACTGCTGATCCTGGTCGGCTACACCGACAACTTCAACGACAACCTGTTCGGCAACGGCTTCCAGGGATCGCTGCCGGGCATGATCAACGCACAGGTGGCCAACCTGGGCAACAACCGTTCGTTCACCGGCCAGCCCATCCACAACTACGCCGTCGACCGCATGTGGGGCGCGGCGCTCACCCTGATCATCATCGTGATGGCACTGAACCTGATCGCTCGCATCCTCGGGCGCTACACCCGGTTCGAGTACTGAGAGAGAGACGCCCAGATGGCTAAGCGCATTGACGCCGACAACCTGGATATCTACTACGGCAAGTTCCTCGCGGTCAGCGAGGTGTCCCTCACCATCGCGCCGCGTTCGGTCACCGCCTTCATCGGACCGTCGGGCTGCGGCAAGTCCACCGTGCTGCGCACGCTCAACCGCATGCATGAGGTGATCGCCGGCGCCTCCGTCAAGGGCAAGGTGCTGCTCGACGGCGACGACATCTACGGTTCGGGCGTCGACCCGGTCGACGTGCGCCGCATGATCGGCATGGTGTTCCAGCGGCCCAACCCGTTCCCCACCATGTCGATCTACGACAACGTGGTGGCCGGCCTCAAGCTGCAGAGCGGGCGGATGAAGAAGTCCGACCTGGACGGCGTCGTGGAGAAGTCCCTGCGCGGCGCCAACCTGTGGGAGGAGGTCAAGGGCCGGCTGGGCAAGCCGGGCGCGAGCCTGTCCGGTGGTCAGCAGCAGCGGCTGTGCATCGCCCGGGCCATCGCCGTCGAGCCGCAGGTGCTGCTGATGGACGAGCCCTGCTCGGCGCTCGACCCGATCTCCACGCTGGCGATCGAGGACCTCATCCAGACGCTCAAGGAGAAGTACACGATCGTCATCGTCACGCACAACATGCAACAGGCGGCGCGGGTTTCGGAACGGACGGCGTTCTTCAACCTGGCGGCGGTCGGCAAGCCCGGTCAGCTCGTCGAGATGGACGACACCGAGAAGATCTTCTCCAACCCGAGCGATCAGCGCACCGAGGACTACATCTCCGGCCGCTTCGGGTAGTCCGGCCCTTCCTTGCCGATCGGGCAACTCTGGGCCGCGCTGGGCGGCCGAGAGTTGCACGATCGGGTTATCAGGGCTTGATGGGCGGGCCGCTGCCGACGATGGCGGCGGTCAGCGCCTCGGCCGGCTCAGCGGCCGCCCGGGGATTCGTGAGAAGCACGAAGTCGACCTCGCCGAGCTCGGGCAGGTCGGCGCTGGCCGGCAGCTCGACCAGGTCGTCGGGCATCAGGCTGCGGGCGAAGATCGCCACGCCGAGCCCGGCCCGGGCGGCGGCCAGCATGCCGTTGACGCCGCGCACCGTGCAGGTGATCCGAAACGCCCGGCCGACGCTCTCCAACGCCTCGACGGCGCGTGCGCGGGACAGGCTCGGCGCCTGGTAGACCACCAGCGGCATCGGCCGGGCCGGGTCGATGCGCGCGCCCTGCACGGCCGACCACACCAGCCGGTCGCGGCGCACCAGCCGCCCGCGTCCGTCGCCGGCGTCGTCCTTGACGAACGCGACGTCGAGGTGGCCGCTTTCGAGGCGGCGGTGCAGGGCGCTGCTCTGGGCGACGGTCAGCTCCAGGTCGATGCGCGGGTAGAGCTGGCGGAAGTCGCGCAGGATGCGGGGCAACGGGGTGAGCGCGAGATCGTCCGAGACGCCGAAGCGCAGCCGCCCGCGCAGCCCGGATCCGGAGAAGTAGCCGGCCGCCTGCTCGTGCGCGGCCAGGATCGCGCGGGCGAACCCGGCCATCGCCTCGCCGTCGGCGGTCAGCGTCACGGTCCGCGTATCGCGGATGAACAGCGCCCGGCCGACGGCGTCTTCCAGGCGGCGGACGTGCTGACTGACCGTCGGTTGGCGCACCCCGAGACGCTGCGCCGCCTGGGTGAAACTCAGCGACTGGGCCACGGCGAGGAACGTCCGCAGCAGCTCCGGTTCATACAAGATCAACAGCTCCTATCACGGATCGTAATAACACTAATACCATCAATTGGTTTTGGAAATAACGAAGAACCAGTCAGGATTACTCAACGAGAACCCGCACGTAACTAGCTTGGGATGATCGTTGAGCGCCCCCGCCGCAGCACCAAGGTCCACATTCAGGTCCCTCAAAACCCGCAACTTCCGCCTCTTCGCCACCGGGCAGCTCGTCTCGAACACCGGAGCCTGGGTCCAGCGCATCGCCCAGGACTGGCTGGTGTTGAGCATCACCGGAAGCGCGACGGCCGTCGGAATCACCACCGCTTTGCAATTCCTGCCGACGTTGCTGTTCGGCCTACTAGGCGGCGTGATCGCCGACCGTTACCCGAAGCGCCGCATCCTGCTGACCACGCAGCTCGGCATGTCGTCGATGGCGGCCAGCCTGGCGATCTTGACGCTCAGCCACCACGTCCAGGTGTGGCACGTCTGGCTGATCGCGTTCGGACTGGGCACCGTCGTGGCCGTCGACAATCCGACCCGGCAATCGTTCGTCAACGAGATGGTCGGGCCCGAGCAGCTGCGCAACGCGGTGAGCATCAACGCCTCGGTGTTCCAGCTCGGCGCCCTGATCGGACCGGCGATCAGCGGCCTGCTGATCAACGCCGTCGGCTCGGGATACGCCTTCGCGGTCAACGCTCTTTCGTACTCGGCGTCCATCACCGCATTGCTCCGGATGCGCGAGGCCGAGCTGAACCATGCACCCCGCACGAGCGCCAAGCGGGCCCGTATCCGCGACGGGCTGCGCTACGTGGCCAGCCGGCCGGACACGCTCTGGCCGACCGTACTGGTGGGTGTGTTCGGCCTGTTCAGCGCCAACCTGGCCGTGACGCTGGCCTCCTACGCCCGGTCGGTGTACCACTCGGGCGCCGGCGGATACGGCCTGCTGACCTCGGTGGTCGCCGTCGGATCGCTGAGCGGAGCGCTCATCTCGGCCGGCCGGGCCCGCACCCGGCTGCGCACCCTGGTCGCCATCGCCGGGTCGCTGGCCACCCTGTACGTGCTGGCCTCGCTGGCGCCGAGCGAGTGGACGTACTGCGCGGTGATGGTGGCCCTCGGCGCGGCGACGCTGCTGCTCTACACGTCGGCCAACTCGACCGTGCAGCTGGCCGCCGGCGACGCCATCCGGGGTCGCGTCATGAGCGTCTACCTGCTCGTGTTCATCGGCGCCGGCGCGATCGGCGGCCCGCTGATCGGCTTTCTGGACCAGCACCTCGGCCCGCGCACCGGCATGCTGATCTCGGGGCTGGTGCCGGCGATCGCCACGGCGTTCGTGGCCATGAAGCTGGCCCGCGACACGAACACCCGGCTGCGTCCGCGCACCGTCCGGGCCCTGCTGCGGGCCGCATGACGTTCAGCGCCGGCCCTGCGCGGCGACCGGCACACCGGCCAGGCCGGCCCAGGTGGCGGCGATCAGGATGACGTCGCCGGCCTGCAGCTGGCGGTCCGGGTCGGGCAGCCGGGTCGGGTCGGTGCCGCCTCGGCCACTTCGGCGGCCGGCGCCCCGTCGCTGGACACGCTCAGCGCCAGAGTCGTCTTACCGTCCACAGTGGACGGCAGCAGCACGCGTTCGCCACGGGATCCCGCGCCCGCGAGAGGGACCAGCACGCGGCGGCCCTTGGGCGGGCCGATCTCGAAGCGGCGCCCGCCGGCCAGCATCGTCTGGGCGGTCAGCGTGTCGGTGGCTGCGTCGACGAAGAGCGGCGCCGCGATCGCCGACGCCGACAGCACCTGGCAATCGTCGAACAGCTTCTCGACCCGCTTGCCCAGCC
>DATBER010000039.1:0-17240 GCA_036558905.1 Jatrophihabitantaceae bacterium | reverse complement strand
TTCTCGGCCGGCCTGGTCGTGCTGCTGGCGTTCTCGGCCGGGATGCAGGGGTTCTTCCTGGTGTTCGCGGTGTGGATCCAGACCGGGATGGGCTTCTCGCCGCTGGCCGCCGGCCTGACCGCGCTGGCGTTCTCGGTGGGCAGCTTCCTCTTGGCGCCGATGGCGGTGCCGCTGGCCCAGAGGCACGGCCGGCTGGTGCTGTTCGCAGGTGGGCTGGCGATGGGTCTGGGCATGCTGGGCATCGTGCTGGGCGCGAGCCACGTCGGACACGGCTCGGACCCGTGGCCGATCGTGCCGGGGCTGGCGCTGGCCGGCGTCGGGCTGTCGCTGCTGGTCATCCCGCTGGCGAACGTCGTTCTGGCCGCCGTGCCGCACGAGGTGGCCGGCGGTGCGGGCGGCATCTTCAGCACCGCGCAGCAGCTGGGCGGCGCCGTCGGCGTGGCGGTGGTCGGCACCGTGTTCTTCTCGCACCTGGACGCGCACTCGTTCACCGCCTCGTTCAAGTACGCCGCCCCCGTGGTGATCGGGCTGTTCGTGCTGGCCGGGTTGCTGTCGCTCGTGCTGCCCGGCACGGCGATGAGCGAGGAGGACGTCGCCGAGATCTAGGTCGGGGCCGATCCGGATCCAGGTCGGGGCGATCCGGTTTTGGTAGGCGCCAATTCGGTTTTGGTCACCGGGCCGGTTATATGAGACCTGGTGACCAAAACCGGGGGACGGGGCGCGCGTAGGCTCGGTGTGTGAGCCACCTGCCGAACTCGGCACCTTTCCCGACGTACCGCCCCCGCCGGCTGCGCACCACGCCGGCCCTACGCGGTCTGGTCGCCGACGTGCACATCCACCCGTCCGACCTTGTCCTGCCCATGTTCGTGCGCGAGGACGTCACCGAGCCGGTCGCGCTGACCAGCATGCCCGGCGTCGTCCAGCACTCGTTCGAGTCGCTGCGCAAGGCGGCCGTCGAGGCGGTCGAGGCCGGGGTCGGCGGGCTGATGATCTACGGCATCCCGGCCGCGAAGGACGGCGCCGGATCCGGAGCCGACGACCCCGACGGCGTGCTCAACATCGCGCTGCGCAACCTGCGCAAGGAGCTCGGCGACAGCACCGTGCTGATGTCCGACCTGTGCCTGGACGAGTTCACCGACCACGGCCACTGCGGCGTGCTCGACGCCCACGGCAACGTCGACAACGACGCGACGCTCGAGCGGTACGCCAGCATGGCCCGCGCGCAGGCCGAAGCGGGCGCTCACCTGCTGGGCACCAGCGGCATGATGGACGGCCAGGTCGGCGTGGTGCGAACCGCGCTCGACGAGGCCGGCCGCACCGACGTCGGCATCCTGGCCTACGCCGCGAAGTACGCATCCGGTTTCTACGGGCCGTTCCGCGAGGCGGTCAACTCGTCACTGTCCGGTGACCGCAAGAGCTACCAGCAGGACTACGCCCGCGATTCGCGCGAGGCGCTGGCTGAGGTGGCCGTCGACATCGCCGAGGGCGCCGACATCGTGATGGTGAAGCCCGCCCTTCCATACCTGGACGTATTGCGAGAAGTGGCCGACGCGTCGCCCGTGCCCGTGGCCGCGTATCAGATCAGTGGCGAGTTCGCGATGGTCGAGGCCGCCGCCGAGCGGGGTTGGCTGGACCGCGACCGCGTCATCACCGAAACGCTCACCTCGATCCGGCGGGCCGGCGCATCGATCATCCTCACGTACTGGGCTGTCGAAGTCGCCCAATCACTCTGAGTTTCGGAACGCATTGCCGTGCCTCGTGCGGCTACTCTGTCGCGCGTGACCTCGCCCGACGACAGCGACGAGGTCGTCTACTTCGAGGCGGCTCGCACCTACGCCAGTGCGTGGGGTCTGGCCGCGTTACTTACAGCCGGGCTGCTTTTCGACGCTGTGCTGGGCGGCGCCGCTGTTCATCTCGTCGGGTGGCTGGCGGCCATCGTCATCGTCGTCGGCGCCGACGTACTGGTCATCCGCGCGGCCCGCACCGCCCGATCCATCACCGTCACCCGGACCGAGCTGTGGGTGGGCGACGAGGTTGTCGACCGGGGTTCGATCGAGGGCATCGCCCCCGAGGGGCAGGGACGGGTGCTCGGCCGGCGCCCCGGCGAGGGGCTGCCCCGCGGCGCGGTGGGCCTGCCGCTGCTACTGGCCGACGAGGCCACCGTCATCGTGCCCACCCGGCATCCCCGGGAACTGCGCTCGACGCTCGAGGTCGGCGAGACGATGCCCGAGATCCGGGTGGCCGAAGACAACGATCTGGCCGAACTGGTCGAGGTCGAACGTCGCTCGAACACGCTGTTCACCGTGGCCGGCATCGGCCCGTTGCCCGACCCGGCCGCCTCGCACGAGAGGCTGGACGAGGCGCGCCTGCTGCTGGTCGCCGGCCGGCCGCCCGTCGGGTTCGCGCGGGTGGACGAAGTCGACGGGCGCGCCCACCTCGAGCAGATCTCCGTCCTACCCGGGCACATGCGCCGGGGCATCGGCACCGCGCTGCTCGAAGCCGCAGCCGGCTGGGCCGTCGAGCACGGCTACCGGGCGATGACGGTGTGCACGTTCGGCGACGTCGAGTGGAACGCGCCGTACTACGCGAAGCGCGGCTTCGTCCCGCTGGCCCAGCTCACCCCGGGCCTGGCGGAGCTGCGCGACTGGGAACGCGACATCGGCCTGGACGCGATCGGCCGCCGGGTCGTCATGCGCCGGGAACTGCAGACATGACCACCTGCCACGGCCGGACGCGCACGTCGAGCACCCCGCTCACGACGGCTTGATCGTCCTCGCGGGCCAGCCGGTCCGCGTGCTCGACGTCGTCGGCGCGAAGCACGGTCATGCCCTCGCCGCTGGCGTCGCCGAACGGGCCGGCCGCCACCAGCCGCCCGGCGTCGGCCATCCGGTGCAGGAACGCGAAGTGCTCGCCGATGCCGGGGTGGTCGAACACGTTCTGCCCGGGTTCGATCGCCGGGCCGGGCGTGTGCAGCAGCACGAACCATGTCTGCTCGGTCACGGCCGCAGTATGGCGGGCGTCCCGGCCGCGGGCCAGCCTGCGAGACTGAACGAATGCTTGATGCTCCGGCCTCCGCGGAGCTGTTCGGGCGTGCGCAGCGAGTGATCCCGGGTGGGGTGAATTCGCCGGTGCGGGCGTTTCGGGCGGTGGGGGGCACGCCCCGGTTCATGGTCAGCGGTCACGGTCCCTACCTGGTCGACGCCGACGGTCGGGAGTACGTCGACCTCGTCGCGTCCTGGGGACCGATGATTCTGGGTCACGCTCACCCTGCGGTGGTGTCTGCCGCGCAGGCGGCGGCGGCCGGGGGGCTGTCGTTCGGCACGCCGACCGAGGGCGAGGTCGAGTTGGCCGAGGAGATCGTCGCTCGCGTGGCCCCGGTCGAGCAGCTGCGACTGGTCAACTCGGGCACCGAGGCGACGATGAGCGCGATCCGGCTGGCTCGCGGCGTCACCGGCCGGCACCGCGTCGTCAAGTTCGCCGGCTGCTACCACGGGCACGTCGACGCGCTGCTGGCCGCCGCCGGCTCCGGCGTGGCCACGTTCGCGCTGCCCGACACGCCCGGCGTCACCGGCGCGCAGACCGCCGAGACGATCGTCCTGCCCTACAACGACCTGGCCGCTGTGTCGGCCGCGTTCGATCAGTACGGCGACGAGATCGCCTGCGTCATCACCGAGGCGGCGGCCGGCAACATGGGCGCGGTGCCGCCCGGGCCCGGCTTCAACGCGGGCCTGCGTCGGCTGACGTCGCAGCACGGAGCGCTGCTCATCAGCGACGAGGTCATGACGGGGTTCCGGGTCAGCGCCGCCGGCTGGTACGGCCTCGACCCGGTCGACGCCGACCTGTTCACCTTCGGCAAGGTCATGAGCGGCGGGCTGCCCGCGGCGGCGTTCGGCGGCCGGTCCGACGTGATGGCGCGGCTGGCGCCGGCCGGTCCCGTCTACCAGGCCGGGACGCTGTCGGGTAACCCGGTCGCGGTTGCCGCGGGGCTGACCACGCTGCGCAACTGCACCGCTGAGGTCTACTCCCGGCTCGACGCCACGGCGGTCACCATCGGCCGGTTGGCCACCGAGGCGCTGACTGCCGCCGGAGTACCGCACCGGGTGCAGTACGCCGGCAACCTGTTCTCGGTGTTCTTCGCCGAGGACGCGGTCACCAACTTCGAACAGGCCCAGGCCGCCGAGACGTATCGCTACAAGCCGTTCTTCCACGCGATGCTCGACGCCGGCGTGTACCTGCCGCCGAGCGCGTTCGAGGTTTGGTTCGTGGGGGCCGCCCACGACGACGCTGCCCTGTCCCGGATCGCCGAGGCCCTGCCCACCGCCGCCAAGGCCGCCGCCCAGGCGGAGCGGCCGGCATGACGGCCCCCGATCCGATCGTGCAACGTTCGGCCGCGTCAGGCGGCCCAAAGTTGCACGATCGGGGAGAGACCCGGGTCGTGCACCTGCTGCGGCACGGCGAGGTCTACAACCCCGACCACGTGCTGTACGGGCGGCTGCCCGGGTTCCACCTGTCCGAGCACGGTGTCGAGCAGGCCAAGCTGGCCGCTGCGTTCCTGGAAGAGCGCGACATCCGCTATATCGTCTCGTCGCCGCTGGAACGGGCCCAGCAGACGGCCCAGCCGCTGGCCGCCGAGCTCGGCCGGCCGATCGAGACGGACGAGCGGCTGATCGAGGCCGACAACCACCTGCAGGGCAAGCAGGTCGCGGGCGGGCGCGGTCTGTTCACCGACCCGAGCAACTGGAAGTACTTCCGCAACCCGCTGCGCCCGTCGTGGGGCGAGCCGTACGACGAGATCGCGCACCGGGTGCTGGCCGCGGCGCGCGCGGCCCGGGACGCCGCCGATGATCACGAAGCGGTGTGCGTCAGCCACCAGCTGCCCATCTGGGTGGCCCGCCGCTACGTGGAGGGCCACCGGCTCTACCACGACCCGCGCAGGCGGCAGTGCGCGCTGGGCTCGGTCACGTCGTTCACGTTCGTCAACGACGTCGTGGTGCGCGTCGACTACGCCGAGCCGGCGGGTGCCCAGCCCTCCGGTGCGGTTTCCGGAGCATGAGCGCCCGGATCCGGGTGGACACCGCTCACCCTTTCGTGATCAACAGCCGCGGAACCGGCGAAGCCGCAAGCTTGAGGGCTGTTGATCACGCAGACAGGGTTGACGATCACGGAGACGGCGCGGGCGTCCGCGGCCGCGCGCCGGGCGGCGCGGCGGACCCGCTGTCGGCCCGGCTAGGTTCGTCACGCACACTGGACTCCCGATGACGCGCCTTCTTGCTCTGCTTGCCTGTTCGATGCTGGCGATTGCCGCCTGCACGGGCGGCAAGGACGCCGTCGATCAGGGCGCCGGCGGGCAGTTCCGTTACCACGACGTGACCGCCAAGGGTAAGACGATCCCGCCGGGTGATCGCAAGACGGTGGGCAACGTCAGCGGCGAGTTGCTCAGCGGCGGCACCTTCAGCCTGGCCGCCCAGAAGGGCAAGGTCGTCGTCCTCAACTTCTGGGGTTCGTGGTGCGGGCCCTGCCAGCTCGAGAGCCCCCAGTTCGACTCGCTCTACCGCAAGGTCAAGTCGAACGGCGTCGAGTTCGTCGGCCTCGACGTCAAGGAGACGACGCGCAGCAAGCCCGAGTCGTTCATCAAGGACAACCAGATCACCTACCCCAACGTGTGGGACCCCAATGCCAAGACGGCCATCCAGCTCGGCAAGGTGCCGATGGTCGGTCTGCCCTGGACGGTCATCGTCGACAAGGATCAGCGGGTGGCCGCGGTATACAGCGGTCCTGTGCTTCCCGCCGACCTGCAGCCGGTGCTCAGCTCGCTGACCGCCGAGTCGTAGATGATCCTCGCCAGCGGATTCTCCGATACCGTCACCGACGGGTCGCTGGTCCCTGCCGCCGGCGTGGCCGCACTCGTCGGGCTGATCGGCTTCCTGTCGCCGTGCGTACTGCCGCTGGTGCCCGGCTACCTGTCCTATGTGGCCGGCCTGTCCGGTTCCGAACGCGAGTCGCGACCCCGCCGGGTGATCGTCGGGGCGCTGCTGTTCGTGCTCGGGTTCACGGCGGTGTTCGTCGCCGAGGGTGCCCTTTTCGGCAGCTTCGGCGAGTTGCTGCGCGACCACACGGTCACCGTCGAGCGGATCTTCGGCGCCGTCACGATCCTGCTCGGCCTCGTCTTCCTCGGTCAGATCCCCTGGCTGCAAAGGGAGTTCCGCATCCACCGCCTGCCCCCGGCCGGCCTGGTCGGCGCGCCCCTGCTGGGCATCGCGTTCGGAGTCGGCTGGACGCCGTGCCTCACCCCGACGCTCGGCTCGGTCATCGGCGTGGCCTACAGCGAGTCGACGGCCGGGCGGGGCGCCGTCCTGATGATCTTCTACTGCCTCGGCCTCGGCGTGCCGTTCCTGCTGGTCGCGGCCGGCGTCGGCTGGGTGTCCGGGGCGATCGGCTTCGTGCGACAGCACGGCCGGGTGGTGGCCCGGGTCGGCGGTGTGCTGCTCATCGTGATCGGCGTGCTGCTCGTCAGCGGCGCCTGGGACCACTGGATGATCCAGCTCCGCGACGTGTTCAACCGGCATCCGGGCGTGGGGGCGAACCTGTGAACACGGCGGTGCGCATCGTGCGCAGGGGCTGGCGGCGGCTGATCAGCATGCGCACGGCGTTGGTGCTGCTGTTCCTGCTCGCCCTGGCCGCCGTGCCCGGATCGTTGCTGCCCCAGCGTCCGCTCAATCCGGCCAAGGTCGACAACTACCTGCGCACGCACGGCGCCTGGGGCCGGTTCCTCGACCGCATCGGCATGTACGACGTGTTCGGCTCGGCCTGGTTCGCGGCGATCTACCTGCTGCTGTTCGTCTCGCTGGCCGGCTGCCTGGTCCCGCGCATTCGCCAGCACGCGCGCGCCGTCGCCCGCAAGCCGCTGCCGGCGCCGAAGAACCTGGCCCGGCTGCCCGAGTCGGGCAGCTTCGAGTCCGGCGACTCCCCGGCCGCGTACGCCACGGCGGCCCGGGCGGCGCTCGGTCGACGCTGGCGGATCGTGCAGCGTGAAGAGCCGGGCGGGGTCGTCACGCTGTCGGCCGAGAAGGGGTACAGCCGCGAGACCGGCAACCTGCTCTTCCACGTCGCCATGCTGATCGCCCTGGTGCTCATCGCGGTCGGCCGGCTGTTCAGCTACCAGGGGTCGGTGATCATCCAGCAGGGGCAGGGCTTCTGCAATTCGCCCACTGCCTACGACGCCTGGCGTCCGGGCCGGATGGCGCAGGACGGTCACATCAACCCGGCGCCGTTCTGCGTCGACTCGCTCAACAGCTTCACGGCCACCTACACGTCCACCGGCGAGGCGGCCTCCTTCGCCGCCGACATCACCTACTCCAAGCTGAACTCCGACGGCACCGACGGCCCGCCGATCAAGCACACGATCACCGTCAACCACCCGCTGCGGCTCGAGGGCGACCGGGTCTACCTCATCAACCACGGCTTCGCGCCGAAGGTCACCGTGCGGATGCCCGACGGGTCGGTGCAGCAGGACCAGGCCACGTTCCTGCCCACTGACGTGAACACGTACTACTCGGAGGGCGCCTTCCAGGAGCAGGGCAAGCCGGACGCCGGCCAGGACGTCGGCATCGAGGGATTTTTCGCCCCGACGCCGGTCACCAACGCCAACGGCGTGATCACCTCGGTGTCGCCCAACGTGTCCGATCCGGTATTGGGCATGTTCGTCTACCAGGGCACCCTCAATCCGGACGGCCTGCCGCAGTCGGTGTACTCGCTGAACAAGACGAAGCTGCACCAGATCGGGCAGGCCAACCTGCACATCGGGCAGACGGCGCGGATGGCCAACGGGGTCACGGTGACCTTCGACGGCTGGGTGCCGTGGGCCAGCCTGCAGGTGTCGCACGATCCGACGCAGGGCTACCTGCTGTTCGCCGCGGTGGCGATGGTGGTCGGCCTGATCGGCTCGCTGGGCGTGCGCCGGCGCCGGCTGTGGCTGCGCATTACCCCAGCGGTTGCTGAGAAGAACGGCTCGCCTACGGTTGTCTCGGTGGGCGGGCTCGCCCGCAGCGACTCGGGCAACTTCACGACGGAGTTCGCCGGCATTCTGTCCCGGCTGCGCGACGCGTCGACGGTGGCCGAGCCTCGCCTGGTCGGTGCAGGGAAGGAGTGACGGTGGCGGTCAACTCGGGAATGGCGCACCTGTCCGACGGGCTGTTCACCACAGCCATCGCCACGTACACCCTGGCCATGGCCAGCTACACCGCGGAGTACGCCTTCGGGCGACGCGGGCGGGTTGCCGCGACGACGCCGGCCAAGGCCGAGGCCAAGGTTCTCGTCGGCGCCGGCGGCCCGGACGTCGCCGCCCCGGAGATACCCACCGGCGACGGTTTTGGTCGCGAGGTCGCAAATAAGCGGCCTGGTGACCAAAAGCGGCTGGGAGGCGAGCGCATCGGCCGCATCGCCGTCGCGCTCACCGTTCTCGGCGTCCTCATCCACGGCAGCTCGATCGCGCTGCGCGGCATCGCAGCCCAGCGGGTGCCGTGGGGCAACATGTACGAGTTCTCGGCCGTGGTCGGCTTCGTGGCCGTGATCGCCTTCCTCGGCACGCTGTGGCGGGCTCCGCAGATCCGCTACCTCGGCGGGCTGATCATGCTGCCGGTCGTGCTGCTGATGTTCCTGGCCGGAACGGTGCTCTACGCCAAGGACGCCACGCTCGTACCGGCGCTGCAGTCGTACTGGCTGGCCATCCACGTGTCGGCGGCGGCCAGCTCCGAGGGCATCCTCGTGACCAGCGCCGTGTTCACCGTGCTGTTCCTGATCCGTCAGCGCTACGACGTGGTGACCGCCCGCGGTGGACGGCTGCGCTTCCCGGTGGCACTCGGTGAGCGGCTGCCCTCACCCGAGACGCTGGACAAGGTGGCCTACCGGACGGTGGCCTTCGCCTTCCCGATCTACACCTTCGGCGTCATCGCCGGCGCGATCTGGGCCGAGGCGGCGTGGGGCCGCTACTGGGGCTGGGACCCCAAGGAAACCTGGGCGTTCATCGCCTGGGTCGTCTATGCGGCCTACCTGCACGCCCGGGCGACGGCCGGCTGGAAGGGTCGCTCGGCCGCCTGGATCAACCTGCTCGGGTTCGGCTCGATGACGTTCAACTTCTTCGTGGTGAACATCGTCATCTCGGGTCTGCACTCCTACGCCGGCCTGAACTAGCGCCGGCCAGCTCGGCCTCGGCCGCCGCGTGGGCCGCGGCGTGGGCACGCGCGATCTGGTCGGCGGTCACCGCCCGGCTGCCCGGATGCACCGGGTGATGCTTCTTGCACGTCGTGTAGGGCGTGCCGTCCACATGATGCAGGCCCACGCGTAGGCAGCCCTTGGCGTGGCAGTTGATCTTGCGCCAGACCAGGCCGACGATCGCGAGCTCGCTCAGGCAGCCGCCGAATCCGCCCCAGAAGCTCGCCCAACGGTTCCCGGGGTCGTAGACGCCGATGAAGGTGAGCACGTCGTCGCCGATTCGGGCCAGCATCATGGGGCTTGTCCATCCTTAATAGGAAAAGTCGCCCCGCAGAATAGCCAGCCAACCTGAGTGCGGTCAGGCGTCGGACGTGCGGGCGATGGTCGCGCTGGCCCGCCGGACCGCGCGCACCGGCCCGCTGGGCAGCACGTCGGCCAGGAACTCGTAGCTGTGCGCGAATACGGCGGCCGCCCGCGAGGTTCGGGCCCGGTCCTGGGTGGACGACAGCCAGTCGGCCAGGTCGCCCCAGCCGGGCGCGGCCAGCGAGCCGCCCACCTGCTGCACGGACAGCGCCGCGCACAGGTTGGCGAACGCCAGCCGGTGCCGCAGCGGCCACTCGCGCAGCGTCCCGAGGATGAACGCCGCGGCGAACACGTCGCCGGCCCCGGTCGCGTCGACCTCGTTCACCGGCAGCGACGGCACCCACTCGTCCTCGCCGGTGACCGAGTCGATGGCGATGGAGCCCTGGCCGCCGCAGGTGACCACCACGACCGGCACGTCGTCGGCCAATCGCAGCAGGGCGGCCCGCGGATCCTCGGTGCGGGTGTAGGCCATCGCCTCGGTGCTGTTGGGCATGAACGCGTGGAAGTACTGCAGCTGGCCGAGCAGGTCGGGCGACCACTGTTCGCTGGGATCCCAGCCGACGTCGCCGAACATCTGCATGCCGTTGGCACGGGCCTTGGCCACCCAGTCGGCCGACCCGTCGGCGAGGTGGGCCACCCCGGCGCGGGCTCGCGGCGGGTCGCCGACCATCTCGCCGGCCGACACCGGTGACGGGTGGCTGTGGGTGACCATCGAGCGGTCGCGCTGCACCGCCAGCGAGACGGTGACCGGCGAGTGCCAGTCGGCGAATCGGCGCGAGCGGGACAGGTCGACGCCTTCCTGTTCGGCCAGCGTGCGCCACAGGAACTCGCCGTACAGGTCGTCGCCGAATCCGGCCGCCAGGCAGGTGCGCAGACCCAGCCGGCTTGCCGCGACGGCCAGGTTGGCGATACCGCCCGGAGCCGAACCCATGCCCTCGGCGTAGACCTCGGTTCCCCGAGCCGGCAGCGCCGGCAGGCCGGTGAGCACCACGTCGTAGAAGACCGTGCCGTGGAGAAACACGTCGAACTCCATCGATCCAGGGTGACATGATCGGGCCGATGAAGCTGGCGGTTATCGGTGGTGGTGGGTTCCGGGTCCCGCAGGTGTACCGCGCGCTGCTCGGCTCGTCGCTGGTCAGCGAGGTGGCGCTGGTCGACCCGTCGGTCGAGCGACTGGCCGTCATGAAGGCGGTGCTGGCCCAGCAGGCGCGGGGCGTCGTCGGCCCCCCGCGCGTCACGTCTACAGCCGAGCTGTCCAGCGCGTTGGACGGTGCGCAGTTCGTGTTCTCGGCCGTCCGGGTCGGTGGCCTGGCCGGTCGGACGCGGGACGAGCGCGTCGCGCTCGGTCTGGGCCTGCTCGGTCAGGAGACGACCGGCCCGGGCGGCATCGCGTACGGGTTGCGCACCGTTCCGGTGGCATTGCAGATCGCCGAGCAGGTCAAGGCGCACTGCCCGGACGCGTACGTCATCAACTTCACCAACCCGGCCGGAATGATCACCGAAGCGATGCAACGGGTGCTGGGCGATCGGGTGATCGGCATCTGCGACACGCCCACCGGCCTGGTCCGGCGGGTGGCCGCCGCCATCGGCGTTCCAGACGTGCAGCCGGACTACGTCGGGCTCAACCACCTGGGCTGGCTGCGGGGTGCGCTGGCCGACCACGACGACGTGCTGCCTGGGCTGCTCGGCGACGAGTCGCGGCTGGCCGGCCTGGAGGAGGCGGCGATCTTCGGCGTCCCGTGGCTACAGGCGCTGGGCTGCATCCCGAACGAATACCTGTACTACTACTACTTCACCCGGGACGCGATCCGCTCGATCGTGTCCGGGGGTTCGACGCGCGGGGAGTTCCTGGCGCAGCAGCAACCCTCCTTCTACCGGGCTGCTCGCGCCGCGCCGTCCGAGGCGTTGGCGTTGTGGCAGCAGACCGTCGACGAGCGCAGCGCGCTGTACATGTCCGAAGCGCGTGGTGCGCCGGCTTCGTCGGCCGACGGCTACGAGCAGGTGGCGCTCTCGGTGGTCGGCGCCATCGCGCGCGACCAGCCGGCCCGGATCATCCTCAACGTCCGCAACGGCTCGGCGGTGGCCGGCCTGGATTCCTTCGCCGTGGTCGAGGTTCCGACTCTCGTGGACGGCTCGGGCGTGCATCCGCAGCCGGCGTCCACCCCGGACCTGCACCAGCTCGGCCTGATGCAGCAGGTGAAGGCCGTCGAGCGGCTGACCATCGAGGCGGCGACCACCGGCTCGCCCGACGCCGCGCTCAAGGCGTTCGCGCTGCACCCCCTTGTCGACTCGGTGTCGGCTGCCCGCGACCTGCTGCGCGGCTACGTCGACGCCATCCCCGAGGTGGCCGCCGTCCTGTCCCCCCGTTTCCGCCGACTTTGACTCCCGAAGCGCCACCTGTCTCGCGTCGTAGCGTCACTTCGGGGTCAAAGTCGGAAGGGGTCAGCCGGTCGTCAGGTCGTACACCGTGGTGTTGCCGATGGTCTTCGAGGTGAACGTCGACGTGACCCACTGCTCGATCTGGTAGGCCGTCGAGGCGTTGGCGTCGCCCGAGCCGATGAACCCGCGCGAGTCGGCGATGTAGTAGTGCACCTTGCCCTGGGTGACCAGCGTCTTGAACTGGCTGAGCGTGATCGCCGGGTCGGTGCCGTTGAAGCCGCCGAGCGCCATGACCGCCTTGCCGGTCGCCAGTTCGAGCGACGCCGCCTCGTTGTCGCCGGTCGTGGCGGCCGCCCACTGGTAGTCGCCCGCCTTCAGGGCAGTGACGAGGGCACTGTCCACTGTGGACGCTCCGCCCAGGCCACCGGGCGCGCCGTTGCCGCCGCCGGGGGAGCTGTTGCCGCCGCCGGTGGACGGACCGCCCTGGGCGCCTTGGCCGGTCTGCCCGCCGGCGCCACCTCCGGGCGGACTGCCGAAGCCGCCCTGACCGGTCGTGCCACCCGGAAGGCCGCCGAAGCCGCCGCGTCCGCCGATCCCGCCACGCCCGCCACCGGGGCCGCCGCCCGGACCGCCGAAGCCACCGGACGACGCCGGCCCGGCCGTAGGCAGCGCGCCGGTGTGTGGGGTGCTAGCCGTCTGCACGGCGTAGGCGGTCGGCCCGGCCAGCAACGTCACGGCCGCCGCTCCGGCGACGAGCACCGCCGAGCGGACGGCCAACACGGCCACCACTGCCATGATGCCGCCGAGCAGCATCACCCAGCGCAGCCAGGGCGACCAGGTGCTGCGGCCGAGTAGCTCGAACGTCCACCACGTCCCGGCGACGATCAGCAGAGCGAGCGGCCAGCGGGCGTGGGCCCGCCACATCTCGACCGCGCCCAGCCCGACCAGCGCCGCGATGCCCGGAGCCAGCGCCACCGTGTAGTACGGGTGGATGATGCCGCTCGCGTAGCTGAGCACCAGACCGGTGACGAGGACCCAACTGCCCCACACGATCAGGCTGGCGCGGAGGCCGTCGGTGCGCGGGCGCCGCCAGGTCAGCCACGCCAGCGCGACGAGTGCGACGAGCGCCGCCGGCAACAGCCAGCTGATCTGCGTGCCCATCTCGGTGCCGAACAGTCGGGTCAGGCCGGTCTGCCCGGACGAGAACCCACCGCCGCCTCCGCCGACGTTGCCGTTGTTGCTGGTGCCGTCCAGCCGGCCGAATCCGTTGTAGCCGAAGGTCAGTTCGAGGATGCTGTTGTCGGTCGAGCCACCGATGTACGGGCGCGATCCGGCCGGCCACAGCTCGACCAGGGCCACCCACCACCCGGCCGCCACTACGAGTGCGCCCCCGGCGGCCAGCAGATGCAGCAGCCGTCGGCGCAAAGTCGTCGGCGCCGCGACCAGATAGGCGACGGCCATCCCGGGCACGACCAGAAAGCCTTGCAACATCTTGGTGAGGAATGCGAATCCGATCAGCGCGCCGGCCAGCATCAGCCATTTGACGCCGGCCTTCTCGACCGCCCGTACCGTGGCGTATGCCGCCGCGGTCATCAGCAGGACGAGCAGGGCGTCGGGGTTGTCGTAGCGGAACATCAATGCGGCCACCGGCGTAGTGGCCAGCGCGGCCCCGGCCAGTAGCCCGGCGGTCGGCGTCGACACCCGCCGTACCGCGGCGTACAGCAACGCCACGGCGGCCATACCCTCGAGGGCCTGGGGTAACAGGAGCGACCAGGAGTTCACTCCGAAGATTCGCGCGGACAGGTCCATCACCCAAAGGGATGCGGGGGGCTTGTCGACCGTGATGAAGTTCGACTGGTCGAGCGATCCGAACAAGAACGCCTTCCAGCTCTTGCTGCCGGCCTGGGCCGCCGCTGCGTAGAACTGGTTGGCCCAGCCGGACGCGGACAGGCCCCAGATGTACAGCAGGGCTGTAGCTGACAGCAGAGCGGCCAGGCCCCAGCGATGCGGATGGTGCACGCGACGGGTGATGGTCGGCGCCTCCGTCACCGGCAGGCTGGGCAGGGTGGCGGAGGACGTCATCGTGCATCCTTTCGTGGGGCGAATACCCATTCGCGTAGCAGGAGGAAGCGCAGCACCGTGGCGGCCAGGTTGGCGGCGACGAGCACGGCGATCTCGACCAGTCGGGACGGGTGATCGAGCAGGGCCAGGGAACCGCTCGTCAAGGCCAGGCCGAGGGCGAACACGAGCAACCCCTGGGCTTGATGTCGAGCGACTCCGGACCCGCGCACGCCGAACGTGAACCGGCGGTTCGCCGACGTGTTGGCAATCGCGGTGACGAGCAGCGCGGTCAGGTTGGCCGCCTGCGCTCCCAGCGGCGCGCGCAGCAGTACGAACAGGGCGAGGTAGGCCAGCGTCGACAGAACGCCGATCGCGGCGAAGCGAATCGCCTGCCAGCTAAGGCGTTTAGGCACGCCGGGCAGCTCGATCGGATTGCGGCCGAACTGGCGCCGCAGCTCGCGCAGCGGCAACGCTCCGGTGGCCAGCGCCCGGGCCAGGCGGGCCACTCCGCGCAGGTCGGTCAGCGCCGTCGCGACGATGTTGACCCGGCTGTCGGGGTCGTCGACCCAGTCGACCGGCACCTCGGCGATGCGCAGCCCGGCCCGTTCGGCCAGCACCAGCAACTCGGTGTCGAAGAACCAGCCGGTGTCGCGCACGAGCGGCAGCAGTGCGCGGGCGCAGTCGGTGCGCATCGCCTTGAAGCCGCACTGCGCGTCGGAGAACCGGGCGCGCAACGCAGTCCGCAACAGCAGGTTGTAGGCGCGCGAGATCAGCTCGCGTTTCGGGCCGCGGGCCACACGCGCCGAGCGGGCCAGCCGGCTGCCGATCGCGACGTCGCTGTGCCCGGACAGCAGCGGCGCGACCAGGGGCAGCAGAGCCGACAGGTCCGTGGACAGGTCGACGTCCATGTAGGCGACGACCCGGGCCGTGCTGGCCGACCACACCTCGTGCAGCGCCCGGCCGCGGCCCTTGGCGTCGAGATGCACGACCCGCACGCCGGGCAAGACGCCGGCCAGCTCGACGGCGTGCCGCAGGGTGGCGTCGGTGCTCGCGTTGTCGGCGATGGTGATCAGCGTCCGGAACGGGAAGTCGCGCAGATGCCGATGCAACCGCTCGATGGCGCCGGGCAGGTCGTCCTGCTCGTTGTAGACCGGCACGACGATCTCGACGTCCACTATGGGTGTCGGCGCGGAGACGAGTGCGGTCATGGTTGCTCCAGGCGCAGGGCGAGGGCGGGGCACAGGGCGACGGCGCGGCGCACGTCCACCACCTCGGCGTCGGGCACCGGCTTCGGGGCCAGCACCGGAAAGCCCCACTCGTCGCGGGTGATGCGCCCGGGCAACAGCGACGCGCACAGGCCGTGACCGTCGCATCGCGTCCAGTCGATCTCGAGCGTGCTCATCCCGGCACCGCCAGCTGGCCGAGCACCGGACGGCCGCAGCCGCCGGATCGGTGTCGCTCGATGTCGTCGCCCAGCCGGGCCAGCCCCGACATGACGAATCGGGCGACGCCGTCGGGGTGGTGGCACGCGCCCCGCCCGTCGACGATGCGCGCGTGGTGCAACGCGAGCGCCGGGTCGCCGCCCTGCAGGACGGAGGCCACGTCCCGGGCCAGTGCCGGCAACCCGAACCGGCACGGCCCGCACTGCCCGGCCGACTGGGCGGCCAGCCACGCGGTGACCCGGGCCAGCTCGCCCAGGGCGCAGGTGCGGTCGTCGAGCACGGCGACGACCCCGGCGCCCAGCCCGGTGCTGGGCGCGAGCGGCACATCCGGCCGGGGCAGCCGCCAGGCGCCGTGGTAACCGCCGAGCACCACGGCGCGCGGATCGGAGGCCCCGGCCGCGTCCAGCACGATGCCGAGTGGGGTACTGATCGGCACCTCGACCACTCCGGGTCGGGCGACGGCACCGCTCACCGTCAGCAGCGCGGTACCGGGCTCGGCCAGCGGGCCGGTCTCACGAAACCGATGCGCTCCCAGGCGCAGGGCCACCGCGACCTGGGCGAACGTCTCGGCATTGGACAGCAGCGTGCCCTGCCGCGTCAGGTGCTGCCGACGGCCGGGCGGCCGCGCCGGCCCGCCCCGCAACGCGCGATGCAGCGCCCGCGCCTCGCCGCCGACGAAGCCGCCGGGACTCGGCTCGACGCGCACGTACCCGATCTCGGCCCGCTCGGCGATCGCCCGTTGCACCGCCGCGGCCGCCGCGGCGTCGTGCACCGCCACCGTCACGCGCCGGGCCCGCACCGCGCCGGCCACAGCCACGGCCCCGTCCAGGACGAGATGCGGCGCCCGGGCGAGCAGGGTGCGGTCCTTGCGACTGGCCGGCTCGCTCTCGCTGCCGTTGACGATCACGGTTGCCCCGTCGGGTGTCGCCCGGACCTTGGCCGCGAACGGGAAGCCGGCCCCACCGCGTCCGGTCAGGGCGATCGCGTCGAGCAGGGCGACCAGGCGCGGCCGATCCGTCGACGGCAGCGGACCGTGCGACAGGGTATGGGCGGCGTGGTCGAGGGTGGCGTACCGGTCCAGTCCGGCGAGCAGGCGCGGCGCCCCGATCGTCCAGGCATCGGACGGCACGTTCAGCAGCGCAGTCATCGCATGGCTCCCAGAACGTAGCCGCGCCGGGCCTGGCCGCCCAGCCGCAGGGCCACCGACCCGAGCACGGCCGACAGGCACAGCACCCACAACGTCCGCACCCAGGGCAGCTCGGCGTCGGTGCCGGCGTTCAGACCGTGCAGCATCGCCGACACCCAGGCGCCGTACGCCAGCGTATGGACGTAGCGCCACACGCGAGCCCCGCGCTCCGACGACGCCAACCGTCCGCGCGCCAGACCAAGAGCGGCCACCAGCACGAACAGGTAGGCGGCGATCGACCCGAGCGCGACGGCGTTCGGGCGGTAGGACGAGGCGAACGGCACGAGGGCCCCCGAGAATCCGACGCCGGCCTGTCGGTCGGCGAGGACCGTGCCGACGTGTACGGCGATGAGCCCCAGGCCGAGCCCGGCGGCGGTGCGATGGGTGTACTGGGAGATGACGCGCAGCGCCGCCGAGCGGATCTTGATCGACGTGAGCGCGCCGAGAGAGGTGGCCAGGGTCAGCACGATCAGGGCGGCCAGCCCGGCTCCGCGCGCGGTGTACCAGAGCGTCATCACGCCACCGCCGGCTCAGCGACGACCGGCCAGCCAGGTGTGGTGTGCACCGCCCCGTCGACGCCGATCAGACGGGCGGCCAGG
>DATBER010000038.1:0-3082 GCA_036558905.1 Jatrophihabitantaceae bacterium | reverse complement strand
GAGAACGAGGGCCGCCGGATCACGTTCGCGGACACGCAGGCACGGCCGACGTCGGTTCTCACGTCACCCGAATGGTCGGGCTCCGAGACCGGCGGCCGGCGCTACTCGGCCTTCGTGGTGAACGTCGAACGGGCCAAGCCGTGGCACACGCTCACCGGCCGGATGCACTTCTTCCTCGACCACGACTGGATGGCCGAGCTCGGCGAGCAGCTGCCGGTGTATCGTCCACCGCTCGACATGCAGCGGCTCTTCGGTGAACCGGCGCTCGGGCCGGACGGCGCGCTGCAGATCACCGTGCGCTACCTGACCCCGCACTCCAAGTGGTCGATCCACTCGGAGTACCAGGACAACCTGTTCATGCTGTCGCTGTCGCGGGGCGGTCCGACGATCTGGATGAGCCCGGCCGACGCGGCCCGGATCGGCGCCCAGGACAACGACTGGATCGAGGCGGTCAACCGCAACGGCGTCATCGTCGCCCGGGCGGTCGTCAGTCACCGGATGCCCGAGGGCACCGTGTACATGTACCACGCCCAGGAGCGGGTGGTCGACGTGCCGATCGCCGAGGCGAGCGGCAAGCGCGGCGGCATCCACAACTCGGCCACCCGGCTGCTGATCAAGCCGACCCACCTCGTCGGCGGATACGCGCAGCTGTCCTACGCGTTCAACTACCTCGGCCCGACCGGCAATCAGCGCGACGAGGTCACGGTCATCCGCCGCCGTAGCCAGGAGGTGACCTACTGACATGCGATCTTTCCGATCGTGCAGCCGTGGGCCGCGTGGGGCGGCCGAACGTTGCACAATCGCCGGGCGAGGGTGGGCGTCATGAAGGTCATGGCCCAGATGGCGATGGTGATGAACCTCGACAAGTGCATCGGGTGCCATACCTGCTCGGTCACCTGCAAGCAGGCGTGGACCAACCGGTCCGGTGTCGAGTACGTCTGGTTCAACAACGTCGAGACCCGCCCCGGGCAGGGCTACCCGCGCACCTACGAGAACCAGCAGCGCTGGCAGGGCGGCTGGAAGGTCAACCGGCGCGGTCGGCTGACCTTGCGCGCCGGCGGCCGGCTGAAGAAGCTGGCGACGATCTTCTCCAACCCGCTGCTGCCCAACATCCGCGACTACTACGAACCGTGGACCTACGACTACGAGCACCTGACCACGGCGCCGGCCCAGCGGCAGGTCCCCGTTGCGCAACCGAAGTCGCTGCTCACCGGCCGGCCGATGAAGGTCGAGTGGTCGGCGAACTGGGACGACTCGCTCGGTGGCGGACCCGATCTGACCCGCAACGACCCGATCCTGCAACGGGTCAGCGACACGGTGCGGTTGGAGTACGAGCGGGCCTTCCTGTTCTACCTGCCGCGCATCTGCGAGCACTGCCTCAACCCGTCGTGCGCGGCGTCGTGCCCGTCCGGGGCGATCTACAAGCGCACCGAGGACGGCATCGTGCTCGTCGACCAGGACCGCTGCCGGGGCTGGCGCATGTGCGTGACGGGCTGCCCGTACAAGAAGGTGTACTTCAACCACCGCACCGGCAAGGCCGAGAAGTGCACGTTCTGCTTCCCGCGGGTCGAGGTCGGCATCCCCACCGTGTGCTCCGAGACGTGTGTCGGCCGGCTGCGCTACATCGGCCTGGTCCTCTACGACGCCGACCGCGTGCTCGAAGCGGCGTCCACTGTGGACGATCGTGAGCTGTACGCGGCGCAGCGCCGGGTGTTCCTCGACCCGTCCGACCCAGATGTGCAGCGCGCGGCCGAGGCCGCCGGAATCCCGCGCGACTGGGTCGAGGCGGCGCAACGCTCGCCGGTGTGGGCGTTGATCGACCGCTTCGAGGTGGCCCTGCCGCTGCATCCGGAGTACCGCACGCTGCCGATGGTCTGGTACATCCCGCCGCTGTCGCCAGTGGTCGACGTCTTGCGCGACACCGGCCACGACGCCGAGGCGCCGGGCAACCTGTTCGGCGCCATCGACGCGTTGCGCATCCCGATCGAGTACCTGGCCGAGCTGTTCACGGCCGGCGACCTCGCGCCGGTGCGGGACGTGCTGGCCCGGCTGGCCGCCATGCGGGCCTACATGCGCGACGTCAACCTCGGGCTGGCCCGGCGGCCCGAGATCGCCGACACCGTCGGCCTGTCCGGCCCCGACATCGAGGACATGTACCGGCTGCTCGCGCTGGCCAAGTACGACGAGCGCTACGTCATCCCGGTCGCGCACGGCGAAATGCACGAGCAGGCCGGCCAGCTGGAGGAGCTGGCTTGTTCGCTCGACTACGAGGGCGGTCCGGGCATGGGCGGATCGGGCCCGTTCGGCGAGTCGTCGGGCGGACCGGCGCCGGTCGCGGTCGAGAACTTCCGGGCCCTGCGGGAGCGTCAGACATCAGGGGAGTTCGTCGATCCGGGCGACGGATCGCGCCGGGTCAACCTGCTGAACTGGGACGGCAAGGGTGCGGCCGGCGACGTCATGCCGCCCCGGCGGGAGTCGTCATGAGCCGGGCGACGCTGCAGGCCGTGTCGCTGTGCCTCGGCTACCCGGACGAGGCACTTCTCGACGCGCTGCCGTTGCTGCGCCGGGCCGGGTCGCTCGACCCGTTCCTCGACCACGTCGAGCGGACGCCGATGCCGCGGCTGCAGTCCGACTACGTCGCAACGTTCGACCTGCAGCGCCGGTGCTGCCTCTACCTGACGTACTACACGCACGGCGACACCCGCAAGCGCGGCATGGCGTTGCTGCGCCTCACCCACGCCTACCGGTCGGCCGGCCTGGAGCTCGCCGGCGACGAACTGCCCGACCACCTCGCCGTGGTCTGCGAGTTCACCGCCCGTGAACGGGACGCCGGGCTGGCCCTGCTGGGTGAGCACCGGGCCGCGGTCGAGCTGCTGCGCATCGCCCTGGCCGAGGCCGGATCCCCTTACGTGGACGTAGTGGACGCGCTGCGCGACGTCCTGCCCGAGCCGGCCCCGCGGGATCTGGCCCGGGCCCTGGAACTCGCCCGGGCCGGCCCACCGGCCGAGGAGGTCGGCCTGGAACCGTTCGCGCCGCCCGAGTCGCTCGGAGCCCGCCGATGAACACCTTCCTGTGGGTCATC
>DATBER010000037.1:0-28176 GCA_036558905.1 Jatrophihabitantaceae bacterium | reverse complement strand
GGGCGGCCGCCACGCCCCGGGCTCGGAGTGCCGGCCGCCCAGCGACTGCATGTAGCGCAGGTCGCGGGCCACCTGGTCGGCGCCGTCGCGGTCGGCCTTGTTGACGACGAACAGGTCGGCGATCTCGAGGATGCCGGCCTTGGCCGCCTGGATGCCGTCGCCCATACCCGGGGCCAGCAGCACCACGGTCGTGTCGGCCAGCGACGCGATCTCGACCTCGGCCTGGCCCACCCCGACCGTCTCGACCAGCACGACGTCGCAGCCGGCGGCGTCGAGCACGCGCAGCGCCTGCGGCACGGCGGCGCTCAGCCCGCCGAGGTGGCCGCGCGAGGCCATCGAGCGGATGAAGACGCCCTCGTCGGTGGCGTGGTCCTGCATGCGCACCCGGTCGCCGAGCAGCGCGCCGCCGGAGAACGGCGAGGACGGGTCGACGGCCAGCACGCCGACCCGCTTGCCGTCCCGGCGCAGGGCGGCGACCAGGGCCGACGTCGAGGTCGACTTGCCCACGCCGGGCGAACCGGTCAGCCCGACGACCTGCGCATTGCCGGTGAACGGCACGAGCGCGGCAGCGATCTCGCGCAGCCGGGGCGAGTCGTTCTCGACGAGCGAGATCAGCCGGGCGACGGCCCGCGCGTCACCCTTGCGGGCCCGTTCGACCAGGTCCGCGACGTCGACGGTTCGGCTCATGCAGCGGGCACGTGCAGGATCAGCGCGTCGCCCTGACCGCCGCCCCCGCACAGCGCCGCCGCGCCGGTGCCACCACCCCGCCGCTTGAGCTCCAGGGCGAGGGTGAGCGCCAGCCGTGCCCCCGACATCCCGATCGGGTGACCCAGCGCGATGGCGCCGCCGTTGACGTTGACCACGTCGGGGCTGACGCCGAGGTCCTTCATCGACTGCAGGCCCACGGCCGAGAACGCCTCGTTGATCTCGATCAGGTCGAGGTCGCCGACGGTCAGCCCCTCCTTGCCCAACGCGTTGTTGATCGCGTTGGACGGTTGGGACTGCAGCGAGTTGTCCGGTCCGGCCACGTTGCCGTGCGCGCCGATCTCGGCCAGCCACGACAGGCCCAGTTCCTCGGCCTTGGCCTTGCTCATGACGACCACCGCGCAGGCCCCGTCGGAGATCTGCGACGACGTGCCGGCGGTGATCGTGCCTTCCGGGCTGAACGCCGGCTTGAGCCGGGCCAGCGCCTCGACCGTCGTGTCGGGCCGGATGCCCTCGTCCTCGCGGAACTCGACGGGTTCGCCGCCATGTTTGCCGCGCTGCGGAATCAGCACTGGCGTGATCTCGTCGTCGAACACGCCGTTCTTCTGAGCGAGCGCGGCCCGCTGGTGCGACCGGGCGGCGAACTCGTCCTGCTCCTCGCGCCCGATGCTCAGCTTGGTGTTGACGCGGTCGGTCGACTCGCCCATCGGGATGTGGTCGAAGATGTCGGTGAGGCCGTCGTAGGCCATCGCGTCGAGCATCTCGATCGAGCCGTACTTGTAGCCGCTGCGCGACTTGGGCAGCAGGTGCGGGGCGTTGGTCATCGACTCCTGCCCGCCGGCCACGACGATGTCGAACTCACCGGCCCGGATGAGCTGGTCGGCCAGCGCGATGGCGTCCAGCCCGGACAGACAGACCTTGTTGATCGTGATGGACGGCACGGTCAACGGGATGCCGGCCTTGTGGGCGGCCTGGCGGGCCGGGATCTGCCCGGCACCGGCCTGCAGCACCTGGCCCATGATCACGTACTGCACCTGGTCGGGGGTGACGCCCGAGCGCTCGAGCGCCGCCTTGATGGCGATGCCGCCCAGATCGGCGCCGGAGAAGTCCTTGAGCGAGCCGAGCAGGCGCCCCATCGGGGTCCGCGCACCGTTGACGATTACCGATCCAGCCATGGTTGCCTCCTGCATCTCTTGCCCGCGACTCTATCCACGGTGCCCCGTTTCCCGGGTGTGAACAAGCGCACGCCGGGCTCGCCGAAAGCGCTGTGCAGGCGTGACCATGGCGGGATGGTCGAGATCCGGCGCGCCGGGCCCGCTGACACGGGCGAGCTGCTGACCGTGCAGCGGGCCGCCTGGGTGACCGAGGCCCAGTTGCACGACGCGCCCTCGATGCCGCCGCTCACCGAGACCCGCGAGGAGATCGTCCGGGCCGTCGAGACCCAGACGGTGCTGGTCGCGCTCGACGGCCACCGGCTCGTCGGGGCGGTGCGCGCGCACGCCCGCGAGCGGGTGTGGCACGTCGGGCGGCTCGGGGTGGCGCCCGACCGGCAGGGCGAGGGCATCGGCTCACGGTTGCTGCGCGCCGTCGAGGAGCTCGCGCCCGACGACGTCGACGCGTTCGAGCTGTTCACCGGGCCCAGGAGCGCCCACAACGTCCGGCTTTACGAACGGCACGGCTACCGCGTCGTGCCCTCGGACGACGGCCTGATCCACCTCACCAAGCCGCGGAGACGCCTGTGAGCCAGCTTCGCAAGATCGACCACATCGGCATCGCCGTGCCCGACCTCGACGAGGCGATCGCGTTCTACCGCGACACCTTCGGCGTGATCAGCGTTCACGAGGAGGTGAACGAGGCGCAGGGCGTGCGCGAGGCGATGCTCGCGGTGGGCGACGGCGAGACGAGGATCCAGCTGCTGGCCCCGCTGTCGGAGAGCTCGACGATCGCCAAGTTCCTCGACCGCAACGGCCCGGGCGTCCAGCAACTGGCCTACACCGTCGACGACATCGATGCGGTGAGCGCCGACCTGCGCGGGAAGGGCCTGCGCCTGCTCTACGACGAGCCCCGCCCGGGTACTGCCGGGAGCCGGGTGAACTTCGTCCATCCCAAGGACGCGGGCGGGGTCTTGGTGGAACTCGTCGAACCGGCTAAGGTTACTGATCAGTAACATCCGACCCCCACCGTCGTGGAGGCCTGACGTGGACGAGATCCGCAACGCGATCCTGAACGACGACCTGGGCGCCCTGGCGCGGTTGCCGGTGCCCGACTCCTACTCCGGCGTGGTGGTGCGCGCCGACGAGGTCGGCATGTTCGACGGGCTGGCCACCAAGGACAAGGACCCGCGCAAGAGCCTGCACGTGCAGGACGTGCCGACCCCCGAGGTCGGGCCGGGCGAGGCGCTGGTCGCGGTCATGGCCAGCGCGATCAACTACAACACCGTCTGGACGTCGATCTTCGAGCCGCTGTCGACGTTCGAGTTCCTGAAGCGGTACGGCAAGTCCTCGCCGCTGGCCCGCAAGCACGACCAGCCCTACCACGTCGTCGGCTCCGACCTGGCCGGCGTGGTACTGCGCACCGGCGCCGGCGTGACTCGCTGGAAGGCGGGGGACGAGGTCGTCGCGCACTGCCTGTCCGTCGAGCTCGAGGACCCGCAGGGCCACGACGACACGATGATGGACCCGCAGCAACGCATCTGGGGGTTCGAGACGAACTTCGGCGGGCTGGCCGAACTGGCTCTGGTCAAGGCCAACCAGCTGATGCCCAAGGCGGCCCACCTGAGCTGGGAGGAGGCGGCCTGCCCCGGCCTGGTCAACTCCACCGCGTACCGCCAGCTCGTGTCGCGGCACGGCGCCGGCATGAAGCAGGGCGACGTCGTCCTCATCTGGGGGGCCTCGGGCGGTCTCGGTGGCTATGCCACCCAGTACGCACTGAACGGCGGGGCCATCCCGGTGTGCGTCGTCTCGTCGCCGGAGAAGGCCGAGCTGTGCCGCCGCCTCGGCACGGAGTTGATCATCGACCGCACCGCCGAAGGTTATGAGTTCTGGAAGGACGGCGAGCAGCAGCCGTCCGAGTGGAAACGCCTCGGCGCCCGGATCCGCGAGCTGACCGGCGGCGACGACCCCGACATCGTCTTCGAACATCCGGGCCGCGAGACGTTCGGCGCGTCGGTCTACGTGGCCCGCCGGGGCGGCACGATCGTCACCTGCGCGTCGACGTCCGGGTACTGGCACGAGTACGACAACCGCTACCTCTGGATGACGCTCAAACGCATCGTCGGCTCGCACTTCGCCAACTATCGCGAGTCGTGGGAGGCGAATCGGCTGATTGCTCGTGGCGCGATCCATCCGACGCTGTCGCGCGTCTACCCGCTCGGCGACACCGGGCAGGCCACCTACGACGTTCACCGCAATCTGCATCAGGGCAAGGTCGGCGTGCTCTGCCTGGCTCCGCAGGAGGGTCTCGGCGTTCGTGATCATGACCTTCGCGCCGCGCATCTCGATGCGATCAACCGCTTCCGAAATCGCTGAGAACCTTTGGCCGGTCGGGTTAGGCGCTGTTGCCTCGGAGTGAGACGATCGGATCATGGCATCGGAGAACTACTCAGAAACATTGCCGATCCTCGACGAGCGCGGCTTCGACACCGCCATGCGCGGCTACGACCGCCGCCAGGTGGACGAGTACGTCGCGAATCTCGACGACGAGGTGCGCGGCGCTAACGCCGACCGCGATGCCGCCATCGCCCGCAGCGCCGACCTCGCTGCCCAGCTGGCGAGTGCGCATGCGCAGATGGAGTCGCTCAGACGCCAGTTGCGCAAGGCGTCCGAGTCGGTCACGACGGACAACGTCGAGCCCCGGGTGCGCGAGATGCTCGACTCAGCCGCGGCCGAGGCGTCCAAGATGCGCGCCGAGGCCGACGAGTACGTGCTGAACACGCGCCGGGCCGCCGACGAGTCGGCCGAGCGGATCCGGGCCAGCGCCCGGTTCGAGTCCGAGCAAATCATGGCCCAGGCCACTCAGCGTCACACCGAGGCCGACGAGACGTTCCGCCAGCGCATCGCCGAGGTCGAGCGACACCGCGCCGATGTCACCGAGCAGCTCGAGCAGGACCTGGCCCGCGTCCGGGCCGAGGAGGACCAGCTCACCGCCGACGCGATCGCCACCCGCGAGCGACTCGATGCCGAGGCGGCCGCCGAGCGCGACCGCCAGGACAAGGAATTCCAGGCCCGCCGGGCCCGGGAGGAGGACGAGCTCAAGCAGCAGCTCGCCACCGCCCAGGAGGACTTCGAGATCGCCCTGCGGATGCGGCGCAGCGAGGAGTCGGAGCGTTCGAGCAAGCAACTGGCCCAGGCCAGGGCCGAGGCCGAACAGCTCCGCTCGCAGGCCCGCCAGCACGCCCAGTCGATCGTGTCCGACGCCGAGGCCGAGGTGCGGCGGCTGAACGGGCGCCGCGACGAGACGCACGCGTCGCTGCGCGACCTGCACCGCCGGATCGCTCGGGTGCTGGACGAGACCACCCCGGGTGCGACGGCGGCCGCTGCGTCGGCGCCTCGGCCCGAGGCGTCGGCGGCTGCGGCAGCGGCTCCGGCTCCGGCTCCGGCAGCGGCTCCGGCAGCGGCAGCGGCTTCGGCTCCGGCTCCGGCTGCGGCAGCGGCTCCGGCAGCGGCAGCGGCTCCGGCAGCGGCTCCGGCCACGACGCCGGTCGACGAGCAGCCGGCCGCGCCGAAGCCGGCCGAGCCGCCCGTCCAGCGGCCCGTCGACGAGCAGCCGGCCGCGCCGAAGCCGGCCGAGCCGCCCGCCGCGCCGCCGCTCGCGGAGAAGCCGGTTGCGGCGCGGACCGAGGCGCTGGCGGTTCAGACTCCGGCGAAAGTCACGGCGCCGGTCGCCCCGAAGGCCGCCGACGAGCCCATTAAGCGGGCCGTCGCCGACCAGCCAGCCGCCCCGACGCCCGCCGAGCCGCCCGTCGACCGGCCCGCCGCGGAGAAGCCGGCCGAACCGGCGGCTGACGCCGTCACCGAGCCGACCCCGAATCCGGCCGCGGAAGCGACCCCCAAGCCGGCGAGCGCGACAAACCGCCAGCGCCCGCGCCCCCGGCCGGCCAAGCGGACCGGCCGGTCGTCGCGCAACCGCCGCAGCTGATCAGCCGCCGGTACCGAAGTAGATCGCAGCCATGTCCTCGTCGGCGTGGCCGAGTTCGGCTGTTCGCTGCATCTGCTGGCGGACCACCTCGATCAGTTGAGGGTCGAAACCGGCCTCCCGACCGGCCTCCACGATGAGGCCGGCGTCCTTGGCCGCGCCCGAGACGGCGAAGCTCGCCGGGTAGTCGCCGGCCAGCATCATCGCGGCCTTGGCGTGCAGGTACTGGCTGTCGCTGAGCGATCCGGCGATCGCGTTCAGGAAGAGGTCGGGCTCGACGCCCAGGCTCTGGGACAGCCGGATCGAAGTGGCCGTAGCCGCGGTGATGCTGAGGATCCACGAGTTGCAGACCAGCTTGAGCGCGGTCGCCCGGCCGGGCTGCTCCAACCAGCAGTAGACGGTTCCCAGCTGGGCGAAGATCGGCTCGCACTGCTGACGCAGCTCGAGCGGCCCGGCAACCAGGACCTTCAGCTTGCCCTCCTCGGCCGGTTGCCGGGTGCCCAGCACCGGGGCGTCGACGAACTGCACGCCGGCGGCCGCGGCGGCCTCGGCCATCCGGGCCGTCCCGGCCAGGCCGATCGTGCTCATCTGCGCCCAGATCGCGTTCGGGGCCATCGCGGCCAGCGCCCCGCTGTCGCTCATCGCCGCGAACACCGCGTCGGCGTCGCTCAGCATGGTGATCACCACGCCGGCGCCGGTGACCGCCTCCACCGGTGAGCCGGCCACCACGGCGCCGTCCTCGGCGAGCGGCGCCGCCTTGGCGGCGGTCCGGTTCCAGACACGGACGGACAGGCCGCCGCTGAGCAGCCGCCGGACCATGCCGTGCCCCATGAGGCCCGTTCCGAGAAACGCGATGTCAGGTTGGTCGCTCATGTACTCGACCCTAGGCCGGGCCGCGCACCGCGGCTCGCCCGGTCCGCTTCCCCTCCACTCTCACCAAGATCGGGCTCGGATTCTGGTCAGAGTGGAGGGGAAGCGGTGGACGGCGGCGGGGTCAGCGGGACGGGGCGCGGCGATCCCGGGCGGCCCAGCACGACGTGTGCCAGTGCCGGCGATCAGCGGCGTCGGCGTCGTCGGCCGGCCACACGACGACGTGCGGCATCCCGGGCCGGATGAGCTGGTCACAACCCGGGCAGCGGTACTGCTTGTCCGAGCCCGCCACCATCCGCACCACGTATTCGACGCCGCGCCAGTCGTCGCGTCGCTCGGCCCCACCCGTCGGGCGGGCCAGAGGAGCCTCGACCCGGCGGCGGTTGTGCCGGGGCATCAGCTGTAGTCGCGGAAGCCCTTGCCGGTCTTGCGGCCCAGCCGCCCGGCCGTCACGAGATGCTCGAGCAGCGGCGCCGGCGCGAATCCCGGCTCACGGAACTCCAGGTACAGGGTCCGCTGGATGGCCAGCGAGACATCGTTGCCGACGACGTCGAGCAGCTCGAACGGGCCCATCGGGTAGCCGCAGCCGACCTTCATGGCCGAGTCGATGTCATCGGCGGTGGCGTAGTGCGCCTCGAGCATCTTCACCGCGTCGTTCAGGTACGGGAACAGCAGCGCGTTGACAATGAACCCGGCCCGGTCGCCGCAGCGCACCGCCTGCTTGCCCAGCCGCGCGGTGACCTCGAGCGCGGTGGCCTCGACGTCAGGCGCCGTCGACACCGTGCTGACCACCTCGACCAGCTTCATCACGGCCGCCGGGTTGAAAAAGTGCATCCCGATCACGTCGCCCGGCCGGGCCGTGGCGGCCGCGCATTCGATCACGGGCAGGCTGGACGTCGTCGTCGCCAGCACCGTGCCGGGTGCGCAGATGTCGTCCAGGTTCGAGAAGAGTGCCTGCTTGACGGTGAGGTCCTCGACCACTGCCTCGACCACCAGCTGGACGTCGGACAAGTCGTCGAGCCGGATCGAGCCGGTGATGCGTCCCAGCGCCGCCGCGCGATCGCCGTCGTCGAGCTTGCCCCGCTGCACCGCCTTCTCCAGCGACCGCTCGATTGCCGCCTTGACCGCGGCGACCTTCTCGGTGCTGCGAGCAACGAACACCACGTCGTAGCCGCCCTTGGCGAACACCTCGACGATGCCCGTGGCCATCGTGCCCGACCCCACGACGCCGACCTGCTGCACCGGTCGGCCCCCCTCGACGGCCGCTTCGGCCGGCGTGTGCGCGTCGGCGACGACTGTCGGCGAATCGGGACCGTCGTAGGTGTAGAAGCCTTGCCCGGACTTCCGGCCGAGCAGCCCGGCGGTGATCATCTGCTTGAAGATCGGTGTCGGCGCGTGCAGCCGGTCGCGGGTCTGCTTGTACATCGTGTCCAGGATCTCGTAGGACGTGTCCAGCCCGATCAGGTCGATCAGAGCCAGCGGACCCATCGGCAGTCCACAGCCAAGCTTCATAGCTGCGTCGATGTCCTCGCGGCTGGCGTACTTGGATTCATACAGCGAAGCTGCGTGATTGAGGTAGCCGAACAGCAGCGCGTTGGCGATGAATCCGGCCCGGTCGCCGATCGTCACGTCGACCTTGCCCAGCTTCTGCGCGAACGTCTCTACGTCGTCGACGACATCCTGCTCGGTGACCACCGTCCGGACGACCTCGACCAGCTTCATCACCGGTGCCGGGTTGAAGAAGTGCATCCCGACCACCTTGCCCGGCCGCCCGGTGGCCACCGCGATCTCGGTGACCGAAAGCGACGAGGTGTTGGTGGCCAGGATCGCTTCGGGCTGGCAGATCTTGTCGAGCGTGGTGAAGATCTGCCGCTTCAGCTCGAGGTGTTCGGGCACGGCCTCGACCACCAGGTCGACGTCGGCCAGCGCATTCAGATCGGTACCGAAGTCGATACGCCCGAGCAGCACCTGCTGGTCGGCCTCGCTCAGCTTGCCCCGGGCGACCGCCCGCCCGGTGGAGTGCTCGAGGTGGCCCCGCCCGCGCTCGACGGCGGCGTCGTCGACCTCGACGGCGACCACGGACAGGCCGTTGCGGGCGAACACCTCGGCGATGCCGGCTCCCATCGTGCCGAGCCCGACGACGCCGACCTGCTGGAACTCACGCGACATGGCCATGCACCCTAGTGTGCCTTTCGCGCCGGACGACCCCGACTGAGGCCGGCCTCACTCGGGGTGATCACCCGTCGCGCCGTCGAGCAGCTCGCGGATGATGTCGAGCTGGCCGGCGTGGCGCACGGTGTCCTCGAGCATGTGGATCAGCACCCAGCGCATCGACACGGTCTCGCCCGACCAGGCCGTGCCGGTCGCGTCCAGGTCGAGCTCGTCGATCACCGCGTCGGCGGCGGCCCGTGCCCGGTTGTAGTAGGCGACGATATCGGCGGTCGACTCGCCCGGCGCCGCCCGCATGTCGGCGTCGGGGTCGTTGTCGTCGAATTCGATCTCTTCGGATGGGCGGCCGAACGTCGAGCAGAACCAACCGTATTCGACGCTGGCCAGGTGCTTGACCAGCCCGATCAGGTTTGTGCCCGAGGGCACCATCGGGCGACGCAGCTGCTCGTCGTCGAGGCCCTCGAGCTTCCACAGCACCACGTCACGGTGCCGGTTCAGGCTGGCGTGCAGGGTCTCCTTCTCGGCGCCGAGCGGCAGGACACGCTGTCTCAACGTCAGCTCGCGTACTTCTTGCGCAGACGGGGCAGGATCTCGTCGCCGTACAGGCGCAGGAACCGCGCCTGGTCCGGACCGGGCGCGTGGAACACGAGATGTGTGAAGCCAAGCTGTACGTATCGGCCGATCGCCTCGACGTGCTCGTCGGGATCGGACGAGACGATGAACCGGCTGGCCGCCCGCTCGATCGGCAACTCGTCGGCCAGGCGCTGCATCTCGATCGGGTCCTCGACGCCGGCCTTCTGCTCGGGCGTGAGGGCCAGCGCGCCCCAGGGCCGGCAGTCGTACAGGGCCTGGTCACGGTCCGGGTGGAAGGACACCTTGACCTCGATCTGCAGGTCGATGTCGCTCAACTGCCGGCCGGACTGCTCCACACCCTCGCGTACGGCCGGCAGCAGCGTGTCGGTGTACAGCTTGGGATCCTTACCGCTGGTGGTGATGTAGCCATCGCCCTCGCGCCCGGCGAACCGGGTGGCGGCCGGTCCCGACGCGCCGATGTACAGCGGCACCGGCGTCTCCGGCTTGTCGTAGATCGTGGCCCGCTGGGTGCGGTAGTAGGTGCCCTCGAAATCGACGCGCTCCTCCGTCCACAACGTGCGGATGAGCTTGACCGCCTCGCGCAGCCGGGCGAAGCGCTCCTTGGGCTCGGGCCAGGCGATGCCCAGGGGCACCTCGTTCATCGACTCGCCCGACCCGACGCCGAGCACGACGCGTCCGGGGAACAGGCAGCCCAGCGTCGCGAACGCCTGGGCGATCACCACCGGGTGGTACCGGAACGTCGGCGTCAACACGCTCGTGCCGATGACGACGCGCTCGGTGCTGCTGCCCAGCGCGCCCAGCCAGGCCAGCGCGTTGGGTGCGTGCCCGCCGTCGTGACGCCACGGCTGGAGATGATCGCTGGTGAACACCGAGTCGAAGCCGACCTGCTCGGCCAGAACCGAGAAGTCGAGCAGCTCGCGCGGCCCGAACTGCTCGGCGGACGCCTTGTACCCGAACTTGATCACACCGTCTCCCTCGTCGTCACTGCGACCAGGCTATGCCCCGGTCGGCGAGGCTCAGTGACCCCAGCGGGTCTTGACCAGTCGCTTGAGCCACGCGAGGTCGCGGGGCCGACGCCGGAAGGTCAGCACCATGATCGGCGACGGGTAGCGCAGGTGCGTGACGGCGCGGGGCCACGCGAATTCGCGCAGCCCGTCCGGGCCGTGGATACGCCCGAACCCCGAGCTCCGTACCCCACCGAATGGAAGGCCCGGCACGGCGGCGTAGGTGATCGCCGAGTTGATGCTGACCATGCCGCACGACATCCGGTCGGCGATCTGCTCGCCCTGCCTGGCGCTGAACACGGCGCCGCCCAGCCCGTACGGGTTGGCGTTGGTCTTCTCGATCGCCTCGTCCACGTCGCGGACGCGGGTGATCGTCAGGGTCGGCCCGAACGTCTCCTCCTGCACGGCCGCGCTGTCCTCGGGCACGTCGACCAGTACCACCGGCTGGACGTACGGCGGCTGCACCGAGTCGGGACCGCCGACCACGGCTCGTCCGCCCCGGGCCAGTGCGTCGTCGATGTGCCGGCGGACGACGTCGATCTGGGCCGGCACGGTCATCGGACCGTACTGCGCGCCCGCGTCGTTACCGCCGCGCACCAGGCCCGCCTCGTGGCTCACCCGGGCGATGAAGTCGTCGTACACCGAGTCGACGACGTACACCCGTTCGACGCCGGCGCAGGTCTGCCCGGCGTTGGACAGCCCGCCCCAGACCGTGGCGTCGACGGCGAGGTCGAGGTCGGCGTCGTCGGCGACGATCAGCGCGTCCTTGCCGCCGCACTCGATCAGTACCGGAGTGAGCGATTCGGCGCAGGCAGCCATGATCTTCTTGCCGGTGGCCGCCGATCCGGTGAAGGCCAGCTTGTCGACCCCGGACCGGCACAGCGCCGCGCCGGTGTCGCCGAACCCGGTCACCACCTGGAAGACCGCGTACTCCGGGACGACCGAGGCGAAGGAGTCGGCCAGCCACACCGCGACGGCCGGCGTGAACTCGCTCGGCTTGAACACCACCGCGTTGCCGGCGGCCAGCGCGTAGCTGATCGAGCCGAGCGGCGTGTGCACCGGGTAGTTCCACGGACCGATCACGCCGACCACCCCGTACGGCACGTACGTCGTGGACGCCGTGTGGTTCAGGGCCAGCATCCCGGGCGCCACGCGATGGCGGCCCAGCACCTTCGACGCGTTCGCGGCCGCCCAGCTCAGGTGCTCGACGGCCAGGATCACCTCGCCCAGAGCGTCATCGACCGGTTTGCCGTTCTCGCGGTGCATCAGCTCGGCCAGCTCGTCGCAGCGCTGCACCAGAGAGGTGCGCCAGGCCCGCAGCCGCCGGCGCCGGCCCTCGTAGCCGAGCTCGCGCCACCAGGCGGCGGCCTCCCGCGCTCGCTCGACCGCCTCGTTCACGTCGTCGGCAGTGTGCACCGGGAACGAGGCGACGACCTCGCCGGACGCCGGGTCTAGCGAGTCGAACTTTTCGGTCATCCCCTCACCGTACTGGCGGGTAACCCGTATGGGCTACCGTTTCGTGAACTGCGCGATCGCCTCGGCCAGCCGGGGCTTCTTGGCCGACGCCGCCTGGGCCCAGGCCTCGAACTCGAGCGTCTCGTCGAAGTCGCCCTTCGCGGCGATGCCGACCGCGCGCTTGGTGTCACGGACGAGGTCGGCGTCCATGGCGGCCCACCGCTCGGCCACCTCAAGGGCGGCCTCCAGCGGGTCGTCAACCACGTCGAGCACGATGCCGGCGGCCAGCGCCTCGCCGGCGGTGAGCGAGCCGGCGTCCAGTAGCAGGGCCAGCGCCTGCTGCGGCCCCAGCGCGTCGACCAGGAAGTACGTGCACCCACCGCCCGGGTGCAGGCCCAGCTTGGTGAAAGTCACCCCGAACGCGGCCCGCGGGCTGGCGAACCGGATGTCGCACGACATGGCCAGGTTGACCCCGGCGCCCACCGCGGGGCCGTCCACCGCCGCGATGGTGGGGATCTCCAGGCGGCGCACCCGCAGGAAGCTGTCGTAGATGGTGCGCAGATCGGCGCGGATCTCGCCGACCGGCCGCTCGAGCTTGCCGAATACGGCCGGCAGGTCGGCGCCCGCGCTGAAGGCCGGGCCCTCGCCGGCGACGACCAGCACGCGCGCGTCCGGGTCGGCGGCCACCGCGTCGACGGCGCCGGCCAGCTCGGTCTGCAGCCGTGGCGACAGGGCGTTGCGCTTGTCGGGATCGTTCAGGGTCAGGATGCGCACGCCCTCGGCGTCGCCGTTCTCGAGCAGTACGACTGGCATGCGCCGATCCTGCAATATCCGGCCGGTCGGCGCGGTGCGAATGTTGCATGATTCGCAGATGCTGATCAGACCCGAGCGCCCGGAGGACGCCGACGCGGTCGCCGAGGTGCACCGGCGGGCGTTCGGCGGCGAGCGCGTCCCCCGGCTGGTGGACGCGCTGCGGGCGGCGCCGGCCGCGCTGGGCCCCGTCTCGCTCGTCGCTGTCGTGGACGACCGGGTCGTCGGGCACGTGCTGCTCAGCGCCAGTCGGCTCGACGCCCCGCCCCGCCTGGTCGACGTGCTGGTCTTGTCACCACTCGGGGTGCTGCCCGAGCATCAGCATCGGGGCATCGGCACCGTCCTGGTCGCCCGCGCGCTGAGCGCCGCCGAGGCGACCGGTGCCCCCCTGCTGTTCCTGGAGGGCTCGCCCCACTACTACGGCGAACGGGGGTTTCGGGAGGGCGCGGCACTCGGCTTTCGCAAGCCGTCGCTGCGCATTCCGGACGCCGCCTTCCAGGTCGCCCCGCTGAGCAGCTACGCGCCGTGGATGACCGGCACGCTCGTCTACTCCGAACCGTTCTGGGCGAACGACTGCGTCGGCCTACGGGAGAGCTAGAAGAGCGTGTCGTCGCGGACGATGCCGCGCAGCGCGTCGTAATCCAGCACCAGGCAGTCGATGCCGCGGTCGCGGGCCAGGGTCCGGGCCTGCGGCTTGATCTCCTGGGCCGCGAACACGCCCCGGACCGGGGCCAGCAGCGGATCGCGATTGAGCAGTTCGAGGTAGCGGGTCAGCTGCTCGACACCGTCGATCTCGCCCCGTCGCTTGATCTCGACCGCGACGGCAGTGCCGGACGGGTCGCGGGCCAGGATGTCGACCGGCCCGATCGCGGTCGGGTACTCGCGCCGCACCAGTCGGTACCCGTCGCCCAGCGTGTGGATGTGCTCGGCCAGCAGCCGCTGCAGGTCGGCCTCGACGCCGTCCTTGACCAGTCCCGGGTCGACGCCGAGTTCGTGGCGCGACTCGTGCAGTACTTCCTCGATGTTGATGACCAGCTGCTCGCCGGCCTTGTTGGTGACGGTCCAGACGCCCTCGCGCTCGACCAGCGTGCAGGGCGGGCTCATCCAGTTCAGCGGCTTGTACGAGCCACCGTCGGAGTGGACCAGCACCGAGCCGTCCGCCTTCATCACCAGCAGCCGGGTGGCTCGGGGCAGGTGCGCGGTCAGCCGCCCGATGTAGTCGACCGAACAGCGAGCGATCACAAGACGCATTCGGGCAGGCTACCGTCTCGAACATGACTCTCCACCGCATCGGGATCGTGGTCCACGAGGGCAAGGACGTGGCCCGCAATGCGGCGCAAACCGTGCGCGACTGGGGTCAGGCCCACGACGTCGCGGTCGTCGGCGTGGACGTCTGGACCGAGAACACCGGCAGTGCCCGGCGCAACTCCCGCGACGAGGCGGCCGAGGCCGGCTACCCGGACCTGATCGTCACCATCGGCGGCGACGGCACGTTCCTGCGGGGTGCCCGCATCGCCGCGGTGACCGACGCCGCCGTGCTCGGCGTGGACGTCGGCCGGGTCGGCTTCCTGACCGAGGTCGGCGTCGACGACCTGACCCGGGCGCTGGACGCCGTCCGCGACGAGACGGCGATCATCGAGGAGCGGCTGACCCTGAACATGCGCGCGTCCCGTCGGATGGAGATCCCGCCCGGCATCGACGGCCTGCTGCGCTACGGGCGCGGACCGCGGCTGCCGCCGCCCCCGGTGCGGGCCAGCTCGCCCGACGACGTCGGCTGGGGTGTGGGCCTGGACGTGATGGCGCTCAACGACGTCGTGTTCGAGAAGCTGGCCCGTGATCGTCAAGCCAGCCTGGCTGTATATGTCTCCGGACGGCTGTTCGCTTCCTATTCGGCTGACGCTCTGGTGGTGTCCAGCCCGACCGGATCGACGGCGTACAGCTTTGCTGCGGGTGGGCCCGTGCTCTCGCCGCGGGCCGAGGCCATCGTGTTCACGCCGGTGGCCCCGCACATGATCTTCGACCGCAGCCTGGTGCTGGCCGGCGACGAACCGGTGGCGGTGCGGGTGCTCAAGCACTCCGGCCAGGTGGCGGTCAGCGTCGACGGGCAGCTACGTGGCGTGCTCGATCCGGGCGACTGGTTCGCGGTGTACGGCGGACGGCGGCGAGCCCGGCTGGTGCGGCTGCGCCCGTCGGACTTCCTGGGCCGGCTGCGCAGCCGGTTCGGGCTGGCCGACGCTGCAGCGGCCGCCGCCGACGGGTCGGCGCCGCTCGAGTACCGCCCCGACACGCCGCCGCCGGCCGACATCCGGCATCTCTACATGGCCCCGCCGGTGGAGGAGACGGCGGGCTAGGTAGGACGTGTCTCTCAAGTCGATGCTCTGCTGCGCAACGAGCGGGACTTGAGAGACACGCCCAAGTCGTCGAGGTGCTCGCGGGCCCAGAGCGCGGCCGGGGTGCGGTCGGCCACCCCGATGCGGCGGAACACGTTGCCCAGATGCACCTTCACGGTGCGCTCGGAGATGCCCAGTTCGCGGCCGATCTGCTTGTTGGCCAAGCCCTTTCCGGCCAGCCGTAGCACCTGGCGTTCGCGGCCGCTGAGCTGCTCGGCCGGCGACGCGGCGTCTCGTCCGGGCAGCAGTGCGCCGGCCACCCGGGGATCCAGCGGCGCATGCCCATCGGCGGCCGATCGCACCGCGGCGAGCAGTTCGTCGGGCGTGCAGTCCTTGAGCACGTATCCGGTGGCGCCGGCCGCGACGGCCTCGCGTACGCGCGACCGGTCGGAGAACGACGACAGCACGACGACCCGCGTGTCGGGATGCCCGGTGCGCAGTGCCCGGGTGGCAGCCACGCCGTCCATCACCGGCATGGACAGGTCCGTCAGCACGACGTCGGGATTCGTCGCGGCGACCTCCTCCAGGGCCTGGGCGCCGTCGGCCGCCTCGCCGACCACGTCGACGTCGGCCGCAGTGGCAAGCAGCGACGTCAGGGTGCGGTCGCCGCCCCGGTCGTCGCCCGGCTCGGTGGCCGGCCGGCCCCGATCGTCGCCGGGCTCAGGCTCGCGCGTCACCCGGTCGCCACCGCGGTCGTCGCCGGGCTCGGTGGCGTGGCCGCGGTCGTCGCCCGGCTCGGTAATCCGGGCCGGCCCCGGCCGCCGGTGGTCGTCGCCCGGGGTGCTGGGCGTGGTGGTGCGCACCGCCCGGCCGTGGTCGTCGAACTGGACCAGCTGGGCCTGCGACGGCACGTGCACGGGCGGTTTGTGACTGAACGACGGGTTGCCGGCCAGGCCGGCGACCGCCGGCACAGCCACCGCCGCGGCGGCGACGGCCGCCGCCGAGAAGATCAGCAGGCGTTTCATGGTGGGACTCCTCTACGGGCTGGATGTGCGTACCTCAGTTGTCCCGCAGATGTGGTCGGGCCCGCGATCGGACGTTAGGACTAGTACCCCTTACGCACCGGCCCGGAACGTGCGCCGATACGTCGCCGGGCTGACGCCGAGGACGGTGCGCATGCGCCGGCGCAGGTTGGCCGGCGTGCCCAGTCCGCTGCGCTCGGCGACGCGCTCGACCGGCAGGTCACTGGTCTCGAGCAGCCGCTGGGCGTGCCGTACCCGCTGGCCGGTCAGCCAGCGCCCGGGCGTCGTCCCGGTGGCGGCGACGAAGACGCGATGGAACGAGCGCTCACTCATCGCCGCGTGGCCGGCCATCTCGGCCACCCCGATCGGCTCGGCGACCCGGGTCAGCGCCCAGTCCATGGTGGCGGCCACGCCGGGCGCCCCGGCCGGACGCGACGGGGCGGGCGCCGGCACGTACTGGGCCTGGCCGCCCTCGCGCGCCGGCGCCATCACCAGCCGTCGGGCCAGCGCGGCCGCGGTCTGCGCGCCGTGGTCGCGGCGCACCAGGTGCAGGCACAGGTCCAGGCCGCCGACGACGCCGGCCGACGTCAGCACCGGACCCTCGCCCACGTACAGGACGTCGCGCTCCACCCAGGCGTGCGGGGCGGCCGTCGCGAGCGCGTCGAGCAGCCGCCAGTAGGTCGTGGCCGGCCGCCCGTCGAGCAGCCCGGCCGCGGCCAGGGTGAACGCGCCCGAGCACAGTGCCGCGATCGTGGCGCCCCGGCGATGCGCGGCCTGCAGTGCCCGGATCGCGGCCGGGTCGACGGGCGCCAGCGGGTCGTCCCGGCCCGGCACGACCACGAGGTCGCAGCCGGCCAGCCCGCGTAGCGTGTGGGTCGCCTCGATCAGGCCGAGTGGAGCGGTGCGGGTGACTCCCCGGGTCGGCGCGCAGACCCGCAGCTCGAACGGGCCGATGCCGTGGTCGGTGCGGTCGATGCCCCACACCTCGCCGGACACCGCCGCGTCGAAGGCGCGCGTGCCCGGCAGGACGAGCAAGCCGATCGTTCGCATGGCAGGAAAGTACCTCATGAGGACTGTTCTGCCGCTCCCCGGAACGCATCGCAGAAGCGCACGCTGGACGCCATGACCACCGCGTTGCTCGTGATCGACGTTCAGAACGGCTTCAACGACCCGGCCTGGGGCACCCGCAACAACCCCGATGCTGAAGCGAACATCGCTGCCCTGACCAACGCCTGGCGCGACTCGGGCGACCCGATCATTCTGGTGCGCCACGACTCCACGAAGGCCGACTCGCCGCTGCGTCCCGGCCAGCCCGGCAACGACCTGCAACCGCTGCTCGGCGACGTCCGGCCGGCCCTGCTGTTCGGCAAGACGGTCAACTCGGCGTTCCTGGGCGAGGTCGACCTGGACCGCTGGCTGCGCGAACGCGGCATCACCCGGGTAGTGGTGTGCGGCATCCAGACCAACATGTGCGTCGAGACGACGGCCCGCATGGGCGGCAACCTCGGCTACGACGTCGCCGTGCCCATCGACGCCACGTACACCTTCGAGCTCAAGGGAGCGGACGGCGCGGTGCTGAGCGCCGACCAGCTGGCCGCGGCCACCGCGGTGAACCTGCACGGCGGCGGATTCGCCGACGTGACCTCGACCGCCCGGCTGCTGGCCGATCGCGCATGATTGCCGCATGACCGACGAAACCTTGCGCAGCGTCCAGCTCGACCGGCTCGGCCTCGGCCGCTACCGGGCCACCAATGCCCGTGGCGGCACGCTGGACTTCGGGGGCGACGACGGCGAGTTCTCCCCGGTCGAGCTGTTGCTCGTCGCGCTGGGCGGATGCACGGCGGCCGACGTCGACTACATCACGGTGAAGCGGGCCGAACCCGAGTCGTTCCGGGTGACGGTCACCGGCGACAAGATCCGCGACGAGCAGGGCAACCGGATGGTGAACCTGGCTGTCACCTTCGACGTCGCCTTCCCCGACGGTTCGGACGGAGCCGCGGCGCGCGAGGTGCTGCCGCAGGCGATCGTCAAGTCGCACGACCGGTTGTGCACCGTGTCGCGCACCATCCAGCTCGGCACGCCGATCGATGAGCGGATCGCCTGACGCCCCAGCGCCATGCCGTTTCTTGATCAACAGGGATGAGTGGTCCCCCCAGCGACCAGAATCCCCTGTTGATCAAGGGACGGGGAGCGGCTAACGCGCCGGGGCCAGGTGGGCCGGCGCGCCGGGCTCGGGCTCGTAGTCGTCGGCCGCCCCCTCGATCGAGACGAGCAGCGCCCGCAGGTCGGCGTTCATGCGGTCGATCGCGGCTGCGTCCAGGCTGCCGAACAGCCGCTCCTCGGCGACGATCTTGGTCTTGAGGATCTGCTCGGCCCGACGCAGGCCGGACCTGGTGATCGTGACGATCACCTGCCGGCGGTCCTCCGGGTCGACCTCGCGGGTGACCCAGCCGCGATCGGCCAGCCGGCCGATCCGGTTGGTGATCGCCCCGGAGGTCACCTGGCAGTGCCGGACCAGCTCGCCGGCGCTCAGCCGCCCGCCCGGGGCGCGGCGCAGCGCCAGTAGCACCTCGAGCTCCCACATGCCGATGCCGTGCTCGGTGAGCTCGCGCTGCACCTCGCGCTCGATGTGGTGGGCGATGCGGCGCAGCCGGATGGTCAGCGTCTTGGCGGGAACGTCGAGGTTCGGGTACTGCTGGTGCCACTGGTCGACGATCACGTCGACGCGATCACGCACAGGTTCGGACCTCATGACGGTTGAGTGTAACTCGTTTAACGTTAAAGAGTTTGACGGCGGCGGCGCTCACGATCTATCTTAACGTTGAATAATTCAACGTTGAGAGAAATGAGAAGGCCGATGTTGACCCGCACCAAGTCAACGGTGCCGAGCCGGCGCACTATTCCTGCTGTTCCTACCTGGGCGGTGCTGGCGGTCTGCTGTGCCGCGCAGTTCATGGTGGTGCTCGACGTCTCGATCGTGAACGTCGCGCTGCCGAAGATGCGCTCCAGCCTGGACCTGTCGGCCGCCGGCCAGCAGTGGGTGATCAACGCCTACACGCTGACCTTCGCGGGGTTCCTGCTGCTCGGCGGGCGCGCGGCCGACCTGTTCGGCCGGCGCCGCGTGTTCATGACCGGTCTGACCCTGTTCACGATCTGCAGCCTGCTCGGCGGCCTGGCCCGAAACGGCGGCGAGCTGATCGGGGCCCGCGCCGTGCAGGGCATCGGCGGCGCGATCCTGGCGCCGGCCACGCTGAGCCTGATCACCACGACGTTCACCGACCCGCACGCGCGGCGGCGGGCCCTCGGCGCCTGGTCGGCCACGGCGGCCAGCGGCGCGGCGGCCGGCGTGCTGGCCGGCGGCATCCTCACCGACCTGCTCGACTGGCGGTGGGTGCTGTTCGTCAACGTGCCGATCGGCGCGGTGTTGCTGGCCGCCGCGGCCGTGTCGCTGACCGAGTCGAAGGCCCAGACCCGCCCCAGCCTCGACATCGCCGGAGCGGTCACGGTCACCGGCGGCCTGGCCCTGCTGGTGTACGGCATCGTCAGCACCGACACCCGGTCGTGGGGGTCGACGGCGACGATCCTGACGCTGCTGGCCGGCGCCGCGCTGCTGGCCGCGTTCGCGGTGATCGAGACGCGCACCCCCCACCCGCTGGTACCACTGCACGTGTTCCGGCGGCGGTCGATCTCGGCGGCCAACGGCATCGCGGTCATGATCGGCGCCGCGCTGTTCGGCATGTTCTTCTTCCTGTCGCTGTACCTGCAGCAGGTGAACGGGTACGGCCCGCTCAAGGCCGGGTTCGCGTTCTTGCCGGCGGCACTCTCGACGCTGGCCGCCTCGCTGACCGGCACCCGGCTGGTCGCGCGCATCGGCGTGCGTCGACAGCTGGTGCTCGGCCCGCTGCTGGCCGTCGCCGGGCTGGCCTGGATGAGCCAGCTGTCGGCGGGCGACGGCTACTGGGCGCACGTGTTCGGCTCGCTGGTGCTGACCGGCGTGGGCATGGGGCTCTCGTTCGTGCCCATGACGATCGCCGCAACGGCCGACGTGCCGGTGCACCAGGCCGGGCTGGCGTCCGGGCTGATCAACACCACTCGGCAGGTCGGCGGCGCGGTCGGGTTGGCCGTCATGGCCACAGTGGCCGCCGGCGCGTCGTCGGCCACTGCCGGCTACGACCGGGCCTTCGTGATGACGGCCGCCGCCATGGTGGTCGCCGCCGCGCTGGCCCTGGTGCTGCCCGGCCAGCCCAAGCCGGAGCGGCACGTCACGAGCGGCGAGGAGATCGCCGAGCCGGCCCTAGTGGTCGAAGCCTGACCTCCCCGGTTTTGGTCACCAGGCCGGTTATATGAGACCTGGTGACCAAAACCGGATCAGGCCCGCGCTTCGACGATCGCGTCCACCACCTGATCGAGCACGTCGGTGATCGCGAAGTCCTTGGGAGTGAACACCCGGGCCACCCCGGCGGCGCGCAGCCGGGCGGCATCGCCGTCGGGCACGATGCCGCCCACCACCACGGGAACGTCGTCCAGCCCGGCCGCCTTCAGGCCGGCCACCACCTCGGGCACCACCGACAGATGCGAGCCGGAGAGCACCGACAGGCCCACCACGTCGACGTCCTCCTCGACGGCGGCCGCCACGATCTGGGCCGGCGTCAGCCGGATACCCGAATAGACGACCTCGAAGCCGGCGTCGCGCGCCCGCACCGCGATCTGCTCGGCCCCGTTGGAGTGACCGTCCAGGCCCGGCTTGCCGACCAGGAACTTCAGCGGGCCCAGCTCGCGCACCCGCGCCCGTACACCGGCGATCCCGTCGTCGGATCCGCCGCTCGCCGCGCTCACCCCGGTCGGCGGGCGGTACTCGCCGAACACCTCGCGCAGCACGCCGGCCCACTCCCCCGTCGTGACGCCGGCCCGGGCGCAGGCCAGCGACGGTTCCATCAGGTTGGCGTCGGACTTGGCCGCATCGCGCAGGGCGTTCAGGGCGGCGTCGGCGGCGGCCGCGTCACGCGCGGAACGCCACTCCCGGACGGACGCCACCGCGGCTGCCTCGACGGCCGGATCCACCGCCTGGATGGCCGCGTCGATGTCGTGCAGCAGCGGGTTCGGCTCGGACTCGGTGAACCGGTTGACGCCGACCACGACGTCCTCGCCCGACTCGATGCGCCGGCGCCGGGCGGCCAGCGACGACACCAGCGCCGACTTCAGGTAACCCGACTCGACGGCCGCCACCGCCCCGCCCAGTTCGAGGATGCGCGAGATCTCCTCGCGCGCCCCGTCGCGGATCGAGGCGACCTTCGCCTCGACGACGCGCGAGCCCTCGAACAGGTCGCCGTACTCGAGCAGGTCCGACTCGAACGCCAGCACCTGCTGCATGCGCAGCGACCACTGCTGGTCCCACGGCCGGGGCAGGCCGAGCGCCTCGTTCCAGGCCGGCAACTGCACCGCGCGGGCCCGCGCGTCGCGTGACATCGTCACGGCCAGCATCTCGAGCAGGATGCGGTAGACGTTGTTCTCCGGCTGAGCCTCGGTCAGCCCCAGCGAGTTCACCTGCACGCCGTAGCGGAACCGCCGCTGTTTCGGGTCCGAAACCCCATATCTGGCAAGGGTGATCTCGTCCCAGAGCTCGCCGAACGCGCGCAGCTTGCACATCTCCTCGACGAAGCGCACCCCGGCGTTGACGAAGAAGGAGATGCGCGCGACGACCTCGCCGAAACGCTCTTCGGGCACGCGGCCCGACGATCGCACGTCGTCGAGCACCGCGATCGCCGTGCACAGGGCGAAGGCCACCTCCTGGACGGGCGTGGCGCCCGCCTCCTGCAAGTGATAGCTGCAGACGTTGATCGGGTTCCATCTGGGGACGTGGGCGACCGTGTAGGCGATCATGTCGGTGATCAGCCGCAACGACGGCCCGGGCGGGAACACGTAGGTGCCCCGGGACAGGTATTCCTTGATGATGTCGTTTTGGGTCGTGCCGGTCAGCGCGCCGAGATCCGCCCCTTGCTCGGACGCGACGGCCAGATAGAGCGCCAGCAGCCACATGGCCGGCGCGTTGATCGTCATCGACGTGTTCATCCGCTCGAGCGGGATGCCGTCGAACAGGGCGCGCAGGTCGCCGATGTGGGCGATCGGCACGCCGACCTTGCCCACTTCGCCCTTGGCCAGCTCGGCGTCCGGGTCGTAGCCGGTCTGGGTCGGCAGGTCGAACGCCACCGACAGGCCGGTCTGCCCCTTGGCCAGGTTGCGCCGGTACAGGGCGTTCGACTCGGCCGGTGAGGAGTGGCCGGCGTAGGTGCGCATCAGCCACGGCCGGTCGCGCTGCTCGTCGTCGGGGTAGGGCATGGTGACCTCCTCGCTCGGGTCGAGGGTCCCACCGCCACGCTACTGCCGGGTAACAACTGTGGCCGACTTCGCAGGCGTTCGGAGGCGTCTGGCAGGCTGCCGGCATGGCGCGGGAGACGCTCACCTGGACCGACTTCGGACGCGCGTGCCGCGAGCTGGCCGTCGACATAGCTCATGACGCATACCGCCCCGACCTCATCCTGGCGATCGCCCGGGGCGGGCTCTTCCCGGCCGGCGCCCTCGGCTACGACCTGAACGTCAAGAACCTGCACCTGATGAACGTCGAGTTCTACACCGGCGTGGACGAGCGGCTGCCCATGCCGGTCGTGCTGCCGCCCGTGCCGCAGCTGGTCGACCTGTCCGGGGCGCGCGTGCTGATCGCCGACGACGTCGCCGACACCGGCGCGACACTGCGTCTGGTCAAGGACTTCTGCGCCGAACACGTCGCCGAGGTGCGCTGCGCGGTGATCTACGAGAAGGCCCGCTCGACGGTCAAGTGCGAGTACGTATGGCGGCGCACCGACGAGTGGATCGACTTTCCCTGGTCGGCCGACGGGCCGGTCGTCGGATGAGTCGGCGGTACGTCTTCCACACCGTGTGGCACCTGCCGGCCGCGCCGGACGACATCTACGCCGCACTGCGCGACGTGTCCAGCTACCCGGCCTGGTGGCCGCAGGTGCGCAGCGTGCGCCAGCTCGACGACGTCACCGGCGAACTGCGCTGCCGCAGCCTGCTGCCCTACGACCTGGTGTTCGTGGTGACCCGCGAGGTCGAGGACCCGGTCGGCCGGGTGCTGCAGGCCCGCCAGACCGGCGACCTGGACGGCACTAGCCGCTGGACGATCGACGCCGACGGCACCGCGACGTTCGACGAGGACGTCACGGTGCGCAAGGCGCTGGTGCGCGCGGCCGGCGTGATCGCGCGCCCCGCCCTGCGGTTCAACCACGACCTGATGATGCGCGACGGCGAGCGCGGGTTGCGCGAGTACCTGGCCGGGTGAGCACTCGCGTCCTGGCCCGGACGGTGCCAGGATGAGACCCGTGGGCGCTGATCTGCCGACAGTCCTCGTCCTGATAGTGGTCCTGGCGCTGTTGCTGGTGATCATGAAGTGGACGTTCCGGCCCGCGCGGCCGCGCACCGGGCGGCCGGTCGACGCCGCCGAGTCCCCCGACCTGGGCATGCTCGACGTCATCGTGGCCGACATCCCGCGCGACCAGGCGATGGCGCTGCGGGCCAAGCTCGGTGAGGCCGGCATCCGCACCTCGATGTCGCGCCGGCGCAACGGCGACATGGACGTGCTGGTCTTCAAGGAGGACACCGAGCAGGCTCGCGAGGTCCTGGCCGGATAGCCCGCTCAGTCGGCCGGCCACACCGCCCAGGCCGCCAACGCGAGCAGCGGCAGTATCGCGGCGAACACGGCCACCCAGCGGCGACCTGGACCTGGAAGCGTTCATGGACCAGCTCTACGCGCCGCTGTGCTTCCGGCTGATGATCCGCCACCAGCCGTTGGCTCCGCAGATGCCGGCCGTGCTGCTGCGCCAGGGCCTGGCCGGCGAGCGCCCTGATCGACGCGGCCGCTCTCGATCGCTGCACCCCCGTGATCAACAGCGAAAAGTGGCCGCTCCAGCGACCAGGTTTCGCTGTTGATCAACGAGGGAGGACGGCCTAGTCGAACGTGTCGGACTCGGTGCGCACCACGTCGGCGCCCAGCGCCCGCAACTGCTCCTCGATGCGTACGTAACCCCGGTCGATGTGCCGGATCTCGGCCACCTCGGTGACGCCCTCGGCCACCAGCCCGGCGATTACCAGGCCCACGCCGGCCCGGATGTCGGTGGCCCGCACCGGCGCGCCGGACAGCGACCCGCGGCCTCGAACCACGGCGTGGTGGCCGTCGGTGCGCACGTCGGCGCCCATCCGCGAGATCTCGTCGCAGAACATGAACCGGCCCTCGAACAGGTTCTCGGTGACCATCGCCGTGCCCTCGGCCACCGCCAGTGTGGCGATGGCTTGCGGCTGCAGGTCGGTCGGCAGCCCCGGGTAGGGCAGCGTCACCACGTCGAAGCTCTTGGGCCGATCGTGCATGCGCACGCGGAACCCGTCGTCGAGTGCCTCGATGTCGGCGCCGGCCCGGGTCAGCTTGTCCAGGGTGATCTCCAGGTGTCCCGGCTTGGCGCCCCGCACCGAAATGTCGCCGCGGGTGGCTGCCGCCGCGAACGCCCAGGTACCAGCGACAATCCGGTCCGGCACCGCGAAGTGCGAAGTCGGGGTGAGCGAGTCGACGCCGGTGACCTCCAGGGTCGAGGTGCCCACCCCGTCGATCTGCGCGCCCATCGCCTGCAGCATGTGGCACAGGTCGACGATCTCGGGCTCGCGGGCCGCGTTGTCCAGGACGGTGGTGCCCTTGGCCAGCACGGCCGCGGTCACGATGTTCTCGGTGGCGCCCACGCTGGGCAGGTCGAGCCAGATCGTGGCGCCGTGCAACTGGGGCGCCTCGGCCACGATGTAGCCGTGCTCGGTGCGGATCTCGGCACCCATCCGGGTCAGCCCGTCGAAGTGCATGTCCAGCGGACGGGTGCCGATGGCGTCACCGCCCGGCATGGCCACCCGGGCCCGCCCGCTCCGGGCCAGCAACGGGCCCAGCACCGCGATCGACCCGCGGATCTTGCGCACCAGCTCGTAGGGCGCTTCCCACAACGGCTCGTCGGGCACCTTGATCCGCACGCTGTCGGCCCGGCCGTCGGTGATCTCGCTGACCTCACAGCCCAGCCGGCCGAGCAGCTCGTGCATCGTCGTCACGTCGCTGATCGCCGGCAGATTGCCGATCGTCGTCTCGCCCGGCGCCATCAACGCGGCCGCCATCAGCTTGAGCACGCTGTTCTTGGCGCCGACGACGGCGACCTCTCCGGACAGCCTGGCGCCACCCGTCACCCTAAGGACCTGCTGCACTGAAGCTCCTGTTTCTCGCGCGGATGAGCGCGATGTGTCCTTCCCCTCGCAGTGACCCTGCCCGGCCACCGGGACAGGCTATCGTCCGAAGGATGCCCGTCCATCTGACGCGTATCTACACGAAGACCGGCGACGACGGCACGACCGCGTTGGGCGATATGTCCCGCGTGCCGAAGACTGATCCTCGAGTCGAGGCTTATGCCGCCTGCGATGAGACCAACGCCATCATCGGGGTCGCGCTGGCCCTGGCCACGCTGCCCGCGCCGATCGTCGACGTGCTCAGCCAGGTGCAGAACGACCTGTTCGACGTGGGCGCCGACCTGTGCACCCCGGTCTTGCCCGACCCGAAGCACCCGCCGCTACGGGTCACCGACGCCTACGTCGAGCGCCTCGAGCGCTGGTGTGACACGTTCAATGCGCCGCTGCCCAAGCTGGCCAGCTTCATCCTGCCCGGCGGGACGCCGGCCGGGGCGCTGCTGCATCAGGCCCGCACCGTCGCCCGGCAGGCCGAGCGGCGGGCCTGGGCCTTGTACGAGGCCGACCAGCGGCACACCAACCGGGCCGCGCTGCTGTACCTGAATCGCCTGTCCGACCTGCTGTTCATCCTGGCCCGGTCGGCCAACCCGGACGGCGACGTGCTGTGGCGCCCGGGCGGTGAGTGACGGTCAGATCTCCGGCCAGAGCCCGGCCGACGGTCGGCCCCAGGTCGCCCGGTGGGCGCGCCGCTGGCTGGCCGGCCCACACCGGCCTACCGTGGAAGGTGGCAACAGTGGACCTCACTGTGGAGTCGGCGATGACGATCCATCAATGCCCGAAGTGCGAGTTGCGCTTCGACTTCAAGACCGAGCTCGATGACCACTGCTGGCACGACCATCCCGAGTTTCGGCACGAGTACCCGGTCCAGCACCCGGCCGCTGAGCCGCCCGCGCCGATGGATCCGGCCGCTCACCTGCCGCCCGCGCCGCACCCGACCGTCGTCGCCCGGTTCCTGGGCTGGGTGCTGCCCCAGCAGCGCTAGCGCTAAGCGCGCGGCGCGGAGGACTCCAGCCAGGAGACGAATCCGGTGAAGGCGCCGTCGGCCAGCGCCAGGGTGATGTCGCCGTGCGGGTCACGGCACTCGACGATGATCGCGGTGGGCGGCAATGAGCGCAGCTCGGACGACGTCGGCTCACGCCGGCTGACAACCTGCAACTGGCCCCGGCGCAGCACTCGGGTGGGCCGCGGGCCGAGGTCGATCGCGCGGTACCAGCGGAACTCCTCGCCGTCGTAGCGGGCTACGCCGTACAGCCACCGGCTGCCCCGCCGTACCGCGAGCGGGATGGCGCCGGCGCTGCGCAGCATGTGCCGCTGCCGGGCGATGATCAGCGCCAGGACGACGATGATGGCGATCAGCGCGGCGATCGCGATCCCGTCGACGACCCGCACGCTGACCTCCTCCGCCCTCGATCAGGCGCGCACGTCGGACGGGAGATCGCGCCCGGACTCGGATGTGGCCCGCAGCCGGGCCAGCGCCCGTTCGCGGGCCGCCTCGGCATCGGGCCCGGTATCGGACTCGGCGCGGCTCAGCGCCTCACGGGCCCGGCCCACGTCGATCTCGTCCGCGGTCTCGGCCATCTCGGCCAGGATCGATACCCCGTCCGGGCGGACCGACAGGAATCCGCCGTGCACGGCGACCCGTAGCTCGGGGCCGTCATCGCGGACGATTCGCACCACCCAGCCCGGCGCCAGGGCGCCGAGCAGCGGGGTGTGCCCGGGCAGGATGCCCAGCTCGCCCTCGGTGGTGCGGGCGAACACGGCGCTGGCCTCGCCGGACCAGAGCGCGCGCTCGACCGACACCAGCTCGACGTGCATCGTTGTCATACGCGCTCCGTCCGGGGCCTTGTGGTCACGGTCGTCACAGTCAACTCCTGCCCGTCACGCGTCGCGCAGCTCGCGCGCCTTGCGCTCGAGGTCCTCGATGCCACCGCACATGAAGAACGCCTGCTCGGGGTACTCGTCGAAATCACCGTTGCACAGTCGCTTGAATGCGTCCACCGTCTCGTTCACCGGGACGAACGATCCGTCCAGGCCGGTGAACGTCTTGGCGACGAACGTGTTCTGCGACAGGAAGCGCTCGATCCGGCGGGCCCGGCCGACCGTGATCTTGTCCTCCTCGGAGAGCTCGTCGATACCGAGGATGGCGATGATGTCCTGCAGTTCCTTGTACCGCTGCAGGATCTGCTTGGTCCGCTGCGCCACGTCGTAGTGCTCCTGGCCGACGTACTCGGCGGCGAGGATGCGCGACGTGGAGTCCAGCGGGTCCACCGCCGGGTAGATGCCCTTCTCCGAGATGGGCCGCGAGAGCACCGTGGTCGCGTCGAGGTGGGCGAACGTGGTGTGCGGCGCCGGGTCGGTGATGTCGTCGGCGGGCACGTAGATCGCCTGCATCGACGTGATCGAGTGGCCACGCGTCGAGGTGATGCGCTCCTGCAGCTGACCCATCTCGTCGGCGAGCGCACGCGTGAGGGCAACGATCTCTATCACGAGATGATCGAATCGGGCGTCATCAAGCTCAACGACGACGGCACGACGACGGGCTCAAAGGTGGCGCTCGTCTACGGCCAGATGAACGAGCCGCCGGGTACCCGGCTGCGGGTCGCGCTCTCGGCGTTGACCATGGCCGAGTACTTCCGCGACGTGCAGCAGCAGGACGTGTTGCTGTTCATCGACAACATCTTCCGGTTCACCCAGGCCGGTTCCGAGGTGTCGACGCTGCTCGGCCGGATGCCCTCCGCAGTGGGTTACCAGCCGACGCTGGCCGAC
>DATBER010000036.1:0-84804 GCA_036558905.1 Jatrophihabitantaceae bacterium | reverse complement strand
CCGCTGCTCGTGACGGGGATCGGGTCGTCGTCGCCCGCGTTCCTACCGCCCGGCGTTCACCTCTATCCGATTCTCGTCGACGTGGGCGACTCGGTCGCGCTGCCGATCCGGTTCCAGCCGACCGCTCTCGGGGCGGTCGGCTCGGTGCTCACCATCTTCAGCAACGACCCCACCGGGCCGAAGACCGTCAAGGTCTCGGGCAACGCGCCGCCACCCCGGCTCGCGCTCTCGATCGCAAACAGCGGCGAGTTCGGCGACGTCTGCGTGGGCTCGTTCAGGGACGAGCCCCTCACAATCAGCAACAGCGGCGCGTGTGCACTCACCGTCACGAGCATCTCCTCGTCGTCGCCCGAGTTCAGCCCGCCCGGAGTCGACGCCTACCCGCTCGTCGTCGGGGCCGGTGACGCCATTGAGGTACAGATCCGCTTCGAGCCGGCGAGCTTCGGCGCGAAGTCGGCGACGCTCACCGTCGCGAGCGACGACCCCGGCGGGCCGCGAACCCTCGACGTCTCGGGCTTCGCGCCGAGCGGTACGCTCGCCGTCACGGGCTCGGGGCATTTCGGGCCGGTCGACCTCGGGCACCGAGCCGAGCGGACGCTCACGATCTGCAACACCGGCAAGTGCGACCTGCACGTCACGAAGGTCGCCTTCAGACCCGACCCCTGGAAGCCAGGCTGCCACGACCCCGACGACTGCGGCTGCGGCTGCGGGCATCACCACTCCCACAACCACGAGCACGAGGGCGAGCACGGCCACGAGCACGAACGCCGGTGCGACCAGTGTTGCGCGACCTTCAAGATCGTCACGAACCCCTTCCCGGCAACGGTGCACCCGGGCGCGTGCCTCGGAGTCCTCATCCGCTTCGTGCCGACGTGCGCAGGGCCGAAGTGCTGCGAGCTCGTCATCGAGAGCGACGATCCCGCGACGCCGGAGAAGACGATCTACGTGACCGGCCGGCTGCATCACACGCTCAAGTCGGCACTCAAGTGTTGGGCGGCAGAGGAACTGCACGAGCTTCTGGAGGCCGGCCGAGGCTGGTAAGGGAGCGAGCGAGACTCCCCAGGGGAATCGATCGGAGTCCAATTGCCGGCGCCGCGAGGCGTTTCTCCATCGGTACGGTTACTGCCGAAGACGTGTTCCAGCTCACAGGCGCAGTGCTCGCGAGGTTGTCGGGGTGACGGAAGAGTCTCGCCCGCCGAGCGATGCGCTCCAGGACGCGCGACTCGCCGAGCAGAGAAACCGCGCCCTCCTGGACGCGATTCCCGACAACATCCTCCGCTACGCGCGGGACGGCACGTACCTCGATGCTCGGCCGGACGCACAGACGGCTCGACTCCTCACTCGGGAAGAGTTCATCGGCCGAAACGTCCGCGACATGCTCCCGGACGAGCTTGCTCGCACCGTCCTCGCCTGCATCGAGCGCGCGCTCGAGAGCGGAACCATGCAGGTGCTCGAGTATGAGCTTCCGATCGACGGTGTGGTGCACCGGAGAGAGGGACGTTTCGTTCCGATCGAGGGCGAGGTGGTTGCGATCACCCGCGATTTCACGGAGCAACGGCGCACCGAGGCCGAGCAGCAGCGACTGGCCGCCGAGCAGGCGGCGCTCAGGCGCGTGGCGACGCTCGTCGCGAGCGGGGCGCCACCGGAGCAGGTCTTCCAGCTCGTGACGGAGGAGGTCTGCCGCCTCCTCGAGATCCGCGAAGCCGTGCTCCAGCGCTTCATCGACGAAGAGACCAGCACCATTGTCGGGCGCTTCGGTGAACACATGATTGGCGGCATCGAGATCGGGAGCTCGTTGCCGATCGAGGAGGGGCTCACGGCCTGGACGGTGCTGCGCACGGGCGCGCCCGCTCGCGTCGACCACCTCGAGGGCTTCACCGGTGAGCTCGCGCAGCGCATCCGCGAGCTCGGCTACCACTCGACACTCGGAGTTCCGATCGTCGTGGCCGGCTCGATCTGGGGCATCATCGGCGTGGCCCTGCGGGAGGGAGAGTTGGTGCCGCCGGAGACGGAACACCGCCTCCAGGCGTTCGCCGAGCTGGTAGGGCTCGCGGTCGCGAGCGCGGACGCTCGAGACGAGCTCGCCGCCTCGCGTCAGCGGATCGTCGAGGCCGGCGACGCCGAGCGCCGTCGCATCGAGCGCAATCTGCACGACGGCGCTCAGCAGCGACTGGTCGCACTCTCGCTCGCGCTCCGGGTCGCTCAGCGCATCTCCCCTCAGGAATCCCACGAGCGGCTCGACGAGTTTGCGCAGGAGCTCGCCCAGGCGATCACCGAGTTGCGCGAGCTCGCCCAGGGGATCCATCCGGCAGTCCTCACCGAGCACGGGCTCGGGCCCGCGCTCGAGGTACTGTCAGCGCGAGCGCCCCTCGCGGTCGCGCTCGACGTCTTCCTCCATGAACGCCTGCCCGAACCGGTGGAGACGGCCACCTACTACACCGTCTCCGAGGCGCTCGCGAACGTCGTCAAGCATGCAGATGCCGACTCGGTCAAGGTTCGTGTGGAGTACCTCGACGGCCGTGTCGAGGTCGAGATCTCCGACGACGGCGTCGGCGGCGCCGATCCCGAGCGCGGTTCCGGCCTGTGCGGCCTGCGCGACCGCGTCGAGGCCCTGGCCGGGGAGCTGTGGATCGAGAGCTCAGCCGGTCAGGGCACGCTCGTGCGCGCGGAGCTGCCCGTCCCCTTGGGCAGCCGCGCAGCACTCTGGATGGACGCCTGACTCGTCAGCCGAGGCAGTCTGCGACCGCCGCAGCCAGGTTCTTCGCCCGCGGCTCGGCGATGTTCCACGACCACTGGTTCGGGACGTAGGCAAAGCCGACGCCGGTCTCGGGGACGCCGAACGCGACCGAGCCTCCCGAGCCGGGGTGGCCGAACGAGCCCGGGCCGGACCAGGGCATCGGCGGGCAGGCACGCCAGAACCCGAGCGACATGTAGAAGGAGCGGTCGGCCGGGAGGTCCAGGTCCGCGGGCAGTCCGTGCATCCGGGTCTTGTCGGTCTGGACCTCGATCGCCCGCTCGAGGGTGGCCCGGTCCAGCAGCCGCACACCGTCGACGTCACTCACCGTAGCGGCATACATGCGTGCCAACGAGTGCCCGTTCGTGATCATGTTCCCGGCCGGGATCTCGGCAGCGTGGTAAGCGCGCTTGTCCTGCAGCTCGGCGGCATCGTCGAAGGCGCCGCCCATAGACCCGGCGCGGGCCTGCACCGAACCCTCGCCCCACACGGCCTGGAACCACCGGGTGACCGTGTCCGCGTCGAGCCCGGTGGTCTCGATCATGCCGGCGATCAGCAACTCCAGGTCCAGCTGATCAGTGTCGATCCTCGCCACGTTCGGCTCCTGCTCCTCGGGCAGCCCGATCCAGGCGTGCAGTCCGAGGGGCCCGGCCACCTCGTCGGCGAAGTAGGTGCCGAGCGACTTGCCCGTGATCCGCCGCACGACCTCGCCGATCAGGTACCCGTACGTGGCGCTGTGGTAGACGTGCTCCGTCCCTGGTTCCCAGAGCGGCTTCTGGGCCTCGATGGCGCGGATCACCGGATCCCAGGCGGCCACGTCGTCGAACGTCAGCGGACCGTCGACGATCGGCAGGCCAGCCTGGTGCGAGAGCAGCAACCGCACCGGGATCCGGTCCTTGCCGTTGGCGCCGAACTCCGGCCAGTACTTGACCACCGGGGCGTCGAGATCGAGCTGGCCGCGCTGGACCAGCATGTGGGCACAGATCGCGGTGGCGCCTTTCGTCGTGGATGCGACCAGGGCGACCGTGTCCTCGTTCCACGGCCGCTTCGACTCACTGTCCGCGAGCCCGCCCCAGAGGTCGACGACCGGGCGACCGCCGACGTAGACGCCGCACGAGGAGCCGATCTCGCCGGGGCTCCCCTCGAAGTTCGCGCGGAACGCGTCCGCTACCTTCCCCCAGCCGTCCTCGACCTGTCCGTGCACCGGGGCTTCGGTCGTATCCACGTGGTACTCCATTCGAGAGATCTCAGACTTCGGAAGAGAGGACGTTCGGCCGGGCACTCGACCCGGCCGAGCGGCTCTTGCTCACTGGATCGGCGTTGCCGAGGCCGCGCCGCCCGTGTACGAGAAACACTTGCATACCGAGTCGTACGCGGACGTGGCAGTCAGTTCCATGCCGTCGTGCCGGCCCGGCCCGAACTGGGTGGCACCGTTCAGGTCGAGCGCGCTGACGAAGGACGTCCCGAGCTTCTCGATCGCCGGCACCAGAGCGTCCGTTCCACCCTGACCGCCGCTGTTCGTCAGTGCCTGCTGCAGCAGCCGGACGACGTCGCACACCTGGTAGACCGTGATCTGGTCGGTCAGCTTCTGCGCGGCCTGGCCGTTCGCCCGTGCGTCGGCCAGGCACTTCTGCTGCACCGCGGCCTGCGCCGCCGGAGGGGCCGGAGGATTGGTCAGGTCCGAGAGGGGGATGCCGCCGAATCCGCGCATCTTGGTCAGTTGCTCCGGCGGGAAGATCTTCATCGTGTCGGCCATACCTTGCTGGCGGAAGAGCAGGTACTGCGGGGTCCAGTGCTGCGTATGTGCTCCTTGCGCGAGGTAGTAGACGAGCCCGTTCTCGTACGTCGTCAGGAACATCACGCTGCCGACGCCTTCGGACTTGAACTTCAGAGCGAAGTTCTGGATCTGCGCGAGGCTGGGTGCGTTGTCGGCGTAGCCGTGGGCGCACTTGACGGCCCCCTTGACCAGCGTGATGTCGTGCTGATCGGCGATGGGCTTGAGCGTGTTGTCGTAGACACGCTGGTCGTAGGGGCAGTCCTCCATGACCACGCCGATCTTGCTGCCCGCCGGCAAATAGTTCGACACGAGGGCCTTGTTCATGATGCTCTTGACTCGGCGATCCATGCTGACCCCGTCCACAACGAACACGCCCGGGTTGTTCTTGAGATCAGTGTCGTCACCGACCGGCGACGCGCCGGTGCCGGGCATGTAGAGAATCGGGACCTTCGCATTCGTGAGACAGGCGTTGAAGCTGTCGTTGTAGACGACGCCGTCGTAGAGCACGGCCTGGACGTGCTTGTCCTGCGTGAACTTCTGGCAGATCGCCTGGAACGCCGTGTCGAAGTTCGGATCGGTGAACTCGATCGCGTCGTCGACGACCTCGATCTTGCGTCCGTGGATGCCGCCAGCGGTATTGATCGCGGCAACGAGCGCATGTGCCGTATCCCGGAACGGGCTCACGATCGAGACCCCGTTTCGCTTGGCCTCGGCGGCGGTGTCGGTGATCAGCACCCCGACCTGAATCGGCCCGCTCGCCTTCGCACCGCTGGCTCCCCCGCCGCCCTTGCCTCCGGAATCCCCGTTGCTTTGTACGCCGCATGCGGCAAGGACGACAGCGCTGCTCACCGCAAGGATGGTCAGCCGAAGACGCATCATCGATCCTGGCTCCTTCATCTCGACACAAGCTGCTGGTCGCCGCGGTCTTCTACCGAGCGTGGCCGCTCAGCTTCGGGAAAGGCATCGCCCGCGATCACGTATGGACGTACACTATGGTGGTACGCCAGTGCTCGCGCAAGTCCTAATCAGCGCCCTGCTCGGAAATGGAGCAGCCCCAGCCAGGAGTAGATCGTGGAGCCCCTCTCAGGACGTACGGCCTTCGTCACCGGCGGAGCGCGCGGCATCGGGCTGGCCATCGCCCGCTCGCTCTCCCACCGTGGTTTGTCGGTTGCCATCGCGGATGCCGACGAGTCGGCGCTGACGCGAGCCCGCGACGAACTGTCGGCGCTGACGATCGCCCGTTCCTACGTGCTCGACGTCCGCGACCGGCGACGCTACGCCGAGGTGGCCGACGCCGTTGAGGCGCAACTCGGCCCGGTGAGCATCGTCGTGAACAACGCGGGCGTGCTCGACTCGGTATCGCCGTCGCGCATGGACCACACGATGTGGGACCACGTCATGGGGATCAACGCCGGCGGCGTCTACAACGGCATCCAGGCGTTCGTGCCGCGAATGATCAGGCGCGGCCTCGGCGGGCATGTCGTCAACACGGCTTCGGCAGCCGGCCTGTTCGTGGGCGGTCCCTCGCTCCTCTACAAGTCGGGGTTCCTGTACCACGCTTCGAAGTTCGCGGTCGTCGGCCTGAGCGAGTCACTTCGCGTCGAGCTTGCTCACCACGGCATCGGCGTCAGCGTGCTGTGCCCCGGTCCGGTTGCCACCGACGGCGTGAAGAACGCGCGCAGCTACCGTCCGGCGAACGCGCCGGAGCACTCGGCCAAGATCGCAACCATTCTGGAAACGGCGCACGACCTGGTGCAGGAACAGGGCGTATCCCCTTCCGTGGTGGGCGATCTCGTCGTCGACGCGATCATCCACAATCGGCCTTACATTCTCACGGCTGCCGACATGGCCGGCCCGATCCAGGCCCGCACCGACGCGTTGCTCGACGCCGTCCCGTCACGTCCGCTCATGGGGCAACCGAGCTCACCACCGCAGCCAGTATGACTGCACTATGTAAGGTAGTACCGTGCCACTAACGTATGTAAGGTAGTACACCCCTACGTTGGAGGGTGCACCTTGGCAGGTGGAAGCAGGCTTGCGCGCGTCACAGTGGCACTTCTTGCACTGCTCACCCTGGCCGGGTGCGGAGTCACCCATCTGCAGGACTTGAACTTCCGCGTCGACAAGCGGTTGCACTTCGTCAGCCCGAAAGATCGGTCGACCGTGCACCCCCAGGTAACCATCACGTGGCGTATGGACGACTTCCGGATCGCGGCGCAGGGCAGCCAGCCGGCGTCGCGCGACGCCGGCTATTTCGCGGTCTTCGTCGACAAGACGCCGATCAGGCCCGGGCGAACGATGGACGACGTCGCCAAAGACGATCCGTTCTGCCAGAGGTCGCCGACCTGCCCGGACAGCCAATACCTGTCGCAACGCAACATCTACACGACGACGAAGACGTCGCTCGAGATTCCGTTCATCCCCGACATCAGCGGGAGCAAGGAGAAGCTGCAACTGCACGCCATCACGATCGTGCTCATGGACACCTCCGGACATCGCATCGGCGAGTCGGCCTGGGAACTCGACGTCCGCATTCGAAAGGTAGGTGTCTGACGTGTCAGACCCAGCCGGCGCGTGGGACAGCAAGAAGGCAGCTCTCGATGACGTCGAGCAGACGAGCGCGACACTGCGCGACAAGGCGCGCGCCACGCTCGGCGTCACCGGCGACGAGAACACGCAGAGCTTCCGCTCGCTGGTTCGTGAGCACGACCTGAGCTACTACCCGGTCGTCGCTCTCGGCCTGTTGTTCATCACCGCCACCAACCAGAGTTACGCGTTCACGGTCCTCACGCCCGAGATCAGCCGCACGCTGGGCATTTCGATCACCGCCATCGCCGGAGCGCGCGCTCTCTATCAGCTCGCGATCGCCGTGGCACCGCTGCCGATAGCGCGAATGTCCCAGTCGCGTACGCGGCGAGCGATGCTCTGCATCGTCACCGGTCTCGTGTGGAGCGTCATCACGTTGACGACCGGATTCGTCACCTCGCTGGTCGGCCTCGTGGTCATCCTCTGTTTCGACGGTCTGGCCACGGGGTCCGTCGTCGCGCTGCATGCGCCGCTCGTCGTCGACAGCTACCCCCCGACCGCGCGGGTGCGCGCGCTGTCGGCGTACACCGCGATCGGCACGTTCGGTCAGGCGCTCGCGCCCCTGTTGGTGGCCGTCCTCGCCTCGGTCGCCGATCTCACCTGGCGCGGGGTCTTCCTGGCGTTGGGACTGACGTCGATCCTCATGACCCTCTGCGCCCTCGGGCTGCGCGATCCCGGCTTCGGAAAGTGGGACACCGAGCAGCTGCGGGCCAGCGTGGGTCAAGAGCACGGCGAGGCGCAGGCGGATGACCTGTCGGCCACGGACGTCGCACTCGGGTTCTGGGAGATCTGCCGCCGGGTCCTCGTCATCCCGACCAACCGGAGGGTCTACGCCGGCTACGCCGTCTTCGGCGTCCTCACCGTGCCGCTCGGCACGTTCATCTCCGTCTTCCTCGACCAACGCTGGAATCTCGGCGCTGGGCAACGCGGCCTTTTCTTCGCGGTGTTCTACGCCATCGGCGTCATCGCCCTGACCGTCTACGGCAGCCGCGGCGAGAAGCAGTTCCGGGCCTCACCGGCTCGGGTGCTCCGGGCTGCCGGTTTCCTCCTGGCGGGGACGGTCGTGTTCATCGCGGTCGGCGGGCTCATGCCGGTGTTCGTGCCGATGCTGATCTGTTTCGGGATCGCCGGTGGCTTCCTAGGACTCCTGCAACCGATGCTCGGCATCTCGTTGCTCTCGATCATCCCGTCACACATGCGACCACACGCTCAGGCACTCGCCGGGATCTTCGTCGCGATCGGCGGCCTGGCCGGCGCCCTGCTCCTCGGCGGCATCCAGGACCAGTACGGGATCGCCGGCACGATGGTCGCCATTGGCGTCCCCGGAGTGCTCGGCGCACTCATCATCGCCAGTGCGGGCCAGTTCATCGAGAACGACCTCGATCGCATGATCGACGAGGTCCTCGAGGACGAGGAGATCCGCCGGATCAAGTCCAGCGGCGGACGTCTGCCGATGCTCGCGTGCCGCGGCGTCAACTTCTCCTACGGCCAGCTGCAGGTTCTCTTCGACGTCAACTTCACCGTCGACGACGGCGAAATGGTCGCACTGCTCGGCGTCAACGGTGCCGGCAAGTCGACACTGCTCAAAGTCATCTCCGGAATCGGCCTGCCGACCACGGGCAGCGTCCGCTACCGCGGTCAGGAGATCACCTATCTCGACGCCGAACGCCGGCTGCGGCTGGGCATCACCCAGGTCCCCGGTGGTCGTGCGGTCTTCGGGCCGATGACCGTCATCGAGAATCTGCGCAGCTACGGCTACACGATGGCCAAGGAGCGCGGATCGGTCGATCGCGCGATCGACACGTGTTTCGACGCGTTCCCGCGTCTGCACGAGCGCCGCAACTCCCTCGCCTCGACGTTGTCCGGTGGCGAGCAGCAGATGCTCGGGCTGTCCAAGGCGTTGATGCTTCGTCCACGATTGCTGCTCATCGACGAGCTGTCGCTCGGCCTGGCACCGGTGATCGTCGGGCAGCTCCTCGACATGGTCCGGCAGATCAATGCTGACGGCACTGCCGTCGTGCTCGTCGAGCAGTCGGTGAACATCGCGCTCAACCTCGTCGAGCACGCGTACTTCATGGAGAAGGGCGAGATGCGCTTCGACGGCCCCGCCGACGAGTTGTTGGCCCGCGACGACCTGCTGCGCGCGGTCTTCCTGCAGGGCGCCGGAGCGGCGCAATGACTGCACTGCTCGATCCGGACAAGAACACGCTCGCAACCGTCGAGGGACCGGCTGTCAGCGGCCGTCGCATTCTCCGCCGCGCGCGCAGGCCGTTTTTGCAGGTTCTGGCCTTCGCGGTCGCCGTCGTTCTCGCGAAGGGTCTGTTCGCGATGCTCGACAGTCACGACATCGTCCGCGCATCGACGCCGTTGCCCGTCATCCTGCTCGGCGCGGTCATCGGCATGACCTACGGCCTGCTCGCGGTCGGCATCGTCCTGATCTACCGGACCAACCGCATCATCAACTTCGCCCACGGCCAGATCGGCGCGTTCGCATCCGCGTTCTTCGGCGTGGCCGCGGTGAAGTGGCACATCCCGTACTGGGTCGCGTTCCCGATCGCACTGATCGTGGCCGCGGCCACCGGGGCCGCCGCCGAAACCGGCGTCGTGCGAAGGCTGCGCAACGCACCGCGGCTGATGTCCATCGTCGCGACACTGGGCGTCGGCCAGTTCCTCGTCATCTTCGCGGCCGTCATCAACTCAACCGCAAGCGCCGGCAGCCTGTACCCGCAGCCGTCGTGGCTGCCGGCCTTCAACGTCGGCGCGCTCCGCGTGACACCGTCCTACTCCGGCATGCTGATCTTGTCGCCATTGGTCGTCCTCGCGATCGCATTGTTCCTCAAGCGGTCGCGATTCGGACTCGCGATCCGCGCGGCCGCCGCGAACCCGGAAGCGGCCCGCATGTCCGGCATTTTCGCCAGCCGAATGTCGACGCTCGCCTGGGCCATCGCCGGTGCGTTGTCGGCGTTCACCGCGATCCTCACCGCACCGACGCAGGGCGTCATCAGCGGTGACAGCTTCGGTCCCGCGCTGCTGCTCCGCGCGATGACGGCCGCCGTGATCGGGCGGATGCAGAGCCTGCCGATCGCACTCGCCAGCGGCGTCGGTCTCGGCATCCTCGAGCAACTCCTGCTGTGGAACTACCCGCAGTCGGGTCTCGTCGAAGTGACGATGTTCGCCATCATCCTCGTCACGCTGCTGCTGCAGCGCCGGCGCGGCGGTCGCGACGAGGAGAAGGGCAGCTGGGCCGCGGTGCAGGGCCTGCGCCCGATACCGGACAAGCTGCAGGGTCTTTGGGCGGTCCGTGCGATGGGCCCGGCCGCCACTGTCTTGATCATCGTGGTGCTGGCGATCCTGCCGCTCTTCATCACCAACAGCCTTTCGGTGACCTTCACCGGCATCATCGCCTTCGCGATCGTTGGCCTGTCGATCGGTGTCCTGACCGGCCTCGGTGGCCAGTTGACCCTCGGCCAGTTCGCCGTCGCGGCCATCGGTGCGGTCGTCTCGTACAAGGTGGCGAGCGGCACCGGCGACTTCCCACTGGCGCTTCTTCTCGCCGGCCTCGGCGCGGGCCTGGTCTCAGTCGTCATCGGCCTGCCGGCGTTGCGCATACGCGGCCTCATGCTCACCGTCACGACACTCGGGTTCGCGCTCGCCGCCCCCGTATGGCTACTCACGCAACCGTGGATGCTCGGCGACGGTCGCGATCCCGGCCGGCCGATCGGGCTGAACGGTCCGCTCGACACCGGCCGGTCGTACTACTACTTCGCCCTGATCATGTTCGTCCTGTCGCTCGTCGTCGCGCGAAATGTCAGACGCAGCGGTCTGCGTCGCCTGCTCGTCGCCATCCGCGACAACGAGGACAACGCGCGCGCGTTCACCGTGCGGGCAACCCTCGTCAAGCTCCAGGGTTATCTCATCGGTGGGTTCATCGCGGGCATCGGCGGCGCGACTTATGGGCACTCGCTGTCCACCATCAGCGCGGGGACGTTCCCGACGTCCGCGAGCATCGACGTCGTCGTCATGACGGTGCTCGGTGGCGTATCCGCTCTGATCGGGCCGGTCCTGGGCGCAGTCTGGGTGCTCGGAGTACCTCTGCTCAACGTCGGCAACATCGGGTTGGCCGCGACGACGTTCGGTGCGCTGCTGCTCATCCTGTGGAAGCCCGGCGGCCTGATCCAGATCGTCGCACCGATCCGTGACTGGATCGTGAAGTTCATCGCCCGCCGGCACGGCATCGATCCGGATCCGCTATTCGCCGCTGACGACACGACTGACACCACCGCGACGACGCACGGAGTGAGCGTCGGCGCCCTGCCCGTAAGCGAGAATCTCTCCGTGCCTTCGGGGCGATCGGCCCCCTCGGCGGACACGACACTGCTCGAGGCACGTGACCTCCGGAAGAGCTTCGGCGGCATACACGCTGTGCGCGGCGTCTCGTTCGTCGTGAAGGCCGGTGAGACGGTCGGCCTCATCGGCCCGAACGGCGCCGGCAAGACGACGACTTTCGAAATGCTCGGCGGCTTCACCCGACCGAACACCGGCCAGGTGTTCTTCAACGGCGAAGACGTCAGCAAGGTCGGGCCGGAGGGCCGCGCGCGGCGCGGTCTGATCCGGTCGTTCCAGGACGCCGCGCTGTTCCCGACGATGACCGTGAAAGAGACGGTCCTGCTCGCGCTCGAGCGGGTCCGGCCGACGAGGTTCCTCACGTCGACGCTCGGTGTGACACTCGGCGAGCGGACGAAGGAGCGGCAGGCCCGTGCTCTCGTCTGCGCGATGGGTCTCGAACGCTATCGGGACAAGCAGATCCAGGAGCTGTCGACCGGCACCCGTCGCATCACCGAGATCGCCTGCCTGGTGGCGCTGCAGCCGACGTGCCTGCTGCTCGACGAGCCGTCCAGCGGCGTCGCCCAGCGCGAGACCGAGGCGCTCGGTCACCTGCTCGTCGACCTCAAGCGCGAGCTCGACCTGACGCTCGTCGTCATCGAACACGACATCCCGCTCATCATGGGGATCTCGGATCGCATCATTGCGATGGCCGACGGAAACCTCATCGCTGAAGGCCCGCCGGACGTCGTGCGCACCGACGCGCAGGTCGTCGACGCCTACCTGGGCGGCAGCATCACCGCGATCGAGCGCTCCGGCGCCGGTGCGGCTGCCAGCGGCCGATGAGCCTGACTGGCGCCGACCCCGACGCGCCAGTCCGATGAGCCGCGTAGCAGTCGTCGGCGCCGGGGCCGTCGGATTGTGCGCGGCCTGGTCGCTGCGTCAGCGTGGGCATCACGTCGTCGTCCTGGACGGGGCACCCGCCCGAGGCGGCGCTTCCTGGGGCAACGCAGGATGGGTTGTTCCTGCGCTCTCGTCTCCGGTCCCGGCGCCCGGGGTTCCGTGGTACGGCGTCCGGTCGCTTGTCACGCCCGGCGCTCCGTTCCGGATGAGGCCCTCGCTCGGGCTGCTGCCCTGGCTCGTCGCGTTCGCTCGCAACTGCACTGCCGAGGCACACCGTGCCGGGACCGCGGCGACGCTCGCCCTCGCGCTGAACGCGCCGAACAGCTTCCGCGACCTGGCCGCGTCCGGAGTCGAGTGCCCGCTGCGCAAGCAAGGCATCCACTTCGTCGGGACGACGCGGGCGGCCGTCGAGAAGGAGTTGACGCTGCTGAATGTCCTGAGTGAGCACGGGTACGACGTCCCGGCCCGCATCGACGACGGCGACGCAACGCGAGCCGCCGACGCGGCCCTCTCCGACGAGGTGGTCGCGGGCTTCCATCTCGGCGGCGACCAGCATCTCGATCCTCGGCAACTGCTCGCCGGGCTCGAATCCTGGCTGGCCGCGCGCGACGTAGCGGTGCACCGGGATCGACCGGTCATCGGCTTCACCCGGCGCGGGGCCGCGGTGACGTCCGTGCTGACTTCCCGCTCAGCAGAAGCAGTAGACGCGGTCATCATCGCAGCGGGCGCGTGGTCGGCTTCGCTATGCCGAAAGCTCGGTTACCGACTGCCCCTTCAGGCCGGTAAGGGCTACAGCTTCAGCATTGCGCTACGCCGGCAACCGCAGCGTCCGCTCTACCTCCTCGAAGCCAAAGTCGCTGTTACGGAGATGGCCGGCCGCACGAGGTTCGCCGGGATGATGGAACTCACCGGCGCGAACACTCGCCTCCAGCCCCGCCGCCTGGCCGCGCTCGAGCGCCACGCCCGCCGGTACCTCCGCGACTGGGCCACGCCGCAGAACGCCTGGGCCGGCTTGCGTCCGATGGTGCCCGACGGCCTGCCAGTGATCGGTGCGGTGCCCGGCACCGACAACGCGTTCCTCGTCACGGGCCACGCGATGCTCGGGATCACGCTCGCTCCCGCCACCGCCAACGCGGTCGCCGACCTGCTCGACGGCACGGATGACCCGCGTATCGCGCCGTTCACCCCCGCACGCTTCAGCCGACGCGGCCCGACGATGCGGTAGGACGCGTGCGTCGCCGACGGGCGATCGGCTGGTCGGCGGGATCGCGTTCAGGAGTCCAGCGACTAGTCCCCGCGCGACACTAGGTTGCGGCGAGTAGGCGTTCGTGGAGGCTACGGGTGGCCTGGCTGGGTGAGACGCCGAGTTGCTCGCGTAGGCATTCGTCGAGTTGGGCGTAGACGGTCAACGCCTCGGCGACGTTGTCCTGTGCGGCGAGGGCCTGCATGAGGTAGCGGTAGCCACTCTCGCGAAGCGGGGCAAGTTGGACGAGCTGTCGCCCGGCCCGCACCGCCCCGGCCAGTTCGGTTCCGCCGATGCCGAGCTCGGTGGCGGCGTACGCCTCGAGGGCGCGCAGGCGGATATCGGTGAGCTGGTCGCGGAGCTGGCTGATCCATGGGGCGTCCTCGCCGGGAAGGAAGCCACGCTCGGCGACGAACAGCGCGCCGAGCACCGGGCCCCACGCGCGTGTCCAGGCCTGCTGGGCGACCGCGGATTCGGCGCGGTGGATGGCTTCGACGGCGCCCTCGAGGTCGACCCATGCGCCGGGTAGGTACAGCCGGAGCAGGGATCGGCCGCCGACACTGTCGGGGCCGAACACTCGGCGCAGCTTGGAGATCAGCGGGTTCAGCCGGGTGTCGAAGGCAGCCGGGTCGGGTTCGCGCCAGAGGGCTTCGGCCAGCTCGTCGCGTGGGACCTGGCGGTGCCGGTTCACGACCAGGTAGGTGAACAGCAGCCGTCCCTGGCGACCGGGCAGGCCGGCCTCGAGGCGCTGGCCGTTGTGCTCGATGGCCAGCGGCCCGCAAATCTGGATCCGCAGCGCGGGCGACGCCAAGCCCACGCCAACATCTTGGCAATAGTCTGGCCGGGGCGGGGAGAGGAGTGTCGCGATGGCGAAATTGATCCGGTGCGAGTGCGGATTCGTGGCCCGCGGAGACAGCGATGACGAGGTCATCCGGGCGATTCGCGAGCACATGGCAACGGACCATCCCGCGTTACTGGCCAGCATCAGCCGGGAGGACTTGCTCGGCTGGGTCCAGGTGGAGTAGGCGATGCGCACGTACCGGGCCGCCGCGACGCCACCCGGTACGGGTTGTCGGAGCGCCCTCCCTTCACGTCGCGGGTTGCCGAACGCCCATCCGTGCCCTGGCTCGATCGGCGGCAAGGTTTCCCCAACGTCCCGGCAACGGCCCGGTCGTACAAAGGCGCGGCAAGTTTTCGGCTTACCGCGAAGGGGCACTCCGATGCTGACGACAACCTCAACTGGTCTGGTCGAGCCGGATTGGCTGGCCGAGCACCTGTCCGATCCCGACGTCCGGGTCGTCGAGGTGGACGTGAGCGCGACCGCCCACAACGACTGGCACATCGACGGCGCCACGCTGTGGAACGTCTACGCCGATCTCAAGGACGCCGACTACCGGCTGCTCGACAATGCCGCATTGGAAATGCTGCTCGGCCGCTGCGGCATCGGGCCGGACTCGACCGTGGTCTTCTACGGGTACGCGCCGGCACTCGGATTCTGGCTGATGCAGCTCTACGGCCACCGCGACGTCCGCATCCTCGACTGTTCGCGCGAGGCCTGGCGGACCGCCGGATATCCAAGCGGCAGCGTCACTCCGGCCGCGCAGCCGATGCGCTACCGCCTGCCCCCACCGGACGGCCGGCTCCGGGCCGACTGCGCGGCGGTGCATGCGGCGATCGACAACCCGGCCATCGCACTGGTCGATGTCCGCACGTCGGCCGAGTATGCCGGCGAGCGGTTCTGGCCGTCCGGCGGCACGGAGCCAGGCGGACACGCCGGCCACGTGCCATCCGCGGTCCACCAACCGCTCGACGGGCTCTACGACGAGCGCGGCGCGTTCCGGCCGGCCGCCGAGATCCGCCGGGCCTTCTCCGCCATCGACGCCGACGGTCACCAGGAGTTGATCACCTACTGCACCATCGGCGGGCGGGCGGCCACTGCATGGTTCGCCCTGACCTATCTGCTCGGCCGCGCCAACGTACGTGTCTACGACGGCTCATGGGCCGAATGGGGCCGCATGCCCGACACGCCGGTGGAGACGACCTGAGCGAGGCGCCGGGCCAAGTCCCCGCGCGCCCCAGGGCACGATCGTCTTCGATGCGCACATCCGCGGAAACGTCGGAGGGCCGGACCTTCGCTGCGGCGTGAGCCACCGGCGGTCGGGTCACGTTGCGGGTAGGCACTTCAGTACCGGCGCCGGGTCGAGGCCGGCGTCGTGGGCGGCGAGCAACAGCAGCGAAACGGCTTCCTCGGCGCCCGCGGAGCTTCCGGCCAGGTGCGCCCGGCTTCGACACCACAGCGACGCGCTGCAACGGAACCAGGACGACATCGGCAACTCGTTCCGGCCGTTCCACGGCGATGCGAGGCAGCGCGGCCGGCCTCGTTGCTGCACGACCACATCGGCATCGCCGTGGAGATCCTCCAGGCCGCGAAAGCCGGTGATACCGCCGCCGTCAACGCGGCCAGCGCCCGCTGGTACTCGAATGCCAACGACGTCGCCGACTTCTGGGCCTCGATCAACCCACGCTTCGGGCCCGACCCCGTGACGCGCGCCGACATGACGGCCCACCTCGTCCAGATCCCCGCCGAAGCGGTCGACGAACTCAGCGGCAACTTCGCCGCCGGCGTCGCCGAATACGAGATCGTGCACCAGCACATCCTGGCCATGGCCGACATGCTCAGCAACGGCATCATCGGCCAATTCCCCAAGGCATTCAGGTAACGCAGGCTGCCGGTCCGAAGATGGCCGCCGACGTTGATGTTTCGGCTAATTGGTGCCGGCGGCCGGTTGGGCGGCGTTCCACTCGGCGAGGAAGGCGGTGGCAGCGGCGCGGCCACTGGCGTACAGCGCGTCTTGGGTGTGGGTGTCGATCCCGAAGTCGGTGGCCGACACGTGCATGGTGTCGACCCAGATCGTGCGGCTTGCGACGGTGTCGTCGATGGGATACCGGTCCCATTCGCCGAGGGCGGTGTGGGCGATGGCGAGCAGTTCGCTGACGTCTCCGTGGACGGCCCGGTCCGGCACGTTGACCTGGGGTTGCGCGGAGAGCTTTATGCCGAAGGTGGGCCACCGCGCCCGCTTCCCGTCGTTGCGGTCGAAAACGGTGATCGGGAAATTCTGCAGCAGCCCGCCATCGACCCAGGTGCAGGAGCCTTCTGGAGTGGGCTGGCGGAAAGGCTGGAAGAAGAACGGGATCGACATCGAGGCTCGTACCGCGTCTACGACTGGATAGCCGTCGATCGCTGCGACCTGTTGCTCCTCCGTGGCCGGAGTGCCCTCCGGGAGCAGGTAGGCGGGCAAGTCCCACGGTATGCGGACCAGGGATTGCCGGGTCAGATCCGAGGTGTGCACCACGAGGCGGTAGCGCTCTACCGGGGGAAGGCTGGTGCCTGGGTCGTCAGTGATCTTGAGGTCGGCGAATGTGTGGACGCCGATCGGGTCGAGCTTGGAGTGCAGCCATTGGTAGAGGTAGTTGGTGCTGTACAGGCCCTGATGCGCGACCAGCGCTTCGGCCATCCCGACGAGGCCGAAGTGGCGCTCCAGAAAGCTCTGGTCACGAAACTTCGAGTACTGCAGCTCGCGCATATCCTTTTGCAGCTGCGACAACGGGACGCCTTTCGTTTGATAACCCGCGACGAGGGCCGCGACGATAGCGCCGGCGGAGGTGCCACCAACCCGGGGAAACACATACCCCGCTTCGCTCAGCGTGATCACCGCGCCGGCGAGCCCGATGCCTTTCACGCCACCGCCTTCAAGGACGAGGTCCGCGCCGCAGTTGAGCGCGCGCTGCTCCAGCGTCATTACTTGGGTCATCGCCCCACCCCCGGGAGTGACAGATCGTTTTCGGCCTGGTGCGCTAACGCCCAGCCGCTCACCGCCGGCCTGGCATGGACTAGCAGTAACACACTGGTCGGCAGCCCACTAGAGCGATTCCGAGACCCGGTTGATACAGGCCCGCTATATGCCGATCGCGGTGCCTGACTTCCCGCGTTACGGCCCAGAGCGTGAGTCTTTGGGCGATTGCGTCGATCTCGCGAGCGGGCGGGCTGCTGCAGTATCTCTCTTATCCCGGTAGGCTTTACCTACCCTATCGGGAGACATGCATGGACTGGACGCTGGCGCTCGGCGCACTCGTCGTCGGCGTCGTCGTCGGTTTGACCGGTATGGGAGGCGGTGCCCTGATGACTCCGATGCTCGTGCTGTTCTTCGGAGTCTCGCCGCTGGCCGCCGTGTCCAGCGACCTCGTCGCGAGCGCGGTGATGAAGCCGGTCGGCTCGGTGGTCCATCTGCGCAACGGCACAGTGCGCATGGATTTGGTCCGGTGGCTATGCCTCGGCTCGGTACCGTCCGCCTTCGCGGGAGTCCTCGTCGCGGGAGCGCTGGGCCACGGCGGCGGCATCGACGACCTGGTGCAGAAGGCGCTCGGCGTCGCTCTGATCATCGCCGCGTCCGGGTTGTTCGTGCGGGCGTACCTGCGGCTGGCCGAACGGGCCCGGCAGCGCGACGGCCACCGCGACGCCGACCCGGTCGGCCCGCCCCGGATCAAGGTCCGCCCGTTGCCGACCGTGCTGGTCGGCGCTGTCGGCGGCCTGGTGGTCGGGCTCACCTCGGTCGGGTCGGGCTCGCTGATCATCATCGCGCTCATGGGCCTCTACCCGACCCTGCGAGCCAGCGAGCTGGTCGGCACCGACCTGGTCCAGGCAGTGCCTCTCGTCGCGTCGGCCGCAATCGGCCACCTCGTCTTCGGTGACTTCCAGCTCGATGTCACCGCAGCGCTGCTCGTCGGATCGGTACCCGGGGCCTACCTCGGCGCGCAGCTGTCCTCGCGGCTGCCCGGTGCGCTCATCCGCCGAGCCCTCGCCTTCGTGCTGCTGGCCTCAGCGCTGAAGCTGCTCGGCCTGAGCTCCGTGCTCACCGGCGTGCTTCTCGTCGGGCTCGCCGCGCTCGCCGGACCGGTGTGGATGCTGCTCCGGCGCCGGCACGGGTTCCCGGCCCTGCCCCGGCGCGAACTGGCCCAGGCGCGGCCGGCGGTCACCTCGCCGCGGGCCTGACATCGTCGTCTTGGTGACGTATCGCAACTGGCCTCGACGGCCAGATTTGAGAGCAGGCTCAGCCCCGTCAGTCTGATCAGCGCGCTAAGGCGCTGTAGGTGCTGCGGCATCTCGCGTATGTTCAGTGTTGTCCTGTGCGGTCCTTATGCGGTTTTGTGCACGGTGAGTGCCTCGCGCGGTCCGGAGGCTGTGTGGTGACTGCGGTCGCTGAGAAGCGCGTGGTGTCTCCGCGGCTGGTTGGACGCTCCGATGAGCTCGAGCTCCTGGTGCGCGCGCTGTCCAACCCGCCGGCGGTCGTTGTGGTCGAAGGCGAGGCCGGCATCGGTAAGACCCGGCTGGTCGCCGAATTATCGTCCCGTCCGGAGCTGGCTGGGCGGCGGGTCATCAGCGGAGCGTGTCGCCACGTGCGGGAGCCGTTCCCGCTCGGGCCGTTGATCGACGCGCTGCGCAGTGTCGGCGACGACCTGGCCAGAGCGGAACTCTCGCCGCTGACCGGTGCCCTGCGGCCATTGATCCCGGAGCTGGCGAATGCGTTGCCCGCGCGGCCGGAGCCGCTGGAGGAACGGCTGGCCGAGCGGCACCGCGTGTTCCGGGCGCTGGTCGAGATCCTCGGTTCGCTCGGCGCGGCGGTGCTGGTGCTCGAGGACCTGCATTGGGCGGACGAGCAGACCATGGACTTCGTCCGCTACCTCCTCGGCGATCCGCCGGCCGCGCTCGCCGTGGTGCTCACGTTCCGTTCGGAAGAGGCTCAGCCCCACGTGCGGGCAGTCACCGCGCGGTTGCGCGACTCGATCGACCGCGCCCATCTCGGCCTCACGCCGCTCGACCCCGAGAAGACCGGCGCCCTGGCCGCCGCGATCCTGGGAACCGACCGGGTATCGAGTGAGTTCGCCGGCTACGTCCACGAGCGCACATCCGGGCTGCCGTTCGCTATCGAAGAGCTGCTGGCGCTGCTCCGCAGCCGTGGCACCCTCGTTCCCCGGGGCGGCGGCTGGGCGCGCCGCACGTTGGACGCGCTCGACGTGCCGACCGGTATCCGCGACTCGGTCCTCGAACGGGTGAGCCAGTTGTCCGGCGACGCGCGGGCGATCGCCGAGGCGGCCGCGGTACTGCAGACGCCGATGCGGGTTTCCGTCCTGGTGGGGACGTGCGCGCTGCCGGCAACGGCCGGCCGAGGTGGCCTGACCGCCGCGCTCGCCTCCGGAGTGCTGACCGAGCACGGCGAGGCCGTCGGGTTCCGCCACCTGCTCGCTGCCCAGGCGGTCTACGACGACATCCCCATCTCGCGCCGAATCGACCTGCACGCGCGCGCCGCGGCGGTGCTCGAGCGGCTGGACCCGGTACCGGTCGGCCAGCTCGCCCACCATCTTCGGCGTGCTGACCGGATGGCTGAGTGGGTCGAAGCCGCCGAGCAGGCGGCCGACCGAGCGGTCGCCCTCGGCGACGACGACGAGGCCGCGCGCGTACTCGAGGACGTCCTGCGTCACGGGCCCCTCGACACGGAGCGGCGCAGCCGCCTCGCGGTGAAGCTCGCACGGGTCGCGTTGGAGGCCAGCCGCGGCACCGATCTGCTCGATCTGCTGACCGGCCTGCTCGCCGACGGAGATCGCTTTCCCAGAGCGGTGCGCGGCGAACTGCGCTTTCGCGTCGCGCTGCTCGTCGCACGCGCCGGCGGCGACGTGGTCGAGCTCCATCGGCTGTTCGCCGAGGCGGTGGACGAGCTGACCGATCGGCCGGACCTGCAGGCCTGGGCGATGGTTTGCCTCGGCATGCCGACCACGCCCAGCATGCCCTTGGCCGACAACGTCGCCTGGCTGCATCGCTCGTTGGAGATCGTTCCGGCGATTCAGGACCCGGCCGTCGAGGTCTTCCTCCTCGGCAAGATTGCGATGGTGCTCGTCGCGCTCGGTGACGCCGAATGGCGGCACATCGCTGATCGCATCGTGGCGCGCAGCGGTGGGACGCCACGCCAGCCCCGCGAGGTCAGCGCGTACTGTTCGACGGCTCTGGAGGCCTGCTATGCGGGTCATCACGCCGTTTCCGCGCAGCTGCTCGACACCGCGGAGAAAAGCGCCGCGAGCGGGGAGAGCCGGCGGGCGCAACTCAACGCGCGGTCGATCCGAACGCTGCTCGACTACTGCGCCGGACGCTGGGAGCACCTCGACCACGAGGTCAGAAATCTGCTCGAGGAACTCGACGAAATGCCCCGGCACCGCACGTACGTGCAAGTGGTCGCCGGCTGTCTCGCGCACGCCCAGGGCCGGCTCGACGAGGCCAGGCAGCTGCTCGTCGAGGCGGTAGACCGGGTCGAGGCGCTCGGCGAGTCCGACCTCGCGCCGATGTCGGTCGCCGCCCTGATCAGGGTGTTGATCGCACGAGGGGAACACGACGCGGCGCTGGCCAGAGCGGACAGCCTCGCCGGCACCGTGCAGGTCCAGGGGATCTGGGCCGTTACCGCGCGTGTGCTGCCGGAGCTCACCCAAACGCTGGTGTCGGCCGGCCGGACGAGCGAGGCCACGGCGCTCGTGGACCGGTTCGCCGACGAGCTCGGCCGCCTCGACGCCCCGCTCGCGCCGGCCACGGTCAGTCACGCGCGGGGTTTGCTGGATGCCGCTGCGCAGCGATGGACCGAGGCGGCGCAGCAGTTGCTGATCGCGGCCGACCGGTATGAGCCGTTGCCGTGCCCGTACGAAGCGGCCCGGGCGCGCGAGGAGGCCGCCGTCTGCCTGGCCGCGGTCGGCGATCCTCGGGCGAAGGACCTGCTGCAATCGGCGACGACGACCTTTCAACGCCTCGGCGCGACATGGGATTGGGGCCGGGCGGCAGGACACGCGCGTGCGCACGGCATCGAAGTGCGTCGCCCGCGGCGGGGCGGCCGGACGAGCTACGGCAACGCGCTCTCCCCGCGCGAACTGCAGATCGCCGAACTGGCCGCCCTGGGGCACACCAACAAGGAGATCGCGCAGCGCTTGTTCCTCGCGCCGCGGACAGTAGATACCCACCTGGGCGCGATACGCCGCAAGCTCGGCGTCCGCTCACGGGCCGCCATCGCCCATCGCCTCTACGACGAGGCAGCGCACAGCGGGGTCGACGAGACTACGCAGTTCACTTGATTGCTGCGCGGTCGGCCGGCACCGGCGGCGGAGCGGAGCCGCCCAGGAACCGAGGCAACCAGCACCGTGTCCGACCAGGGCGTGCCGCAGCAGTCGAGGACCGGCGAATTGACAGCGCGGGACGGCCTCCATACCGTCCGCCCGGTGAGTGAAGCGCCGTCGGTCGACCGGCTGGTCCGAATCGGATTGACGCAGTACGAGGCCCGCCTGTACGTGGCGCTGATCCGCCGGGACGGTTCGACGCCGGCCGATTTGGCGCGAGTGACGCGGGTTCCGCGGCCGCGGGTGTACGACGTGGTGGACAGCCTCGTGGCGAAGGGTCTGGCGGTCCACCGACCCGGCCACGCGGCCGGCTACGTGGCCGTCGATCCGAAACAGGCGATGGCGCAGCTGGTCGAGGAGCAGGGCCGGCGGCTGGAGATGATGCGGGCAGATGCCCAGGCCGCCGCCGACGAGCTCTCCCCCGCGTTCGCCGAAGGGAATCAGCACCGCGACCCGCTCGACTACGTTGAGGTGATCCGCGATCGAGACGCGCTCACCCGGCGCTTCGACCGGTTGCAGGCGACGGTCGAGCGCGAGTTCCTGGCGTTCAGCCGGGAGCCGGCCGTCGTCTCGGTCGAGCAGAACGTGGTGGGCCTGGAGATGGCGGCCACCCACATCGTGCGCAATATCTACGAACTGTCGCTGCTGCGGGATCCGCGACGCCGCGCCGGGGTTCGTCGGTTCATCGAACTCGGCGAGCAGGCCCGCTTCGTCGAAACCTTGCCGCTGAAGTTGGCGGTGGTCGACGAGCGGGTTGTCATGTTCGCGTTGCCCGACCCGATCGCCGGTCGCGACGACCTGACGAGCGTCGTCATCGAGCATCCGGACCTGGCTGCGGCGCTGAAGATCACGTTCGAGGCGGTCTGGACGTCGGGGCTGACCTTCGACCAGGCCTGCGCCCGGCTCGGCCTGCCGCTCACGGACTGATCCGATACACCGCGCGATCCCCTCTTGACGGACTCACCTGTCATTCCATACTCTACGGCGACTTCACCTAGTACTACGGTCGGTGGTACACCCCTTTGAGGGAGACTCTGATGCGCGTCGTCCCGGTGTTGGCTGTCGTCACGATGCTCGTGGGAACTGCGGCCGGGGTTGCGGGGGCCGCACCCGCGCCGGGGGTGCAGGCGTCCCAGCCGAGCCCGCAGGCCCAGCAGTTCCGGCTCTACGACGGCTCGACAGTCACCCTCGGCCCGGACGGTCTGGGCACGCGGACCGACGCCCGCGGCCATCAGCACCCGTTCGCGATGGTGCTGCCCCAGGGCCGCACCGCGCTCGGCGATCAACCCGGGCCCAGCCGGACCGCGCTGATCGACCGCCTGACGGCGCCCCGACGGAGCGGCCCGGCCTCCGATGTCGTCGTGCAGGTGCCGGGCGGCACGGTCGACGGCAAGCCGCTCGGCCACGGCCGGCGGGCCGCGCACACGACCGATGCGCGGCTCAACGCCCAGCTACGCCAGGCGGGTGCGGACTCGATGACGCCGCTCGTCCCGTCGGCTACGCCGGGCCTGCCGGCCACGTACCTCGTGCACGTGTCGGGCGCGGCCGACCAGGCGGCAGCCGCGTTGCGCGCTGCGCCGGGCGTCAGCTACGCGGCGCCCGACCAGTACGTCTCGGCGTTCGACACCGACCCGGTCCCGATCCCGACCTGGGTGAGTACGCAAGCCGCCCAGCAGGCGAGGCACGCGAGCGCGCCGGCCACGAGCGACGGTCTACCCGGCAATTTCGGGCTGCAGAGTTCCTTTCAGAGTTACCTCAACGCCAACGGCGTCGACCTCGCCGGGGCGTACTCCGACATCACCGATCGCCTGCACCAGTTGCCGGGCCAGGGCGAGATCATCACCAATGTCTCGCTCGGCGACCTGACCGACGCGTCCATGGCGGCGAACGGCGACACGTACGTGCAGCAGAACGGCCCGACCACCGTCGTCGACGGCGGCCAGCGCTACCTGGACTACCCGTCACTGCCGCGCATCCCGACCTACACCGTCGACCCCTCCGGAACGGTCGACCCGCTCGGCACGGTCGAAGGCGTCGATCCGAGCCTCGGTGAGGTCCTGCTCGACTTCTCGATGATGGCGCCGTTGCCGCACGACCGGCAGCGCCCCGGCGAGGTCGGCAGTGGCGTCACCGACCTGCTCGGCATCGCTCCGGGTGCGCAGTACCGGCTGGTCGAGCCGGCCCAGCCGACGTTCGCCAACATCGCGGCAGCCCTGCTCGCCGCCGCGCAGCAGAAGCCACGCCCGGACGTCATCACGGCGAGTCTGGGCTACGGCACCGACACGGTCGGGTTTCCGGGCCGCTACCTCGAGGACGATCCGCTCACCCGGTCGGTGATCTCCACGATCGTCAACCGGTACGGCATCGTGGTGACGATCTCGTCGAACGACGGCACCCGCCTCTACACGCCGGCCGCGGTCGGACCGGACGGCGGCAGCACGCCGACCAACCTGCCCCGTCACGGCGAGGCCGCGACCTCCATCGCCGACGACGCCACCAGCACCACGCCCAGCCTCGTCCCCGACTCGGGTGCGATAGACGTAGGCGGGTCTACCACGGACGACACGATCGCGGTTCCGCCGCAGGCCGGTGGTCCGCTCTCGCACAACGGCACGTTCGCCGAGACAAGGCTCGACGGGATGACTGGGTTCTCCTCCGGATTCGGAACCCGCGTGAATGTCTCGGCGCCGAGCGACAACATCCCGGCCCTGATGCACACCTGCCTCAACCTCGGCCAGTGCAACCCGTCCGATGCCGTGACCTCCCTCAGCGGCGGCACATCAGCGTCCACCCCGATGACCGCGGCCGCCGTCGCCGATCTGCTGCAGGTCGGGCGGGCCACCGGTCACCCGCTGACCCCGCAGGCGGTCCGGCACCTGCTCGAGCAGACCGGCCGCGCCGTCGCCACGCAGCCCCAGGTGGATCGCCAACTGCAGGTCGGCCCGCAGATCGACATCACCCGGGCGGTGGAGAAGCTGCTCCCTCCCGCACACGGCACGCCGACGATCGTGCGCCTCTCGACGGCACACCGGGTGGCGATCGGCGACGCCGGCGCGAACTTCGTCGAGATCACCGACCCGTCCGCGATCGACCTGAGCGGTCCGGCCGATGCGCTCGGCAACCCCACCGGTGAATCGCTTGTCGGGCCGCTCACCTTCGGCGTCGACGCCACTGGTCTGCCCAGCCACGGCCCACTCAGCTACGTGCTGCGGGTCGGGACGACCGAATTCTCCTCGACCACGCCCGCGATCCGCGCGACACCGGCCGAACTGCTGGCCGCCGCGGGCCAGCCCCTCACGTCCACGACCAGCCGCAGCATCGGCGTCACCGTCGAGATCCGCCAGGGCGGCCACCACGTGCTCGCCTCCACGGCCGAGACGCTGACCCTCGGCGCCACCGACGGCACGCACGCGATGGCGCCCGCACCGGTCGTTGCGCCGGCGACTCCGGTCGGCTCCCCGGTGGTGATCCACTACGACCTCACCGGTGTCACCGGCGTGAACGCCCCGCAACTGCTCATCTCCTCGATCGATCACTGGAGCCCGTACTCCGCGCCGCTCTACCGGATCGCGTACAGCGCGCCCCTCGACGGGCTCACCGGATCGGTTACCGTGCCGCCCTCGGTGTTCGCCGACGGCGCCGGCGTCTACGGCGCCACGATCCTGCAGGACTCACCCCGCCGCATCGGCGGCGTGGCCGCACCGTTCCTGATCTACGGCGACCAGCAGCGACCCGACGCACCGGCGCTCGCCGCGTCCGCCGGCGCCTTCGGGCACCAGGTCGCCGTCACCCGGTCGGCGCCCACACTGCGCGTGCACTGGGACGTCAGCGGTGTGGACCACGCGACCGGAGCCGCCCTGGAGATCTCCGCGCCCGGCCCCACGATCTACGGCCTGCTCAACACGTTCACCAACCAGTTCGGCAGCGCTCGGGACGCCAACGGCGTCGACAGCCCCTCGACGGCATGGGTCGACCTGCCCCGAACGTCCGGCACCACCGGCCTCGACCTGATCAAGCTCAAGGTGCCCACCTCGCTGAACTACGAGGTGCGCGTCGTGGCGACCCGGCACGGGCAGCCGGTCGGGCAGGCGTCGTCGGCGTCGGGCCTCGAGTTCGACGACGGCCTCACCCCCGGCGGCGCGCAGGTCACCAACTTCGACATCAACCCCGGCGGGTCCTCGACCGTCGCGAGCGCCACCCTCGGCGCGGACGGAACGCCGTCCGGCAGCGCGATCACCGGCTACGACCCGACCGGCGGCGGCTACGGGCCGGCCTACGCGAGCGCATCCGGCCAGAACGTCTACTTCCTCTACGGCAGCGACCCGGGTGCACACCGGCTCGAAGCGGCCAGCTATCCGTGGTCGGGCACCGAGCAGCACCTGCTCGCCTATGACACCACCGATCGCCACCAGGTGTCGGACCAGACTGTCGACGTCAGCAGCCAGTACAACCTGATCGCCGGACGCGTCGACCCACTGCGGCACCGCACCGACCTGCTCGCGTGGCGCGGCGGCGACCAGGCAGATGTCGTCGTGCCCCTCGAGACGACGACCAACGCACTCGGCACCCCGGTGGTCGCCGACAACGGCACGCCCGGCAAGCACTTCTACACGATGCTCGACGTCCAGCACGCAACCGGAACCGTCGACCTGGCCGGATCGCTCACCGGCGACCTGTGCGTCATCCGCCCCTCCGGCTTCACGACCGTCGACCTCTCGGCGGGCACGGCCGCGCCGATGACCCGGGCCAACCGCTGCCTGACCGGCCTGGCATCGGACCAGGCCGGGCACGCCGACCTGACCGTCGGCCCGCTCTTCTCGTTCCCGTCGTTCCAGCCGGCCCGGCTTCAGCAGGCCGACGAGCCCACCGGGACGATCGGCCCACTGCAGAGCCTCGGCCAGCTGGCGCCGCTGTTCCCGACCGTCGACACCGTCCACGGGCTGCTCGTCGTCGGCTTCCTGGCCGGCAGCGACTACTTCGTCAACAACAACGGCATGAGCGGCATCGGCGTCTTCGACCTGCACACCGGCGCACCGGTGTCCTTCAGCGAGCACGCCAACCTGCTGTCGGCCTTCGGCGGGCTGCCCGCGGACTTCGGCACCCTGATCGGCGAACGGGGAATCCAGATCGACCCGGCGACCCGCACCGGCTGGACCTACGCGCCCTACGGCGACCAGATTCAGCAGTTCAGCTACTGACGCGTGGCGCAAGGGGCCGCACCGGCGACGGCTATGTGATGGCTCGTAGCGCCTGCGCAGGGGCCAGCCGGGCGGCCCGTGCAGCCGGGTAGACGCCGGCCAGCACGCCGACCGCCGCGGCCGCGCCGAGGCCGGTGAACGGCACGTACAGCGGGATCGTCACCGGATTGTGGCCGATACGGGCCGCGACGGCGGTGGCGAGGATGCCGAGTGCGACACCGAGGACGCCGCCGATCAGGGCCAGGGCCGTCGACTCCAGGAAGAACTGCACGGCGACGTGCCTGCTCCGGGCGCCGAGCGAGCGGCGCAGTCCGATCTCGGCGCGGCGCTCGAGCACGGAGATCACCATGATGTTGGCGATACCGACGCCGCCGACGAGCAGGGCGACCGCGCCGAGGGCGAGGAACAGGCCGACGAACGCGGTCTTGGCGGCGACCCGGGCCACGAGGACGTCCGACGGTCGGCGTACCTCGACGGCCTCGGGCTGCTCGGGTGACGCGGTGAACGGCAATACCGCGGCGACGGCAGCAACCTGGTCCGGGTCGGCGCGCAGGTAGATGCGGCTCGGGGCGCTGTCCAGCCCGAGCAGTGACTGCGCGACCGGGAACGACACGAGCGCGGCGTCGTCGATCTCCGGCGCCACGTCGACCGGGGCCAGGATGCCGACCACGGCGAAGTACTGACCGCCCAGGTACACCTGCGTGGTCGGCCCGAGCACCGAGATTCCCAGGTTCTGCGCGGCGCTGTAGCCGAGGGCGACTTCGGGGTAGCGCTGGGCCACGCCGCCCAGGAAGCGGCCCCGCAACACGGTGGCCGACAGCGTGTGCGGCAGCGACGGCTGGGCGGCGAGCACGGTGATCCCACCGGTGTTGATTGCTGGAACGGCGGCGCTGCGCCGCACGGTCACGCCGCTGACGTTCGCCACGGCCGTCACCTCTCCCACCGGCGGTACCGCGCGGATCATGGCTTCGGCCGTCGTGGGCAGGGGCACCGCGTTGCCGGAGAACGTCTGCCCGGCGGCGAGCGTGAGCAGGTTGCCCTCGGCGCCGAGCTGCGCGAGCAGGTCGGCCTTGGCCGACGCGGCGATGCCCAGCACCGCCACCAGGGCGGCGATGGCGACGGCGATGCCGAGCGCGGAAAGCGCAGACCGAACGCGTCGGGCCTGGATGCCGAGCGCGCCGAGAGCCGCCGCGTCGACCGCCTGCAACCGGGACCGCATCACGTCGCCCCCGTGTCGGCGACGACGCGGCCGTCGCGCAGCCGCACCTCGCGGGCCATGGCCGCGGCCACGGTGGTGTCGTGCGTGATGACGAGAACCGTCGTGCGCGGACCGGCCAGCCCGGCGATCAGTCCGATGATCTCGGCGCCGGTCGACGAGTCGAGGTTGCCGGTCGGCTCGTCGGCGAGCACGATGTCCGGCTCGCCGACCACCGCGCGCGCGATCGCGGTGCGCTGCCGTTCGCCGCCGGAGAGCTGGCTCGGCCGGTGCGCCCGTCGGGCCGCCAGCCCGACCCGTTCCAGCGCCTGGAGTGCGGCGGCGCGACGACGCCCGGCCGACACGCCGCGATACAGCAGGCCGGTTGCGACGTTGTCGAGGACGGTGAGGTGCTCGAGCAGATGGAAGTCCTGGAACACGAACCCGATCCGCCAGGCCCGCAGCCCGGACAGCGCCCGGTCGGGCAGCCGGGACGTATCGGTGCCGGCGACGAACACCGCGCCGCAACTGGGGCGTTCGAGCGTGCCGAGCAGGTTCAGCAACGTCGACTTGCCCGACCCGGACGGTCCGGTGATCGCCACGGTCTCGCCCGTCGCGACGGACAGCGTCACGTCGGCGAGCGCCGTGACGGCCGTCGGCGGCGGATACGCCTTGCCGGCGCCGCGCAGCTCGAGCGCGATCATTGCGCCGGCACCTCGACCCGATCGCCGACCCTCAGCCCGGCTGTAGATACTTGCACGAGCGTGTCCGCGAACAGCCCCGGGGTGACTCCGACCAGGTGCCGCGTGGTGCCGGAGTCGACCCACACGGCGTACCCGCCGCCGGCCAGGGCGACCAGAGCGGTGATCGGTACCGCGAGCACGTTGCGCGCCTGGCGGTCGACGACCGTGATCGTTACCGGCGCCTGGTCGAGTCCGGCCGCGACCGAGAGGCGGTCGAGGCTGACCTGCGCGGGCACGCTGGCCGGCTGGGGCGGCCCGTTCGGCGCGTTGGGCGCGTTCGACTGGTTACCCGAGTCGTCGCCGGACGCCGCGACGGCCGAGATCGACACCACCCGCCCGGTCGACGTGGCCCCGGACGGCATCGTCACGGTGACCCGATCGCCGCGATGCACCAGGTAGGTCTGCGTCGCGGGCACGGGCACGGTGACGATCGGGTCGGGCGACGACGCCGTCACGACCGGCTGCCCGGGGGCGACCGGAGAGCCGAGCGGAGCGTCGTCGCTGACGACGCGCAGCGCGGTCGGCACGAACGTGATCCGGCCGAGATCGACGTCGCCGGTCACCGGCTGACCGGTGGCGTCCTGCCAGACCCGCACCGCCAGCTCGGTGGCCCGGGTGAACGTGTCGTCCACGGAGAGGTCGGCGCCATAGCCGAGCCCGGCCAGATTCTGTTCGAGCTCCAGAACGTCCGCACCGGGCGTCATCCCGATGGCTAAACGGCGCCAGGCCGGCCGGGCGCCGTAGAAGAGGAACACGCCGACGCCGTTCACCTCGTAGACGTGCTGCCCGCGGCGGAGCAGCGTGCCTGGCTCCGGCAGGGCGGTCACCGTGCCCGGCAGTTGCGGGGTGAGGGCGTACGAGCCGGCGTAGCCCAGGGTGCCCGACAGCTGCGTGGTCGTGGTCAGCGTCGTGCGCACGACCGCGGACGTGTCGATCGGGACGCCGGCGTTCGCATCGCTACCGCCCCGCGGGGTCGCCAGCCACCACGCGGTGACGCCGCCGGCGGCCACGAGCGCCACGAGCGCCACGGCGGCGAGTCGCTTAGTCATGGGCGAGGCTGCTCAGCGACGAAGCCCGGGTCTCGGCGTCGAGCCGGGACCGGCAGGCCGAGAAGGCGCGCTGCACGGTCGGATCCTGCTTGCCGAGCGCCCCGTTGTTGGGTAACTCGTCAGCGGTTATGCCGAAGCCGTGGCCCGGCGTGAACAGCGACTCGCTGGTCGGATCGCGCATGTTGGGCAGGCCGTGGGCGCGCAGACACTGGGCTGCCCGCACACCGGCGCGCACCAGCGCGGGCGGTGCGGGTGACTCGTCGTCGGGCTGCAGGCCGGCCACGGCGAACAGATGGCCGCAGGCCTGCCGGATCGCGTCAGCCATGTCCTGCTGCTCGCTGCGCGACGTCGTGGCGGCGCCGATGTCCTGGATGCTGCGCGCATCGGTGTAGACATGGCCGTCGGCCGTGAGCACCGGGTCCTGATAGGTGGGCACGCCGTGCGAGCGGATGCACTGCGCGGCCGCGTGCAGCTGTGCCACGCGGGTGGTGCTGTACCCGACGCGCGGGCGGGACACGGTCTTGCTGCCACTCGGGCTCGGGGCGCCAGTACCGGCGGCGGCGCCGGTTGCGCCAGGCAGGCTCGGCACGCTGGGCCCGTGATGTGCGGACGAACAGGCGGTCACCGTCAGCGCGAGCACGGTCAGGGCGATCAGTCGCTTCATGGGCTGCTCCGTTCGGGTGGTCCGCGGCGCCGCGGCGGCCTCCAGGTGTAGCCGGGCACCCATGACAGGAGCGCAACGGAGATCGTTAGACGGATGTCACTCGTTCTGGGGCACCATGTGCAGGTGCGAGTCCTGGTCGTCGAGGACCACGTCACGTTGGCCAATCGCATCGGCGAGGGCCTGCGTGACGCGGGCTTGGCCGTCGACGTCGTCTACGACGGCGCCGCCGCGCTGGAGCACGCGGCCACCACCGAGTACGACGTCCTGGTCCTCGACCGTGACCTGCCCGCCGTCCACGGTGATCGCGTCTGCCGCGAGCTCGTCCGCGCCGGCTCGTCGAGCCGCATCCTGATGCTCACCGCCGCGTGCGAGGTCGACGAGCGGGTGGCCGGACTCGAGCTCGGGGCCGACGACTACCTGGGCAAGCCGTTCGCCTTCCACGAGCTGGTCGCCCGGGTTCGGGCCCTGGGCCGGCGCGTACCCGGGACTACGGCGATCATCGAGCGCGGCGACCTGCTCGTCGACCGAGCTCGCCACCGGGCCACCCGTGGCGGGCAGCCACTGACCCTGACTCGCAAGGAGTTCGGGGTCCTCGAATGTCTCGCCGGCGCCGACGGCGCCACGGTCAGCGCCGAAGAGCTGCTCGAGCACGTCTGGGACGCGCACGCCGATCCGTTCAGCAACACGGTTGCAGTCACGATCGCCCGGCTGCGACGCAAACTCGGCCACCCTCCGTTGATCGAAACCGTGATCGGCGTGGGCTACCGGATATGACCCGCCACCTCAGCGCCCGATCGCGGCTGACCCTGCTCTACACGTCGCTGTTCGCGGCGTGCGGCGCGGTGCTGGTCCTTGTCACGTACCTGCTCGTGTCACACAACCTGAAGTACACGACGCCCAGGACGTCGCAGAGCGTCGAGAAACTGATCCAGCAGTGTGTCGACGACCAGGTCGCCAAGGGCGGGGCGGCCGGCACCGCGAAGCAGAAGTGCTCGATCCTGTACGCCAACGGGGTGAAGGCCGGCGCCTCGACCCAGCGCAGTACCACGCTGGACCATCTGCTGCTGTACTCGCTGCTCACTCTGGCCGGCGTCACCGTTCTGGCCGCAGTCGCCGGATGGCTACTCGCCGGCCGGATCCTGCGGCCCGTCCATCAGCTCACCGCCGCCGCTCGGACCGCCGGCGAGCAGAACCTCTCGCACCGTCTCGCGCTGGACGGTCCCCGCGACGAACTGCGCGAACTGGCCGACACCTTCGACGACATGCTCGCCCGTCTCGAGCGGGCGTTCACCAGCCAGCGGCAATTCATCGCCAACGCCAGCCACGAGCTGCGCACCCCGCTCACCCTCATGCGCACCACCATCGACGTCGTGCTCGCCAAGCCGGAACCGACCCGCGACGAGCTGATGGCCATGAGCGCCGACGTCCGCGAAGCCGTCGACCACGCCGAGCAGCTGATCGAGGCCTTGCTGACCCTCGCCCGCAACCAGCAGGCGGGCGGCATCCACGATCCCCTCGACCTCGCGACAGTCGCCGAAGATGCCCTCGATGCCCGCCCGCCGAGCCAGGTAACCACGCTCAGCACGCTCGACGACGCGCCGGTCAGCGGCGACGGCGTGCTCCTGGAGCGTCTGGTCGCCAATCTGCTCGACAACGCCGAGCAGTACAACGTGCCCGGCGGCACCGTGGCGATCTCGACCACCACCGAAAACGGCAGCTCGCTACTGCGGGTCGTCAACACCGGCCTGGTCATCTCGCCCGACCAGGTCGAGCGGCTCCTGCTGCCGTTCACCCGGCTCGACGATCGCACCCAGCACAACGGCTTCGGCCTGGGGCTGGCCCTCGTCTCGTCCATTGCGACCATCCACCACGGGACAGTCCGGGCCACCGCCGTTCCCACCGGCGGCCTTGACGTCACCGTACGGCTGCCCCGCCGCAGCTAAGAGAACCCGCTCGCGTCTTGACGAGCGCTAACTCACAGTACTCTAATTATCTAGGTTCCTAGATGAATGGAGCGCTTCGAGTGATCGAGTTTCATCTGGACGCCCGCTCCGGGGTATCGCCGTATCGGCAGATCGTCGATCAGGTGCGGCGGGCCTTGCGTCTGGGTCTGCTGGACGAGGGTGATCAGCTGCCGACGGTCAAGGACGTGGTGGGCCAGCTGGCGATCAATCCGAACACGGTCTTGAAGGCGTACAAGGAGCTCGAACACGCGGGACTGGTTGCGGCCCGCCCCGGGGTCGGCACCTTCGTCACCGCGACCCTGCGCGACGCCTCGGTGGTCGCGCACGGGCCGTTGCGCCGCGACCTGACTCGCTGGCTGGCGAAGGCCCGGCGGGCCGGCCTGGACGAGGAGAGCATCGAGGCCTTGTTCCGGGATGCCTTTCGGGCCAGCGTCGAGCAGGACATAGCGTGAGCACCGTCCTCCAGGCCGACGGGCTCGGCAAGCGGTATCGGCGGAACTGGGCGCTGACCGACTGCACACTGCGCATCCCGTCCGATCGCGTCGTCGGGCTGGTCGGCCCGAACGGCGCCGGCAAGTCCACGTTGCTGAACCTCGCCGTCGGGCTGCTCACCCCGACGTGCGGGCGCATCGACGTCCTCGGCGCCCGACCGGCACGAGGACCGGCCGAGCTCGCCAAGGTCGGCTTCATGGCGCAGGAGACCCCGACCTACTCGGGGCTGAGCGTCGCCGACCACCTACGGATGGGCGCGCACCTCAACCCGTCCTGGGACCGCCGGTTCGCCGCCGACCGCATCGCGCAACTCGGCCTCGACCCGCGCCAGCCGGCCGGAAAGCTGTCCAGCGGGCAACGCGCCCAGCTGGCGTTGACGGTGGCGGTGGCCAAGCGACCGCAGCTGCTGGTGCTGGACGAGCCGGTGGCCAGCCTCGACCCGCTCGCTCGCCGGCAATTCCTGCAAGGCCTGATGGAGGTCGTGGCCGAGCAGGGCGTCAGTGTCGTGCTCTCCTCGCACTTGATCGCCGACCTGGAGCGGGTGTGCGACCACCTGATCGTGCTGGTCGCCTCCCGCGTCCGGCTGGCCGGCGATGTCGAGCACCTGCTCGCCACCCACCACCTGCTCACCGGTCCCCGCCACGACCGGCTCCCGGCTGACATGCAGGTCATCACGGCCAGCCACACCGACCGGCAGACCACGCTGCTCGTCCGCACCGAGCAACCGATCCTGGACCCGAGCTGGGCCGTCGAGCCGGTCGGCCTGGAGGACCTCGTGCTCGCCTACCTCGAACCCGACAGCCACGACCACGGCCGACCGGGCCACCTGATCGGAGTGCCACGATGACCTGGCTGGCCTGGCGGCAGTTCCGTACCCAAGCGGCCGTCGTGTTCGGAGCGCTCGCGGTCCTCGCGGTCATAGTGATCATCACCGGGCTGCAGCTGCGGCACTGGTACGACACCAGCGGCATCCGGACCTGCTCCGCGGTCAACGACTGCGACACCGCGACCAGCGCCTTCACCCAGCACTACAAGTGGCTGCAGACGCTGCTCGGCTCAGTGCTCATCCTCTTCCTGCCGGCCGTGACCGGCGTGTTCTGGGGCGCGCCGCTCATCGCCCGCGAGTTCGACACCGGCACCTACCGACTGGCCTGGACCCAATCGGTCACCCGAACGCGCTGGCTGGGCGCCAAGATTGCCGTGGTCGGCGCCGCCAGCGTGGCCGCGTCAGCCGTGCTCACCTGGCTGGTCACCTGGTGGTCCACCCCCTTCGACCTCATCTCCCAGAACAAGTTCGACCCGACGATCTTCTCCGAGCGTGACATCGCCCCGATCGGCTACGCCGCCTTCGCATTCGCGTTCGGTTTGACCGCCGGGCTGTTGATCCGGCGCAGCCTGCCCGCCATGGCCGCGACGCTCGTCGGATACATCGCCGCCCGCCTCGTCGTCCTCGCCTGGATCCGACCCCACTTCGCGGCGCCGCTGCACGCCACTGCCGCGCTCCAGCCCCCGGGCCCGGGCAGCAAGCTGGTGCGGCCGCCGGGAGACAGCCTGACCAGGCCCGGTGCCTGGATCGTGTCCAGCCAGATCACCGACCCGTCCGGGCACGCCGTCAACCGGATCGCCGTACATCCCGACGACCCGTGCGTCGCCACCCGTACCTGCCTGACCGGCTACCACCAGACCATCAGCTACCAACCGGCCAACCGGTACTGGCCGTTCCAGTGGTACGAGACCGCGCTGTTCACCGGCGTCGCCGTCATCCTGATCGGCTTGTGCTTCTGGTGGATCACCGGTCACCACCTCCGCCCGACCCGGCGAATCACCACCGCCAGCGCCCAGCCGACCACCCCGCAGGCGACGGCACCCGCTTCCGTTCGCTGAGCCCCGAGCTTCGCCGACCGGGCTGCCGGTCAGCGTCGACTCGGCGCCCGGTCTCCGGCTGATCGAGGACCCAGGAGTCACTGTGCGTGATTCATCCTTGACCGCGCGGGCCGGTCGGGCCAGAGTGGTCGGCGACTGAAAGCGGAGCGTTCGTAGCGTGGCCCCTCTTGGCCGCCGCGGGTCACGCAAAGCGACTGCAGAAGCCGGTGGCCCGCTCATGCGGAGCGTCAGTCATGCTCAGTCAGACCATCACCCGACGCTGGCTAGTCATCCTCGCCGCAACGGTCGCCGTCGGCGCGTCGGCAGCGGCTGCCGGTTCGGCATCCGCCAGCCCGACCCGATCCGCGAGCCAGCATCTGAACATCATGTGCGAATACAGCGCGCAGTGCCCGGACCTCGTCGACTCCAAAGCCGTGTACGGCGAGGACGAGTACGTCGGACACGACGAGCCGTCCTTGCTGTTCTACTCGAACAAGCCCGGCGCGGGGAACAACATGCGCTACGGGGTGACGCTGCCGAACGACCCGACGCCGGCCCACCCGACCCAGCCCGGCAAGGGCTACAACTTCGAGCTGAACGGCTCGTTGTGGTTCGGAATGGCGCTGTGCGACACCCAGTCGTACCCGGAGCAGGTCTCGACCTGCACGCCCGACAGCGACAGCAACATCGTCGACCCGGCCGTGTCGCCGAATCACCCCGGCACCGCGTTCCTGGAGTTGCAGTTCTACCCGCCGGGTTGGGTGCCGTGGCCGACCTGGGCGAAGGCCGTGGGCGCCGACACCTGCAGCCCCACCCAGTGGTGTGCGGCGATGAACGTGTTCAGCCTGCTCGAGGACCCGGTCGCGGGAACCCTGCAGAACGACACCTGCGCCGCGAAGGTCGGCATCGAGACCTTCCAGTTCGCGTTCGTCACCAAGAACGGCGTCGCCCAGGCTCCGGCGAACCAGCTCGACGCCACGCTCGCCACGTACACCCCGAACCCCAGGCAGGACCTGTTCATGAATTCCGGTGACCGGTTGCAGGTGAGCATTCACGACACCCGCGACGGTGTGCAGGCCCAGATCAACGACCTGTCCAACAACAAGTCCGGCTCCATGACGGCCAGCCCGGCCAACGGGTTCACCCAGATCCAGTACGACCCGACCGGTACGAGCTGCAACGCGATCCCCTACGCGTTCCACCCGATGTACAGCACCGCTTCCGAGCAGACGCGGGTCATCTGGGCGGCCCACAGCTACAACGTCGCCTTCTCCGACGAGATCGGCCACTTCCAGTTCTGCAACGGCGCGACGGTGCCGGCGACGCCGTTCGGGCTCGACAGCGCCGGCAACCCGACCACCTGCCCGGCCGGCAACACCGAGGGCAGCGGCGCCAACCAGCAGCCGACGGACGAGGACGACAACTTCTGCTTCCCCGCGTCCGAGGCACTGCTGTACCGGGTACAGGGATGCACCGACACCAACACCGGATTCGATGGCGTCTCCTACACACCGGTCTGGCCGGACGGAAACACGAAGCTGCACCCCACCCCGTTCCAGTTCACCAGCGCGCTGACCGGAGCAAATCTCGACCAGCCGTACCAGCGCACGGCGTTCGAGGCCGACCTGCCGGACATCGAGCCCACGTGCAACGTCTCGACCGGTGCGGGTTGCACGCTCATACCCCTGACCGACACCGGTGAGCCCGCACAGTTCTACCCGTTCTTCACCAACACCGACGTCCGAGGCAACTGCACCTGGCAGTTCGGCAACGACACGCCCGGCGAGACCCGCAACTTCGGACGCAACGCTCAGTACGGTTCGCTCCTCCCGCTCACCTACCTGCGGTTCGGCGGTGGCGGCAGTACCGTCGTGCGCTTCACCAACTTCCGCAACATAATCAGCAATCCGTGCTAAAGAAGTCGGCGCACAGCTCCCAGGAGGCTGACATGGACCCGCCGATGACCACCTGGGCGCCGAAGCGGTCGAAGTAGGGGCGAGCGCAGTGCCGAGCGTGGTGATCGCGGTGTCGATGACGGTCCGGGCAAGGCCCCCCAACGAGCCGCCTCCGCGGCGTCCAGGGTGTCGGCCGCGGCCACGAACGCGCCCAACAACCGCGCCGCCAAGGCCTGACCGTCCAGCCCGTGCCGGCTCAACGTCCCGGCCACGATCGACCAATCCACGACATCGATCAACGCGGCACTGACATGCGTGCCGCCCACCTCCAGCACGGGTACCCGCTCGGCTGCCATGCGATCTTCGTGCCTCGCCGAGCGGGCCCTCGGACGTACGCCCGCTAGCCGTGAAGTCGCACGACGGTGGCGGTGGCCGCCCGGACGGTCACTACGACTCGGCCGCCGGCGCTCGGGCCGATCCGGCTCCACTTTCCCTGCCACGGCACGTCGTTGCCGATCGTCGCACCGCCGAGCGTCGCGGACGCCGACGACGGGTCTCCGGGCTCACCGGCGTCGAGGGTGATCGACGTTGCGTCGGACCAACTGAAGTGCTGCGGCTCGATCGTCACCTGCGCGTCCGTGCTGCCGGCGCCGTGCGTCTTGTTGATGACCGTGATGTAGAGATCGCGTTGGCCGCCGACCGCGTAGGCCGTCAGGTTGACGTCCGACGGCTTGGCCAAGCTCAGCGGCTTCACCTCTCCGTGCGCACCGAGGTCGAACGCCTTGATGGCGTATCCCTTCGGGGCGACGCGGTAGTTCCCGCATCCGGGCGCGCTGCACGACCCGGGAATCGGGGTGTAGCTGCCGAGCGCCGGGGTGATGGTATCGGTGTAGATCCACTGCTTGTTGTGGAAGTTCACGCCGTTCGCCCCGTGCGCCGCCCACCAGTGCATGTAGTCGAGCGCCCAGAGCGCGGACGCGAACGCGTCGCTGGCTCCCGGAATCCCGGTGAGGTAGTCGTTCGACTCGGTCAGCCGGACCGGCAGGCCGGCGGCCACGGTCGGCGCGACGATGCGCGTGTACAGCCAGGGGTACGGAACGTACGCGGTGGTACTGGAGTCGGCCCCGGTGGGCTGGGTGCCGATCTCGGCCTGCTCGACCCATTCCGCGGACAGCATGTTGTCGATCGCCTGTGCGGCGGTCGTGGTGAGAGGACTGCCGCCGACGTAGTAATGCTGGTACGCATCCTTGAGAAGCCCGGAGCCGCGCTCGTCCTTGGTGAACTGCTCGGTCCACGAAATGCCGGTTGCCATGTCCGGGGTGAACGTCACGTAGGGCACACCACCCCGAGTGCCGTAGTTGCCGGTGTCCGGGCCGGAGAACTTCGCGCCGGGCGCAGCCGCGTGCATGGCCCCGGCGAATTCCCGCCAGGTATCGAGGTAGGACGGGTAGGCCGTGCCCGGCTCGTTCGGGGTGGTCTCGAAGATCGCCGGGTCGCCGACGTGGAACGAATGCCAGTCCGGTTCGTTGCCGATCGAAAACGAGCTGACCAAGCCGCGGTAACGCCGCCATATGTAGTTTGCGGCGTCGGCGTCGTCCGCGACGAGATCCGGGATGGGAGCGCTGGACGGGTTGAACAGGCGCACGTTGTAGTTCACGCTCACCCCGGCAGCGGCCGCGAATCGGAACAGCTCGTCCACAGCCTTGTAGCCGTCGCTGCCGGTGCCGACGGGGATCTGCTGGTCCACCGTGCCGGCGCCGACGCGCAGGTTCTTGATCGCCGCGTTGCGGAAAAGGGTGACCAGCTCGCGGTTCGTCGGGCTGAAGAAGTAGCCCGGCACATCCGCGTTGCCGGAGTTCAGCGCACCCCGCTCGAAGCTCAGGCCGGTGAAGTCGCTCGGGATGACCGGTCCGCGGGCTCCGGCGTCCACGACGACCTCGACCGGCTCCGCGGCCGCCGCCGCGGAACCGCTGCCGATTCGCAGCAGGTTGGCCGCGCCGGGCAGCAGGCTGCCGGCTGCGACGACCCCCGCGCCCTGCAGGAACCTCCGGCGCGGAACGCCGCCCGGACGATTCTCCTCGGTGCTGTCTGACGTGTGCACGCGAACCTCCTTTGAGGCCAGTCGTCTGACCACTTGTCCGGATCGTTGCCTACTAGCGAGCCAAACCCTCACCCAAGATCGATGACGACCGCAGCGCCTGCCTCGGCCGGTACGACGACATCGATTCCGTCGCCGGTGATCGCCGCGGGAACGAGCCGCCGCTCGAGATACGTCCCGGTCCACGCGGCCCGCGCGGTTCGGCCCGGCAGCCGCAGTCGCGTCCGGACCTCACCCGGATGAGTCGACAGCAGCCGGATCGCGAAGTCGTGCCCGCTCCGAGACCGCCCGACGGCGGCGATCCGCACGCCGGGATGGTCGACCGTGCAGAACACGCCGTCGGCCGGACCGGTTTCCGGCCCGGTCGCCAGCACGGCGACCAGCGGCGCGACGAGCCCGTCCGCGGTTGCGGTCGCGAGCTGGCGGGGCGGCATGCCGCTGGCGGACGCAACGGCGTAGCGGAAAGCCATCTCCCCCTGTTGCTGCGCCGGGAAGTTGGTGTCCCAGATGTTGTTGAGCGCCCAGGAGTAGATGGTTGCCGGCTCCGCGCGGTCGAGCTGCAGTGTCGGCGGGAACGGTGCGTACGGCAGGTGCACATTGCCGAACTGGACGAGCGGAGCCTCGAGCGTCGCCCACGCCACGGCCAGGTCGGCGTGCTCGAGCGCAACCCAGTGCCGGACCGCCCGCATGTGGTGCGCGGCACCGGGCACGACCGGGCCGTCAGCGGTGCCGACACCGCCGCTCAGCTCGTACGCCACGGGACCGGCCGGGATGTCGAACGGGAAGCAGAAGAATCCGCTCTCCTTGTCCGCCACGGCCTGCTTGTGCAGGCGGTTGGTGATGTCGACCCGATCGACGCCACGCGGCAAATGAATGGTCGTGCGAATCCAGTCGGTCCCAGCACCCTGCAGATCGACGACGAGCGTCTCGCCCACCGCGTCCCGCGTCGCGCGAACGACGTTCGCGTGATGACCGACGTTTCGGTCGCCCAGCAGCGACGGGTCGGCCGTGGTGCGGCTGGACAGATGGTTGACGTGCGGGGCGGTGGTGTAGCGGTCGTAGAGGTATTGGTTGAACCCGGCTGCGGCGGCCGTGTCGACGAGCTCGCGGCCGGCGATCTTGTCGAAGATCGAGGACACGCAGGCGTCGGCCGGCGCGTACGTCAACCGGTAGCGGTCGTTCTCGGCCACCATCGCGTCGTCGAGATCCACCGCCTGCTCCGGACCGTCGCCCGCGACCACGTCCACCCGGGCGAACCCCACACCGGGGACATCGCGGATCACGAACTCCAGGTATCGGCCGATAGGGCGGCGCGGGTTCTCCTGCCGGTCCTCCCGGTGCGGAACCTGCGCGCCGTCCCGGGCGTCGACGAGGCCGATCCGCACGTCGAGCGGCACCTTGCTGGCGGGCAGGAAGATCCGGGCGAGATCGGTACGAACCCGGCTGGCGGCATTGACCACGAGAACGGTGGCCAGCGCGCCGGCCGTCGGGGCGAACGTGTCGCCGAACCGCCGAGCCCCCGCGGCCAGCAGATCCTGCGCCTCGTCGTATGCCTGGGTGGCGTACTCGGACTTGCGCGCCCACTGCAGCCCGCCGGAGTGCCGATGCTCCTCGCCGTCGTCCCAGGGGTTGCCGGCTCCCCAGGTGTGCTCGTCGAACAGCGCCAGCTTCTCGTGCACCCGATCCGTCTTGTCCGCGACGTCACTGTGCGCGCCGCTTCGCAGGTCGGCGGCCGCATGCAACGTCTCGGCTGTGGTCAGCGCGGCCTGGGCCCGCCGGCTGTAGCCGAGGGGGCGCGCCCCGGAGCCGATTCCGTCGGCCCACCAGTTCGTCCAGTCACCGGTGTAGGTGGGGATGCGCCCGGCGAGACGCTGCTCCGCGTCCGCGAAGAACTCGCGGTTCGTGGCCATGCGCAGCCGCGGATAGGCGAACGTGTCGTTCCACTGCCGGACGATCGCGGCCGGCACGAGACTCGGGGAGGCATTGTCGGCGAACGCGCCCTGGATCCGCAGGTGCAGCACGTCGTGCTCGTACGGGCGCTTCGAGATCGGCACGCCGTCGATCAGCTTCGACCATCCGGGGACCATGTGCGCGAGCGGGTAGGGCCGGCTGGCCAATGCCTGAAGGTAGGCGGGCAGGACGGCAAGCGCGGTCTCGTAGTCATCCGCCAGCCCGATGATGTTGCCCTCCATGTAGGACAGGCCGTGGGCGCTGTCGGTGAACCAGGTCAGCACCCGGTTCCCGCTCGGCGCGGCCCAGTAGAAGGGCCGCTCCAGTTCCTGGCCGCCGACCCGGAACGGCACCGACCGACCGGCCCAGTTGTGCGCTGCCGCCAGATAGCCGATGTCGGCGTCGGCGAGCGCGTCCACCAGGCCGACCGTCGACCCGGGAACGTCGGTCTGCATCGCGGTGGTGACCGGCACGCCGTACCTGTTCCGCAACGTCTCGGTCGTACGCAGGAGCCGGTACAACTCGTCCGTCGAACAGGCCTCGGTGTGCAGGTTGAACGGCAGTGCGGTCACCTCGACCAGCCCCTCGCGCATGCGCGAGAGTAGACGGTCGGCCGCATAGGTCGAACGCAGGTTCAGCCAGTGGACCAGCGGCCACGAGGCCTCGATGTTCCATCTGAACCGGGCGTCGTCGGGCCAGTCGTCGGTGGCCTCCGTGAGGTCGATGAGAGAGTCGAAGTACGTGTCGTGGTGACGAGCCACCATGCCCTGCGGATCGGTATACCCGACGTCGAGGTGCGAGTGGTGGATGAGGAACACCGTCCACTTCCGCTGCGGGGCCACCGTGATCCGCCCGGACCAGGTCTGTTCCGCCCCGGCGACGTCCAGGGTGAACGTCGACTCCGCCTGCACCTCAGGCGCGTACAAGTCGAGGCTCAACGCCTCGCCGGCCATGACTGCTTGCGCCTCGTCCACGGACGCGCCCTGCTGATCGCGCAACGTGAACCGGAGCGGCCCGAGCGCGTCTTGGGCCGGCACGTGGATGCGCACAGCCTGGGTCAGTCGCCCGCCGGCGTTCCGGAACAACGGCAGGCCGGACGCTTCCACGCGCAGCTCGGGGGTATCGAGGACACGATCCGCGACCGAGGCGCGCAGGGTCTCGCGGGTCGCCGGCAGTGATCGTTGGATCATCTCCCCCAGCCACTGGGCCGACCGCAGCACATCCGTCTTCGTCATCGAGTCGCTCCTCCGGTGAGCTGCAGACCTTGCATCATGTAGCGCCCGAGCAGCAGGAAGAGCACCACCGTCGGGAGACTGGCGATCAACGTCGCGGACAGCACGAGCGGCTGGCCGCTGCTGGCGTACTGGCTCTGCAGGCCGGCTAGCGTCGGCGCGATCGGCCGGATGCCGTCCGACGTGGACAGCACGAGACCGAACAGCAGGTCGTTCCAGATCCAGATGAACTGGAACAGGAACAGCACGGCGATCGGCGCCTTGGCCAGCGGCAGGAACATCCGCCAGAAGATCGTGAAGTCGCCGGCGCCGTCGAGCCGCGCCGCTTCCTGCACCTCGGTGGGGACGGTGGCGAAGAAGCTGCGCAGGACGAACAGGCAGAACGGGATGGAGATCGCGGTGTAGAAGCAGATCAGCCCGCCCCGGGTGTCGTAGAGCCCGGTGTCCTGATACAGCTTGAACAGTGGGATGACGTACATCTGCAACGGGAACAGCGTCCCGCTGAACACGAGCACGAACCAGAAGAACCGCCCGCGGATGCGCAGCCGGGTGATCGAGTAGGCGCCGAGCGACGCGCACAGGATGGCCAGCGCCGAGCCCGACACCGCGTACAGCAGGCTGGCCTTGAATCCGTCCGCGAGGCCCGACGTCGACCAGGCATCCTTCAGGTTGTCGAACAGACGCAGCGGCGACTTCGGCAACGACCACGCCGACGTGTCGCCGACCGACTCCGGTGTCGACTTCATCGACGTGGTGATTAGCGTCCACAGCGGACCGAGCCATATCAGACACATCAGCGCGAGGACGATCGTGATCGCCCAGCGGCCGTACCGCACCTTGCTCACCGCACGCTCGGAGGTAGCCACGTCAGTTCGCCTCCACGCGCGCGAACATGCTCCGGATGTACGGCACGGAGATGACGAAGACGATCGCGGTCAGCAGCACAGCGACACTGGCGCCGTAGCCGAAGTCGGAGCTGACGAACGACTCGCGATACATCGTGACGGCCAGCGTCTCGGACGAACGGTACGGCCCACCCTGGGTCATCACCCAGACGATGTCGAAGACCTTGAAGCTGTTGATCAGCGAGATCGCCACGACGACGACGGTCATCGGCCGCAGCAGCGGAAGCGTTACGTACCAGAACATCTGGAGCGCGCTGGCGCCGTCCATGCGCGCGGCGTCGAGCGGATCACGCGGGAGGTGCTGCAGCCCGACGAGGAACAGGATCATTGTCGGGCCCATGCCCTGCCAGATGCCGGCCAGGATCATGGCGAACGTGTTGATCGGCGGGTCCGTCAACCAGTTGTGCTGCAGCGAGCCGAGGTGCACGAACCGCAGCGCACTGTTGAGCATTCCCTGTCCGGGGATGTAGATGGCGAACCAGAGCACGCCGATCGCCGCGCCGGAGATCGTGTGCGGCAAGTAGATGATGCGCTTGAACAGTCCGCCGAGCGGGCTCGCGTTGATGACGACGGCCAGGAGCAGCCCGGCGCCCACCTGCAGCAGCATGATGCCCGCGACCCAGTACAGGGTGTTCACGAATGCCGTGCTGAACGCCGGGTCGCTGCCGAACTGGAGGTAGTTGTGCAGCCCGTTGAACGTCGGGGCGTTGATGCCGTCCCAACGGGTGAAGCTGACCCAGATCGTGTCCAGCGCCGGATACAGCAGGAACACGCCGACGAGCACGACCATCGGCACGAGGTAGAGGTACGGCGCCGTTACCCGGGCCACGCGCGACCATGACCCTTCCCGGCGTCGCGCCGCAGCCTCCCGCCAGGTGCGGGGCAGCACCGCCAGGTTCGCGTCCTTCACGTCGTGCTACCCGACGGACTTCCAGACGTCGTCCGCCTTGCTCTGGATCGCGTTCAGGATCGACGTCGGATCGTTCGGATGCAGCATGAACTTCTGGAACTCCTCGATGGCGGTTTGCACGATGTCGTTCGGGGTCGCCTCGTAGTAGCGGCTGACCTGCTGGTAGTTGCCGGATTTGATCTGATCGGTGATCTTCTTGTCCACCGGCGACGTCGACGGAACATCGGAGCGGCCGGAGATGAAGCCGGTGAGCTTCGTCCACTCCTGCTGTCCGTCCTTCGACATGAACCAGCCCACCGCCTTCGTCGCGTTGTCCTTGTGCCGGCCGTGCCCGGCGACGCACAGCGGCCCCGACTCGATGACGATCGTGTTCTGCACACCTGGTTTGACGCTGGGGAGTATGAACGCGTCGTAGTCGACGCCGGGCTTCATGCCGGCGCTGGTGATCGTCGCCTCGTACCAGGTGCCCATCTCGCACATGGCCGCCTTGCCCTGCTTGAACGGGGTCGCGAAGTTTGTGCCCCGCGTGCTGAACGTGACCGACGACGGGTCGGTGAAATATCCGGCCTTGATCATCTGCGACCACAGCTTCATCACGTCCATGACGCCGGGGTCGGTGTACTTCGCATGGCCGGCCGTCACGGCCTGGTAGAGCTCCGGGTCGCTCGCGACGAGCAGGGTCTGGAACCAGAGGAACGACCACACGCCGTCGACGGTCGCCCCTAGCGGCGCGATGCCGTTGCCCTTCAGCGTGTCGAGGACGTGTTGCAGCTCGTCCCACGTCGTAGGCGGCTGGAGTTGGTACTTGTCGAAAACCTGCTTGGAGTAGAAGACGACCCACGGAGCCAGGTAAAGGGGCGCCCCGTACGTCTTCCCGTCGAACGTGAACAGCTTGCGCATATCGGCGCTGTAGACATCGCCCTCCTTGTCCCACTCCGCCGTGAGATCGGCGACGAATCCGGCGTCGACGACGTCCTTCATCCCCCAGCTCGACTGCCACGTGAACAGGTCCGACACCCTGGACGAGCCGCCGGCCGTCTTGATCGCCGCCTGGTAGGCGTTCTCGTCGGAGTACTCGCGCGGCGTCCAACCTACTTTGACGGCGCTCTTGGCTTGGTTTCCCTCTGTCTGGAACCAGCTCTGCCAGGTCGGTTTGTCGTTGGACAGCTGGAGGTTCGTGGCACTTCCCGACCCGCTGCTGCATGCCGCCAGCAGCCACGGCAGGCCCGCGCTGGCCAGCGCGGCCCCGCCTCCGATCTTGAGGAACGTTCGCCGATCGACGGTGTCCATATCGTGCTCCTTCAAGTTAGCCGAGCGGATCGTGAGACGGCGCCGAGTCGATACGCGAACCGGACCAACAACGCCGCGAAGGAAGACACCTGCCTACCTGGTCAGGCATTGGCGTAGGTTATCGCTACCAAGGCTGTCTGTACAGACCACAGACCAGATGTTCTTTATTTTTTGACCGAACGAGGTAACTCGCGAATGGTTGCGATACCATCACCGGCAGTATCGACTGGAGGTGGGCGCAGGTGAGGGTGGCCCGGCCGTATGAGCCGCAGCCGACGTATCAGCCGGTGCGTGGCGCAGCGCAGCGCGGCTGGGACTCAGCCTGCGCCGACCTCGGGCCGGGAACGGTGCTCGCCGTCGACGGTCCCAACGTCCTCGACTGGACGGCGGTTGTCGCTGGCATCACCACCGCGTTGCGCGCGCGGGAGATTCCCGTCGTCGCGGTGGACGTTCGCGAGCAGATGGTCGCGTGGGAGCAGGTCGTAAAGCGGACTGCACCCGTCGACGCGCTCGCCGACGATCCCGATTTCGCGACGCTCGCCGGCGGCACGATCGCCGACCTCTACGACGAGCCGCCCGCCGTGCCGGCCGCACCGGAGGCGGTCGTGGTGGCCTTCGGCCCGGGCGCGGCGCTGCTCGAGCCGGACCGGCTCTGGTACGCCGACCTGCCCAAGCGGTACGCGGAAGCCGCCGTCGTGGCGGGCCGCGAACGCAATCTGGGCCAGCGCCCGGGCGACGACGCGCCGTCCACGCGCCGGCTCTTCTACATCGACTGGCCGCTGCTCGACCGGCACCGCGACGCGGTGGCCGCGCGCATCGACCGGTGGCTCGACGTTCGCGACCCGCTGCAGCCCACCTCGCTCGACGGCGCGGACCTGCGACTGACGCTCGCCGACCTGGCCGGCCGGCCCTTCCGCACGCTGCCGACGTTCAATACGACGTCGTGGGGCGGGCACTGGGGGCAGGACCAGCTCGGGCTCGGCCGCGACTTGGAGAACACCGCCGTCGGATACGAGCTGATCGCGCCCGAGAGTGGCGTGCTGATCGGAACGTCCGACCACGCGGTGGAGATCCCGTTCCAGCTCGTCGTCGCGCTGCATCCGGACCGGGTGCTCGGCCCGGCCGTCCGCGCGACATTTCACACCTCGTTCCCGATTCGGTTCGACTATCTCGACACCGTGGGCGGCGGCAGCCTGTCCGTGCACTGCCACCCGCGCGAGGCGTACATGCGGGACGTCTTCGGCTGGCCGTACACGCAACACGAGAGCTACTACGTCATGGTCGGCGGCGAAGACCGCATCATCTATCTGGGACTGCGCGATGACGTCGACATCGACGAGTTCCACCAGCACGCGCACGCCGCCGATGCCGATCAGCAGGCGTTCGACATCGAACGGTTCGTGCAAACCCATCCGGCGACGCCACACCAGCTGTTCCTGATCCCGGGTGGTACCCCGCACGGGAGCGGAGAGGGCAATGTGGTGCTCGAGGTCAGCGCCACCCCGTACCTCTATTCACTGCGCTTCTACGACTGGCTGCGCGTGGACTCCGCGGGCAAACAGCGACCGGTCCACGTCGGACATGCGTTCCGCAATCTCGATTCGCGACGCTCCGGCGACGCGGTGCACCGCGATCTCGTGCAGCAACCGCGCATACTCGTGCAAGGCGAGGGCTGGCGGGAGGAGTCGATCGGTGCGCTGCCGCAGCTGTTCTTCGAGGTGCGCAGGGTGGTCATCGAACCCTCCGGTAGCGCTCGCGCCGACACGGCGGGCCGGTTCCACGTGCTCAATGTCGTCGCGGGCGACGGCGTCGTCATCGAGACAGGGTCAGGACGACACAGCCTCGTCTACGCCGAGACGTTGGTGGTACCGGCGAGTGTCGGTCCGTACCGCGTCACCTCTGTCGGTTCGGATCCCGTGATGGTGGTGAAGGCGTTGGTCCGATGAGTGGTCCCACCATGCGCGACGTCGCGGCGCAAGCCGGCGTCAGTCCGATGACCGTGTCCCGCGCCCTGCGCGACGACACGCGCGTTTCGGAGGCGACGAAGGCGCGTGTGCTCGATGCCGTCGACACCTTGGGTTACCGTCGCAACGAGGTTGCCCGGAGCCTTCGTCTCGGCAGTTCCCACCGCCTGCTCGGGCTGATCGTCACCAACCTCGCCAACCCCTTCTACTCCCAACTCGCGCTCGGGGTGGAGGCCATCGCCGCCGAGAACGGCATGCGAGTCATCCTCGGCAACTCCGGCGAGGACCCTCGGCGAGAGGACGAGCTCGCGCACGACTTCGCCGCACGCCGGCTCGACGGCATCATCGTCGTGCCGTCCGGGAACCACCACGGACACCTCGACCCGGTCAAGCTCGGTGGCGTACCGGTCGTCCTGACCGCCAGCCCCGGCACGAAGATCGGCGTCGACTCGGTGCTGCTCGACGACTTCGGCGGCACCTGGGCGGCCGTCGTCAAGCTCATCGAACGCGGCCACACCCGCATCGCGTTTCTCGGCCCGGCCGCGTCGACCTGGACCGGATCGGAGCGGTTCCGCGGGTTCTGCGCCGCGCTCGAGGAAGCCGGCCTGCCGGTCGAGGACCGATACGTGTCGCGTAACCACCTCGACGTCGCGAGCGCCGAGCGAGCCGCGGCGAAGTTGCTCGACCAGCGTGACCCGCCGACCGCATTGTTCGCGGCGAACAACCGGAACACGATCGGCGCCTACCGCGCCGTCCGCGAGCATCACGCCGCGGTCAGCCTGGCCGGCTTCGACGACTTCGAGCTCGCCGACATGCTCTCGCTGCCGCTGATCGTGGTGCGGTACGACCCGCGAGAACTCGGCCGAACGGCGGCCGCCCTGCTCTGCGAGCGCATCGAGGACCGACAGCGCAGTGACGAGACACCGCCACGGCAGGTCCTCGTCTCGACCAGCGTGGTCGAATACGGTGCCGAGTTGACCGTCTGAAGTCGTTCGGGCTTCCCGGGCCGGCACATCGGCGTCATGGCCGGAGGATGATCCGGCCTACGAGCCCGCCTTCGGCCAGGCGTTGATGGGCTTTGGCGACATCGTCGAGGGGAATCACCTCGGCGATCGACACGTGCAGTGATCCCGTCGCAGCCAGGGCAGCGAGCAGGGTCAGGTGCTGCCAGTTGGCCCGAACGGCGATCGACACCGACCGGATTCCGCGCAGTGCGGGTGGCCGCTGCGTGACGTTGAGGCTGACGTGCGCTCCTTGGTTTCGGACCGCGTCCAGCGATCGGATGCCGAGCGAGGCTGCATCGACGGCGCCGTCGACACCGCCGGGAGCGACTTGCCGAACGTCATCGGCGAGTCGGTCGGAGGTGGCCACGAAATCGTCCGCGCCCAGCTCTCTGAGCGGATTCTCGTGTATGGCGTGCGCGGTGGCGATCACATGCAGCCTGCGCAGACTCGCCAACTGCACGGTGAGGCTTCCGACCGCGCCGGCTGCACCGGTCACGAGCAGGCTCGCGCCTTCGGGAAGGCCTAGCGCGTCGAGTGCCTGCAGAGCGGTGGACCCGGCCAGCGGGAGGGCGCCGGCCACGTCGGGGTCGATGTCGTGGGGAACCGCGGCCACGGCGGACTCGTCCAGGATGACGGCATCGGCGTGCGTCTTGTGCGGGTCCTGCAATCGATCGGACAACCCGATCACCGGCTGACCGAGCCGAATCCGGCGCGTCGCCGGTCCGACGGCATCGACCGTGCCGCACACGTCCCAGCCGAGACTGAGCGGTGCCGGGCCGTGCAGCCCGGCCTCGCAGAGGATGCCGGCCCGAGTGACGAGATCGACGGGATTGACGGCGGCCGAGCGGACGCGCACTCGCACCTGACCGACCCCCGGCTCCGGGACGGGACGTTCGACGATGGTGAGCGAGTCCGTTCCACCGAACGCTGTGACGAGCACTGAACGCATCGCAGCTGACCTTTCCTGTAGCGGCCTTCTCGATGCGACGATACGAATTTCGCTTCCCATTGGTAAGTAGGTACCTTTGAGTGCCTACCTGGAGGAGCCCATGAGTCGTCCGATACCGGTCTATGACGCGTTCGTCGCCGAGTGCCCCACGCGGGCGCTGCTCGATCGCCTCAGCGACAAATGGGCGAGCCTGGTGCTCGTGGCCCTGGCCTCCGGGCCGATGCGCTACCGGCAACTGCATCGCCGCATCGACGGAGTCAGCCAGAAAATGCTCACCCAGACGTTGCGCAGCATGGCCCGCGACGGCCTGCTCACGCGCACCGTCACGCCGACCGTCCCGATACGAACCGACTATCAACTGACGCCGCTCGGGCGCTCCCTCCTGCCACTCGTAGCCGCAATCAAGGCCTGGGCAGAGGCCAACATCGAAGCCGTCGAACAAGCCCGCCTCAGCTACGACCAGCAGGCCGGCTAGCTTTCGCGGCCAGGGTGGCGGCCGTCGCGCTCGCAGCCCAGGAGACCGCGGCCACCTACACCGAGTCGACGCTCCGCCTTGCCCATGAACTCACCGAGCCTGAAGCGCAGACGACATCGGAGCGAGTTTCGGTGTGCGGTCTTCGTTCTCTGTCGTCAATAGGACGACAGGAGGTCCGAAATAATGAATGCTCGGCTCGATTTCAGATGCCGGTTGGGGAAATGCCCGGTCGCGCTGTCTGGAGTGCGCGGCCAACACGAAATCTCAGTTGTCACAACTGCAGCGTACGGGCGAAGAGTTTGGGCGGGCGCGAGCCATTCGTCGAAGATCGGCCCGGGCCGTTCGAACCACCACGCAAGGCCACTGATCAACAACAGCGCGGCTCGTCGCATGGCAAGCGCGCGAGCGCCGGTTGTCAGCGGGCCAGGCAGGCCGAATTGGCCGGTGCCGCCGTTTCGTGCGCCTGGTTGCCTGATCGGGTGGAGAACCGTCTTGGTCGCATTGGATTGTGGGCTCCCCTGCGGCTATGGACGAACGCGGGTCCGGCCGCCCGGGATATCGCGGCCGAGTTGGAGGGACTCGGAATCGAGGCGATCTGGCTGGGCAACGGGCCAGACGCTCTCGACACGGTCGGCGAATTGCTGCAGGCGACCCGCACCGTTCACGTTGCTACCGGCGTGCTGAACGTATGGGCTCATTCGGCAGACGCGACGGCCGGCCACTACCTGACCCTCAGGCGACAGCATCCCGGCCGGACGCTGTTGGGGCTAGGTAGCGGCTGGCGGCCAGACTCACCCGACGCACCGAGCCCGTACACGAAGATCGTCCGATACATGGACGACCTTGAGATCGCCGAAGTGCCTTGCGAGGAACGCATTCTCGCCGCACTCGGCCCACGCATGCTCGAACTCGCCGCGCGCCGGAGCACCGGGGCGCACCCTTTCCTCACGACACCCGACCACACCCACCGTGCTCGCGAGATCCTCGGACACGGACCGCTCCTTGCACCTGAGCAAATGGTCGTGATCGAGACCGACGAGCACACCGCGCGCGCCGTCGCGCGCAACGCACTGGAGTTCTACCTCACCAAACCCAACTACGCAGCCAGCCTGCGCAGACAGGGGTTCAGCGACGGCGACCTCGCCGCCGGCGGCAGCGACCGACTGGTCGACGCCCTTGTCGCCTGGGGCTCACTCGACACCGTCCTGGCGCGCGTCGACCAACATCGACAAGCTGGCGCTGACCACGTCGCGATCCAAGTACTCACCCCAGATACCCATGGGGTGCCGGCGCACCTCCGACGGCTACCCCATATCGAATATCGCGAACTCGCAGCTGCCATAACGCAGTAGCTGCGAGACTGACCCGAATCCGGGCGTCGAGCACCTGGCCGCCGGCGCACCGCGCTGACACATCGAACCGGCGGCCCAAGAATCCTTCTACCGGCACGACGTCTGCACCGACCGCTCAATGACCTCCATCGAGCGCGAGGATCACCTTGCGTAGCAGGACGTTCAGGCGCTGGAGCTCGCCCCGGCTCAGCACGCGCAGGAGCTGCTGTTCGTGCTGCGTCGCCTCGTGGACAAAGTGCTTCCAGGTGCTCCGGCCACGTGCGGTCGGCCGCACCACGACGCGCCGCCGGTCCCCTGGGTCACCGTCCCGGATCACCAGCCCGGCAACTACGAGACGGTCCAGCCGGCTGGTCATCGCGGCTCGGCTGACGTGGGCGGCATCGGCCAGTTGCGCCGCCGTCGCCTCGGGCGGGTCGGCGTGAATCATCAGCGCGTGCAGGGTCTTGTAGTCCTCGATGCTGAATTCGGAGCCGGCGAACGCAGCTGCCTCACCCCGCCGGAGAGCGGCGATGATGGCCTGCATCCGGACGAGCGCGCCCTCGATCTCGGGTTCGTAGGCCGGATCGCCCTTCCAGTAATCGGTCCAGCGCGCGACGTGGTCGTCGGCGAGGTCCCGGCGTCGTCCAGGCATGCCGCCCATCGTCGCAGACTGCGCAGGAGGCGCCTCAGATAATTCGATGTGAAACAGTTCCACGCCTGACTACCTTGGAGCAACATACGCGATACAGGAGGGCGGGCCGGATGACGAAGACCGCGGTAGTGCTGGGCGTGGGTGGCCAGATCGGAACGGCCGTCGCCCGCCGGATGCTGGACGAGGGTTGGCAGGTCCGCGGGTTGAAACTCGACGACACACCGCTACCCGGTGATCTGGCGGCGGTCGCGGTCACCGCCGGGGACCGCAACGACGACGTCGTGCTGGCGGCGGTGCTCGCCGGCGGAGCCGACGCGGTCGTGGACACAGTCGCCTACAACTCCAGACACGGACGCCAACTCCTCGCCCACGCCGGCGACATCGGCGCTCTTGCCGTCATCTCGTCGGTTGCGGTGTACGCCGACGCCGGTGGGAGCTCGGTCGGCCACGGCAGCCCGCACTGGCCAGCCCCCGTAACCGAGGATCAGCCGGTGGTGAGCGCGTCGGACGACACGTACGGCGGCGGCAAGCTGATGCTGGAGCGCACCCTGCTCGACGCGGGACAGCTGCCGGTCACGGCGCTGCGGCCGTGCGCCGTGTGGGGTCCGGGCAGCCGCCACCTCCGCGAATGGTGGTTCATCAAGCGGGTGATCGACCTGCGCCCTGTCGTGCCGTTGAAGTTCGGCGGCCGAAGCCGGTTCCACCCCTCGTCGACGGCGAACATCGCCGCGCTCGCCCTGCACTGCCTCGGGCTGCCGAGCAGCCAAATCGTCAACGCCGCCGACCCGGACTGCCCCTCCGTGTTCGACATCGCCCAGCACATCAGCCGCGCCATGGACCACCGCTGGCAGATCGTGCAACTCGACGACGACGAGTCCGACGGCACCGTCGGCGACACGCCCTGGACCGACCGCTACCCCATCGTGCTCGACACCTCGCGCGCGACCGGCCTCGGCTACCAGCCAGCCGGTAGCTACGCCGACACCGTCCGCACGCTGATCCCGGAGTTCCTGGCCGAGGTCGACGGCCGCGACTGGCGGGACGTCTACCCGGCTCTCGCCGGCTATGCGCAGGATCTGTTCGACTATGAGGCCGAGGACCGGTTCCTGTCGGGCGCGCGGTTGCGCTGAGCCGCTACCTCCAGCCCTGGCGCAACGCTTCTATGACCACGTGGAATCGGGCGTGCTGCGTCGACAGTTCGAAGCGGCCGCACGTGGTGAGCAGGCGCTCAACTCCTGGTTGACCGAGGGGGCGCGAAACATCGCCGAGGTCAGCGCCGACGAGGTTGCCGCCACGCTGGGCACTCTCGTGTCGGAGAGCGACAAGGCGACGCTCACCGGCGAGTTCGCCGAGTGGCCGCGGCGTCCTTCCGCAATTCGGTGAGCACCGGTATCGCCGGTTGGCGCGACGACGACCTCGCCCTCCTGCAGCCGTGGTGTTTCGAGCTCGGCGACATCGTTCGTCCAGTTGCGATCTGGCAAGCTGGACAGGATCGGATGGTGCCGTTCGCGCACGGCGACCGGTTGGCCGAGCAGATCCCGGCGGCGCGGGTGCACCTGCTGCCGGGCGAGGGCCATCTTTCGATCGCCGTCGGGCGCCTGCCCGAGGTCGTCGGCGAGCTCGTGGAATTCGCCGGACTGTTGCCGGAGCCGAACTGATGGCCCGAGGCGTGTAGGCGCTAACGGCCACGAGGAGATGAGATGCGCGCAGTACAGCTGGATACCTTCGGCGGTCCGGACGTGCTGCACACCGTTGATCGGCCGCGGCCCGAGCCGCAAGGCACCGAGGTGCTGGTTCGGGTAATCGCCGCGGGCGTCAACCCGGTCGACTGGAAGACCCGGGCCGGGCAGGCGTATCTGGACTCGTTTCCGATGACGCTCGGCTGGGACGTCTCGGGCGTGGTCGAGGAGCTCGGGGTCGGCGTGACCCGCTTCAGCGTGGGCGACGAGGTGTTCGGCCTGCCGCGATTCCCGCGAGAGGCGGGCGGTTACGCCGAATACGTGACCGCCCCGTCGCGGCAACTCGCCCGCAAACCGGCCACGATGACCCACACCGAGGCGGCCGGCCTGCCGCTGGCCGGGCTCACCGCGTGGCAGGTCCTCGTCGACGCCGCGGACGTCAAGGCCGGCGATCGAGTGCTGATCGTCGCCGCGGCCGGCGGTGTCGGGCACCTGGCGGTGCAAATCGCCAAGGCGCGCGGCGCCTACGTCATCGGCACCGCCCGGTCGGACAAGCACGACTTCGTCCGCAACCTCGGCGCCGACGAGCTGATCGACTACACCGCAGTCAACCCGGCGGATGTTCTCGACGAGATCGACATCCTCCTCGACCCGGTCGGTGGCCCGTTCGGCGACCAGCTCGTCTCGCTGATCCGGCCCGGCGGCACGCTGCTCCCGTTCGCCGCCGAGGAGCAGACGCTCGCGGCCGCCACGCGCCGCGAGGTTCAGGTACGCGAGGTGCTGGTCGAGCCCGACGGGCAGGCATTGGACGAGCTCGCCCACCTGGTCGACACAGGCAGGCTGCGAGTCTTGGTCGAGCGGACCTGGCCACTCGACGCGGCCGCCGAGGCCCACCGCTACGGAGAGCGCGGTCGCACAGCCGGCAAGCTCGTCTTGACGGTCGGCTCCATCGGACGCTCTGACTGACCGGCGGCTGCTCGCACCACGTCGACGACGTTCTTCCGAAGCACGGCACCTGGCCGGCGACCTCAGCGGGCAACCTCACCGGGCAACCGCAATCCGGGACACGACCTCCGGGCCCTGACTGCCGGTCGGGTCGAGCTCCCAGAACAGGCCGTTGGCGCCGGTGGGCGCGTCGGCCGGGACGAGGATGCGCATCTCGAACCGCAGTGATCCGCCCGCCGGGATCTGGCCGGCGGCGCCGCAGTTGAGCTGATGGGCCTCGGGACGTCCGGCCGGAGCGAGCATCTCGACGACGAGCGGACAGCGCGGGAACGACACCGGCGCGGTCGAGGGGTTATGCAGCTGTACTGCGAACCGAGCCGTGTCGCCCCGCGCGGCGGTGACTGGGGCCGAACCGGACAGCGATACAACCGATGCCTGAAGAAAGGTGGCCGACCACGGCGGGGTCGCCGCGAGCGGCGCCGGCTGGAACGGGCGAACCCCGACCGTTGAGTCGGCGCCGGCCGTGTCGCAGGACGGCACGGCGTTGTACCCCGCGTCAAGGGTCCCGCTACCGCCGGGCAGCGTGAGCCGCAGCGCCTTAGGGGGCACCGGGGTTCGCGTCGTTCGCGGCACGCACCAGTTGCGCCAGTCCACGCCGAGCGTTACGGCACCGCCCGGCGGCACGGCCTCGAGCGCGGTGTCGGCCGGCGCGACTGCGGGGAACTCCGGTGGCTGAGCCGGCAGGGGCAGCTGCCGCTGTCGGGGCGCCGGGACCGCGCCGACGACCCGCACGTCCGGCCGCCCGGTCAGCCGGCAGGCGCGCGGACCGGCGTTGCGCAGCGTCACCGTTCCGGTGCCGCCCGAGAGCGCAGCGGCGAACTGGAACCCGCCGCCCAGCACCTTCAGCTGGGCGGCCCGGCACGGGGGCGCCGCGGCCGTGGTCCGCACCTGCAACTGCGCCGGCACCGCACCGTCCCACGGGACGACCCGCACGCCGGCGCCCGGATCGTGGTGGGCGGACGCGCATCCGGACACCACGACGGACAGCACGAGGGACAGCGCGACGGCCGGCCCGCCGAGCAGCGCCCGTCGCCTCACGCGCAGGCCTCCTCGATCTTCTTGGACGCGTCGACGATGCGCTGCACCACGTTCTGATCGGTCATCGCGTCTACGGCGGTGGGAAAGTCACCACGGGTCGCTGCGTCCCGGGCCCGGGCGAAGTCGTCGGTGAACGCGCCGAGCGCGGCTACCAGTTGATCGCGCGTCGAGGCGAGCGACGGCGGCACCGCCCCCTGCCCCATCAGTTCGGCCGACTGCTGCAACTGCGTGACCTCGAACCCGATGCGCTGCGTGAGCTGCGACTTGTCCACCGAGTTCGTGAGCAGTTCGGAGCTGGCGTTGAGGGCCTGCGTCACCTGCTGGAGATGGCCGTACACGGTGGCGCACGCCGTGGAGCCCGACGATGTGGCCGGCGCCGTGTGTGGTGGCGTGCCGTCGCGCCGGCTGCCGCATCCAGCGACAACCAGCGCGACGGCGAGACCGATCAGCACCCGCATCGTCAAGGCTTCCGGACGACCACCTCGGTCGTCGCTCCGCCGAGCCGATCCATCAGGCCCTGCGCCTGCTGTTGCAGCGACGCCCGCTCGTCTGGGCTGAGCGTTCCGCACGGGTCGGTCGCCGGTGGGGCCGGCTCGTTGGCCAACGGCACGTCCGGGAAGTGCGCCGGGACGAACCGCACGGCCAGCGCCTGGCGGTAGAAGTCCCAGTCACTGCCGGACTTCACGGCGAGCTTCACGTCGTACCACTTCGGCGTGGATGAGAAGTCGTGGGTCACCGTCGGGGTCGTGGTGGCCATCGTCGTGCCGTCGCCGAAGTCCCAGTAGTACGTCAGCCCGTGGGTCTGGCCGCCGCCGTTGCGGGAGAACGACGCGTCGAACGTGACGTGCGAGGTCAGGTACGGCTTCGCCGGCACCGTCTCGAAGTACGCGACCGGGTTGCTGCTCTTGGCCTCCGAACCGCCGTAGTTGTCGCCGGCGATCACGTACGACGTCCAGGTCGCCGGCAGTTCGAGCGCCCGCTTCAGTCCCTCGGACGGGGACGCCGGGCCGCCGGGGCCGTGCGTGGTGCCCGAGGCGTAGTAGTTCAGATGCTCGGGCGTGTCGTCGTTCGTGTCGTAGAGCGCGTACTGGCTGAGCGTCGGCTTGCTGGCGTACGAGGCCGGGTACGGGTTCTCGTTGCCGCCGACCTGCGGGTTCGTGCTCGTGTCGTACGCGCCGATGATGCCGTAACCGGGGATGCCCCAGTCGCGGATGAACGACACCTGGTCGGTGCGGCCGGTGTTGTCATCGACGACCGGCGAGTACTTCGGGATGTCGCTTTGCAGATAGGCCGGAACTGACTGCGGACCGGGGTCTACCGGCGTCGACCCGACCTGGTCGAACCGCAGCGGGTTCTCCAGCGGCATGCTGAAGTCGTACTTCTGGCCCAGCACCTGGAACGCCTCGCTCACCGCGGCTGCCGTCGCGTCGCGGAACGCCTGGACGTTCGCGAGGTTGTGCTGGATCCGCGCGATCGCCGTGGCGTCGTAGAGGTTGTTCGGCGTCGTGTAGAGCGGGACGGCGTTGATGTTCGTGTACCACGGGCCGACTCCGCCGCCGACGATGTTGTTCAGGTAGTGCTCGGTGCCGAAGTGGCGCGCCGGGTACTCGATGCCGTTCTGGTCCATGTTCGCGACCATCACGTACTGGCCCTGCGGACCGTCCGGGATCAGGCCGCCGACATTCGCCACGCCGGCCGACACCGGCGCGCCCTGCACGTGCGCGCTCGCGAGCGCAGGCGTGAACGTGAGCGTGTTGGTCGAGTTGGTGATCGCGGTAATCGTCACCGTCTCGGACGGGCCGAACGGGTCGACCAGCAACTGCTCGCCGACCGCGAGGCCGACGCCGGTGCGGCTGTTCACCCGCAGTGTCGTGGCACCGGCGGCCACGGGTGCGGCGAGCGTCGCGACGTTCGTCTGCGAGTAGAAGCCCGACCCGACCAGGCCGCCCTCCTCGTTGTCGAACAGGCCGATCTTGATCGTGCGCTTCGGATAGGTTCCGTTGGCCTGGTACCAGCGAAGCAGCGCCTGGAACTCGGCCATGCCCATGGCCTCACCGGATCCGGCGTCGTAGGTCGAGCCGTTTCCCCAGTTGCCGCCGCGCATCGAGGTCATCGGCGTCGCGCTGCCGCTCGCTGCCCCGTTCGCGACAGCGGTCGAGGTCGGCGTGCTGTCGTTGTGGCCGGCGATCAGCGCCACCTGACCCGGGCAGGACTGACCGGGGATGGTCACGCTCTCGTCGTCGAGCTGCCAGACCCGCGTCGGGTAGAGATGGTCCTTGGCCGTCATGTACCGGCCGAGCGGGCCCATGTGCGCGTTGTCGGAGTTCGTCATCTCCTGGCCGAACCACTGGTAGAACTCCTGCGCCCCGTTGTAGTTGGCCGGCAGGTTGTTCGGGTCGTTCGGATCGGTGACCGGTCCGTCGGCTCCGGCCACCCGGAAGATGTAATTGGTGCCCAGGTGGTAGAGCTCGTTGTAGAGGAACCTCGTGTCGACGACCGGACGCGCCTGGCCGGACGGCGCCTGCCCCGCCGCGGTCTGCCCGGCCGCCCCCGCTCCGGCGAGAACCGTGAGCAACGCGACGGATGCGACCGCGTACCAGCGCCTTCTCATGACGTCGCCTCCTTCGCGGCCGAGATCAGCCGGGCCGTCTCGTCCGCCGTGAACGTGCCGCACGGACTGGTCGCCGGTGGCCCGCCGGTCGGGTTGTCGACGGCGACCGCCTGGCGGTACACGCCGAAGTTGTTGCCTCGGCCGACGGCGAGTTTGACGTCGGCGTAGATCGGCCCGTGGAACGTGTGCGTCACCCGCTCGCCGGTGGCGGTCGTGCCGTCGCCGAAGTCCCAGAAGTACTTCAGCCCGTTCGACTTTCCGCTGTTGTCACGGGAGAAACCCGCGTCGAACGTGACGGTCAGCGTCGAGTCCGGCTTGGCCGGCGTGGTCTCGAAGTAGGCCACCGGCTTGCTCGGGTGGGCGGTCGTGCCGAGGTAGTCGTCGCCCGCGAGGAGCAGGCCGGTCCATTGCGCGGGAAGTTCGAGCGCCCGCTTCAGCTCCTCGGTGGGCTGCTGCGGCTGCAGTCCGTGCGGTGCCCCGCCGGCGAAGTAGTTCAGGTGCTCGATGGAGTCGGACAGATAGCCGACCGGCTGGTTCTCGTTCACGTTGAACGGGACGCCGCTCGCGTGCGGCAGGGCCAACGGCTTGGCGAGTGTGACGGCGGTGCCGTTGATCGACTGGATCTGGCCGTACTCGATGTTCGCGCCGGTGTCGATGAAGATCGGCTGGCCGGCGGTCAGGTTGGTGGTGTCGGCCACCGTGATCGTCGTGTCGCCCGCCGACGTCGCCGCCGCCGTGGTCGTCATACCCGGCTGGGGGGTGTTGTTGCCCAGCTGGAACGTGGTCTGGTTGCCCGCGTACCCGATGATCGGCGTCGCCTTGCGGGTGGCGCTGACGGATGCCGCGTACGGATTCTCGTCGCTGTTCGAGTTCTTGACGCCGGACACCGTGAAGCCGGGAATCCCCTTGTCGAAGAAGGCCTGCTCGTCCTCGAGGGCGTCGGTATCGTCGCGTACCGGCGAGAACTGCGCCTGCTCGGCGGGCGAGTACGCCGGCTTCGTCGGCACGACGCCGCTGTACGGGTTCGGCGCCTGGCCGGTCTGGTCGTAGCGCAGCGGGTTCTCCAACGGGACGGAGAAGTTGTACTTCTGCCCCTGCTGGTTGAATCCGGCGGTGATCGCGGTCTGCAGGTTGGTGTGCAGCTGGCCGATCGCCGCGGAATTGGCCGTGATGTTCGCGCCGGGAGAGCCGGTACCGGTGTCCGGGTAGGCTCGGTTCGGTGCGTCCGGAGTGGCCCTGACGAACGTGGACCACGGGCCGACCCCGCCGCCGGTGATGTTGTTCCAGAAGAACTCGGTGCCCAGGTGGTAGGCCGGGTAGTCCAGTCCGAGCGAGTCCATGTTGGCGAACAGGGTGTACTGGCCCTGCGGGCCGGACGGGATCAGGCTGCTCGCGTAGTACGCCGAGCCCTCCCGGCTGAACAGGCCGTCGGCCGTCTTGCCGCGCGACGCGTCGAGCAGGGTGACCTTCAACGTGCGCTTCGGGTACGTCCCGTTGGCGTTGTACCAGTTGAGGAGCGCGTTGTACTCGGCCATCGTTAGCGCGACGCCGGACAGCCCGTCGTACGCGCCCTCGTTGCCCAAGTTGCTGTCGGTGATGTGCCGGCGGGCTGCGCCGAAACCGGTCGTGCCGCTCGTGGTGCCGGAGTTGATCAGCCCGACGACGTCGGTCGGCACCGGTGTCTCGTCCGGATGGGCCGCGAGCAGCACACGTTGACCTGCGCACGACCCGCCGGGGATCGTCACCTCGGCGTCGTCGGAGTCGAACCGGTAACCGCCGGACCGGCGGAAGTAATGGTCGGTGACCGTCGCGAAGGCGGCGAGCTGCGAGTTGACCTTCTTGTCGGTCAATGTGCCTTTCCAGTAGGCGAAGAGCTCCTGCCAACCATTCACGGTGGGTGGCAGGTTGAACGGGTCCGCCGCGTTGCGCGGATCACCGTCCGCACCGGAGATGCGATAGCTGAACGCCTTCGACATGTTGTACAGCTGGCTGTAGAGGTAGTCGGCGTTGATCGTGGGTGACGCGGCACTCGCCGCCGGCCCACCCGCCGAAGCCGTGCCGCTGGCGGTGAGGCACACCGGCAGCGCGGCCGCCACACAGCCGACCGTCACCAACCATGATCGTTTGCGGAACCTACGACGTGGACTCATCCTGACGAGACCTCCTTCGATCGCCGCGAAGAAAGCTGGCGTCTAGGTCGAATTGCCCAGCTGCCGACCAGGACGCTGTCCTATTCGAGTCACGTGAGCGGACCAGTCGCACGTCAATCGGTTCGATAGCTCTGCGGCAAAATCCGACTACGCGAAGAGTTCCCAGGTAACGTCCTAATACTTGCGACATTCCCTGTCAATGAAATGACAAGGAAATGCCTGTGGGCGGCGTCGAGTGTCCACAGTGGACACGTTGGGTAAGGGCATCACTCCGGGGTCGCGTTACCGTAGGCTTCAAGATCCGCACGCCGGATTGCCTACCCAGGGTTGCCTGACGCGGCATTAGCATGCCGGGATGGGCCAGGCCCGCCCGCGGGGTTTCGTCTCTGACCGTTTGGCGGCTGCCGCGGCTGCAGCCTTGGTCGGTCGGGCCGAGGAGCGTGCGCGCCTGAGGGCACTGATCGCTCCGCACGGACCTGCGGCGGTATTCGTGCACGGACCGGGCGGGATCGGCAAGTCCACGCTGGTCGCCGGGACGTTGGCAGCGCTGCCGCTGAAGTGCGTGAGGCTCGACGGACGTCAGGTGGAACCGACGGTACCGGGAGCGCTGGCCGCGCTGGGCGCCGCGTTGGGGGGTCCCGCACCGCAGTCGGCGACCGCGGCCGCCGAGCAGCTCGCCGCCGCCCGCGTTGACGTGCTGGTGATCGACAGCTTCGAGCGGCTCAACCTGCTCGACAGTTGGATCCGCAACGAGCTCACCTGCGCGCTGCCGGCCACCGTCACCACCCTGTTGGTGGGGCGCCGCGGACCGAACGTGGCTTGGCGCACGGCGCCCGGATGGCGCGCGCTGCTCGGCGAGCTGGTGGTCGGGCCGCTGACTCCGGGTGATGTGGACCGGCTCCTCGCCGCCCACGGAGTCCGCGATGATGACGCCGTGCGGATCCGGGCGTTCGCGCGAGGACACCCGCTCGCCATCGTGGTCGCCGGCGAGGCCCTGGCTCGCCGGCCGGGCTTGCCCCTCGGCTCCGGCGCGCCGGCGGAGGTCGTTGAGGAGTTGTTCGCGGTAATGCTCGACGACCTCGGGCCACGCGAGCGGGCGGTCGCCGAGGGAGTGGCGGTCCTGCGCCGGGTGACCTTGCCCCTGCTCGCGGCGGTCGTCGACGAACCAGACCTCGAGCAGGCCTGGCGGATGCTGCGCGGACTGCCGTTCACGGTGACCACCGCCGCTGGCGTCGAGCTCTCGGGCCTGGCGGCTCCGGTCCTCCTCGAGGCACTGGAGTTGCGCGACCCGGCCCGGGTCCGGACGCTCAGGACGCGCGCTGCCCGGACCATTCTCGATTCCCTCTCCCACGGTCCGGATTGGGAGAGCACCGCCGACCTGCTGCACCTGGTGCAGAACCCGCTGATCCGTAACGCGTATGCACCGCCCGGGATGCTGCAGCACCCGGCCGAGCCGGCCCGCAGCGAGGATCACGACGAGATCGTCGACATCGCCCGGCGCTTCGCCGGGGGGGAGTCCGCCCGACTCGCGGAGCAGTGGTGGCAGGCTCGGCGGGATGCCTTCGCTGTGGTCCGCGCCGCCGACGGCGGAGTCGCCGCGTTCTCGGTCACCGCGACCGTCGACGACCGGGCCGGGTCAGCGCGCGAGGACCCTCTGATCCAGGTCGTCGCCGAGCACCTGCGAGACGACCCGATGCCGCCGGGCACCACCGCCTTGGTGTTCCGCTGGGTGCTGGGCCGCCGACACGGCGAGCAGCCCACGCCCGAGGTGGCCGCGCTGGTCATCGACCTCAAGCGCACCTACCTGCAGCTGCGAGCAACTCTCCGCCGCGTGTACTCCGTCGTCGCCGACTGGCCGGCCGCGGCACCGGTGCTGCGGGTAATGGGGTTCGACTTCCTGACGGAAGTGGCGGTCGGCGGCCGGCCGTTCGTGCTCGCGTGCCTGGATTTCGGCCCCGGCGGTGTCGATGCGTGGATCGGCCGCCACGTCCTGGCCGAGCAAGCCGGCCCGGTCCCGGCCCGGCCGCTCCGCCTCGGCCCAGCGGCCGGCCAGGACGGGCGGTTGGGCGGTCGCCCAGCAGCGGACCGCCCCCGGCCGGACACCAGCGCCGCCGACCTCTTGTTCAGCCTCACGGCCCGGGAGCAGGAGGTGCTCGCCCTGCTCGCCGAGGGGATGACCAATGCGCAGCTGGCCGAGGCGCTGTTCATCAGCGAGCGCACGGCCAACCGGCACGTCAGCAACATCTTCACCAAGCTCGGTGTGCACAACCGCACTCAGGCGGCCCGCGCGGCGGTGGCGGCCGGACTGGCCGGCTGAGCGTCACCACCGAGGGCCGTCGATTGTCTACGGGCCGTTGCGGCGGTGGGGTTGACCGCGGGCGTCTGCTCGGGGCCGGTCAGTCTGTGACGGCAACCATGGCAATCGACACCAGCAGCCCCGGCCGATCGACTCCGATCTTGCTCACGCAGCGTGGTGGCCGCACGTCGGGGAAGAACTCATCGAAGACATCGACAAGGTCATCGGCGTCTTCGGGTCGCATGAGCAAGGTGTGGACCATGACGGCATCGCTGAGCGTGGCGCCGGCGGCGCGCAGAATTGCCTGGCAGTTGCGCAACGCCTGACGGGCCTGGTCCTTGACCGTGGGGCCCGCGAACTCGCCGGTAGTCACGTCGACTCCGGTTGTCCCGGCAACGTAGATCGTATTGCCGACCTTGACGGCCTGGCTGTAGCTGGGGAACTCCGGCGCCTCGGCGGTGGAGATGACTTCTTTGGGCATCGAGTGGCTCCTCCTCTTGGGCGACCTGCAATCAAAGCCGTCGCCGGCAAACGATTCGGCGGGCAGTGCGCTCCCCAACCCTCAGGAGGATCCCCTGGGACAGGGAGCGGACGGAGGTGGTTGTCGTCATAGCGCCGAGGCTAGAAGTGCACCGGCACCCCGCGCATCGGAGGAACGCTCCATCCAGGACTGCATCCCGAGATGGAGCGTTCGCCCGATGCGGAGCACGGCGATGGGTCCCTAGCGTCGGGGGTCCATCCGCTCAGAAGGGAACCGCCATGCGCATCCGCATCGTCACCTTCGGCCTGAACATCCCGGCCGACGCCTACACCGCACACGCCGTGCACGTCGCCCCCGGCTTCACCGCTTGGCCCGGCTTGCTCGGCAAATGGTGGCTGGGCGACGCCGCGTCCGGCACGTACGGCGGCGTATACCTGTTCGCCTCGCAGCACGACGCCGACCGCTCCCGCGAGACCGACCTGTTCCAAGGCATGTTCGCCAACCCGGCGCTGAGCGACGTCGCCGTCCGAGAGTACGACGTCCTCGACCCGCCGACCGCGGTAACCACCCGGCAATAAGCGCCCCGCTATTCGGTTCAGCATCTCGGCGAGACGCGGCCGGCACCGTGCGCTAATGCCTTATTTTGCAAGGGGTTTGCAACAACCGGTGTACGTGTCCTCGGGGCATGTCGCACTTGACGATACGGTGGGCCGAGCCGCAGTCCCGTGATCACGAGGAGCGATCATGCCCATCGGGACGGCTGGGTGTACGAGGTGTGGCATGGGCTGTCGGGGTACCTGGGCGGGCACAGCCATGACGCATCCGACCAGATCGACGACGCCCTGGAGGCCGACACGGCTGGTCGGCGCGCGTTGCTGCTGAGCCTGGCCGGGCTGGGCGCGACGGCCGCGATGCAGGCTGTGGTGGTTGTGCTGTCGGGGTCGGTGGCGCCTGTTCGGCGACACGCTGCACAACGTGGCTGACGCATTGACCGCGGTCCCGTTGCTGGCCGCCTTTGGCCTGGCCCGGCGAGCGCCGTCCAAAACGGTGGACCTACGGGTACGGCCGGGCCGAGGACCTGGGCGGGTTGTTCGTGGTGGCCGTGATCGCGTTGTCCTCGGTGCTGGCTGCCTACGAATCAGTGCGGCGGCTGGTCCACCCGCAGGAGGTGACGCACCTGTGGGCGGTGGCCGGCGCTGCGGTGGTGGGGTTCATCGGCAACGAGCTGGTGGCCCGCTACCGGATACGCGTTGGCCGCCGGATCGGGTCAGCGGCACTGGTCGCCGATGGCTTGCACGCTCGCACCGACGGGTTTACCAGCCTGGCTGTACTGCTCGGCGCCGGCGGTGCTGCACTTGGCTGGCGCTGGGCCGACCCTGTGGTTGGCCTGCTGATCACCGCCGCGATCCTGAGTGTGCTGCGCACGGCGCTGGGTCAGGTCGGCGCTCGACTGATGGATGCAGTCGATCCGGTACTGGTTGACCGAGCAGTCGATGCGGTCCGGACGGTCGAGGGCATCGACCGTCCGGGATCTACGCATCCGATGGATCGGCCACACGCTGCATGCGGAGGCCGACGTGAGCGTCGATCCGACGATCAGCTTGGCTGCCGCGCACGAGCTCGCTCACCACGCAGAAGATCACTTGATCACACTCGTGCCGCGACTCACGGCGGCAACCATCCATGTCAGCCCAACCGGCGCACACACCTGAGCCGATGCGGACCCGACGACGGCGGTGGACCGGACGACGCCTCAGGCAGCGGACCGGGCCGGCCGATCATCGGGCCGGCTTTCCCGGCTGGGACGGTCCGGCGGCGCACCCGCCGGGGTCGAGACCGAACCGCTGGCGCGAGGACTCTGCTAGTGCCCCGCGCCGGGTCCTCCCAGCGATGCGGCCGGAGTCGGCGGCGAGTGCGCACCGAGATACCACTCGAGATGTTCGTCGAGCACCCGCTGCAGCATCTGTTGGTCAAGCCCGTCCCCGGCACGGCGTTCGTGAAACGGCGGCAGCGGTACTGCGCTCTCGTGAGCGAGGATCTCAACGTCGGACCGGGCGCATGCCCCCCACGTGTGATCCCAATGGTGGTGGGTATGGACGAGCCCGACGCCGGTCTTACTCCACAAACGCCGAGACGATGTCGCGGAGCTCCTCCGGCGGGAGGGCGATGGTGGCATCCCCGACAGTCAGTTCGACGCGCTGCTGGCGGTCGGTGCTGCCGGGCCAGGTGCGGCCCCAAGTCCAGACCTTGTCCTTGGCGGCAAGGCGGCGGACGGTGTCCTCGAACCGGTCGGCCGAGACGTCCAGCGTCAGGTGGAACATCGACGTCTGTGGCAGGTGGGGGATCACCTGAACTCCGTCGAGGCCGGCGAGCTCCTGAGCGAGGCGCACTGCGTGCGCAAGGTAGTCCGGCATTCTCGGCAGCCGTTCACGCAGGCAGGTCAGCGCGGAGGCAGCATTGGGCCACAGCGCGAACAGCGTGCCGCCCATGCGCTGCCGCCACTCACGTACCTGCGCGACCACGTCGCCGTCGGCGGCGATGCAGCAGCCGGGAAGCGCCCCCAGCCCTTTGTAGAAGGACACATAGACGCTGTCGAACAACGCCGCCACATCGCTCGGAGCCCGTCCGTACCCGGCAGCGGACTCCCACAGCCTTGCGCCGTCGAGATGGCACGCGATCTCTCGTTCGCGCGCCCATTCCGTCTGCGCGACAAGGTCGGGCCAAGGCGGCTGGGTCCCGCCGAGGTCCCGTTGCGGCAGTTCCAGGACGAGCGCGGTCGCGGGTTCTGCCACGTTGCGCAGATCGGCGAGCGTGAGCAGCCGATTGCGATCGCCGACCGGGCGACCGACCAGGCCGTGCAGCCGCTGGTATCCACGGCCCTCGTGCTGGTCGACGTGGCAGGCGGGGTGAAAGATCACCGTCTTGCCGGCGCGCCGCTCGGCGTGGACACGCAGCACCGACTGCTGACCCATCGTCCCACTCGGCAGAAACACCGCAGCGGGCTTTCCGAGCAGGGTCGCCACGGTCCGTTCGAGCTCGGCCACCACGCCTCCGGCCCCGTACCGGTCCACCTCGGTGTCCGGCGGGATCGTTGCAAGTAGCGTCGCGGCATCCTGCCTGCCGTGCCAATGCACGTACCTGGTGCACCCCGCCTGTAACGCAGCGATCTCCGATTCAGCCAACACAAGTGCCGATCCTTACACGCGTCTCCTGTCGCCTGCTGGCTCGCCCTCGACACCGCGGTCGCGCATCTGGTGTCCACATCGGACCAAGCGTGGACGGCGAGAGTTCTCGTCCGACGCGGTCATCCGCGCCTCCAAGTAGCTCGGACCATCGTCGACTAACTCGGCGACCTCGAGCACCGACGGCCGGCATTTTCGAGATCAACGCGTGACAGGCTATAGGGCATGGCCTTCGAGACGATGGGCGCAGCGGCGGCGGGAACCTGGACGCTCGGGGATCTGACGGTCAACCGGGTCGGGTTCGGCGCCATGCGCTTGCCACAGCGCGGCTCGGCCTTCGCGCCCGGTGCCGTTCCGGCCGATCGTGACCAGGCGATCACGGTGCTGCGCCGCGCGGTCGAGTTGGGCGTCAACCACATCGACACGGCCGCGTTCTACTTCTCGTCACGGCGGTCGGCCAACGAGTTGATCAACACCGCGCTGTCGCCGTACCCAGACGACATGGTCATCGCCACCAAGGTCGGGCCGCACCGCGACCCGTCCGGCCAGTGGCTGCCTCCGGCGAGGCCCGATCAGCTGCGTGGGCAGGTCGAGGAGAACTTGCGCCAGCTCGGCCGCGACTGTCTGGACGTGGTGAACCTACGCCTGTCCGGGCCGGATCCGATCACCGAGCACTTCGGCGTCCTCGCCGAGTTGCGCGACGCCGGTCTGATCCGCCACCTCGGCCTGTCCAACGCCCGGGCAGAGCATCTGGCCCAGGCCCAGGTGATCGCGCCGGTGGTGTGCGTGCAGAACTCCTACGGGCTGGGCCACCGCCCTCAGCAGGACGAGCTGGTGCGCGCGTGCGGCGAGCAGTCAGTAGCCTTCGTCCCGTTTTTCGCCATCGCGGGCGCTGGGCGCGAGGCCGGTCCCCAGGGCGCCGAGGACAACGAGGTGCTCGCGATCGCTCGCGCCCACGACGCCAGCCCGGCGCAGATCCGCCTGGCCTGGGCGCTGCAGCGTGGACCGCACGTGCTGGTCATCCCCGGTACCGGCGACCTCGGCCACCTCGCCGACAACGTCGCCGCCGGAGCGCTGCAGCTCACGCCCGACGACCTGGCTCGGCTGCAAGCGGTCCACCGGTATCGAGGCTGAACTGCACGTCGTGAGAACGCCCCGGCATCGGCTGTCCCCAGAACGACGCGCGTGCCTCTACGGCCGTTGGGGTCCGACGGTCGCAGGGATTCACCCTGCGGCCCAGGCGATCGCCTCGTCGCGTTCGCTGAGCGGGAAAGTGCGGGTGGGATGACAATGACGACGCGTACAGCACCGGCAGCTGCCGCGCGCTCTACTGCGGGCAGCACTAACACAGACGAGGCACGTCGGCACTGACCTTGCGCGTCGCCCCGCAACATCAACTCATCCGCCAGGCGTGAAAGAGCTTCAAAGAGTGTCCGTCACTGCTCGACTCTGTGCTCTATCCGGGGACGCTACGGACCTCGGTCATGTGTGCGCTGTTGACGATGGTCCAGGGGCGCAACGCTGTTGAGATCTGATGTAAACGTCCTGCTCGCCGGAGCCAGCGCGAATCGATGATCACGTGCTTCGCTCGGTGTGCTCGAGTCGCTGAAGAAGCAGGAGACCGGGCTCGGGCTGGTGCCACTCGCGGACCGGCCGAGCCTCACGAGACGGCGATGCGGCCGGCGATCGGGCTCACCCCGTGGCAAACGGCCATTGCTCATGAGGCGCGCCGTCGGCTCTTGACATCGAATGACCGGCACGACACGATTTGCGCACGTGCTTCTGGAAAGCGCTTACCCACTCCGTCGCACGATGCCCACACCTGGAGAAGCGATGCCGGAACTGAACGAGCCGATCGGATACAGCAGGCGGGCCGTGCTGGGTGGCATCGGCGCCGGCTCGGCCGCGTTGTTCGGCCTGACGATGGCCAATCAGGCATCTGCGGCGCCGGCGCCTCCACCTCCGCCCGGCCTCGACCACGGCGTCGACGTCCGGCAACAGGGCGCCCGCGGCGACGGCCAGGCCGACGACACGGCCGCGTTCGTCCGCGCGTTCGCCGAAGCTCAGTCGAGCGGCGGCTTCCTGGTGGTCGTGCCGCCCGGCACTTACCGAATCGCCCAGCCGCTGGCCGCGATCGCCCCCATCCGCATGGTTGGCCTCGGCGGCGAGGCCAGCAGCGTCATCAAGTTCGACCAGGGGCTGGCCAACGGCCTGACTATCACCCAGGCGACGAGCGAAGAACCGTTTCCCGGCCCGGCGATCGAGATTCAGGGCTTGTGGTTCGAGTACGCCGGCGACGGCGCGGCGCTCTTGATCACCGAGGACGGGGTGAGGGCACCGTTCCAGGACACGCGTATCACCGGATGCCGCTTCCACACCCACGGCAACAACGCGACGGGACTGTCGAGCACCAACCAGCGGTCGATCGTCGTGGCGCACAACCAGTTCCTGGGCAGCAAAAATGGCACCGGCCTCGCCGTCAACGACTCGGACAACACGACGATCGTGCAGAACGTGTTCTACAACCTTCAGTACGGAATCCACGGCATCCGCGGGGTGAATCGCGAGTTCAACGCGGGCTGCGTCGTCATCGCAAACTCCATGTCCGGGTTCCAGAAGGTGCTCTTCTTCGAGAACTGGGAGACGGTGCAGGCGGTCGGGAACATGCTCGACGGCGCCTCGCAACAATGCGTCCACCTGATCGACTGCTACAACTCGATGTTGTCCGACAACTACCTCGGCCCGACCGGCACTGAGCCGGCGCTGCTCATCGAGACGTCGCAGCCCCGCGGTGGCCTCGGCCAGATCCTCTTCAGCAACAACTACATCAACCACTACGCGGGCACCGCCGGCTCGGCCGCGATCGCCGTTCTCGGAGTCAGCCCGCAGCAGCCGGTCGACCAGGTCAGCATCACCGGCAACATCGTCAACCGCTATCCGGCGGTCGGGATCCAGTTGCGCAACGCGCAAAACGTGCTGGTGAACGGCAACACCCTGACCCGGGCGGCCGCCACCCCGACGGGGGTGATCGCCGTCCACGACGAGACGCCGGGCGCCAACCACATCGTGCACAACATCGTCGACTCGGACATCGTCGCCGACGGCGACACGGTGACTGACAACTTCCAGCGCGTCCCGGTCCCGGCGTAGGCGGCTCACGACCCTAAATCGCCTGTACCACGGCGGCTTCCGCGCGGTGGGTGTGCCGCGCGGAAGCCGGTGGTGCCGGGTGGCGTGGGTTTAGTTGGGGACGGTGCGGAACTGTCCGCCGAAGGCGGTGGTGCCGGTCGCGCCCAGGGCTGGACACACGCCGGTCGACAATGCCGGATTTGTGCGGGGCGCCGTACAGGTACGGGCGATGACGCCGCTGGTTCTGTCGTGGCTCGGGGACGTGGCCCCCGGGAGGCGGGGTGACCGGACGCGCCTAGCGGCCGGCCCGACGCGCGGAACCTGCCACGTGGAGCAGGGCAGCGGCGATCATCATGGCCTCGCCGACGATGGACACGACGCCGAGCGGGTAGCTCCAATCGCCCTTGTACTCGGTGAAATCCGGTAGTCCGGTCGTTCGGCTGAGGATGTAGCCGATCAGCGCGAGCGTGGCGACCACGGCGGCGGAAACCCACACCGCCGGCGTGTCGTTGACGACGAACAGGAGCGCCAGCAGAAAGCCGGCGACCGCGAGCAGAAGAAAGCCGACGCCAATGTAGGGCGTGTCCGACAGGCTGCTCATGAGCAGCGGCAGATGGGAAATCGCCTCGGTGATCGCGCCGGCTGCCGCCACCAGTCGCCACGGCGACCGAGCGGGCCGGCCGGCCAGCGGCCAGGTCAGCAGGGCATCCATCGGCGATAGCTGAGGAGACGCGAGATCCGACGGGCGGGTTCGAGGATACGTCTTGTTTGGGGGCATCGGGGGGCACTCCTGAGTCTGGGGGTGGTTCCACCAGTAACTACGTACTTGGGAGGCTTTGTGTTCAATCGCCCAGGAACGGTGGCGCGGCCGAACGCACGAGGAGCTCGCCCGCTACTGCGACGACACCGCGACGCGCAGGTGCCAGGATGTGCGCGGGACGGCCACGGTGGCCGTTCCTTTGTGGACCGGCGTCAGATCCATGATCACCATGGCACCCGACCGCGACGCCTGGCCGACCATTGCGCTCTGCGGGGAGAGGGTCGGCAGCGCCCAGGTCGCGCCGGCCGGCGGTTTGATCAACAATCGGGCATGAGTCGGGAACCCGTCCCGGATCAAGAGGCAGAGCTCGGTCGGGTTGGGATCGGCACCGTCGTAGGGAAGCGTGACCGTACCGACGAGACACTTGACGGGTGGCGGCACGGCCGTGGGGCCGCCGCTCGACGGCAACGAACCGGACGGCACGGACGCCGGCGATGTCGTCGAGCGGGATGGTCCGACCCCCGAAGCGGACTGTGGGCCGGACGGGTGGCCGGACACGGTCGACGAGCACGCGGCGAGAAGCGCTGTGGCCGTGCCGGCGGCAGCGAGCACGATCGGCCGTGAATAGGGGTGATTCATCCTATAACGGTATTCCCGGGGGAACGGCTCCGATCAGCCGGGCTGGTCGCCGATGCGCGACAACACCGTCAGTGCGCTCCGAGACAGCCGGGTGGTCCGTCGTGCGGGGCTGTCGGACGAGTGACCGGGCTTGTCCTTCCCGATTCGGGAGATCGAGTTGGACATGAACAGGCCCGCGAGGGGCGTCGTCAATGCGGTGCGAATCTGCGGTGCGCCGTGACGTCGGGACGTGGGACCAGCAACGGCAGGCGGACCACGAACCGCGCGCCGCGCGGTGAGTCGGCGACCTCGATCGTTCCGGCGTGATCCTCGACGATGCGCCGGGCGATCGCGAGACCGAGCCCCGCGCCGCCGCGCTGGCGGTCACGTGCCTCGTCGAGCCGGGCGAAGCGGTCGAACACCAGCTGCCGATGGGCCTCCGGTATGCCCAGACCGTCGTCGGCGACGACGAGTTCGGCCCTGTCGTCGGCCGAGCGCAGCTCGACCTCGATGCTGGTGACCGCATGCCGTTCGGCGTTGTCGAGCAGGTTCGCCACGACCCGCTCGAGCTGACCGCGATCGCCCCAGACCCGGGCGGCGTCGACCGTGCCCGCGGTTATGGCGTGCCGCCCGGTCGCGCGCGCCGATTCGACCTGCCGCATGATCAGTTCGTCGAGATCGACTACCGACCGTTGCAGCGGGTGCTGCTCGTCCGCCGTGGCGAGCGCGAACAGGTCCGCGACGATCCGTTCCATGCGCGTTGAGCTGGCGGTGAGGCGCTGGAGCAGAAGCGGCCAGTCGACGTCGGCCGGATGAGCGGCGGCGACATCGAGCTCGGCGCGAATCGCGGCGACGGGGCTGCGCAACTCGTGCGCGGCGTCGGAGATGAACCGGCGCTGCCGGGTCGCGGCATTGTCCAGGCGCGCCAGCATGGTGTTCATGGTCCGGGCGAGGCGCTGGATCTCGTCGGCGGTCTGCGGCTCCGGGACGCGCAGCGTGGCGCCGGTGGCGGCGATCTCGGCCACCTGGCGCCTGATTCCCTCGACCGGATCGAGGGTTCGCCCGACCAGCCACCAGGTCATCGCGCCGATGAGCAGCACGAGCGCGGGCCCGACGAAGAAGAGCAGCGTGTCGAGTGCGTGGATACTGTCGCGGACCGGCTCGACCGACGCGCCGGCGTAGGCGACCATGGGGCCGTTCGGGCCGTCGACGTGTTGCGCCGCAACCCGGTAGCTGCTGCCTCCGGCGATCGGCGCGTGGGACACCGACCGGACGAGAACCCGCGAATCCTCGGGCACGAAGTCGGCGACGAGCACGCCGCTGCGGATGGCCGGGCTCTGCGCGACGACCCGCCCGCCCTCAACGAGTTGCGCGACGGTGCTGTCGTCGCCGGAACCGGCCAGCACCGGCGGGACCTGGCCGCGCTCGGCGAGCGCCACCACATCGTGCACGCGCAGCGTGGCGCGCGCGTCGACGTCGCGCATCAGCGAGCGTTCCAGCAAAATCGCCAGCGCCAGGGCGGCGATCGTCACCGCGACGGACATCACGCCGACAGCGGTCAGCGTCGTCCGCGCCCGTACGGTGCGCAGCACCGTCAGCCTCCCCCGGCGTCGAGGCGGTAGCCGACGCCGCGGACCGTCTGGATCGCGCACCGGCCGAACGGCAGGTCGATCTTGCGCCGCAGGTAGCCGACGTAGACCTCGACCAGGTTCGAGCTGTCGCTGATCGCCCAGTCCCAGACGCCGTCGAGCAGCTCGCGCCGCCTCACCGGACATCCGAGGTGCGCGAACAGGTACTCGAGCAGCGCGAACTCCCGGGGCGTCAGCGAGATCTCCGCGTCGCCGCGCCACACCCGGTGAGCCGCGACCTCCAGCACCAGGTCGCCGGCCCGATACGCCGCGGCGCGACGGCTGCGATGGCGGCGGAGCAGTGCACGCAGATGCGCCACGAGAATCACGAACGAGAACGGTTTGGTCAGGTAGTCGTCGGCTCCGATGTCCAGCGCGGTGGCCTCGTCCCGCTCGTCCTGGCGAGCCGTCAACACCAGCACCGGCGTGGGATCTCCCCCGTCGCGCAACCGCTCGCAGAAGCGGAACCCGGACAGGCGCGGCAGCATGAGGTCGAGCACGATCGCGTCGAAGCGCTCGTCCCGCGTGCGCGCCAGAGCTTCCGCTCCGTCGCCGGCCACGCTCACCCGGAAACCCTCGGCGGCCAGCCCGCGGGTAAGCACGCCCGCCAGCTCGCCGTCGTCCTCGACGACGAGCACCCGACTCCCCGGCCTGGTCATGGCTCTTGCGACGGTAGCTCACCTCCCGCCGTTCTTAGCCGGCGTTTAGGCGGCTCTCGCGACCATGACTGGCAGGGAACCCGGAGGTGTCCGCTGAACGGGACAAAGCGCGTGCAGCCGGTGGTCGAGGCGCGGGGCCTGTACCACATCTATCGCGAGCGCGACGTCGAGACGGTCGCGCTACGCGGAGCTGAGATCGCGCTGGGGGCCGGATCCTGGACGAGCGTGATGGGGCCGTCGGGAAGCGGCAAGAGCACCCTCGTGCACGTCCTCGCCGGGCTGGTCGAGCCGAGCGGCGGCTCAGTGCTCGTCGAGGGCGCCGATCTCACCCGGCTGCCGCCGGACGAGCGGGCCCTGCGCCGGCGGACGCGGGTCGGTGTCGTGCTGCAGCGCGACAACCTCCATCCACTTCTCGACGTGGCGGGAAACGTCGGGCTAACCCTGCGGCTCGACAACCGCCCGGTCGCCGAGGTTCGCGCGCGGGTTGCGGAGCTGCTGGCCGAGGTCGGCCTGGCCGACCGGGCGCGCCAGCCCACCCGCCAGCTTTCGGGCGGGGAGGCTCAGCGGATCGCGATCGCGGCCGCCGTCGCGGCGCGTCCCGTCGTGCTACTCGCCGACGAGCTGACCGGTGAGCTCGACGAGGCGACGACCGCCGATGTGCTCGACCTACTCGAAACACTGATGGAACTGGAGGGAACCGCGATCCTGACGGTCACCCACAATCCGCTGGTCGCCGCGCGAGCCGATCGCCGGCTGGTCATGCGGGACGGGCTGGTCGTCGATGCCGCCTGATCCGCCCGCGGTACTCGCCGAGCACCTCACCCGCCTGCACCACGACGGCCGGCGGGAGTTGCATGCCCTCGACGACGTGTCCCTCGTCGTGTACCCGGGCGAGGTCGTGGCCGTTACCGGGCCGAGCGGGTCCGGCAAGACGACGTTGTTGCATCTGGTCGGCGGGCTCGACCAGCCCGATCGCGGACGGGTCGAGGTGGCCGGCGTCGACTGGCAGAGCCTGCACGGAGCGGATCGAGCGAGATTTCGCCGCCGTACCTGCGGATTCGTGCTGCAGGGCTCGGCGCTGCTGCCGCAGGCCACCGCGGCCGAGAACGTCGAGATCGCATTGCTGGTCGAGCGCGTGCAGCCGGCGACCCGCCGTGAGCGGGTTGTGTCGGCGCTGCAGTCGGTCGGGCTCGACGGCCTGGGCGGGAAGCTGCCGGATCAGCTCTCCGGCGGCGAGCAGCAGCGCGTCGGCATCGCGCGCGCCCTCGTCAACGACCCCCCGCTCGTCCTCGCCGACGAGCCGACCGGAAGCCTCGACTCGGCCACGGCCGCCGACATCGTCGGCCTGATCCTCGCGGCTGCCCGGGAACGACGGGCCGCGGTGATCGTGGTGACCCACGACCCGACCGTCGCCGACCGGGCCGACCGCATGCTGGTTCTGCACTCGGGCCGGCTCCGCGACGACGGGATGGTCGGGTAGCGATGTTCTGGCTGGTCCGGCCCACCCTGCGCGGCGCACCGCAGCGGCTGCTGCTCGCCGCGGTCGCGGTCGCGTTGCCGGTCGCGATCCTCGCGGCGACCCTGCTCTACGTCGACTCCGCCCTGCGCTCGATGACCCGTGTAGCACTGCGGCCGGTGCAGGTGGAGATGCGGGCACTGGCCGCATCGCTCGACACGGACATGCGGCAGGTCGCCCGCCGGTTGAGTGCGGTTCCCGAGGTGAAACGCATCGACCTGTTCGGCTCGGCCGACGTCGTCGTCTCCGCCGGCAGCGCGCGGATCCCGGCGCGGCTCTACGCCGTCGACGAGTCCTACCTGGCACACCACCCGTGGGTGCACACGAGCGGCGATCTCCGCCGCGGCGCGCTGCTCACCGAACCGCTGGCGGCGGCGATAGGACCCGCCTCGACGGTGTCGATCGGTGCGGCCGAGCGGGCCGCGCCGACCGACCTGGCCCTTCCGGTGGCCGGACGAGCCGACCTGCGCGATGCATCGACCTGGTTCGCGATCCCGACCGGCGACGTCCAGGGCGACCTCGCCGTCAAACCCCGCGCGATCGTCATCGACTACGCAACGTTCGAGCGCACCGTCCTGCCGGCGCTTCGCCGGTCGCTCGGCTCCAGCACTAACGTCACCAACCCGGGGCTTTCCGACCTGCCCCCGGCCAGCAACGAGGCCCACGTGACCGTGGACCACGGCACCTACCCCGCCGATCCGGCCGCGGCGGCGACGTGGTCGGCCAACCTGCGTCGCACGCTCGAGCGGGCCTCGCCCGGCGACGTGATCGTGGCCGACAACGCGGGCGAACCGCTCAGCGAGGCCGCAACCGACGCCACCAACGCCAAGATCTTGTTCATCCTGCTGGGCGTACCCGGCGCCCTGGTCGCCGCTGCGCTCGGGCTCACCGCCGCGGCCGCGCTCGCCGAGGCGAACCGGCGCGAGGATGCGCTACTGCGGCTGCGTGGCGCCACCGATCGCCAGCTGGTCCGGCTGGCCGTCGGCCAGGGTGTGATCGCGGGCATCGCCGGCACCGGGCTCGGACTGCTCGCCGCGGCCGCCGGCGTCTCAGCCGTTGTCGGGCACGCCGCGTGGCGCGACATCCCGCCCGGACGTCTGGCGCAGACCGCGGTGCTGGCCACGGCGATGGGCGCACTGACGATCGCCGCCCGGCTGGTGCCGATGGCACGGGCGAACCGCCGGTCGGGCATCGTGACGGAGCGGCGCCGGCTCGACACCCGACGAGCCCCGTTCTGGTTGCGAACCCGGCTGGACATCATGCTGCTGGCGCTGGGCGGCGCGATCCTCGCCGGCAACATCCTCATCGGCGGCCTGCAGCCGACACCGGTCGAAGGCCAGACCGTCGCGCTGTCGTTCTACGTGCTGCTCGCCCCGCTCGCGATCTGGGCGGGTGCCACCCTGCTGCTGGTGCGAGGCCTGCTCGCCGTGCTGGTCCGGCACAGCCGCCCGGAGCGGAGCTCCCCGCTGACCACGTGGCGCGCGACGATGCTGCGCTGGCTCGGGCGCCGCCCGGTGCGCACGGCCGGCACCGTCGTGCTGGGCGCGCTCGCGGTCGCGTTCGGGACGGAGGTCGTCACCTTCGTGGCGACGTACACCCACGCCGAGCAGACCGACGCGCGCGCCGCGTTCGGCGCCGATCTGCGCCTCACGCCGCTCGACGAGAACGCGCCGCCACCCGCGGTCGGCGCGAACGTCGCCGCCGTAACCCCGATCCGCACCATCCCCGGACGGGCCGGCCCGGACCGTAAGAACGTCCTCGCGATCGACCCGCGTTCCTACGTCGCGACGGCGATCCCGCCGCGGATCGTCCGGGGCGGCGGGGTGGCGGCGCTCGCGGCGCAACGCAACGGCGTGCTGATCGCGGACGAGGTGGCCCGCGGCTTCCGGATCGGCCCCGGGGACACACTGCCGGTCACGGTCTTCCCGGACGAGCCAGGAGCCTCGCGGCAGCTCGACCTGCGGGTCGTCGGCGTCTACCGCGCGTTCGCGCCGACCGACCCGCTGGCCGAGATGGTCGTGACCACGACGACGGTGCCCGGAGCCCTGCCGGCGCCGGACTTCTACCTGGCGAGGGTGGCTAAGGATCGAACGCCTGACGACGTCGCCGCCGGGCTGCGCGAGTCGGCCGCCGCCGGGTCGGTCTCGGTGACGACGATCAGTGACAACATTCGCCAGGAGCAGCGCGGGCTGACCTCCGTCGACCTCGACGGCCTGAGCCGCATCGAGGCCGTCGGCGCCGGACTCGTCGCCGCCATCGGCGTGGGCGTGCTCGGCGCGTTCCTCGTGATCGAACGCCGCCGCGAACTGGCCGTACTGCGCGTAATCGGAGCCGACTCGCGGCACGTCCTCGCCGGACCGGTGCTCGAAGGGACGGTGGCCTCCATCGGCAGCATCGTCATCGGGGTGCCGGTGGGAATCGGCCTCTCGATCATCGCCATCCGCGTCCTGGACCTCTTCTTCGCGCTGCCCCCGCCCCTGGTGGTCGTCCCCTGGGCGAACGTCGTTGTCCTCGCCGCCTGCGTCGTGGCGGCCTCCGCCGTGGCGCTCGGCATCGCGCTGCTCGGGATCAGGCGGCGCAGCGTGGCGGCGATACTCCGGGAGCCGTGAGCGTCCACCCCAGGTAGTGGTCGGCGTCCACCGCCAGGGTGACGGCGACGCTCCTACCTGAGCCTGACGACAGAAACGGGCCGGCGACTTAACCTCTGCACAACGGTCGATCCGGGGGGGTCAGGTCGTGATTCGTGGACTCGTCGCGCTCAGCCTGAAGTTCCGCGTGCTGGTCGTGGGCGTCGCCGTCCTCGCCCTCGGACTCGGTCTTACCCAGCTGCACAAGGCGTCCGTGGAGGTACTACCCGAGTTCGCGCCGCCGCAGGTGCAGGTCCAGGCCGAGGCGCTCGGGTTGTCCGCGGCCGAGGTCGAGCAACTGATCACCGTGCCGCTGGAGCAGGACCTGCTCAACGGCATCCCGTGGCTGGACCAGATCCGCTCCGAGTCCGTGCCCGGACTGTCGTCGATCGACCTCGTCTTCAAGCGTGGCACGAACATCCTGACCGCGCGGCAGTTCGTGTCCGAGCACCTCGCGCAGGCGCACGCCCTGCCTCAGGTCGGGACGCCGCCGGTCATGGTGCAACCGGTCTCGTCACTCAGCCGGGTGATGATGGTCGGGCTCAGCGCGAAGGAGCTGTCTCTGCTCGACGTCTCGATCCTCGCCCGGTGGAAGATCAGGCCACGCCTGCTCGGCCTGCCCGGCGTCGCCAACGTCGCGATCTGGGGGCAGCGGGACCGGCAGTTGCAGGTGCAGGTCGACCCGGCGCGGCTACGCGACTACGGCGTCTCGCTGAACCAGGTGATCGACACGGCCGGCAACGCGTTGTGGGTCTCGCCGCTCACCTTCGTCGAGGCGTCCACGCCCGGGACCGGCGGCTTCGTCGATACGTCCACGCAACGCTTCGCGATCCAGCACGTCCTGCCCATCACGACCCCGGCCGAGCTGGCCTCGGTCAGCGTCGAGGACACCCAGGGCCGGACGCTTCGGCTGGGCCAGGTCGCGGACGTCGTCGAGGACCACCAGCCGCTCGTCGGCGACGCCGTGCTCGGCGACGGACCCGGCCTGATGCTGGTGATCGAGAAGTTCCCGGGGGCGAACACCCGCGCCGTCACGCACGAGGTCGAGCACGCCCTGGAGGAGATGAGGCCGGGCCTGTCCGGCATCCGGATCGACACCTCCGTCTACCGGCCGGCCACGTTCCTTCAGACCGCGCTGCACAACCTCACCCGGTGGGCGATCGCCGGCGTGCTGCTCGTGGTGGCGCTGCTCGCCGGATTCACCCTCTCGTGGCGGGCCGCGCTCGTCACGCTCGTGTCGGCTTCCGTCTCGCTGGTCACCGCGGCGTACGTGCTGTACGCGAGCGGGCACTCGTTCAACCTGATGGTTCTGGCCGGGCTGGCGATCGCCCTGGCGATCGTGATCGACGACGCCGTCGTCGGCGTGGACGCCATTCGGCAGCGACTGCGCGAACCGAACGCGACGGAGGAACCGCGGTCGACCAGGCGGCTGATCGCGGACGCGTCGGCCACGGTGCGCGGACCGCTCGTCTACGCGACGGTGGTCGTGCTGCTGGCCGCGCTGCCCGCCCTGGCGCTCGGCGGGCTCCCGGGAGCGCTCGCCAGCCCGCTCGTCTGGACGTACTTGCTGGCCGTGGCGATCTCGCTGGTCGTCGCGCTGACGGTGACCCCGGCGCTGAGCCTGCTGCTGCTCGGCGAGGAGCCGGTACGCGCGCGCGGGCTGGCGCCGTTGCTCGCCCGGGGCTACGACCGGCTGATCGCGCGGCACGTCAGCCGACCGGCCCGCGCGTACGTGGCCGTCGGGGTCATCGCGCTCGCCGCACTGGCGGTGCTGCCGCAGCTCACGTCCCGGGCGACCTTGCCGCGCCTGCAAGATCGCGACCTACTGGTGCGCTGGCAGGCCGCGCCCGGTACATCGCTCGTCGAGATGTCGCGGATAACGGCTGCCGCTACCCACGAACTGCAGGGCCTGCCCGGAGTCACGGACGTCGGGTCACACGTCGGCCGGGCGATCCTGTCCGACCAGAGCGTCAACGTGAATGCCGCCGAGATCTGGGTGAGCGTCGCGGGCTCCGCCGACTACGGCAAGACCGTGTCCGCGATCGACACCGTCGTGCACGGGTACCCGGGGTTGCGTGGCGACGTACGGACGTACGAGCAGGCGCAGCTCAACGGTGCCGACACCGGCACGAACTCCGACGTGGTGGTCCGGGTGTACGGCAACTCGCTCGCCGGGCTACGGCAGACGGCCGACCGGGTTCGCGGCGTGCTGTCGACGGTCAAGGGCATCGCGAGGCCGGCGGTCGAGGCGCAGCCCGAGGAACCGACCGTGCAGATCCAGGTCGATCTCGCCAAGGCGCAGAAGTACGGCATCAAGCCGGGCGATGTGCGCCGCGCGTCGGCGACGTTCTTCGCCGGCCTGCCGGTGGGCAGCCTCTACGAGGAGCAGAAGATCTTCGACGTCGTCGTCTGGGGTACGCCGGCCGTGCGGCGCACGCCGGCCGACATCGGCGGCCTGTTGCTCGATCTGCCCGGTGGCGGCCACGTCCGCCTCGCTGACGTCGCGGACGTCCGCGTCGGGCCGTACCCGACGGTGATCAGGCACGACAACGTGTCGCGCAGCATCGACGTGGCGGCGAGCGTCCACGGCCGCAGCCTCGCCGCCGTCGTGCACGAGGTGCGCAGCCGGGTCGCCGCGATGAGCATGCCGCTCGAGTTCCACGCCGAGGTGCACAGCGACTCGCTGCGCCACCAGGGCCAGCTGTGGCGGGTGGGTCTCGCGACGATCGCGGCGGCTGTCGGCATCTACCTGGTGCTGCAGGCGGCGTTCGGCAGCTGGCTTCTCGCCACCCTGATCTTCCTCGTCCTGCCGCTGTCGGTGGTCGGTGGCGTGCTGACGGCCGGCCTGGTCGGCGGGGTCCGGACGCTCGGCGCGCTCATGGGATTGCTTGCGATCTTCGGCCTGGCCGCCCGCAACGTGGTCCTCCTCGTGCGCAGCTTCGCCCGGGAGGAGCCGGCCGACACCGAACTGGTGAACCGCGTCACGCGCGAGCGGGTCGGCCCGCTGCTCCTCAGCGTGCTGGCGACCGCCGCCGCCGTGCTTCCCCTGCTGTTCCTGGGCCGCGTCGCGGGCACCGAGGCGCTGTTCCCGTTCGCCGTTGTCGTCCTGGGCGGTCTCGTGACGACGACATTGCTCGTCGTGCTGGTCGTCCCCGCGCTGTACCTGCGGTTCGCGTCCGGCCTCCGCCTGCGCGGACGCCCGCCAGGCCCAAGCATTCCGGAGGGAGGGCAGTGATGCACCGAACGACGATCCGGCTGGCGCTGCTCGCCGTGCTGGCCGTGCTCGCCGGTCTCGCCCTCAGCGGCTGCGGCAAGGCCGGCTCGAGCGAGGAGGCCGGCGCCGAACCCGCCTCGGTCGAGGCGATCGACGGGAGCGACGTCGGCCGCGTCACCCTCACCGAGGAAGCCGCCGGCCGCATCGGCCTGAAGACCGACACCGTGCGCCGGGTCGCGGAGGTCAGAGCGCCGGGAGCTACCCAGGTTCCGCTGTCGGCCGTGCTCTACGACAAGGACGGCAGGGCCTGGGTCTACACGAACCCGAAGCCGCTCACCTTCGTGCGGGTGCCGATCGGCATCGAGCAGGTGGAGGGCGACAACGTCCTGCTGCGGTCCGGACCACCCCCCGGAACGCTGGTCGTCACCGTCGGCGGGGCGGAACTGCTCGGCACGGAGTACGTGGTCGAGGGCGAATGAACGGGCAGCCGGAGCAGCGGCCGACGCTCATGCGCTTCATCGTCCGCACGAGCCTCCGGTTCCGCTTCCTCGTGGTCGCGCTCGCCGCCGCGATGATCGCGCTCGGCACACTGTCGATCCCGAAGATGCGGGTGGACGTCTTCCCCGAGTTCGCCCCGCCGCAGGTCGAGATCCAGACGGCCTGCCTGGGCCTGTCCACCACCGACGTCGAGTCTCTCGTGACCGTGCCCCTGGAGCAGGTACTCAACGGCGTCGAGGGCCTGACCGACATGCGGTCGCGGTCGGTGCCGCAACTGTCGTCGATTCAGATGATCTTCAAGCAGGGCACGAGCCTCAACCGCGCGCGTCAGCTCGTGCAGGAGCGGCTCTCGATCGTCACGCCCAGCCTGCCGACCTGGGCCGCACCGCCGGTGATGATGCCGCCGGTGTCGGCGACGGCACGTGTCATGCAGATCGGCATGAGTTCGAAGGACCACTCCGTCATCGACCTGTCGATGATGGCGTACTGGACGATCCGCGCCCGCATCATGCGCATCGAGGGAGTCGCCAACGTCGCCATGTGGGGCGAGCGGCTGAAGATGATGACCGTCCAGGTCGACCCGCAACGGATGGCGAAGCAGCAGGTCACGCTCGACGGCGTCATGGAAGCGACGTCGGACTCGGTCGACTCCGGCCTGCTGCGTTTCTCCAACGGATCGATCATCGGCACCGGCGGCGCCATCCAGCTGCCCGAGCAGCAGATCGGAATCCGGCACGTGTTGCCGATCGTCGCGCCCGCCGACCTGGCCCGGGTGACCGTGGACAGCAAGACGGGAAAGCACGTACGCCTCGGCCAGGTGGCCAATGTCAAGATCGACCACCAGCCGCTCATCGGCGACGCGATCGTAAACGACAGCCCGGGACTACTGCTGGTCGTCGAGAAGCTGCCGTGGGGCAACACGCTCAACGTGACCCGCGACGTCCAGAAGGTGCTCGACTCGCTGCAGCCGGGCCTGCCCGGCGTCACCTTCGACACCAAGGTCTTCCAGCAGGCGAACTTCATCAAGACGTCGATCCACAACCTCAGCGTGGCGCTGCTGCTCGGCTTCCTGCTGGTCGTGGTGATCCTGCTCGCCTTCCTGTACGAGTGGCGGGTCGCCGCAATCAGCCTGCTGACGATCCCGCTGTCGCTGATCGCGGCGATGCTCGTGCTGTACTGGCGCGGCGCGACCGTCAACACGATGACCCTGGCCGGGCTGGTGATCGCCCTCGGCGCAGTCGTCGACGACGCGATCATCGACGTGGAGAACATCCTGCGCAGGGTGCGGCAGTACCGCCGCGAGGGTGAGAACCGCCCGATCGCGTCGGTGATCCTGAACGCGTCGCTCGAGGTTCGTGGCCCGATCGTCTACGCGACGCTGATCATCGTCGCGGCCGCCGTGCCGATCTTCCTGCTGCCCGGGCTGACCGGGTCGTTCTTCCGGCCGCTCGCCGTCTCGTACACGCTCGCCATCGTCGCGTCGATGGCCGTGGCGCTGACGGTCACGCCCGCGCTCGCGCTGATCCTGCTGCGCCGCGCACCGGTCGAACGCCGCGAGTCCCCGATCGTCAAGTGGCTGCAGCGCGGGTACACGGCTGCCCTCGCCCGGATCGTGCGGCGGCCGCGCAACGCCTACGCCGCAAGCCTCGCACTCGTGCTGTCCGCCGTGCTGGTCGTGCCGCAGCTCGGACAGAGCCTGTTCCCCAGTTTCAAGGAGCGCGACTTCCTGATGCACTTCATCGCCACGCCGGGGACGTCGGCGCAGGAGATGGAGCGCGTGACGACGAACCTGAGCCGGGATCTGCGCGCCATCCCGGGCGTGCGCGCGTTCGGGAACCACATCGGGCAGGCGTTCCTCGGCGAGGAGATCGCCGGCGTCAACTTCGGCGAGAACTGGGTGAGCATCGACCCGAAGGCCGACTACGCCAAGACGGTCGAGGCCATCAACAAGGTCATCGACAGCTACCCGGGTGTCTACCGAGACGTGCTCACCTACCTGAACGAACGGATCGAGGAGGTTCTCACCGGCGCGAAGGAGCCCATCGTCATTCGCATCTACGGCGAGGACCTGGACGTGCTGCGGACCAAAGGCCTCGAGATACAGCACAAACTCGCCGGTATCCACGGGATCGCCGACGACCACGTCGACATCTCTCTCGACCAGCCGCAGATCCAGGTCGAGGTCGACATCGCCAAGGCCGCGATATACGGGCTCAAACCCGGCGATGTCCGCCGTGCCGCGTCCACGCTGGTCGCGGGCGAGGAGGTCGGTGACATCTTCCGCGACGGCAAGGCGTACGACACCGTCGTCTGGAGCACACCGCAGACCCGATCGAGCGTGCAGGCGGTGAGCGCGCTGCCGATCGACACGCCGTCCGGCTCGGTGGTGCGCCTCGGCGACGTCGCCAAGGTGACCGTCGAGCCGGTACCGAACGCTATCGAGCGTCAGAACGACTCCCGCCGGCTCGACGTCGCCGCGAACGTCAAGGGCCGCGATCTCGGCTCGGTCGTCGCGGACGTGAACAAGGCGCTGCGCAGCGTCGAGTTCCCCCGCGGATACCACGCCGAACTGCTCGGCGAGTACGCGGAGCGCCAGGCCGCTCAGGCCCACCTGTACCGCATCGCGATCGTCGCCGGCCTCGCGATCTTGCTGCTGCTGCAGGTCTCCTTCGGCAGCTGGCGGCTTGCGTTGCTGATCTTCCTGACCCTGCCGATGGCCCTCGTCGGCGGCGTGCTCGCGAACCGCATCGCCGGCGGGGTCATCTCGCTCGGCTCGATGGTCGGATTCTTCACCGTGTTCGGGATCTCCGCCCGGAACGGGATCCTTCTGGTCAACCACTGCCAGCACCTGGAGAAGCACGAAGGTATGACCTTCGGCCCGGCGCTCGTCTTGCGCGGTGCGCGCGAACGGCTCTCGCCGATCCTGATGACATCCCTGGCGACCGGGCTCGCGGTGGTGCCTCTCGTCGTGCTCGGCGACCGACCTGGCCACGAGATCGAGTACCCGCTGGCGGTAGTGATCCTCGGCGGGCTCGTGACCTCGACTGTTCTCAATCTCTTCGTCGTTCCTTCGCTGTACTTGCGCTTCGCCAAGTCCCGCCGCAGTCTCCGCGCCCTGTCGAGAAAGGACGCCCAGCCATGATCAGTCACCGCGTCCGGCCGCTGATGACGAGTGCCGTTCTGGTGGTGCCGCTGCTGATTGCGATTCCGGCTACCGCCGACGCAGCCCCGGCCAAACCCGCGGCCAACACCTGCGGCCCGGTGGCCCGCTTCTCCGCCCACCACTTCCCGAAGCGTCCCGAGATCGACAACCGATGGCTGCCGCTGGTGCCCGGGGCGAACACCGAACTGCGCGGCACGGTTGTCGGGGACGACGGCGAACTGCACCAGCACAGCATCGTCGCAACCGTCACCGACCTGACCAAGGTGATCAACGGCGTTCGCACGCTCGTCGTCTTCGAGCGCGACCTCGACAACGGCACGATCCAGGAATCCGAGCTGGCCTTCGAGGCGCAGGACCGCGCCGGACGGGTCTGGAACGTCGGCGAGTATCCCGAGGAGTACGAGGAAGGTCAGCTCGTCGGAGCTCCGAGCACCTGGATCGCCGGTATCGCCGGCGCACGCGCGGGAATCGGCATGCTCAACCGGCCGCGGCTGCACACGCCGGCCTACGAGCAGGGTCGCGCACCCGCGGTCGGCTTCTTCGACTGCGGCAAGGTGACCAAGACCGGCCAGCGCGTCTGTGTCCCCGTCGGCTGCTTCGGCAACGTCCTGGTCATCGACGAGTTCGCGCCCCTCGATCCCGCGGGCGGTCATCAGCTGAAGTACTACGCGCCGCACGTCGGCAACATCAAGGTCGGGGCCGTGGGCGGCGACAACCCCGAGGTGCTGACGCTGGTGAAACGGAACAAGCTCGGCGCCGCGGCCCTGGCGACGATCCGGGCCCAGGTGATCGACCAGGACCGTCGCGGCTACCAGGTCAGCAAGAAGGTGTACGGGCGCACGCCGCCGGTCCAGCGACTCAAGCCGGCCTGCTAGCCAGCACGCGCGCCCGCACTAGTGCCCCGCGCCGGAAATTCAGACGATAATTCCGGCGCCCAGCTGCACGCTCGCGGCGTT